>CALYQW010000006.1 GCA_945290265.1 uncultured Erwinia sp.
GCCGGTCGTTAAGCCGTTGTTCCGTGTCAGTGGGGGCGCATTATAGGGAGTTCTCGGCGCCTGACAAGGGCTAATTTTAAAAAATTGTCTGAGTGCCTTTTTTTTCATCATCTGCGGTTTAAATCGACAACTTTCGCTTAATAACACTGCATTTTACCGCCTGAATCAGATAAAGCTGCTCGCAGCTCACTAAATTCAGATGCTATCCTCTTTACCATCAAGGGGAATCCCCTGCCAGTAACTTGAATCAAAGGACGACCAATGATTAACTCCGCGCGCAGTATGGCCGGACTTCCGTGGATCGCCGCCATGGCGTTCTTTATGCAATCGCTCGATGCCACCATTCTGAATACAGCCCTGCCGGCTATCGCAGCAAGCTTGCACCGTTCTCCGCTGGCGATGCAATCTGCCGTTATCAGTTATACCCTGACCGTTGCCATGCTGATCCCGGTCAGCGGCTGGCTGGCCGATCGCTTTGGCACCCGCAAAGTCTTTATTTTTGCCGTCTCGCTGTTTTCTCTCGGCTCACTGGCCTGCGCCCTTTCCGGTTCACTGATGGTGCTGGTCATTTCCCGCGTGGTTCAGGGCATTGGCGGCGCGATGATGATGCCGGTCGCGCGCCTGGCATTGCTGCGTGCTTACCCACGTAATGAACTGTTGCCGGTGCTTAACTTTGTCACCATGCCAGGCCTGGTTGGCCCGGTGCTGGGTCCGTTACTTGGCGGGATGCTGGTTACCTGGGCCACCTGGCACTGGATTTTCCTGATCAATATTCCGATTGGCATAATCGGCATCATCTGCGCACGTAAATATATGCCTGACTTTACTTTGCCAGCAAGGCGCTTGGATTTGGTCGGCTTCCTGCTGTTTGGTTTAGGTCTGGTAGGGATTTCCAGTGGCGTTGAGTTGCTTGGGGAAAAACTGGTATCCGCCACTGTAGCGCTGGGAGTACTGGCGACCGGCTGCGTATTGCTTCTTTTATATATCCGGCATGCCCGCCGCCATCCGGCTCCGCTGCTGCCGCTGTCATTGTTTAAAATCCGCACCTTCTCGGTAGGCATTTCTGGCAATGTCGCTTCGCGGCTGGGCACCGGCTGCATTCCTTTTTTAATGCCGCTGATGTTACAGGTTGGCTTCGGTTACAGCGCGCTAATCGCAGGCTGCATGATGGCACCGACTGCTTTGGGATCAATTCTGGCGAAATCCACCGTGACGCGAACTCTGAGTCAATACGGCTATCGCCGCACGCTCATCGCTGTCACCCTGTTTATCGGCCTAATGGTTGCCTCTTTTGCCCTGCAGTCAGCCAGCTGGAACATTTTTGCCCTGCTGATCCCGCTGTTTATTCTGGGGATAGCGATGTCTACCCAGTTTACCGCCATGAACACCATTACCCTGGGCGATCTGACGGACAATAACGCCAGCAGCGGTAACAGTATGCTGGCAGTAACTCAGCAGCTGGCTATCGGGTTTGGCGTGGCGGTCAGTGCTGCCATGCTGCGCTTCTACGAAAACTTCAGCGGATCTACCCTCTCAAATTTCCATGCCACATTCCTGACGATGGGTGGTGTGGGAGTGCTGTCGGCACTAATCTTTTTATATCTGAAGCCCGAAGATGGCCTCAACCTGATTAAAAGTAACAAGAAAACGCGCCGCGATTAACAGCTTCCTGTCGATCCGCGCTCAACTAATTCCGGCGTCAGTACCAGCTGCTGGCTGGCTCCCGGATCGGCCATCCGGTGCAGCAGCGTATCAACCGCCAGCTCACCCAGCGCATCTTTCGGCTGATGAATAGAAGTCAGCGGCGGCGTCAGATAAGCAGCCAGTTCAATATCGTCATACCCCACCACCGCCATATCCTGCGGCACCCGCAGCCCGGCCTGATAAAGCGCCTGATAAACCCCCACCGCCATCGCATCATTACAGCTGAACACCGCCTGCGGAAGCGGCGACAGTGCCAGTAGCTGCTGCATGGCACTAAAACCACCGAGGAATTCAAAATCACCCTCCACGATATAGCCCGCAGGGATCGTCAGTCCGGCGGCGGCCATTGCCTGTCGGTAGCCCTCCAGCCGTAAGCGCGCCGGGGTTTTATCCTGCGGCCCGGCGATACAGGCAATGCGCCGATATCCCTGGCTGATTAAATGGCGCGTGGCCATTTCCCCTCCCACCAGCGAATTGTCCTGAATTATATCGCTGCACTTTTCCAGCGGCGCAGGTGCCCAGTCCATCACCACCGAGGGCACGGTGGGATAACGGTCAAGCAGATGAGCGGCCGGCAACAGGCTTTCACTGCACATAATCAACAACCCGTCGACGCGCTTCTGCAACAGGGTTTCCAGACTACGGGCAAGGCGATCGGTATCGCCTTCCGCATTGCACAGCACCAGGCTGTAGCCGCGCTGGTAGCAGCTGCGTTCCACGCCACGAACCACTTCGCTGTAAAAAGGGTTACTGCTGGCGGTCATCAACATACCAATCGTGTGGGTCTGATTGATCTTCAGGCTGCGTGCCAGTGCTGAAGGGGCATAGTTAAGCTGGCTGACTGCCGCCATGACCTTCTCCCGCACCGCATCACTGACATAGCGATTATCGTTAATCACATGCGAAACAGTAGAGGTGGAGACCCCCGCCAGCCGGGCAACATCCTTCATAGTTGCCATGATTAATCCTGTGTCTGCAAAAACTGATCGATCTCTTCACGCCAGGGCACCGAGGGCTGTGCGCCCTGACGGGTAACGGCAATCGCGGCCGCAGCATGAGCAAAACGTATCGCCTCGGTGACCGTGCGCTGCTCCAGCAGTGCGGTTGCCAGCGCACCGTTAAAGGTATCTCCTGCCGCAATAGTATCGACGGCTTTTACCTTAAATCCGGCAATGCGCTCTCCCTGGCCGCGCTCGCTCAGCCAGACGCCGCGACTGCCGAGGGTGATCATCACCGTGGCGATGCCTTTGCCGTGCAGCACCTGTGCCGCCCGTGCCGCGTCAGCTTCACTGTTCACTTCCACGCCGGTCAAGATCTGCGCTTCAGTTTCATTCGGGGTGATCACATCCACCAGCGCCAGCAGTTCATCTGACAGCTCGCTGGCCGGAGCCGGATTCAGGATCACCCGGGTCTGGTTATCACGCGCGATACGTGCCGCTACCAGAACGCTTTCCAGCGGAGACTCCAGCTGCATCAGTAAAATACCGGCGTCCGCGATAATCTGACGATGCTGCTCAACCCGATGCGGGGTTAACGCCGCATTGGCACCGGCATAAATGCCGATGGCATTTTCGCCTTCACCATTCACAAAGATCAGCGCAACGCCGGTCGCCTCCTGCGCTACGCTGGCAATTGCCTCCGTCCTGATACGGTCTGTTTTCAGCTGCCGACAGATTTGCTGGCCGGTATCGTCGTCGCCAACGCAGGCAATAAAGGAGACAGCCGCACCGCTGCGACCTGCGGCAACGGCCTGGTTGGCCCCTTTCCCGCCGAACGCTATCTGATACTGTTTCCCTATCACGGTTTCTCCCGGACGGGGAAACTGCGCCAGATTAAGAATGTGATCGGCATTGATACTGCCGAGAACCGCGAGGCCAGTCTGATTATTCATAGGGGATTATCCGGAGAAGTGCGCCACCCGAAGGTGGCGCGTGCCATACTTTTCTTTGATTTATTGAGTAACCAGTTGCAGGTCAACCGGATTAACAGCAGGTACTTCCTGGCCTTTCAACACTTTATCGGCGGTTTCCACACCGATCATACCAATCTGTTCCGGCAGTTGTGCAACGGTAGCAGCCAGTTTGCCGCCTTTAACAGCTTTAACCCCGTCCGGGGTGCCGTCAAATCCCACCACCACAACATCAGATTTTCCGGCAGTTTGCAATGCGCGCAATGCACCCAGCGCCATTTCATCATTTTGCGCGAATACCGCCTGAACATCCGGGTGCGCCGTCAGCAGGTTCTGCATCACGTTCAGCCCTTTGGTACGATCGAAATCCGCCGGCTGGCTGGCCAGCATCACAAAATGGTGCGCTGCTGCCGCCTGTCTGAAACCTTCACCACGCTCGCGCGCCGCAGACGTACCGGCAATGCCCTGCAGTTCGATAATTTTTGCGCCTTCACCCACTTTTTTGGCAATAAAGTCACCGGCCATTTTGCCGCCCTGACGGTTATCCGAAGCGACATGGCTGATTACTTTGCCCTGAGAAGCCACCCGGTCGAGGGTGATCACCGGGATGCTGGCCTGATTGGCGATTTTTATCGCATTACCCACGGCATCAGAATCTGTGGGGTTAATCATCAGGATTTTGGTGCCACGTACCGCCAGATCCTGCACGTTAGCCAGCTCTTTCGCCGGATTATTCTGCGAGTCCAGCACCACCAGGTTGTAACCCAGTCGGTCGGCTTCTTTCTGTACGCCTGCTTTCAGCGAAACAAAGAACGGGTTATTCAGGGTAGAGATCACCAGCGCCAGGGACTCTTTTGCCAGCGCGCTGGCGCTTAAGGTGGTTCCCAGGATCAGGGCAAGGGCCGTCAGTTTCTTCATTTTCATTATGATTATCCTCAAATAGCCGGGGGTTATTTACTGCTTTTGTTATCCATCAGCACTGCCAGCAGGATAACCACTGCTTTAACAATCATCTGATAGTAGGAGGATACGCCCAGCAGATTCAGGCCATTATTCAGAAAGCCGAGGATCAGTGCCCCAATCAGCGTCCCGAAAATCCGTCCTTTACCACCGGCCAGGCTGGTACCACCCAGTACCACTGCCGCAATCGCATCCAGCTCATAGCCGGTACCCGCCGTTGGCTGCGCCGATGACAGGCGCGCCACTTCGATAGTTCCGGCCAACGCCGCCAGCATGCCGCATAAGGCATACACCACAATTTTGACCCGATCAACGCTGATACCGGAGAGCCGGGTTGCCGCCTCATTGCCGCCGAGCGCGTAGATATAACGCCCCAACCGGGTGTGATGCAGCATAAACCAGGTCACCAGAAACACCGCAGCCATCAGCCAGACCGGCACCGGGATCCCCAGCGGGCGACCAATACCAAACCAGCCAAACAGGTCAGCATTGTCACTGAAACCGGTGCTGATTGGGCTGCCATCGGTGTATACCATGGTGACGCCACGCAGCAGCAGCATCATCACCAGGGTGGCAATAAACGCCTGCACCCTGCCTTTGGCGACAATCACGCCGGTGATGCCCCCGATCAGTAGTCCCAGCCCCAGCGAGGCGGCAATCGCCACCAGCGCGTTAATTTCCAGTCCGACCAACGACGCCGCCACCGCGCCGGTCAGGGCCAGCAGTGATCCCACCGACAAGTCAATGCCCGATGTCAGGATCACCAGCGTCATGCCTACCGCCATAATGGCGTTGACCGAGGTCTGTTGCAGAATATTGAACAGGTTTGCCTGGGTGAAAAAGTTCGGACTGAAGCAGGAGACAATGACGATCAGCACCACCAGTGCAATCAGTGATTTCTGTTCCAGCAGCCAGGCTCTGGTCTGTTGTCCACGGGCAGGGGTGGTGAATGTACTCATGGTGCTACCTGCTGCATGTTGTTATGTTTACCCACGGCTGCTGCCATAATGATCTCCTGTGAAGCCTGTTCAATCGGGAAATCCCCACTCAGGCGGCCTTCATGCATCACCAGTACGCGGTCACTCATCCCCAGCACTTCCGGTAGTTCAGAAGACACCAGAATGATGCTTAACCCTTCCTGTTTGAACTGGTTAATTAACTGATAAATTTCTTTTTTTGCCCCGACATCCACACCACGCGTTGGCTCATCAATAATCAGCACCTTAGGCCGGGTCATCAGGCCCCGGGCAATGGCGACCTTTTGCTGATTACCGCCAGACAGCAGGCCGATTAGCTGATCCATTGACGGCGTTTTCACATGGAAAAGCTTAATAAAGTCACCTACCGCCAGCTGCTCGCGATCGTGCTTCAGACGGCCAGAGGGGTAACTGAAATAGTTAAGCGCGGTCAGAGACATGTTCTCTTTCACGGACATCCCCAACACCAGCCCGTCACGCTTGCGATCTTCCGAAATATACACAATGCCGTTTTTCAGCCCTTCCTGCGGCGTGCGTGCCAGCACCGGTTTACCTTCCAGTATCACCTGACCGGCGCTGCGCGGCAGCGCGCCATACAGTACCTTCATCAGTTCAGTGCGCCCGGCACCCATCAGCCCGGCAACGCCGAGGATTTCCCCTTTACGCAGGGTGAAACTGACATCATGTATCCCGGAGCCGCTGAGATGTTCAACGCTCAGACGTACCTCACCGGGTGCCTGATCGAGGCGCGGATACTGTTCTTCCAGCCGGCGCCCTACCATCATTTCAATCAGCGACTGTTCGTCCAGTTCGCTTACCGGACGTTCGGCAATAAACTGGCCGTCACGAAAGATGGTGACGTCATCGCAGATCTCGAAAATTTCTTTCATGCGGTGGGAGATATACACAATGCCGCAGCCCTGGGCTTTCAGTTCGTTGATTACCCGAAACAGTGAGGCGGTTTCAGTATCGGTGAGCGCATCCGTTGGCTCATCCATAATGATCACCCGCGACTTGAAGCTCAGCACTTTGGCAATTTCGACCATTTGCCGATCGCCAATTGACAGCTCCCCCACCGCCTTATGGCTGTTAAAGCGCAGATTAAGCCGCTGTAGCAGCGCATCGGCGCGGGCATACAGCGTTGACCACTGTATGCAGCCAAAGCGGTTAACGCATTCACGGCCAAGGAAAATATTCTCTGCCACGCTCAGCTGGGGGATCAGATTCAGCTCCTGGTGGATAATGCCAATGCCCGCTTCCTGCGATGCTTTTGGTCCGCTGAAGGTGGTTTCTTTGCCCAGCCAGCGGATAGTGCCGCCATCGCGGCTGTAAATACCGGTCAGCACTTTCATCATGGTGGATTTACCGGCACCATTTTCCCCCACCAGCGCCATCACCCGCCCGGGATAAACGTTAAGTGACGCCCCCGCCAGCGCCCTGACGCCGGGGAAGGATTTCTCGATATTGTTAAGCTGAAGTAACGGCTGCATATCCATCTCAGAACGTCACGCCCGCATTAAGGATCACATTGGCATACGGCGAGCATTCACCGCTGCGGATCGCCGCGCGGCTGGCCCCGGTTAAGCGCTTAAAATCGTCGTGGTTAACGTAAATGACGTTGATGCTATTCCCCTGCTGCTGTTGCAACGTTTTCAGCAGCAGTAGCAGCTGGCCGTGCAGTTCAGGGTTGTGCTGTTTGATCTCAGACGCGATTACCGCACTTTCCACCTGCATCTCGCCGGTTACGGCGGCCACCACAGACAGAAAGCTCGGCACCCCGGCAGTTAACGCCAGATCGATACGCTGCACGCCTTCGGGGATCGGCAGTCCGGCATCGCAAATTGTCAGGCTGTCGGTATGGCCCAGCCGGGCAACCACCGCGGAGATTTCAGCATTCAGCAACGGACCTTTTTTCATTTTCCCTTCCACACGGCAATGTTCACAGGCTGCCAGTGTAGAAAGTAACAAACGGAAAACAATTGCCGGAGCGGTAATCTGTGATCGCTATCGAAACGTTTCGCCAGCGATTAAAAAATAGGTGATGGGAATCTCAAAATGGTATCAGGGCTTCAGAATGACTTCGGTATAAAAACGGGCCGGAAATCCGGCCCGTGAGCTTTAGAAGGGGAAACTTACAGGATTTGGCTAAGATGCAGCTGCCCCATCAGTAAATGGTTATCGGCATAATCCACCGGGATAGCCACCACCGCCGGACCCTGGACATCCATCGCCTGACGCAGCACCGGCTCCAGCATATCGGCGCTTTCCACCGCGAAGCCAGCCGCGCCAAAGGATTCAGCGTAGGCTTTAAAATCTATCGGCCCGAATTTAACCCCGGAGACGCGCTGGTATTTTTTCTGCTCCTGCATCGCCACCATATTGTACTCCTCATCCACCCAGATGATATGTAACAGGTTAGCGCCGAGGCGTACTGCGGTTTCCAGCTCCATACTGGACTGCAGGAAGCCGCCATCGCCGGAAACCGATACCACCTTACGTGACGGATCCACCAGCCAGGCACCAATCGCCCAGGGCAGAGCGACCCCCATTGTCTGCTGTCCGTTGGAGATCATAATCTGGCGGGCACGGAAGCTGTAAAGATAACGGGCAATCCAGATATGGAAGCTGCCCATATCCACCGTCAGAGTCACATCATCATTGATAATATCCTGCATCGCCCGCACGATGCGCAGCGGGTGCAGGGCGAACTGATTCAGCTGACGGCCGCGCTGGGCCAGCAGTTCACGCTGCTGCTGGCGATCTTCGAGAATACTGGCGGCCTGTGGGCTCAGCTCCAGCGGTACTTTGATCGCCGCGGTCAGCTTGTTCAGGGTAGCGGCAATATCCCCCACCAGTTCGGCATCCGGCAGATAGCAGTTATCGGTATCGGCTGGCAGCACATCTATATGGATAAGGGTGGCATTACCGCTGTTCCACATTGCCGGTTCGTACTCCACCGGGCTGTAGCCGATGGTGATGATCATATCGGCTTCACGCAGCAGCCGGTCACCGGCCTGGTTATTAAA
Source organism: uncultured Erwinia sp. (assembly GCA_945290265.1). GTDB lineage: Bacteria > Pseudomonadota > Gammaproteobacteria > Enterobacterales > Enterobacteriaceae > Erwinia. The sequence continues at coordinate 8,577 of CALYQW010000006.1, forward strand.
CAGTCCAACGCGTCCGGCAAAGCGTGAGAAATGTTCCTGACGGATCGCCCCGGCGGCCTGATAGGTACTGGTAACCGGAATATGGCTGCGCTCCAGCAGATGATGCAGCGCCTCGCTGTTGCCTGGCTGACTGGCCATCAGTCCCAGCAGGATCACCGGATTTTTGGCGCGGGCAATTTCCTCTGCCACCGCGTTAATCGCGCTTTCCGGCGCAGAGCCCATCAGCAGCTGACCGTTGGCGGTCAGCAAATGTCCGCGCGCGGGGCCATCAACAATATCCTGTGGCAGGCTGACAAAGGCTCCGCCGGGGCGACCCTGCTCAGCCTGACGAAAGCCATTTGACAGCACTTCGGCAATCGCATCGGATGAACCCACTTCAACGGCATATTTGGTGACCGGACGAAACATCGCCACGGTATCCATACTCTGATGCACCTGTTTGGCGCTGTCGGCACGTTTTACCGCCCCCCCCAGCGCCACCACCGGATCGCCTTCGCTGGTGGCGGTCGCCATCCCGGTGATCAGGTTGGAGCAGCCCGGCCCGGACGTCACCAGCGCCACCCCGGCACGGCCGGTCAGACGCCCTACCGCGGCTGCCATAAAGGCGGCATTGGCCTCATGACGTACCGGAATCGTTTGAATGGATGAGTCCACCAGTGAATCAAACACCTTATCAATTTTCGCGCCGGGAATACCGAAAACCTGTTTTACCCCCTGGGCTTCCAGCTGTGCCACCACCAGATCGGCACCATGCGTCCACTGTTGAATATCCGTAGCATTTTTCATCGTTACCTCTCCTCAGCTTTCCACTGAACGAATGGCCGAGTCCAGGTCATCCGGGTTTAAATTAGCTGCCAGGAATTCTTTGTTACCCGGCAGATCGATCACCAGCTTGCTGATTTCACCAAAGGTCAGCGTGCCGTGTTCTAACTGGTAATTAAGCAGATGACCGCCGCCCTGACGGTCGTCAGTAATAAAGTGCTCGTGATAACCGGCCACGTTAATCCCCTGCATATACTGTGGAGTGCGAAAGCCGATAATCACCCCGCTACGCTGGTCAAAGCGAAACACCGGCTGTTGCTCAATCGCTTCCTGCATCGGTTTATACGGCCGCTGCTGGCAGGGTACGGTGCGGGTATGAGCGTGAGTAAACAGACCATCAATGCGCAAAGCGCAGAACTGATTATCGGAACTGACCTGCTGGTCGATGACCTGATGGATTTCTTCACGGCTGGCCGGGCCGGCAAACTGATGGCGGTACTGCGGGCGGAAAAAGGTCATCACCGCAAAGGGCGTGCGCTGATCGGCACGCGCCGCGCGCGCACTGCCATCGGAGCGCAGCTGATACACTTCACGGTTAAAGGCGATCAGCTCACCGTCCAGCTGATTAAAAGTGCCGAGGCCAAAATCGCCCTTCTCCAGCAAATCAGCCACGGTGGTGGTACCGTCATAGACGCCGCTCAGCAGCGCACTCATTAACGAGGTCTGATAAATAACGCTTTCAGGCCGCTCTTTTTGCAGTTCCCGAACGGTAGAAACCAGCTGTTCGGTACATGCACAAGCCGTTGCGGAATGTGTCATCGCTATCCTCTTTCACTAAACTGTTAAGGAGTATTTAATCAATGTTGACGCGATTCAGCTTAAGACGCCAATATAGAATTCCCTTCTCTTTAAGACGTTTTTGATATGGAACTTCGTTATCTGCGCTACTTTGTTGCGGTCGCTGAGAATCGCAGTTTTACCCGGGCGGCGGAGATACTGGGGATTTCCCAGCCACCGCTCAGCCAGCAGATCAAAAAGCTGGAAGATGAGATTGGTACGCCGCTGTTGCGACGTCTGACGCGCAGCGTGGAGCTGACGCTGGCCGGGGAAGCGTTTTATCAGGACGCCCGCCATATTCTCGATCTGAGCGGACACGCGCTGGAGAGAACCCGCGGTATTGCGCGCGGTATCAGCGGTCAGCTGTCCATTGGTTTTGCCAGCTCCACCGCTTTCCTGCCGCAGATATTTCAGCTGCTGAGCCAGTTTCAGCAGAACTACCCGGCGGTCTCCCTGCAGCCGCGTGAAGCGGATATGGTCAGGCTGCTGCACGATCTGGAAGAAGGATTGCTGGATGCCGCCTTTGTCCGTCTGCCCTGTGAAAGCAGTAAAGCGTTTAATCTTAAGGTGATTACCAGCGAGAAAATGCTGCTGGTGCTGCCGTCCGGGCATCACTTAAGCGGCAGGACATCTGTTTCACTGGGGGAACTACATCAGGATCCGCTGGTAATATTTCCGCGCGAGGTTGCCCCCAGTCTGTACGAAGTGATTATCAGCGCCTGCCTGCGCGCCGGTTTTCAGCCGTCGGTGATGCAACAGTCGCCGCAGGTCTCTTCCGCCATCAGTATGGTCGCTGCCGGCTTTGGCGTTGCTATCGTGCCGGCTTCACTGAGTCACCTCCGCCTGCCGGGGATCACCTACCACCAGATTGAAGATACCAGCCTGCTGAGTGATATCGCGCTGGCCTGGCGACGACTGGATCGCTCTCCGGCGGTGCAGCATCTAATCCAGGCGCTGAACAGCCCCCAACCTTAACCCGGCAGCTACCCTGGCCTTCGCCCTTGACCTTGACCTTGACCTGGCTTTTGACTTTGACCTTAAGGCGGCATCAGGAACGGAGCCGAGGCAACGACGATATCCAGGAAGAGCCGCCAGGACGGCGGCGAAAGGCGTGTTGAGACAGGATGTCGAATCACGCCGGTCCGTCGGAAAGCGGCGTGGCCAAGGGTACCCGCGAAGCGGGCGAAGTGACGCCGCAAGCACGGGGTCAAGGGGCGATTGCGCCTGATCGCCCCTTGTCGCCAGCCCGTGAAACGGGATGGTGAAACGCCTTTGACCTGGCCCTGGCCTTTAAAAACCAGGGCTGCAAGCAACCCACCCTGCGGGCGAGCGAAGCGTTAAATCTCCACCTGGGTCCCCAGCTCGATAACCCGGTTAGGCGGAATCTCAAACTGGTCGGGCGCACGCAGCGCATTACGCTGCAGCGTCATAAACAGCCTGCCGCGCAGGCGCAGATACCACGGACGCTTGCCCATAATCAGCGATTCATGGGACATAAAGAACGAGGTCTCCATCATCCGGCAGCTCAGCCCTTCCAGACCGCAGCGGTGGAAAATCTCCTCCACATTTGGCGTCTCAAGCCAGCCATAGCTGGCGACTACCCGCCAGAAGGTCGGTGACAGCTGCTCAATCGTCACCCTTTTCACATTATGCACAAAAGGCGCATCTTCGTTACGCAGGGTCAGCAGTACCACGCGTTCATGCAGCACTTTGTTATGTTTAAGGTTATGCAGCAGCGCAAAGGGGATCACCTTCTGCGCACGTGACATATACACTGCGGTACCCGGCATCCGAACCGGCGGTGATTTCTCCAGCGAGGCGATCATTGCTTCCAGCGAATTGCCGTGCTCATTCATGCGGCGCAGCAGACGGAAACGCTCGCTCTTCCAGGTAGTCATCACAATGAACATCAGTAACGCCAGCAGCAGCGGCAGCCAGCCGCCGGAGAGGAACTTAATCAGGTTAGCCGAGAACAGCGGCACATCAATGCACAGCATGCAAATCAGTATCAGCGCCACCAGATAACGGCTCCAGTGCCAGTTTTGCACCGCCACGGTGCCGGAGAGGATCGCCGTCAGCACCATAGTGCCGGTGACCGCAATGCCGTAAGCTGCTGCCAGGTTGCTGGAGTGTTCAAAGCCGACAATCACCAGCACCACTGCCACAAACAACAGCCAGTTAATTACCGGCACATAGATCTGGCCGGATTCTTCTTCAGAGGTATGCACAATGCGCATCGGCGGCAGATACCCCAGGCGCACCGCCTGACGGGTCAGCGAGAACACGCCGGAAATCACCGCCTGCGAGGCAATCACCGTGGCCAGTGTGGCCAGGATCAGCAGCGGAACCAGCGCCCATTCGGGTGCCAGCAGAAAGAAGGGGTTTTTGATCGCTTCCGGATGCTGCAGTAACAGCGCACCCTGACCAAAATAGTTCAGGACCAGCGACGGCAGCACGACGCTGAACCAGGCCAGACGAATTGGCAGTTTACCAAAGTGCCCCATATCGGCGTACAGCGCCTCAACCCCGGTGATCGCCAGTACTACGGCACCCAGCGCAAAGAACGATACCGCCTTATATTCCATAAAGAAATGCAGTGCCCAGTAGGGGTTCATCGCCTGCAACACCTGCGGGTTACTGATAATACCACGCAGCCCCAGCAGCGCGAGGATCACAAACCACAGCAGCATAATCGGCGCAAACAGCTTACCGACCAGGCCGGTGCCGTGTTTCTGAATAACAAACAGTAAGGTGAGTACCGCGATCGCCAGCGGGACAATATAGCTATCCAGCGAAGGGGCGGCGATTTCCAGACCTTCCATGGCAGACAGCACCGATACTGCCGGGGTGATCACCACCTCGCCGTAGAAAAAACTGCCACCAATTAACCCCATAATCACCAGAATGGCGGTGGAACGAGCCCCGGTATTGCGTCCGGCCAGCGACATCAGGGTCAGAATTCCCCCTTCGCCGGCGTTATCAGCACGCATCACAAAGCTGATGTACTTCAGTGACACCGTCAGCACCAGCAGCCAGAAGATCAGCGACAGAAAGCCAAATACCGCTTCCTGACCAACACCAAAACCAAACTGGCCGGAGAGACATTCACGCAGGGTGTATAACGGACTGGTACCGATATCACCGTAAACGACACCGATAGCGGCCAGCATAACGCCAGCGAGGGGTTGCTTCTTATCAGAACTCATAGATTTATCTTTTGCTGTGACCTGCAGGCGCGGGATTGCGCACGGCCATTCCACGACCTTTAATCAGCGCATAGTATGCGCATTTCATTATAAATTCCCACTTTTAATTAACCTGAAAAAATTAACATATCATTCACGATCAATGGTCTTTATCCTGCTTTGATGATAAAAAAGCGGACTGTAATCAGCGCGTAGCGGCGCGATCGCCACGGGTATTTTGGTGGCAGTACTGAAGACTTAAAGGATGGATGTTCGATGATGGCTCAGCCTCATTTACTGGCGGAACGCATTGCCCGCCTCAGCAATGCTCTGGAGAAAGGTCTGTACGAACGCCATCATGCGATTCGCCTGTGCCTGCTGGCGGCCTTATGCGGTGAAAGCGTGTTTTTGCTCGGCCCGCCCGGCATTGCCAAAAGCCTGATCGCCCGCCGGCTGAAGTATGCCTTTGCCAGTGCCCGGGCATTTGAATATCTGATGACGCGCTTCTCCACTCCGGAAGAGGTGTTTGGCCCACTTTCCATTCAGGCGCTGAAAGACGAAGGGCGCTATCAGCGCCTGACCAAAGGGTATCTGCCCGATGCCGAAATCGTGTTTCTTGATGAGATCTGGAAAGCCGGCCCGGCAATCCTGAATACCCTGCTGACCGCCATTAATGAACGCCGCTTTCGCAATGGCGATAGCGAGGAAAAAATTCCGATGCGCCTGCTGGTCACCGCCTCCAATGAGTTACCGGAAGCCGACAGCGGGCTGGAAGCGCTGTATGATCGTATGCTGATCCGCCTGTGGCTGGATAATGTGCATGAAAAGCAAAACTTTCGCAGCCTGCTAACCCAGCAGCAGGATGAAAATCAGAATCCGGTAACCGAATCGCTGTGCATCAGCGATGAAGAGTATCTGAGCTGGCAGCAGGGCATCAGTAAAGTGGCCCTGCCGGAAAACGTGTTTGAGCTGATTTTTCAGCTGCGTCAGTCGCTGGAAAATCACGCTGATGCGCCTTATATCTCTGACCGCCGCTGGAAAAAAGCGATTCATCTGCTGCAGGCCAGCGCCTTTTACAGCGGGCGCACCACCATTGCGCCGGTGGATCTGATCCTGCTGAAGGACTGCCTGTGGCATGACATGTCTTCCATGTCGCTGCTGGACAGCGAAATCGATAATCTGATCACCCAACAGGCATGGCAGCAGCAGCCAATGCTGCTGAAACTGCAACAAATCAACGCCCGCCGTCTGGTGCTGCTGCAACAAAAAAGCATTGAGCAGGCTATCCATCTGGAAAAACATGGCGGGATCTTTGTACGCAAACCGCACTACGAGCTGCCCCCTGGTCTGACGGCAGACAGTCTGACGCTGATGCTGCAAAAGCCGTTGACGTTACACGATTTACAGGTCAGCCATATCACCCTGACGCGTGACGCCCTGCAACACTGGCTGCAAAAAGGGGGCGAAATCCGCGGCAAGCTGAACGGCATTGGCTTTGCTCAGCAACTGGATTTACATATCGACAGCGAAGAGTGCCTGGCCCTGCGGGATATCAGCCTGCAAAGCACCCGCCTGACGCTGCCCGGCCAGATGCATCAGGATCTGCCGGAAGAAATTAAGCAACAGCTGGATGAGGTGGAGAGCCAGTTACAGACGCAAAGAATGCTGTTCAGTCAGCACCATCGCTGCCTGTTTATCAGCGATGACTGGCTGGCCAGGATTGAAGAAAGCCTGCAGCAGGTCGCGCAACAGCTGAAAGACGCACGCCAGTGATATCCCTGGATACCCTTAACGCCCTGCTGTCTATCAGCGAAAACGATCTGATCGAAGATGTCAGCCTGGCCCTGCTGGCCTCACCGCCAGTGCTGGCGTTTCTGGAGAAATTCCCGACACTGAAAGCCGCCATGCAGCATCATTTGCAGCAGTGGAAGGGCGAGGTACAGCAGCAGAGCAAAAACACCCAGGTGCCGGAAGCGCTGGAACAGGAGTTCAACCGCTTTCGTCAGTGCCAGGCATTAAGCAATTCGCAGTTTAATCAGCAGCTGGCGCAGCAGCTGCTGTGGCTGCAACAGCAGCAATCACCCTTTGCCGACAAAGCCCGCCAGCTGGCTGAGGGCGCCCCGACGGGGTTAAATGACGCGCAGCAAACGCTGTTTTTGCAGCGCTGGCGTCTGAGCCTGACGCTGCAGACCATGACCCTGAATCAGCAGTTGCTGGAGCAGGAGCGTGACCGGCTGAAGGCCGAGCTGCAGCATCAGATGGCGATCAGTGGCCAGCTGGCACCGATCCTCGCTGAAAATAACGAAACTGCCGCCGGTCGCCTGTGGGATCTGGCGCGCGGCACACTGCAACAGAGTGATTATCAGCTGCTGGTGGCGTACGGTGATTTTCTGACCAGCCAGCCCGAGCTGCTGAAACTGGCGGAGCAGCTGGGGCGCAGTCGGGAGGCCAAAGCGGTAAAAGCGGAAGATGCACCACCCCAGCAGTTCCGTCATCTGGAGCGCGAGCCGGACACTGTCCCGGAAGAAGTCAGCGGCCTGCATCAAAGTGATGATATTTTACGGCTGCTGCCGCCGGAGCTGGCCACACTCGGCATGACGGAGCTGGAAATGGAATTTTACCGCCGGCTGGTAGAGAAACGTCTGCTGACTTATCGCCTGCAGGGCGAAAGCTGGCATCAGAGCATTAAACAGCGTCCGGCAGTGCAGCAGCATAATGATATTCATCCGCGCGGCCCGTTTATCATCTGCGTCGATACCTCCGGCTCCATGGGTGGCTTTAACGAACGCTGCGCCAAAGCCCTGTGCCTGGCACTACTGCGCATTGCGCTGGCCGATAACCGCCGCTGTTATATTATGCTGTTTGCTCATCAGGTGATTGGCTATGAACTGACCGCCAGCGATGGTATCAGCCAGGCGATCCGTTTCCTTAGCCAGCGCTTTCGCGGCGGTACTGACCTGGCCGCCTGTTTTGACGCTATCCTGCTGCGTCTGTCAGAGCCGCAGTGGCAGGATGCCGATGCGGTCGTCATTTCTGATTTTATCGCCCAACGCCTGCCGGAATCGCTGATTGCCGGGCTGCATAAGCATCAAACCCGCCACCAGCAGCGCTTTCACGCCGTTGCGATGTCCGATCACGGCAAGCCGGGTATTCTGCACCTGTTTGACCATATCTGGCGTTTTGATACCGGAATTAAAAGCCGGCTGCTGCGCCGCTGGCGGCGGTGATGAATGGTGAGTCTCTCCTCCCAGCCGGGACATTTATGGTTGAGTTTAAAAAACCTGCTTATTTCATAAATTACTATTACAGGTAAGAGCCTGTCCCTCCAGGCGTACATTGTTGTAGCCGGTTTGGCCACGGACAGCGCGGAACAACCGGAGCGTGCACGCAGTACGTGAGGATTGCGAGCACTGCCCAAGGCCAAAATGGCAAATAAAATAGCCTAATGGGATAAGCTATAAATCTGCCACCAGCTTAAAGCAGAATATTTTATATTTTATTTCAACAGGGGTTCTATTATTTTAATAAACCTATCTTCCCCTCTTATTCCAAAAGAACTTTGGATGCTATTTTTAAGTGTTGGTTCTATTATAAAGTAGAGCATTTCCAATCCATTTCTATATAACAAATCGTAATATTCCGGATGCCATAACTTTAGTCTTCTTGCGCTTTCTGATGATTTTTGAGCATATCCGTATACATTGGCAATCCTGACAATCCAAATGGAATTGCGATTTATAGCATTAAAAGCTGTCGTTTTAAAGTTAACAGAATTAATAACAATCGTGGATAAGGAAGCGGCAGCCATTTCTGTAGCCAGTCTTCTGTTAGCATAATCTGATAATATCTTTGCTGCTCTTATATCTATCTTTACTATTTTTTCTTTTGTACTGAATTTATGCTTTTCCTCCTCTGATTTTAGTTTTGAAATCTCATAAGAAAAATAAATTACAAGCATATCTTTAATAACATCAGGCCTTTTTAAAGCATTGAATATGGACTTAACAAGTCGACTATCTTCTGACGCTAATTCTTTGCATACATCCTGATATGAAGGAACTAAACATGATGTATACCAGGATAGCCTCTCTGCCCCCAACCCCATATTTTTGATTGTTTTTTCTGTCTCTTTTTTTGCACCGGAGACGGCTTTTTCTAACCGCATGGCAGCAGCTCTGTCTGATTGAATCTTAACTTTGAGTGCCGTTGATACATTCATTTTAAGGTTTTCCTTTCCTGATGGCAGATTACATTATATACTATTGAAAAGAATTTATGGAGATTTAATTTTGTCTGGATGGATATTGAGAGCATTAGGCTTCATTTTACTTTTCGTTTTATTGATTTCTACATCATTTGAATTATTCTTTCGTTTTATCCCTATTGAACTGGCAGATAATTATGTATCTCATTTAAATCCTTTTTATTTATTTAGTAACCTTAGTATTATTGTATTCATCATTATAATACTAAGCTTAATAGTTACAGTATTACTTCATTGGTTAATCTCCAACTTCTTAAAGAAAAATAAAAAAAATGTTTAATTTTATATTTAAAGACTTAAAGAATGAGGTTTGCTTTTGGATTGCTCTTTTATTAGCTTTATTTTCCTGGCATTTTATTTCCCCTGAATATTTTGTCCCGTTAAGTTTTTTTAGCTTGCTTTTTGGTAGGGTGATTTTTGAAATTATACTTTATAAAAAAAGCAAACACGATTAGAGGTTGACGCCCAACGGGGCGATTATCACAGATAATGGATTTATTTTACGACAGTTGAGAATTTATGAGAATGCTTCTTTTACATTCAGTTAACCAGTCTGAAACATCAGAGTGTGTCACGTAACTCATTGTGGCTACCACTTAAGCCATAAAAAATCGCCTTAACGCAGGCCAGCGCGCAGCACCCCGGTAACGCTGTTGTATACTGACAGACACGCCTCAGCCAGCTGGAGTTTCCTTTGAACCTGAATCATCAGTATCCCGGACTTCCCCCTGCTACCCGTACCCTGACACTCAGCGGTGACGATCCGGAACGTAAGCGCCAGCAATTACTTGACTACTTTCGTCAGACCTGGGCTTTGTATGAAAGCCTGTTTGACTGCATTGCTGATGAACGCGGTTACTACACCAAAGCCATCAGCCTGCGCCATCCGCTGATCTTTTATTACGGCCATACCGCTACCTTCTATATCAATAAGCTGATGGCCGCCCGTCTGATCGACAGCCGTACCGACAGCCGCATCGAAGCCATGATGGCGATTGGCGTTGATGAAATGAGCTGGGACGATCTGGATGAAGCTCATTATGACTGGCCTTCCCTCAGCGAGCTGCGCGCCTATCGGCAGCAGGTATGTACCCGGGTGGAGCAGTTTATTTCTCAGATGCCGCTGACCCTGCCGATTGACTGGGACAGCCCGGCCTGGGTGATCCTGATGGGGATCGAGCATGAGCGCATTCATCTGGAAACCTCCAGCGTGTTGATCCGCCAGCTTCCGCTGGAGTGGGTAGAACCCCAGCCCCACTGGCCGGTGTGCCCGACAGCACGCCACGATCGCCACAGCGTGCCACAAAACCGCCTGCTGGCAGTGGCTGGTAGTGAAATAACCCTGGGTAAAACTGATGATACCTACGGCTGGGATAACGAATACGGCAGCCAGCATGTCCGGGTAAAACCTTTTCAGGCCAGTCAGATGCTGGTCAGCAATGCCGAATATTACGCGTTTGTCAGCGCCGGTGGCTATCACCAGTCGCGCTGGTGGGATGAAGAGGGCGACAACTGGCGTAAATTCACCAGTGCGACCATGCCCACCTTCTGGCGCGGCAGTATTGAGCATCCCGATGATTTACAGCTGCGGCTGATGTGCAGCGAAGTCCCCATGCCGTGGGACTGGCCGGCAGAAGTTAACCAGCTGGAAGCGGCAGCATTCTGCCGCTGGAAAGCACAGCAAACCGGGCAGCAGATACAGCTGCCGGCAGAAAGTGAATGGATGCTGCTGCGCGAGCAGCTGGCAGGCGACTGGCCGGACTGGCAAAACGCCCCCGGCAATATCAATCTTGAGCACTGGGCCTCTTCCTGCCCGGTGGACAGCTTTAAGCAGGGTGAATTTTACGATCTGATCGGCAACGTCTGGCAGTGGAGCACCACAGCCATCAGCGGCTTTAGCGGTTTTCGCATTCACCCGCTGTATGATGATTTCTCTACCCCCACCTTTGATGGACGCCATGCGCTGATTAAGGGTGGCAGCTGGATCTCCACCGGCAATGAAGTACTGAAATCAGCGCGCTATGCTTTCCGCCGTCACTTTTTCCAGCATGCCGGATTCCGCTATGTGGTTTCTGAGCATCAGGAAAGCAGCAAACAGAACCCCTATGAAACCGATGTGATGGTGTCGCAGTATCTCGACTTCCAGTATGGCGACGGGCACTTTGGCGTTGCCAACTACGCCTGTACGCTGGCGGCCATCGCTGGCGGACTGGCAGGCAAACGGGGGCGGGCGCTGGATATTGGTTGCGCTACCGGGCGCGCCAGTTTTGAGCTGGCACGCCACTTCGATCGGGTGGTGGGCATGGATTACTCGGCACGCTTTATTGACGTAGCCCTGCAGCTGGCGGCGGGTGACGTCTGCCGGTATACCCGTTGTGAAGAGGGCGATTTGACCAGCTGCCATGAAATCCGCCTGCAGGACTTTGGCCTTAGCCCGGAACAGGCCAGCCGCATTCAGTTTATGCAGGGGGATGCCTGCAATCTGAAAGCACCCGCTGAACGCTACGATCTGGTGCTGGCTGCCAACCTGATTGATCGCCTGCGCCAGCCGGCGCGCTTTCTGCACGATATCAGCACCATGATCAATCCAGGTGGGATTTTGATGCTGGCTTCACCTTATACCTGGCTGGAGGAGTATACGCCCAAAGAGCACTGGCTGGGCGGCCAGCGTGAGAACGGTGAAGTGCTGCCCACGTATCACGCCTTACAGCGCCTGCTGCTGGCGGAATTTAGCGAGATCGCACCGCCACAGGACGTGCCTTTTGTTATCCGAGAAACGGCGCGTAAATACCAGCATACGCTGGCACAGCTGACCCTGTGGCGTAAAAAGTAGTTCTGTCAGCAAGGGCAGTTCACTGCCCTTGCCAGATACTCTTTACCATCCCTTTGCTTTCAGCCAGTAAAGTTTTTTTATATCTGACGTTAAACAGGATGTTCGTAGTATGGATACACTCTTAAAGAATAAATGGAGCTCAGCGGGTCTGTTTCTGGGGGCTTTTGCACTCACCCTCAGTCTTCTCCACGTTAATCTTGGTCCCTTTGCGGCTCCCCCGGCCACTCTGGAAATCGTGGTCGCTGAACAGGTTTCAGCGATAAAAAAAGGCATTATCGCGGGTCTTAAAGGAGAAAAAACGCTCATCCCTGCTAAAAATAACACGCATAATATCGACGATATTCTGGATTGCATCGAAATCGGGTCGGCAGTTATTGCCATGCTGTTAGCCTTTATCGCGGGAATGTGTAAGGAAAGCCACTGGAGCGTTACCGGCTCGCTGGCTTTCGGCATGGCAACACTGGGTCTTCATATCTTTTTATTCAGTGTCGGGCTGATATTTTTTATCCTTTTGTTAGTAGTTATATTGTTCATTCTGAGCAACTTTCTTTTTTAGCCGCAGCGAATCCCTGGTAGACGCAGCTTATCAGCTCCCCACGGCATGCTATGCTGCGGGGATAACATCACCTTTATCACGGAGCGGCCATGCCCGAGACTATGCAACCGGACGATCTCGATCGCGCTATCCTCAATGCCCTGCTGGACAATGCCCGTATCGCCTATGCCGAACTGGCAAAAAAGTTTGCGGTCAGCCCCGGCACTATTCATGTACGGGTAGAGAAAATGAAGCAGGCCGGGATTATTAAAGGCACCCGGGTAGAAATCGATGCCAAACAGCTGGGCTATGACGTCTGCTGCTTTATTGGCATCATCCTGAAAAGCGCCAGAGACTACCATGCTGCCGTAGCGAAGCTGGAGGCACTGGATGAAGTGGTAGAAGCCTGGTACACCACCGGTCATTACAGCATCTTTATTAAAGTGATGTGTCGCTCGATAGATGCCCTGCAGCTGGTGCTGATCAACAAGATACAAACCATCGATGAAATTCAGTCCACTGAAACCCTGATCTCCCTGCAAAACCCAATTATGCGCAGTATCAAGCCCTGAAACGCGGTATAACCTTATCCACACAGCCCTTATCACCCTCGCCGCGCTCATCCCGCCATCACGGCGGGTTTGTTGATCGTTGCTGAAAAATACCCATAATTATCCACAGGTAGATCCCAGACTGATCACAGAGTACAATGCCTGCCTTTGCTATTCAGGGAGCCGTTATGGCCGACATCACCTTAATCAGTGGCAGTACGTTAGGCAGTGCCGAATACGTTGCCGATCATCTGGCAGAACTGCTGAATGACGCCGGCTTTTCTACTGAAACGCTGCATGGTCCCACGCTGGATGTGCTGAAACCACAGGGGATCTGGCTGATTGTCACCTCGACTCATGGTGCCGGTGAGCTTCCTGATAATCTGCAACCGCTGTTTGATGCCATTCAGCAGCAAAAACCGGACCTCAGTGGCCTGCGTTATGGCGCAATCGGGATCGGCAACCGTGAATACGATTTGTTCTGCGGTGCCATTATCAGCATTGACCAGCTGTTAAGTTCACTGGGTGCGGTGCGCGTGGGTGAACGACTGGAAATTGATGTGCAGGAACACGAGATCCCGGAAGATCCGGCTGAAGTCTGGCTGACGGAGTGGAAAACGCAGATCTGAAGTCACGATCCTGATGGTATTCGGTATCAGGATCGCCCTTCCCGATCCTCTTTTTTGTAAATTTTACTCTTTTTTGCAGTTTTTTTTCACCTTAATCTGTGGATAACCCGTCTAATTACCCGGTGAAAACCGGTTGTTATCCCAGTAACAACTTTGATGTCGCCGGGGGGGTGTGTATAAACAGCAATATTGATCCCAGCTTATACGGTCCAGGATCACCGATCATTCACAGCAAATGATCCTCTCTAATGGAATGATCCCAAAGCAGAAAAATGGCTTATCCACAGAGATGAACGATCCTAATAGAAGATCCAATAAAGAGATCTTTAAATAAAAAAGATCTTCTTTTTAATAGCGGAAGATCCCGACACTTTCCCCGTTGTCTGAAGTCCAGTAGAATCCACGTCCAGGCAACAATCCCTTATTCGCCAACCGCGAGGTGCAGTACCATGTTTTATCCGGATCCTTTTGACGTCATCGTAATCGGTGGTGGTCATGCGGGAACAGAAGCCGCTATGGCCGCTGCCCGTATGGGTCAACAAACCCTGCTGTTAACCCATAACATTGATACGCTTGGACAAATGTCCTGTAATCCGGCTATCGGTGGGATCGGCAAAGGACATCTGGTTAAAGAAGTGGATGCACTTGGCGGACTGATGGGCCATGCCATCGACCAGGCCGGTATTCAGTTCAGGATACTAAACGCCAGTAAAGGACCAGCCGTGCGGGCGACCCGTGCCCAGGCCGATCGCGTGTTGTATCGCCAGGCGGTACGCACCGCGCTGGAGAACCAGCCTAACCTGATGATCTTCCAACAGGCGGTTGACGATCTGATTGTGGAAAACGATCGTGTGGTGGGTGCGGTTACCCAGATGGGGCTGAAATTCCGTGCTAAAACCGTGGTACTGACGGTGGGGACTTTCCTTGATGGAAAAATTCATATCGGACTGGATAATTACAGCGGTGGCCGCGCCGGCGATCCACCATCCATTCCGCTGGCACGTCGTCTGCGTGAACTGCCGTTACGGGTTAATCGCCTGAAAACCGGCACTCCGCCGCGCATTGATGCCCGCAGTATTGATTTCAACGTACTGGCAGCACAGCATAGCGATGCGCAGCTGCCGGTATTCTCGTTCATGGGGAATACTGCTCAGCATCCGCAGCAGATCCCATGCTACATCACCTATACCAATGAAAAAACGCATGATGTGATCCGCAATAACCTCGATCGCAGCCCGATGTATGCCGGGATCATCGAGGGAATCGGTCCACGTTACTGTCCGTCAATTGAAGACAAAGTAATGCGTTTTGCCGATCGTAATGCGCATCAGATCTTCCTTGAACCGGAAGGGCTGACCAGCAACGAAATTTATCCGAACGGGATCTCTACCAGTCTGCCGTTCGATGTGCAGATGCAGATTGTTCGTTCCATGCAGGGAATGGAGAACGCCAAAATCGTGCGTCCGGGCTACGCCATTGAGTACGATTTCTTTGACCCACGCGATCTGAAACCGACCCTGGAAAGTAAATATATTCAGGGGCTGTTCTTTGCCGGTCAGATTAACGGCACCACTGGTTATGAAGAGGCTGCGGCGCAGGGACTGCTGGCCGGACTGAACGCCGCTCGTCTGTCGGCGGAAAAAGAAGGCTGGGCACCGCGTCGCGATCAGGCTTACCTCGGCGTGCTGGTGGACGACCTCTGCACGCTGGGCACCAAAGAGCCGTACCGCATGTTTACCTCACGCGCGGAATATCGTCTGATGCTGCGTGAAGATAATGCCGATCTGCGTCTGACCGCTGCCGGACGCGAACTGGGCTTGGTTGATGATGCCCGCTGGGCGCGCTTTAACCAGAAGCTGGAATTGATTGAACAGGAGCGCCAGCGCCTGCGCGATATCCGGGTTCACCCTAAATCAGAATCCGTGACGGAAATTAATGCCGTTCTCAGCGCTCCGCTGACCAAAGAAGGCAATGGTGAAGATCTGCTGCGACGGCCGGAAATGACCTATGCGCAACTGATGACTCTCAGCACCTTTGCGCCGGCGCTGGATGATGTCCAGGCGGCGGAACAGGTTGAAATCCAGGTGAAATATGAAGGCTATATTGCCCGTCAGCAGGACGAGATCGACAGACATCAGCGTAACGAAAACACGCTGTTGCCAGCAGATCTGGATTATCGCCAGGTCAGCGGCCTGTCGAATGAAGTGATCGCCAAGCTGAACGATCACAAGCCAGGCTCTATTGGTCAGGCTTCACGTATCTCTGGCATCACTCCGGCGGCGGTGTCGATTCTGCTGATATACCTTAAAAAGCAGGGGCTGTTGCGTAAAAGCGCCTGACTGTTAACAAGGGGCGGCACTGTGCGCTCCAGGGATCCTGTTGTGTTTAACAAACTTTCTGCATTACTTAATCGTGCCGGTATTTCTCTGACCGATCTGCAAAAACAGCAGCTGGTTGGCTACGTTGAACTGCTGCACAAGTGGAATAAAGCCTATAACCTGACCTCAGTGCGCGACCCGCAGCAGATGCTGGTCCGTCATATTATGGACAGTATCGTGGTTGAACCTTACCTGACGGGTGAGCGTTTTATTGATGTGGGCACCGGGCCAGGGTTGCCTGGCGTGCCGCTGGCGATTGTGCGTCCGGGAAGTCATTTCACGCTGCTGGACAGTCTGGGGAAACGCATTCGTTTTCTGCGCCAGGTTCAGCATGAGCTGAAGCTGGAAAATATCACTCCGGTACAAAGTCGGGTTGAGGAATTTCCTGCCGAGCCGCCATTTGATGGGGTGATCAGCCGGGCATTTGCCTCGCTGAATGATATGCTCAGCTGGTGCCAGGCGCTGCCGGGCACTGAGGGGCTGTTTTACGCGCTGAAAGGTGTGTTACCGGCTGATGAAATTGCGGCACTGCCTGCCGGATTCAGCGTCGAAAAAACCTGTCCGTTGCAGGTGCCAGAGCTGGATGGTGAACGTCATCTGGTGATTATTCGACGCAGCGCAGACTGATGCGTTATTTTCTCTGCTTCGCGTAAAGCATTGTCTTACCTTTTCTGTACGCGCGCAGATCGCTGTCAGTTACTCAACCCCTTTTTTTTAAGCGCCTATCCTGCTGATGAGGATCCGGCTGCTTCATCGTTATCGTCAATATTAAGTCCCTCTGTGGATATCTTATGAAGATCACGGGTTATCAGCGCGATGCTGTCAGCGTTATAAAGTAGAATATTCGCCAGATAAGCGGGATCATTTGAGGCAATATAGGCCAGATTGTGGGGGGCAATTATTTTATCGCTCAACGCCTTATAAACCGGGTTAGTCTGAAAGTAACGTTCACTCAATTTACTGAACGTCTGTGGGCTTGCCAGATCATTATTCGAAATATAATCATTCAGTTCATCTATGGAATCAAGGATAGGGATAATTGTCCCTTCTTCCCGGCTAAAATAGACAAGATCTGATGTCATGGTGCCAATATGGGATGCTTCATGAATCAGGGTGGTCGTTAAATCTGTCCAGGGATATTCTCTTAACGTTCTATCCGGATGGGTTGGATCAACAAAATACAGCTTATCAGTATTAATATAAATCTGCCGGCTACTGTCTCTTATCGCAAAGGCGATCACGCCACTGCGTCGTTCTAAGGGAGTAAGAATGGCTTTATGCTGATAAATATTGGCCTCTCCAATCTGCTTTTTATACAGTGCGCAGACATTAATCCTTGCTGGATCAAGCGCAGCTTTTATCTCCTTGATTCGTACTGATAAATGCGTAGCGAAATTGACGATAAAGTCAATATTACTGGTTTTGAATATTGCACTAAAGTAATTTATATAATCAACGCTGATATCATTTAGTCCTTTCAATACGGTGGGGATAACTTCTTCATTAATATGAGTAACATGATTCCTTATCTTTATCTTCCCGGCGCGTATATAAAAAGGTTGTTCATCATCAATATTTGTTATTTCTCCTATCATTATAAAATTCCTTGGGTTTGCTGATATATTTTCGCTGTACAAGTTACGCAATATATAATCATTAAGTTGCTGACTGGTGATGTCGGATGTAAAATATTTTTGCAATGGGAATATATAAATTTTTTCTGAACTTACAGATCGGTATACTAATTTTTCAATAAATTTATTATCAACAATATACTCATTTTTTTTATTATCCAGGAAATCACGGGCAACTTTTTCAGGGATATTTATTTTTTCAGAAATATATTCCGCTACTGTTTTTAATTCATGGATTCCATTTTTAATTTCACAGACCATGAGCACAATATCCTTTTTCTTTCTGAGAATATTGCCTTTAGTGTACAGTTTTAGAATGGGATTTTTGGTGGGATTTAATTTACTGTCTACTGATATCCACTTTGCACGGATGTAGTGCCCGTCATAAAAATAGTAATGTTTACCGGTTTTAGTAGAAAAAAATATATTTGGAAAATCTATGTTATCGGTATTGATTATCGTTTCATCAGACTGTCTGTTGCGACTATAGTGTTCCCGCCTGATACTGTTTTTTAATATCAGATCAAGGTTTTTGGATGTTACCACAGGCAGACACTTTGCCGGTGTAATGACCGGCGAGCGTTTTGTCAGACAGCCCTCTACCTTCAGATATTCGATGTCTTTAATGTTATTTTTTCTCCTCACTTTATAATAAGTATCTTTGATGCGAAATAATTCAATTTTTTCATCAGTATTGGTGTTGATGGTGACGTAGTTTTCTGTATAACTTGATACCTTATAAAACTTCAATCCCACTGAAAAAATCATATTCATTTTACTGTCGATATACACCCCCAGACCAATTTTTATTACCGGTTCAGTGTTAACTTCAGTCCCACTGGTAACCAGTGAATGATGAGCTTCGTCTTCCAGATAGATAAATTTACCCTTATCGAGAGGCTGATAGCCTGCCTGATGAACATTATCAATGGAAATAATTTCAGCGGAGCTTTTCAGGGAGAATCTCCCGTTTTCCCAAGTGAACCAGTTACCAGGGAATTCGGGAAAGGTATAAATGGAAGTTGTCTTTTTTTCAACGGAGATATAATTCCCCCTAAATTTTATATAACATTTCCCGTATTTATCATAGCTGAACCCATCATACATTATGGGTGTAAATGATTTTTCATTGGTAAAAGCGATACCTTTTTGGTGACTGTCGAGAAGAACAGCAAGATCCCTGTCGATATTTGTGGTTTCAGCTTCAAAAATCCAGCCAGAATCTGTAGGGATTAACACCGATTTCTCTTTTTTATCCGCAGACCGGGCGACAGTAACGCGCATATCCTGTCTGATATTATGCTGCTCAGCTTGAATAAATACACCATCGATAAAGATAACGTTAAACTCGTCACCGTTAAAAGACAGTAACAGCATGTCATTATTTAATGGATCTGCTGTAAGTGTAATATCCTGACTGCCTTTCATTTTATTCTCTGGGATACGGTAAAAAGATTTGCATCTTGCCTGGTATCCAGAAGAAACAGAGTATTTTTCACTGTTTTCTAACACTTTCCAACGGGATTTTTCATTATCAAAAAAAACAGATTCCGCATTATCTTTTCTTTTTATATACAGTTTATTGGTTCGTTCTTCGGTAATAATCGGATATTGTTCACCTTCAACATCAACCATAAACTTACCGTCCCTTAAAGATAATCTGTTTTTTATACCGGTTTTATCCCGCGAGGTCCGATATTTACTTTCTTTATCAAATAAAGTGATCAATTCTTTCGATGTCAGGGTAGTGATAGTGTGCTTAGCCAAAAAGATCAGTTGCTGATTAATGCCATCCAGTTTTTGTCCGTCCGCTGGCTTTTCATCCATCATGTCGGCGTATATATCCAGCATTGGGCCGATGATTAGTTGAAGTAAGGCAACTTTATTTGCGCCCGGGAGCAGCGTAATCACCTGCGTCAGTATCTCATCAACCCTGTTCATCGCCTCAGCCAGATGCTGACTTTTCTCTTCCGGCGGGCAACCGCTACCCAGGGTATTGATATGGTGTACAACCAGCGATTCCTGCGCCAGTGATTGCACCGGTGAACGTAGTGTTTTTCCAACCTGACGAATTATGTCCACCCATGACATATTCTCCCGTTCATCAATGCAGGAAAAGTCATACAGTTTTACTATTTTTACGTCATCAACGGTATCTGACGTGGCCAGAGCGCTTTTTGCTGATCCCGGGCTCTGATCCTGAGAAGTGATAAATTTGCCCCGTGCGATAGAAACGACGGTTTCTGCCCCAGTGGTTAGCGCTGTGCTCACCGTGACAGAGTCTGAACTGGCGGGGTATGTTTCGTCAGTTATCCTGCCCGGTACTGTGGCGGGCAGGGGCCTGGTTTTCTTTGCGGTTCCCTGCACCTGCTTTCTTTTAGCCGGATATGGCGGGATTATCATGACATTAACCCCTGCGGGGGGCGGGCAGAAGCAGATGGTTTTTCCGACATTCAGCGCCAGACTTGACATCCTTTTATTCTTTTTTTCCATGATATTGTCATGAGCTGTCTGACATTTTTCTTCCTGAAGAGCGGTTTTACATTTCTGGGGCTGATGGCTGGGATAGATATAGAGATAAGGTGGCGCGTTGGTACGTTGGGTGGGTTGCCGATCGTGACAGGGGACTTGCCGCTTTCCTGAGACTCTGCCAATGCCTGAATATTCATAACACCTGTTTACTGTATCGATTTTTACTTTATCAGACAAATCTGCAGTGGTTGTTGCACCAAATTCAGGGAGGTGCCGTCGCCTGTGGCGATAAAGCTTTTCACCATCATGGTGCGGAACATGATGACCAAAGGCGTCTTCCAGGGTGCCGGCTGCACCATTTTCTGATACCGGCAGCGCAGTCAGTAATTTTGCTGGCTGAGAAGGGCTTTCCCCGTTACCGGGACGGGATCTGGCGGCATAATAGCGATATCCTCCTGTGGTCAGCAGGCCTGCACCAGTGAGTATCCCCACCCCGATCAGGCAGCGTTTCAAAAAACTCCCTTGCCACTGAGAAGGCGCCAAATGTTCCTCACGCTGCGTATAGAGTGATTCGGCACATGCATGCAGCGACTTACCCACAGAAAGCACCTCAGCCAGGGAAACTTCCGAATCCTGATCCTCAGGGGTCAGCGGGGCGAGGCGCGGGAGAAATTGCCGTTGTTCTTTTGGCGTCGCTATTTTTTTTTCAGACAGATAACAGGGCGCGATTTGGGATAGTTTTTCGGGCATCATGTTACTCCTGTATTGAAGCAGGGGATAGGTGCAAACGGGGGGGGCATCCGAAAGGTCGGGCCACTCGCGTTTACCGGTTAACTTCTGTTCTGCATTGGCTGCAGCGGATGTCTGATACTGGTTTTAAAATGATGCTGCTTACGGAGCCTGTACTGATAAGGGTTAATATTGATGATGAAATTATTTATCACTCTTTAATATATTTAACCGCTGATTCACATCCTGTTATCAATCCTGACATTCCTGTTTAATCGCCTCCTGGGTAAACAGTAACGTGGCGAAATATATTTTTACGGATGGGTTATTTTTTACGCCAACTAAGTTGATTTAAGCCATTATGCGGAATGTCTATCTGAGCTGCTTATTGTTAATTAGCATTATTAAAGTGATGGTGGTTTAATTGTATGTTTCTAATGGTTTTTAATGAATAAACCAAGTTTAACCCGCTTTATTAATGTGGGTTTATTTTACTGAATTGTGATCTTTAGCACGCTTTATGCACAGGTCCCCTTTAGCTGACAGCGAAAAATTAACCGTTTTTTCCGGGTAAACGGTTTTTAAATCCGCTTAGCGGAAAGAAAATTAAATAATTGTTCACCTTTTCCCTACTTATTGATTGAAATCACAGGTGCGCCCCGTATAATTTGCACGTTTTTTGCTGCCTGGCACCCGAAGCGGTCAGGCAGTGTACTATGACAAGCGATAGCTCCCATCGTGGCAGGAGAGTAACAGCATCATGTCTGTGTCCTTATACAGAGTGAAATTTGCCCGTACCATTCTGCTGATGCAACTGGTGACCTTTGTCGTAATCAGCGCACTCTTTGCTGTTTACGATCTGTCCTGGGGGGGATCGGCCCTGGCAGGGGGACTGGCGGCCTGGTTGCCAAACGTATTGTTTATGATTTTTGCCTGGCGCCACCATGCCGGACATGAAGTCACCGGACGGCTTGCCTGGACCTTTGCTACAGGTGAAGCGCTCAAAGTGCTGGTGACGGTTCTCACTATGATCGTGGCGCTCGGTGTATTTAAGGCGGCGTTATTGCCGCTCGGACTGGCCTGGTTATCGGTGCTGATTGTGCAAATCGTCGCGCCGGCCGTAATTAACAACAAAGGGTAAGAGGCATCATGGCTGCAGGAGAAATCTCTACGCCGCAGGAATACATAGGTCATCATCTGAAAAACCTTCAGCTTGACCTGCGTACCTTCGAGCTGGTGAATCCGCACGACGCACCGTCGTTCTGGGTACTGAATATTGACTCTATGTTTTTCTCTGTGGTGCTGGGGCTGTTGTTCCTGGTGCTGTTTCGCAAAGTAGCGAAATCAGTGACCAGCGGCGTACCAGGCAAATTACAGGCCGCTATCGAGCTGGTTATTGGTTTTGTCGATGACAACGTGCGCGATATGTACCACGGCAAAAGCAAACTTATCGCTCCGCTGGCACTGACGATTTTCGTCTGGGTCTTCCTGATGAACTTCATGGATCTTCTGCCTATTGATTTCCTGCCAACCATTGGCGAATCACTGGGTCTGCCGGCGTTGCGTGTGGTGCCTTCCGCTGACGTGAACATCACGCTGTCGATGGCCCTGGGCGTATTTATTTTGATTCTGTTCTACAGCATCAAGATGAAAGGCATTGGCGGCTTTACTAAAGAGCTGACACTGCAACCCTTCAATCATCCTGTTTTCCTTCCAATCAACCTGATTCTGGAAGGTGTGAGCCTGCTGTCCAAACCAGTTTCTCTGGGTCTGCGACTGTTCGGAAACATGTATGCAGGTGAGTTGATTTTTATCCTGATTGCCGGTCTGCTGCCGTGGTGGTCACAGTGGGTTCTGAGTGTGCCATGGGCCATTTTCCACATCCTGATCATTTCGCTACAGGCTTTCATTTTCATGGTTTTAACGATTGTCTATCTGTCGATGGCATCTGAAGAACACTGATTTACCCTAAACTATTGCGTTTTAACTGAAACAAACTGGAGACTGTCATGGAAAACCTGAATATGGATCTGCTGTACGTGGCTGCCGCTGTGATGATGGGCCTGGCGGCAATCGGTGCTGCGATCGGTATCGGCATCCTCGGAGGTAAATTCCTGGAAGGCGCTGCGCGCCAGCCGGATCTGATCCCTCTGCTGCGTACGCAGTTCTTTGTTGTAATGGGTCTGGTGGATGCTATCCCAATGATCGCTGTTGGTCTGGGTCTGTACGTGATGTTCGCTGTCGCGGGATGACCGGTGGTTTACCGTTACGGTAAACGGAGTCTGTCCGCTGCTCTGGCAGCGGCAGAAAGAACTAACTTAATGAGAGGCATTGTGCTGTGAATATTAACGCAACAATCCTCGGCCAGGCCATCGCGTTCATCCTGTTTGTCCTGTTCTGCATGAAGTATGTATGGCCGCCGATTATGGCCGCTATCGAGAAGCGCCAGAAAGAAATTGCTGATGGCCTTGCTTCCGCTGAACGTGCCAAAAAAGATCTGGATCTTGCGCAGGCTGATGCGACCGACCAGCTGAAAAAAGCCAAAGCTGACGCTCAGGAAATCATTGAGAAGGCAAATAAACACCGTGCCCTCATCCTGGAAGAAGCGAAAACTGAAGCTGAGCAGGAACGTAACAAAATCGTTGCCCAGGCGCAGGCGGAAATTGATGCCGAGCGTAAACGTGCACGTGAAGAGTTACGTAAGCAGGTTGCGATGCTGGCAGTTGCCGGCGCCGAGAAAATCATTGAACGTTCCGTGGATGAAGCTGCTAACAGCGACATCGTAGATAAACTGGTCGCTGAACTGTAAGGAGGGGAGGGGCTGATGTCTGAATTTACTACCGTAGCTCGCCCCTACGCCAAAGCAGCTTTTGACTTTGCTGTTGAGCATCAGAGTGTTGATCGCTGGCAGCAGATGCTGGCGTTTGCCACTGAGGTGGCAGGCAATGAACAGATGACCGATCTTCTCTCCGGCGCGGTTGCGCCGGAAACGTTGTCTGGAACATTCATCGCAGTTTGCGGTGATCAACTCGACGCGGCCGGCCAGAACCTGATTAAGGTGATGGCTGAGAACGGACGTTTACCAGCGCTTGCCGCTGTACTGGAACAGTTCATCCAACTGCGCGCCGCCTGGGAGGCGACCGCAGAAGTTGACGTTATCTCTTCCACTACACTAAGCGACGCACAGCTGACCAAAATCAGCACCGCGATGGAAAAACGTCTGTCACGCAAAGTTAAGCTGAATTGCAAAATTGATAAGTCTGTAATGGCAGGCGTAATCATCCGTGCGGGTGATATGGTCATTGATGGCAGCGTACGCGGCCGTCTTGAGCGTCTTGCAGACGTCTTGCAGTCTTAAGGGGACTGGAGCATATGCAACTGAATTCCACCGAAATCAGCGAACTGATCAAGCAGCGCATTGCTCAGTTCAATGTCGTGAGCGAAGCTCACAACGAAGGTACTATTGTTTCCGTAAGTGACGGAATCATCCGCGTGCACGGCCTGGCCGATGTCATGCAGGGTGAGATGATTGCCCTGCCAGGCAACCGTTACGCTATCGCACTGAACCTGGAGCGCGACTCCGTGGGTGCGGTTGTGATGGGTCCATATGCTGACCTTGCCGAAGGCATGACCGTTAAGTGTACTGGCCGCATTCTGGAAGTTCCGGTTGGCCGTGGCCTGCTGGGTCGCGTGGTGAACACCCTGGGTGCACCGATTGATGGTAAAGGCGCTATCGACAACGATGGTTTCTCACCTATCGAAGTGATCGCACCGGGCGTTATCGACCGTCAGTCAGTTGATGAGCCAGTGCAGACCGGCTACAAATCTGTTGATGCCATGATTCCAATCGGCCGTGGCCAGCGTGAGCTGATCATCGGTGACCGTCAGACCGGTAAAACCGCGATGGCGATCGATGCGATCATCAACCAGCGTGATTCCGGCATTAAATGTGTGTACGTGGCCATCGGCCAGAAAGCCTCTACCATCGCTAACGTGGTGCGTAAGCTGGAAGAACACAATGCGCTGGCAAACACCATCGTGGTGGTGGCTACCGCCTCTGAATCTGCGGCACTGCAATATCTGGCACCGTATGCCGGTTGCGCCATGGGCGAATACTTCCGTGACCGCGGTGAAGATGCGCTGATCGTATACGATGACCTGTCTAAACAGGCTGTTGCTTACCGTCAGGTTTCTCTGCTGCTGCGTCGTCCGCCAGGCCGTGAAGCGTTCCCTGGTGACGTTTTCTACCTCCACTCCCGTCTGCTGGAGCGTGCTTCCCGCGTAAGCGCTGAGTATGTTGAGCGTTTCACTCACGGTGAAGTTAAAGGTAAAACCGGTTCACTGACCGCGCTGCCAATTATCGAAACCCAGGCGGGTGACGTTTCTGCGTTCGTTCCAACCAATGTGATTTCGATCACTGATGGTCAGATCTTCCTGGAAACCAACCTGTTTAACTCCGGTATTCGTCCGGCGGTTAACCCGGGTATCTCGGTATCCCGTGTAGGTGGTGCTGCGCAGACCAAGATCATCAAGAAACTGTCCGGTGGTATTCGTACCGCGCTGGCGCAGTATCGTGAACTGGCAGCGTTCTCTCAGTTCGCTTCCGATCTGGACGAAGCAACCCGTAAGCAACTGGATCACGGCCAGAAAGTGACTGAACTGCTGAAGCAGAAACAGTACGCGCCGATGTCCATTGCCCAGCAGGGTCTGGTGCTGTTTGCCGCTGAGCGTGGTTTTCTGACCGATGTTGAGCTGGCAAAAGTAGGCAGCTTTGAAGAGGCGCTGCTGGCGTTTGCTGAGCGCGAACACGGCGAGCTGATGGCGGAAATCAACCAGTCTGGTAACTATAACGGCGAAATCGAAGAGAAGCTGAAAGCCCTCCTCGACACGTTTAAGGCAACCCAGTCCTGGTAATGTCTGGCGGCCTGACCTGAGCGGTCAGGCCGCAAGGCTTTGAGGAGAAGCTTATGGCCGGCGCAAAAGAGATACGTAGTAAGATCGGCAGCGTGCAGAACACGCAGAAGATCACCAAAGCGATGGAAATGGTCGCCGCCTCCAAAATGCGTAAATCGCAGGAACGCATGGCGGCCAGCCGTCCTTATGCAGAAACCATGCGCAAAGTGATTGGTCACATTGCGTTAGGTAATCTGGAATACAAACACCCTTACCTGTCCGATCGCGAAGTTAAACGCGTCGGGTATCTGGTCGTATCTACCGACCGCGGGCTTTGTGGTGGTTTGAACATTAACCTGTTCAAAAAATTGCTGACAGAAATGAAAGCGAACGCGGATAAAGGCATCGAGAGCGATCTGGCCATTATCGGTTCCAAAGGCCTGTCATTCTTCAGCTCTGTCGGTGGCAGAGTGGTTGCTCAGGTAACCGGACTGGGGGATAAACCTGCCCTGTCTGACCTGATTGGCCCGGTCAAAGTGATGCTGCAGGCCTATGATGAAGGGCGCATCGACAAGCTGAATATTGTCTGCAACAAATTTGTCAACACCATGTCTCAGTCGCCACAGGTTGTGCAACTGCTACCATTACCACCAGCAGATGATGCGGAAGGTGTGGTGAAAAAGAGCACCTGGGACTATCTGTATGAGCCCGATCCGAAAGCGCTGCTGGATACGTTACTGCGTCGCTATGTCGAATCTCAGGTTTACCAGGGTGTTGTTGAAAACCTGGCCAGCGAGCAGGCCGCGCGAATGGTGGCGATGAAAGCCGCGACCGATAACGGCGGAAACCTGATCAAAGAGCTGCAGTTGGTATACAACAAGGCTCGTCAGGCCAGCATCACCCAGGAACTTACCGAGATCGTCTCGGGGGCCTCCGCAGTTTAACCAGGTATATTCAGCCGCAGACGACACGCGCCGCTGGATATGAACGAATTAGGTAGAGGATTCAAGATGGCTACTGGAAAGATTGTCCAGGTAATCGGCGCTGTAGTTGACGTCGAATTCCCTCAGGACGCAGTACCAAAAGTGTACAGCGCCCTTGAGGTTAAAAATGGTGATGCTCGTCTGGTGCTGGAAGTTCAGCAGCAGCTGGGTGGCGGTGTGGTTCGTACCATCGCAATGGGTTCTTCCGACGGCCTGAAGCGCGGTCTGGAAACCGTTGACCTTGAGCATCCGATTGAAGTACCGGTCGGTACTGCAACCCTTGGCCGTATCATGAACGTGCTGGGTGAGCCGATTGATATGAAAGGCGATATCGGTGAAGAAGAGCGCTGGGCTATCCACCGCGCTGCCCCTTCATACGAAGACCAGTCCAACTCTCAGGAGCTGCTGGAAACCGGTATCAAGGTTATCGACCTGATGTGTCCGTTCGCTAAGGGCGGTAAAGTCGGCCTGTTCGGCGGCGCAGGTGTAGGTAAAACCGTAAACATGATGGAGCTGATCCGTAACATCGCGGCTGAGCACTCAGGATTCTCGGTATTTGCCGGTGTGGGCGAGCGTACCCGTGAAGGTAACGACTTCTACCACGAGATGACCGACTCTAACGTTATCGATAAAGTATCACTGGTCTATGGCCAGATGAACGAGCCACCAGGAAACCGTCTGCGCGTAGCGCTGACCGGTCTGACCATGGCGGAAAAATTCCGTGACGAAGGTCGTGACGTTCTGCTGTTTATCGATAACATCTACCGTTACACCCTGGCCGGTACTGAAGTATCCGCACTGCTGGGTCGTATGCCTTCAGCGGTAGGTTATCAGCCAACCCTGGCGGAAGAGATGGGCGTTCTGCAGGAGCGTATCACCTCTACCAAAACCGGATCTATCACCTCGGTACAGGCCGTTTATGTACCGGCGGATGACCTGACTGACCCGTCACCAGCCACCACCTTTGCGCACCTGGATGCCACCGTGGTACTGAGCCGTCAGATTGCCTCTCTGGGTATCTACCCGGCGGTTGACCCACTGGATTCTACCAGCCGTCAGCTGGATCCACTGGTTGTTGGTCAGGAGCACTATGACACTGCGCGTGGCGTACAGTCACTGCTGCAGCGTTATCAGGAACTGAAAGACATCATTGCAATCCTGGGTATGGATGAGCTGTCTGAAGATGACAAACTGGTAGTAGCACGCTCACGTAAAATGCAGCGTTTCCTCTCCCAGCCATTCTTCGTGGCAGAAGTATTCACCGGTTCTCCGGGTAAATACGTGTCGCTGAAAGACACCATCCGTGGCTTTAAAGGCATTATGGACGGTGAATTCGACCATCTGCCAGAGCAGGCTTTCTACATGGTTGGCTCTATCGACGAAGCCGTGGAAAAAGCGAAGAAACTGTAATGGTTTTCCCCCTGGGTTATGCGGGTCGCTACGCGGCCTGACTGACAGGGGGAAAGATCCCCAGGAGATTAACTATGGCTATGACTTTTCACCTGGACGTTGTCAGCGCGGAACAGCAACTGTTCTCCGGTCTGGTTCAGCGTATCCAGGTATCCGGTAGCGAAGGTGAGCTGGGTATTCACCCTAATCACGCCCCGCTGCTGACTGCCATTAAGCCTGGTATGATTCGCATCGTTAAGCAGCACGGCGAAGAAGAGGTGATTTACCTCTCCGGCGGCGTGCTGGAAGTGCAGCCAGGTGCGGTTACCGTCCTGTCTGACACCGCGATCCGTGGTACTGACCTCGATGAAGCGCGCGCGCTGGAAGCGAAACGCAAAGCCGAAGAGCATATGCTGAGCTCGCACGGTGATGTGGACTACGCCCTGGCGTCAGCAGAGCTGGCGAAAGCCATCGCGAAACTGCGCGTGATCGAGCTGACCAAACAGGCGATGTAACCCAGGTTTAAATTGCACCATGCCAGTCAGGAAACTGACTGGCATTTTTTTTGTCCGGTTAGGTTACGACGGTATCGGTATTGATGCAGGCGAGGTCTTCTTCGTGAATAAGGATCTCAGGGTTTGTCATCCATCATCTGTTTTCTGAGCGTTTCAACGGATACAATCACAGGTGTTATGGTAAATTCGAGTGACTGACAGGTACGGGAAAAGCCCCGGAAGGTTAGTCGTATAACCAGCGTCCGGCTTTTGCCGATTCTGCGAACATTCTTACTGTAAGAGGTTTTGAAACTTGTTTGAGCGGTCTTTTGGTAAACCATTTACGGAAAAACCATTCCAGTTTCCATGGGTAGTAATGCTTCATATCCAGAATGGAGACATCAACCCCAAATACAGAATCATATTTTTCTATGGCATCGCTCAATTCATCACAGTCGGCATATCCTTGCAGTGGTGTATCCAGCTCAATAGGTATTGGACTCATTGTAAGAGTGCTCATTAACGATAGCTCATTACGAAAAAAGGCTAATACATCATCGGTGGTTACCATATTTTATCGTTCCCTCTGGCTATTTTGTTGTAGCGAGAAGTGGCTTTGTAAAAGATGGTTGCTATGTCACTAGCCAGAAGAACCCACCCCAGAACCGGAATAGTACGTCCTACGAATTTACCTAAATTGTTTACCCACATGGGTTTTAAATATCTAAGGCTTGCGTTTGTGAAGGTTGGAAGTCGGAAAGGTAATTCAATATCGAGGTAGCGACGAGAATAGAGTGACGCAATTGACGTACCTTTGGTCGCTGTGCGAAATTTTCTACGAGTCCTTACTAATGGTTGTCCTAAAATTATTAGTGCCAGTGTGGCTATATCTTCAATTCCGTCCATTTGCTCATTGACAGAATCAAGGAGGATCCAAAAATATAGCTCCGTGGCTGAGAGATTTGACATTCCATTAAAAAAATATGTTCCGTTTAGTTCTTCGACAGTGTCCATTGATTCTCTCCATGTCCTTATCAAGTTTATTTCATACTACCGGGAGCCGATTATAGTGATCAACAAAAACTGACCCCGGGTTCAGAGATTTCCCCAAAATAATCGCTTTGCTTGATTGGCATTATTCTACCGTTATAGTGATGAAGTCTTAGCGGTAAGTGTCAGGAAAGTTGTCACCCTGAGTTAATTTATGCGCCGGTCTTTTCCCATTCAGGATACAGGGTGGCTGACCCTTAAACTTTTAAGCTTCTGAACCCCGATAAAGATCACTTAGGAAAAAATTCAATATCCTTACCTACTATCGGGCGACTGTTCACTCTATCTGGTGATGGTAAATCTAATTTAATGGTAAGAAAAAAGTAGTATTCTTACCCCTAACCCGCTTTACTTTCTTCTTAAAACTAACAGTCAGGATGTCTATGTCTACCAGCCCGATAAGCGTGGTGATCCTTGCCGCTGGCAAAGGAACCCGCATGTATTCCGACCTGCCAAAAGTACTGCATCTGCTGGCAGGCAAGCCGATGGTGCAGCATGTGATTGATGTGGCGAAGGTGCTTAACGCGCGCCGCATCAATCTGGTCTACGGTCATGGCGGCGAGCTGCTGCAAAACACCCTGCACGAATCAACGCTGAACTGGGTACTACAGGCTGAACAGTTGGGTACCGGCCATGCCATGCAGCAGGCCGCGCCGTACTTTGCCGATGATGAAGATATTCTGATGCTGTACGGCGATGTGCCGCTAATTTCTGCCGATACTCTGCGCCAGCTACAGGCCGCTAAACCTGCCGGTGGTATTGGCCTGCTAACGGTAAAGCTGGATAACCCCAGCGGTTATGGCCGAATTATCCGTGAAAACGGCCAGGTAACCGGCATCGTTGAACAGAAAGATGCCACGCCACAACAGCTGGAGATCAGCGAAATTAATACCGGCATTCTGCTGGCTAACGGTGCCGATCTGAAACGCTGGCTGGGCCAGCTGACCAATAACAATGCGCAGGGTGAATACTATATTACCGATGTGATCGCCCTGGCGCACCGCGAAGGCAAATCTGTCGTCGCGGTCCATCCGGCTGACAGCTATGAAACCGAAGGCGTCAATAATCGTCTGCAGCTGGCGACTCTGGAGCGTATCTGGCAGGCCAGTCAGGCAAAAAAATTGCTGCTGGCTGGCGTGATGCTACAGGATCCGGCGCGATTTGATCTGCGCGGCGAACTGACGCACGGTCGTGATGTGGTGATTGATACCAACGTGATTATTGAAGGTCAGGTAACCCTGGGTAACCGGGTGCTTATCGGCAGCGGCTGTGTAATCAAAAACAGCGTGATCGGCGATGACTGCGTTATCAGCCCTTACAGCGTTATTGAGAATGCCACCCTGGCGGCAGACTGCAGCGCCGGACCGTTTGCCCGTCTGCGCCCTGGCAGCGTACTGGAAAGCGGTGCGCATGTGGGGAACTTCGTCGAGCTGAAAAATGTTCGACTGGGGAAAGACTCCAAAGCCGGTCATCTCAGCTATCTGGGTGATGCGGAAATTGGTGCTAACGTGAATATTGGTGCCGGTACTATTACCTGTAACTATGACGGGGCGAATAAATTCAAAACCGTGATTGGCGATGATGTCTTTGTCGGGTCAGATACCCAGCTGATCGCGCCGGTCAGCGTGGCGGCTGGCACGACTATCGCGGCAGGAACCACCGTGATGAAAGATGTGGAAACTGCCGGTCTGGTTCTGAACCGTAAAGACCAGCAGCTGAAAACCGACTGGCAGCGGCCGGTAAAACAGAAAAAATAATTTTACCGCTCCCCGTAAACGGGGAGTTGCAAACAGGCAGTAAAGGCAGTTAAAAAAATATAAGTCCCCCTCTCTACAAGGCTCGGGACAGCGGAAAATACCGCAATAATCAGGTCATAAGGCAACGCTGGTGGCGCTGAAACGTCACCTCTGTCAGGAAATAAAGTTATGTGTGGAATTGTTGGCGCTGTAGCGCAGCGTGATATTGCAGAAATCCTGCTCGAAGGGCTGCGTCGTCTGGAATACCGTGGTTACGACTCGGCCGGGCTGGCGGTGGTTGATGCTCAGGGGCAGGTCACCCGCCTGCGTCGTCTGGGCAAGGTCAGTAACCTGGTTCAGGCGGCAGAAGAAACCTCTCTGGTGGGGGGCAGCGGTATTGCCCATACCCGTTGGGCTACCCACGGCGAGCCTTCGGAAGTGAATGCACACCCGCATATCTCCGGCCATATCATTATCGTGCACAACGGTATTATCGAGAATCACGAGCCGCTGCGTGAGCAGATGATTAAGCGTGGTTATAGCTTCAGTTCGGAAACCGATACCGAAGTGGTGGCGCACCTGGTGCACTGGGAACAGCAGCAGCACGGTGGCAGCCTGCGCGAAGTGGTTCTGCGGGTGATCCCGCAGCTGCGTGGTGCCTACGGGATGGTGATTATGGACAGCCGCGATCCGCAGGTGCTGATTGCCGCACGCTCCGGCAGCCCGCTGGTGATTGGTCGTGGCGTAGGGGAAAACTTTATTGCCTCTGACCAGCTGGCGCTGCTGCCAGTGACCCGCCGCTTTGTCTATCTGGAAGAAGGCGATGTCGCTGAAGTCACCCGCCGCGATCTGACGATTATTGACCGCCACGGTGAGATTGTGCAGCGTGCCGAGATTGAATCCAACGTGCAGTACGATGCCGGTGATAAGGGCATTTACCGCCACTATATGCAGAAAGAGATCTACGAACAGCCGCTGGCGATTAAAAACACCCTTGCCGGGCGTTTCAGTCATGGTGCAGTCGATCTCTCTGAGCTGGGTGCGGACGGCGATGCGCTGCTGGCAAAGGTGGAGCATATTCAGATTGTCGCCTGCGGCACTTCCTACAACTCCGGCATGGTGTCCCGTTACTGGTTTGAAGCGCTGGCGGGCATTCCCTGCGATGTGGAAATTGCCTCGGAGTTTCGCTACCGCCAGTCTGCGGTACGTAAAAACAGCCTGCTGATCACCCTTTCCCAGTCCGGTGAAACTGCCGATACCCTGGCAGCGCTGCGACTGTCAAAACAGCTGGGCTATCTGGGATCGCTGGCTATCTGTAACGTAGCGGGATCGTCGCTGGTACGCGAATCCGACCTGGCGCTGATGACCAAAGCCGGCACTGAAATTGGCGTGGCGTCCACCAAAGCCTTTACCACCCAGCTGACGGTGCTGCTGATGCTGGTGGCGAAAGTGGGCCGTCTGCACGGCGTTGCGCCACAGACAGAGCAGGATATCGTTCATGCGCTGCAGGCGCTGCCCAGCCGTATTGAGCAGATGCTGTCACAGGATGAGCTGATTGCTGCGCTGGCAGAAGATTTCTCTGACAAACATCATGCGCTGTTTCTTGGCCGTGGCGATCAGTACCCGATCGCCATGGAAGGGGCGCTGAAGCTGAAAGAGATCTCCTATATCCACGCCGAAGCCTATGCAGCGGGCGAGCTGAAGCACGGCCCGCTGGCACTGATTGATGCAGATATGCCGGTAATTGTGGTGGCTCCAAACAATGAGCTGCTGGAAAAGCTGAAGTCCAATATCGAAGAAGTGCGCGCGCGCGGCGGCCTGCTGTACGTGTTTGCCGATGCCGATGCCGGTTTCAGCGACAGCGAAGGGATGCGTATTATCCCACTGCCACACGTAGAAGAAGTGATTGCCCCAATCTTCTACACCGTGCCGCTGCAGCTGCTCTCCTACCATGTGGCGCTGATTAAAGGCACCGACGTTGACCAGCCGCGCAACCTGGCGAAATCGGTCACGGTGGAGTAAGGCGGTTTGATGCCCGCCCTGGGGGGGGCTGACAGCTTACGGACAGCAACACAGCCCCCCAGTCAGGGGGGCTGTATGACAACCTATTTTAAGCGGTAAGCAATCACTGAATCACCGGCGGTGGTGCCTGATGATCCGTGTCCGCCTGCGGCAATCACCACATAGTGTTTATTGTCGCTGCCTGCATAGGTTGCCGGGGTCGATTGCCCACCGGCAGGTAACTCGGTTTGCCATAACAACTTACCGCTATTGACATCATATGCCCGGAAGAAGTTATCCGCTGTGGCAGCGTGGAAGACCACATCACCGGCAGTCAGCAGCGGTCCACCATGAGCCACCATTCCCATCGGGAAACCGAGCGGGAAACGGCCAGGAAGGAAGCTGGTTTTCAGGTTTTTTGTGTTTCCTGTACGGCGTAACCATGCGGTTTTACCTGTTGTCAGATCAACGCCAACCATCCGCCCCCAGGGGGGAGCAATACAGGGAATGCCTAATCCGGAAATAAACTGCTGGATATGGATGGCATATCTGCCCTGGAAGTTTTCATTCCAGTAAGGCGTTCCCTCCTGAGTAAACAGGCGCTTTTCTGTTGTTAACTGGCCGGTGTGCACATCATAAGCACGGATAACTCCTGACGGATTGGCAGACGCATAACCATTATCCATCACGGAACCGCCGACGATCACCAGATGACCCGCCACCAGCGGTGCGGCGGTTTGCATCAAGGCGTGAGGCCGTACTTTGCCCATATTATTATGCAGATCAATCTTACCCTGCTGCCCGAAATTGCTGCATAGTTTGCCGCTATCCGCATCCAGGCGATCAGGTTTGCCTCAGCGGTTGCCATAAAAATACGGCGTTGGCAGATGGCCGGTGCATGGGATGGGGCAGCCGCCGCGATATCGGAGTCAGCAAAGTAGCTGACGCCACGACAGGTCTGGTGCTGCTGTAAATAAGAAGGATCTTTCGCTGACTGATACTTCCACTTCAGTTGCCCTGTCTGCGGGTCTAACGCATGAACCTCATTATGAGGCGTACAGAGATACAGCATATTATTGACTTTTTAGTGGCGTTGCTTCGAACGTGTATTCGCTTGCATCTTTATCGCTGTTACGCAAGTCACCGGTGTGGTACGTCCATGCCACCTCAAGCTGGTTCACATTGTTTTTGTTAATTTGCTCAAGTTGGGAGAAACGCTGACCCGCCGCCGTGCCACCGTAGGCGCTCCAGTCCTGTGCCGCACCCTGAGTAACTTGTGACTGACGTTCACTGGTTAACTGGCCCGACTGTGGATAAGGGTCGTAGAACGTTAAGCCGGCCACGATCTGCAGCATAATCACCACGGTGCTACCGAGGAAAGCATGGAAACGACGTGCACCGCCGGTCAGTGCCTTCACTGTCCACGGCAGGGCTAACCACACACCCACTAAACCGATTAAATCCCTGCGGGGGATCCATTGCCATTTATCAAAACCGACTTCATAAATCATTCATGCCAGCACCATCCACATAACAACGGCATAGACAGTCAGCGCTGCCGGTTTTTTCTTAAACAGTAAGATTGCGGTGAGCAGTAGCCCCAGCGCTATCACCACATAGAAAGGTGAGCCACCCACCAGCAGCAACTCGCCCCCCATCCACAGCATCGTAAGGCCGAACAACGCGACCACGATCCCCGTTAGCCTGCTTAACATACAGAACCCACTGAAACAAAAATAAAACATATTGTTAACATTGTGAGCGCGATTTTACGCCAAATTATCGCCAGAAAAAGTGATTTTTCTGAGTTAATGGACGCAGGGAAAAAGGGGTATAAATGCAGGAGGGATTCATTGACTGTCTCTATCCTGAGGTCATTAATCATCCCGGCCTGGCCTGTCGAATCACCGCTGGTATTGCCCTGTTCTGTCCGCAGAAGGTCACTTATTAAGCGAGCGGAGATGGTCATCTTTATTCAGGGTCAGCAGCGCAAAGATGCTGACCGCGGCAGTGATCATCACGTACCAGGCCGGTATATTCAGATTTCCGGTGTGTTTGATAAGCCCGGTAATAATCAGTCCTGCACAACCGGAAAAAATGGCGTTAGACAGTGAATAGGCGAGACCGAGGCCGGTATAGCGTACACGGGTGGGAAACATTTCTGACAACATGGCTGGCCCGGGGCCCGCCAGCATACCGACTATCGCGCCGGCCACAAATACTACTGTTCCTTTTACCGCCAGGGTACTGGATTCAGACTGAAGCAGGTTCAGCAGGGGAAGCGCCAGTATCAGTAACAGAACCGAAGCTGCCACCATTACCTTACGTCTTCCCACTCTGTCACTGAGAATACCTGCCGGTATAATGGTGCTGGCGAAGCCGAGATTGGTAATCACGGCAATCAATAGTGCCTGGTTAAAACCGGTATGCAGGGACGACTGGAGGTAGGTGGGCATAATAACCAGATAGGTATATCCCGCTGCTGACCATCCCATCAGACGGCAAATGCCGGTAAGAATAGCGGTAAATGTTGCTCCCGTACTGGCTTTGGTCTTAAGTGATACGGGTATCTGCGATTTTTTCTGTTGAAGGAAACTGGGCGTTTCTTCCATATGCAGGCGGATCCATAAGGCCACTCCGCCCAGAGGCAGGGCCAGAAAAAAAGGAATGCGCCATCCCCATTGAAGCATAGCTTCCTGGCTCAGCAGTGCGGACAGCAGAGCCACCACAGCAGCCCCTGCCAGCAGACCAAGCGCCACAGTAAAAGACTGCCAGGCACCAAATAAGCCTCTTTTTCCACGCGGGGCAAATTCAGTCATCAGCGATACCGCGCCACCGTACTCGCCGCCAGCGCATAATCCCTGGAGGATACGCAGTCCGGTAATCATTAACGGTGCTGCGACCCCGATACTGGACCAGGAGGGTACCAGCCCCAATGCCGTGGTGACCAGCGTCATCATAATCAGAACGCATATCAGGGTGGGTTTACGCCCCACTCTGTCGCCCATCCGACCGAAAATGATCGCCCCCAGCGGCCGGAAGAAAAAAGCGATAGCAAAAGACGCATAGGTGAGGATAAGCCCGGTTAGTTCAGTTTCTCCCTGCCAATGGAAAAAATTCCGGGCAATCACCGTGGCCAGAAAACCATATACAGCAAACTCATACCATTCGATAAAGTTACCGACAGAACCGGCTATTAGTGCGCGCTTTTGTGCAACAACGCTGTGTTGAAGTTTCTGCATCCGAGGCTCTCTCTTGTAACGTAAAGCAGTCGTATCAGGTGGCGTTTCTGTTTTGGGCGCCTGAGCTGTTCCCCGTTGATTAAAGCACCGCGATGTCAGTCCTGTTTTCATCAGCAACGTGAGGGTACCCCATCTCCATACAGAAGCGGTTTTGCGTACAACTTATGCTCAGCCGTTATTCTTTATCACCGCTCTCCCTTCCCAGCATCCTTTTCAGCAGTTTACCCACTTGCTGCTGCTGCTGATTATCCAGCCGGTTAAGAAACACATCATCCACCTGCTGTGCCAGCGGACGTGCTTCGTTCAGGGCTGTCGTGCCCGTTGCGGTCAGAAAAATAAAGCGCCTGCGCCGATCGCTTTCTCCCTGGCGGCGCTCAATCAGACGCTTGTTCTCCATGCGCATCAGCAGATCGGCCAGGGTGGCTTTGCTGCTGAGCGCAGCGGTCATCAGTTCCAGCTGCTCAATGCCCGGCTGCTCAGCCACTGCGCACAGCACCGAATATTGCTGTTTGGTAAGGTCAGGCAGCGATTTTTGCCAGCGTGCGGTATGTTCCTGCATCAGTTCACGCATCAGATGAAAGAATACGTTGCTCAGTTCTTTTTGCATAAAAGATGCCGCCTCTCTACCGGATAACTGACTGATTATAAGGTATCAGCCTCCGGGAGTACTAATTCCTGAGAACCAAAACCTGAGAATGGAGACTTGTATTGGCCGATATTTGAGTCTATTTTAATTTAATTAGTTCGTGTACGAACAATAATCCTGGGAGCAATAAGGAGCATTTATCATGGCGTTTGACGATCTGCGCAGTTTTTTGCATGCTCTGAATGAACAGGGGCAGTTGCTGGAAATTGAAGAAGAAGTACAGGCTGAGCCGGATATTGCGGCGGCAGCTAACGCAACCGGGCGTATTGGGGAAGGGGCTCCGGCCATTTCCTTTACCCGGATTAAGGGCTTCCACCATGCCCATGTGGTAATGAATACCATCGGCTCCTGGCCGAACCATGCGATTTCGCTGGGTTTACCACCCAATACCCCGGTAAAACAGCAGATTGATGAATTTATCCGCCGCTGGGATAAGTTTCCGGTAACGCCAGTGCGCCGGGATAATCCCCCCTGGGCAGAAAACAGTCTGGATGGTGATGATATCAACCTGTTTGAGCTGCTGCCGCTGTTCCGCCTGAATGACGGTGACGGCGGCTTTTATCTGGATAAGGCCTGCGTGGTGTCACGCGATCCCCTTGACCCGCAGCACTTTGGCAAACAGAACGTTGGTATTTACCGCATGGAGGTCAAAGGCAAACGTAAGCTGGGTTTACAGCCGGTGCCGATGCACGATATCGCGCTGCATCTGCACAAGGCCGAAGAGCGTGGTGAAGATTTGCCGGTGGCGATCACCCTCGGCAATGACCCGATTATTACCCTGATGGGCGCGACGCCGCTGAAATACGATCAGTCGGAATATGAGATGGCCGGAGCGCTGCGTGAAAGCCCTTATCCGATTACCCGGGCACTGCTGACCGGGTTTGATGTGCCCTGGGGATCGGAAGTGATTCTCGAAGGGGTGATCGAAGGGCGCAGGCGCGAAATTGAAGGGCCGTTTGGTGAGTTTACCGGCCACTACTCCGGCGGACGCAGAATGACGGTGGTACGCATTGATAAAGTGTCGTATCGCACGAAGCCGATCTATGAATCGCTCTATCTGGGGATGCCCTGGACCGAGATTGATTATCTGATCGGGCCGGCAACTTGCGTACCGCTCTACCAGCAGCTGAAGGCCGAATTCCCCGAAGTGCAGGCGGTTAACGCCATGTATACCCACGGATTACTGGCGATTATCTCCACCAAAAAACGCTATGGCGGCTTTGCCCGCGCGGTGGGACTGCGCGCCATGACCACCCCGCACGGCCTGGGCTACGTCAAAATGGTGATTATGGTGGATGAAGACGTCGATCCCTTTAATCTGCCGCAGGTAATGTGGGCGCTCTCCTCAAAGGTCAATCCGGCCGGCGATCTGGTGCAGCTGCCCAATATGTCGGTACTGGAACTGGATCCCGGCTCCAGCCCGGCGGGAATTACCGACAAACTGATTATTGATGCCACCACCCCGGTGGCACCGGATACTCGCGGCCATTACAGCCAGCCGGTAAAAGATCTGCCGGAAACCGCTGAATGGGTTGAAAAACTGACCGCACTGCTGGCGAAACGCCAATAAGGAGCAAACGATGATCTGCCCACGTTGTGCCGATGAACGGATTGAAACTATGGCAACCTCACCGGTTGCCGGTGTCTGGACGGTATTTCAGTGTCAGCACTGTTTATACACCTGGCGCGATACTGAACCGCAGCGCCGTACCCGGCGCGAGCATTACCCGCAGGCGTTTCGCATGACGCAAAGCGATATTGATAACGCACCGGAAGTACCGAAAATCCCTGAACTGCTGGCAAAATAGTGCTAACGGCCTCTGCCGGTAAGGCGGAGGCTGGCTACAGCCTGGACTCTGCGCCTTACAGGTATTACTATTCCCGCCCTGTACGCCGTTAACCCGAGTCGTTGCTTTACCGGATAATGTCTTTCCCCCGTTCGCTTACCCGTCTGGCTGCCTGGCTTGCCCTGCTGGCGACAGTGATGCTGTCAGTGGCACCGGTTATCTCGCAGCATCTGCAGCGGGAGGGATTACTGACGCCGCTTACCACATCTCATGCGGTGGAACATCATCATGCGATGATGATGCCTGGCATGATGGCAGATAGCGACTGTGCTGCAGTGTCTTCCGGCGACTGTGGTATGCCGCCAGACGACAATGCCTGTGGCTACTGTGAACTGTTGATCCACGTTCCGCTGCTGCTGTGGGCATTTATCCCGGTGCTGCGTCTGCTGCTGTTTTGCTGGCGCCAGACCCACGCCCGCCTGATGCCATCACTTTACTGCGCGCTACACGCGGCTTCCTGGCAGCCACGCGGCCCCCCGACTGTTTAATTGTTCTCTGAAGATTATCCGTAGCAGCCTGCATCTGACTGGCTGCGGCTCTCTTATGGCAATTGAAATGGTTTACCTATGTCAAATTTTAAGTCCGATCTGCCGGCCAAAACCGGCGGTGGTCTGGTTTTGTTGCGGCGCCTGCACTTTTATATTGGTCTGTTTATCGCGCCCTTTATTTTTATCGCCGCCTTAACCGGCACCCTGTATGTGCTGACGCCGCAGCTGGAAAACCTGCTGTTTAAAGACGCGCTAACCGCCACCGTTACCGGGCAGGCACAGCCGCTGTCAGCGCAGATCGATGCTGCCCGTAAATACGCCGGACGTGAACTGAGTATCTCTGCGCTGCGCCCGGCTCCTGAACCGGGGGAAACCACCCGGGTGCAGTTTGCCAGTGAGCATCTGGGGGCATCTGAATCCCGGGCGGTATTTGTAGATCCGTATTCGCTGGCGATTAAGGGCGATATGACGGTGTATGGCACCTCCGGCATCCTGCCACTGCGCATGTGGCTCGATCAGCTGCACCGGGGTTTATTGCTGGGTGAGCCCGGACGCATCTATAGCGAGCTGGCCGCCAGCTGGCTGTGGGTTGCCGCGCTGGGGGGCGTAGTGCTGTGGTGGGCAGGGCGCTCAGGACGCAAAGCGAGTGGTGTGCGCAGAGCCCGCCGCTGGCACACCACTCTGGGGCTGACGCTGGTGCTGGGGCTGCTGTTTTTCTCCGCTACCGGACTGACCTGGTCAAAGTGGGCGGGAGACAATATCAATACTCTGCGCACCGCCCTGAACTGGCTGACACCGCAGGTGAATACCCGGCTGGATGGCAGCCTGCCTGCCGCCCCTGCCGATCCCCATGCTGAGCACCATATGATGGCGCATCATGCCGGGCACTGGCCGGGGATGCCGATGCCAACGCCACTGAGCGTCAATGTTGCCGACAGTGACTGGGATCGGGTGCTGCAGGCGGCCCGGGCTGCCGGGATTAGCGCGGGTAAAATCGAGCTGCGTCAGCCAAAGGCAGCAGATAAAGCCTGGACGGTGACGGAAATCGATCACCGCTGGCCGGTACAGGTGGATGCGGTATCCGTGCATCCCCGCACCTTTGCGGTGATTGATCATATTTATTTTGCTGACTTTCCGCTGGCCGCCAAACTGACCCGCTGGGGCGTGGATGCCCATATGGGGGGGCTGTTTGGCCTGGCAAATCAGCTGCTGCTGGCGTTTCTCGGCGTGGGGCTGTGCAGCCTGATTGTACTGGGATATCGCCTGTGGTGGCTGCGTCGCCCGGCAGCGGCCAGTGGCAATCCGCTGGCAACGCTGTGCGGGGCCTGGCTGACAATGAACGGGCCGCAAAAAACGCTGGCGCTGGTGATTGCTGTGCTGCTGGGTATCGCCCTGCCGGTGATGGGCATCAGTCTGCTGTTGCTTATCGTGGTGGACTGCTGGCGCTGGTGGCGGAGGTAAGTCATAAAAGGGAATAAGGCTGTTAACCTGGATGATGTCCCGTCAGGATAGCAGTCTGTCCTTTTCTGGCCTTATCTTCTGACAGATACCCGGTCATGATGGGCTTCCACTTTATCAGAGGGAGTCCTGAAATGACCGACAGCGTACTGTTAGTGATCGATGCCCAGCAGTCTTTTTATCAGCGTGGTTATGCTGAATCTGCGTATGCACCTGCGTTTGAGCAGGCGCTGAATCAGTTAATTACCGGGTGCCAGCAAAAGAACGTGCCGATAGTTGATGTGTTTCATATTGAGTATGACGGACCCTTTTCCCTCGATTCCGGGCTGGTCAGACGGCTGCCATTCCTGCAGCATCGGGCTGCCCTGAGCGTACAAAAACGGGTACATAACGCGCTGACGGATTCAGGTCTGCACCAGTGGTTACAGCAGCAGGGGATCCGGCACGTTATCATTAGCGGTATCCGTAGCGAGCAGTGTTGTGAAACCACGGCACGGGTGGCTTCCGATCTCGGTTACCAGGTGAGCTATATTACGGAAGCGACCATGACCTTTCCAATGCAGCACAAGGGGATCACGCTGAATGAGGATGAGATAAAGCATCGCACCGAGTGCATGTTAATTAATCGTTTTGCCGCAATCCGTAGCGTTGAACAGTGTCTGCAGGAGTTAAGCTGAAATGACCATCCCCGTCTGGTTTGTCACCCTGCCAGGGGTAATGATGCTGGATATCACCGGCCCGGCGGAAACCTTCAGGCTCGCCGGTGAGGCTTTCGCTTTACGTTATATCGGGGCGGACAGCAGTGTTACCACTTCGGTTGATATGGTGATTAGTCAGATTGAGCCATTACCTGAAAAGCTGCCGGACGGCAGCTTACTGGTGATCCCGGGAGTCTGCGACTCCGGGGTAGGGTTTGATACGCCTCAGGCGCTGAGCGTCTGCCACTGGCTGATGCGCATGCAGCCGGCGATCCATGCCGGACGGGTGACGCTGGTGTGTATCTGTTCAGGTACCCTGCTGGCGGCGCGTGCCGGATTAATGCGCGGTGTGCAATGTACCACCCATCATGACGTGATCGGGCGGCTAAAAGCTGCAGAACCCGACGCCATTATTAAAGAAAACCGTATTTTTATTGAAGATCGCGGCATCTGGACCAGTGCCGGGATCAGCACCGGTATTGATTTGACCCTGCATCTGATTAATCGCCTGTGTGGCGCACAGACCGCGCTGGCCGTTGCCCGCGAGATGGTTATCTGGTTTCGCCGCTCCGGCGACGATCCGCAGCTGTCACCCTGGCTGCGTTTTCGTAATCATCTGCATCCGGCGCTGCATCGCGCCCAGGATACGCTGACCTTACAGCCGCAGCGCGCCTGGTCACTGGCGGAAATCGCCGCCACGGCTCATGTCAGCCCCCGCCATCTGACGCGCCTGTTTCGCCAGCATCTGGGGATCAGCGTGCATGATTATCACCAGCAGCTGCAGCTGGCATTAGCGCAACAGCATCTGCAACTGGGAGACAGTTTTGAAAAAGCGGCGCTGGCGGCCGGATTTTCCTCGGCGCGCCAGATGAGAAGGGCACAGCAGCGCGAGCAGCTGACCTTATGATTTGGGTAAGTGAAGCACGAACGGCAACTTTTACAATTTAAATGAAGCGTTCAGATCCTGAAGGCTTTGAACGTGGCGACGATTTCGCAGGTGGTCATACCTTTGGCGTACAGGGACAAAATCTGGCTGTCCATCTGCGTGATACGCGTTTGATTCTTCTTAACCAAAAAATGGTTAAGATCGCTTTTTTTTAGTCCTTTAGCCAGTTCAGCCGCAAGGGTTTTGAGTTTCTTTTTCGTCCATAATCTGCCTGTCTCCTTTACCGGAGTG
The DNA here is from genome assembly GCA_945290265.1 of uncultured Erwinia sp. Classification (GTDB taxonomy): domain Bacteria; phylum Pseudomonadota; class Gammaproteobacteria; order Enterobacterales; family Enterobacteriaceae; genus Erwinia. The sequence continues at coordinate 51,488 of CALYQW010000006.1, forward strand.
AAGATATCAAAAACAGGCAGATTCACAACTTAAATTACAGGCTCAAAAAATATCTATATTATTTATGTTACAGATGGTTTAAGAGTTAATAATTTAGGTGTAAATAAAAGGTTTATTAAATTAAATTTCCTTTTTGCCCTCACTATAAAATACCCGCTTAATAGTGTTAATATTAAAACTAACGGGCAATATATCTGCTCATTGATTTTAGATATGCTAAATGCCTTGAAGTATATCATTATAAGAATGTAGTGTGATAAGTAATAAACAATAGAGTTTATACTCAGATGGCCCAGTATCTTCCTTACTGCGCTTACCTTTGATATCAAACCACCTGTTACAACAAGCAGAGGGATTGCCATTAAAACGAAAGGTAAATATACAATACTTGTTTTGAAGGTGTTTGCCTGAAAATTTATCATCTCCACGACTATTAAGCTGGCGATGGATAACAACAGTATTGGCTTTCTTTTTGATAAACCAGGAATATCAACACCCTTAATTCCCAGGATACATCCCAAATAGAAAAAAATGAAATAATAAAACAAATCACTTTCTTTGATGAAATCAACCTCTAAACTTTTATAAAAGCCAAGATCAGGAATTATCATAATGCATGCGAAGCAAATAAATAAAACAATAAAAGGATTTACCTCTTTATTTAAAATGACCCTTGATATCATAAAATAAACAAATAAAAAATAAAGGAACCATGTTAAATCACATGTCCCTGTTGTTATTCTAAAAACGTATTCGATCACCTGTCTGGTTTCGCCGGAAAACATATGTTTGTAGGTCATTGCTACAAGGTATATACAAGACCATATTATATACGGGTACAGGACGTTTTTTATTTTTCCATTTATAAATTCATTTTTATCTTTCTTGATTGATTTACGAACGATTAATCCGGAAAGGAAAAATAACAACTCCATTCTAAAAGGGGCGAAGAATATTTTTATATTATAAATTGCCTGATAAATACCCATCGATGATAGTGAATCGTATTCATTAACTCTGGATATCCAGTGATGAATTATAACAAGTAAAATCATGCTGCCCCGGACCATGTCCATCCATACGATCCTACTTGTATTAGGATTGTTACTCATCGCAACCATTCTTAATCCTCCCAAAGCTCAGGAGGATAGCACCCGTCTTTCCTTACTAAATATTCTTAATCCTCCTAAAACTCAGGGGACAGCACGACTCTTTCCTTGCGAAAGCAGAAACCGTGTTCATTAGCGGTATCCGTAGCGAGCAGTGTTGTGAAACCACGGCACGGGTGGCTTCCGATCTCGGTTACCAGGTGAGCTATATTACGGAAGCGACCATGACCTTTCCAATGCAGCACAAGGGGATCACGCTGAATGAGGATGAGATAAAGCATCGCACCGAGTGCATGTTAATTAATCGTTTTGCCGCAATCCGTAGCGTTGAACAGTGTCTGCAGGAGTTAAGCTGAAATGACCATCCCCGTCTGGTTTGTCACCCTGCCAGGGGTAATGATGCTGGATATCACCGGCCCGGCGGAAACCTTCAGGCTCGCCGGTGAGGCTTTCGCTTTACGTTATATCGGGGCGGACAGCAGTGTTACCACTTCGGTTGATATGGTGATTAGTCAGATTGAGCCATTACCTGAAAAGCTGCCGGACGGCAGCTTACTGGTGATCCCGGGAGTCTGCGACTCCGGGGTAGGGTTTGATACGCCTCAGGCGCTGAGCGTCTGCCACTGGCTGATGCGCATGCAGCCGGCGATCCATGCCGGACGGGTGACGCTGGTGTGTATCTGTTCAGGTACCCTGCTGGCGGCGCGTGCCGGATTAATGCGCGGTGTGCAATGTACCACCCATCATGACGTGATCGGGCGGCTAAAAGCTGCAGAACCCGACGCCATTATTAAAGAAAACCGTATTTTTATTGAAGATCGCGGCATCTGGACCAGTGCCGGGATCAGCACCGGTATTGATTTGACCCTGCATCTGATTAATCGCCTGTGTGGCGCACAGACCGCGCTGGCCGTTGCCCGCGAGATGGTTATCTGGTTTCGCCGCTCCGGCGACGATCCGCAGCTGTCACCCTGGCTGCGTTTTCGTAATCATCTGCATCCGGCGCTGCATCGCGCCCAGGATACGCTGACCTTACAGCCGCAGCGCGCCTGGTCACTGGCGGAAATCGCCGCCACGGCTCATGTCAGCCCCCGCCATCTGACGCGCCTGTTTCGCCAGCATCTGGGGATCAGCGTGCATGATTATCACCAGCAGCTACAATTAAGGATAACGGGCGTTAGTGGCTAACGCCCTGCGATATCGCCATAACGGATTAAGTCAGTTCCTCATTACTGGTAAAAAACAGCAGCGTCTCTTCCAGTGCTTTAGCCTGCTCCTCCAGTGAGGTCGCGGCGGCAGATATCTGCTGTACCAGGGCAGAATTTTGCTGAGTGGCGCTGTCCATCTGATTAACCGCCACGCTCACCTGGTTAATACCTTTGTTTTGTTCATCCAGCGCCTGCACAATTTCATTGATCACCGAATGTACATTCGATACTGCATTGATGATCTCCTTCATCATCGCTCCGGTGTCATTAACCAGTGCAACGCCTTTGTTGACCCGCACAGTCGACTCGGTAATCAACGTTGAAATTTCTTTTGCCGCACTGGCACTGCGTTGTGCCAGGCTACGAACTTCCCCCGCTACTACAGCAAAGCCCCGTCCCTGCTCTCCTGCCCGCGCTGCCTCTACCGCGGCATTAAGGGCGAGGATATTAGTCTGGAAGGCAATACCATCGATGATGCTGTTGATGTCACCTATTTTTTGCGAGCTTTCATCGATTTTCGAAATCACGTCCACGACTTGATCCACCAGATCTTCGCCCTGCCCGGCAATTTCTGCGGCTTTTTCTGTCAGAATGGTCGCTTTGTGAGCGCTTTCGGCGTTATTTTTTACCGTTATTGAAATTTGTTCCATGCTGGCAGCGGTTTCAACAATGGCTGCTGCCTGCTCCTCGGTACGCGAGGCGAGATCAAGGTTACCTGTGGCAATTTCGCTACTGCCTGAACGCACAAAATTACTGGCATCATTAATGCTGCCAACTATGCGCTGTAACTGCATTTGCATAGCATGCAGAGCGTAGAAGATACTGTATTTGTCATTTTCACGAACCGGAATGGTATTGCTGAGATTGCCACGAGCTACTGCCAGAGCGATTTCTGATGCCTCAGAAGGCTCACCACCGACCGGACGGTCGACTTTACGCGTGAACACCATAGCCACCACTACACTGACAATCACAATGCTCAGCACCATCAATAGCAGGCCATTCACCAGTTCGTGCCAGGCCTCGGCCATCACAACGCTGACTGGCGTGATGATAGCCAGTTTCCACGGCGTGTCGCTATTGCCTACGGCAATGCTTTGCCAGGTGATAAATGCCGGTTCCTTGAGTTCAGGATCGTCATAGCGAGCTACTTCAAGCCCACCGGACGTGCCCTGATAAGGTTTACCTATGGATGCTTTGTCGGGGCTGGCGATAATACTATTGTGCGCTGACAAAAGGATGGCATAGCCGCTGCCGGCCCACGGTTTAATGGCTCCAATGGTATTTTGCAACGTCGTCAGCGAAAAATCGGACGAGACGGAACCCAGAAATTTGCCGTTATGCATAATGGGCGCAGCGATGGAGGTCAGCATCACGTCCACGCCTTTATAGGGATAGATATAAGGTTCGATGATCACATCTTTGTGGCGCTGGCGGGGCAAAAGATAGTAGTCACCACTGCCTGGTGTTTCGAAGTCCACCAGATTATGCAGTTCAGGTACCCCGTTGCTGTCCCGGTCAACGTAGCGCGCGAAGCGTCCGGCGGGGTTCTGATCCGGCTGCCCGGCAAAATCCGCATCTCTGCCATCAAAGGCATTGGCTTCAAAAGCCAGTGACATTGACAGGAAATCATTATTTACCCGCAAATAGTCGGTCAGAAGCTGGTTCAGACCGTTACGATCGGTCAGGCCGGATTCGCGCAGCGATCGTGCACTGTTTCCCAGATCGCGCGCCGCAACCAGCGCGGAATCGAACTGCTGTCTGACACGCAGTGACTCGGTTAAAGCAATCTGCTGCAGGTGCTTTTTCGCTACGACTTCCTGCTGAGCCATTGAATGCCAGCTCAAAAGCCCTATTGTCACCATAAATCCGACAGTGATGGTGACAAAAATAGATATCAACATCAGTGTTTTGGCTTTTACTTTTTTTCTTTGTGAATTCTTTACTCTCATTACCTTATCCAAATAAACCCAGTGTACATGCAGTATAGAATCGGTAGAATGAAGAAATTCCTGCGCGAAATTTGAGATGATGGGCAGTTATGGCCGTTATTATCAGGTTTGCCGGTGAGAGGGAGTTTGGATGGTTAATTAATTAAAAAAATCATTTTTTTATTGTCGTTAATGTTGCCAGATGATTAGCAAACCGGAAATTGAGGGGCAGCTACTTTTTATTTTTTCCCACTGTACCAAACCGGCTATATCCTTTTCTCCTTCCGCCTCTTTTAAATGCTTTTGCTACCCGGCAAACTAACTATATATACCCGCCGTTCGCTGGAACGGATATCACGGATGCGTTCCAGCATCTCATCAAAGTAGTCAGGTGCTGCGGATGAACCCGCCGGCGGGTGTTTTAGCCGCTCATCATCCATCACAAAACCTTTGATCGATAGCCCTGAAGCGTCGGGGTCATCTGACGTTGTATTGCGTGAATATCAGCGCGCTGTTTGCGCTTACTGGCAATATAAATCCTGCCCGCTGGCGGAAGATCACAGGCGTCGAACCTGGCCGGGACCGCTGGCGGCCGAAACCGGATTTGAAGTCCGGCCGCCTCACCTGAGACGACGATCTTCCTTTATCGCAGGGAAAGCGTGGGCGAGTATAGCACCGGCGGATTGCAGCGGGAAACTGTCCCGGTGCTAAACCGCAGGGTTGAGATTCTGTGCTAAAGTTACATGTAACATTGTCATTATCTGTTTCAGATTAAGGATAAAAAATTGCGCAAAAAACATCTCAATCTGCTGCGTGCCATCAGTGCCTTTTCCCCGCGACAAAAGCCCCTTTTTTCCTCTGCTACTTTGCCTTACGCGTCGGCTAATCCGTTGAGCGCGGGAGGTGGCAAATGAAAAATCTGTTAATTGTGGTCGCTACCCTGGTGCTGGCACTGCTGGCGGTTATCTTTCTGTCGCCGTGGCCGGTGTGGCTGGGTACCCTGGCGGCCTGGGTCACCACCGGATCTTTCTGCCTGCAGGTGCTGCATATTCTGAAAAATAAAGATACCAGCGCCCTGTCGCTGGGGATGTGGGCGGCGCTGTTCTTTGGCGTCTCCTGCTGGACCTGGTATGGCTACCGGATGCACGATATTCCGGTGATGGGTGCCAACGGCATTACGGCGCTGCTGGCACTGACGGTAATCACCCTGAAACTGTGGCATGAACGCCCGCGTGCTAATCCTAATCGTCGCCGTTTAGTGCGCATGCCAGGGGTGATTATGAAGCCGCGTATCAACCGCCTGCATCCGCTGACTACCTCCGGTCGTCGTCGCGCGGAGGAGCGCAAGGCCGGCAGCTAACCCGCAGCGGGTTTTTCTGTTAAAAAAGTTGGCTGGAACCGCCTGTTCTGATGATTACCTTTTTGGTGATCCTTATGGTCAGGGGTATACTGCCAGCCACTTTTTATAACTACTCGTATCGCGTGCGAAATCAACATGCAAAAGTTTGATACCAAGACCTTTCAGGGACTGATCCTGACCTTACAGGATTACTGGGCCAGCCAGGGTTGCACGATTATTCAGCCACTGGATATGGAAGTCGGTGCCGGCACCTCTCACCCGATGACCTGTCTGCGGGCGCTCGGTCCGGAGCCGATTGCCGCCGCCTATGTGCAGCCGTCACGCCGCCCGACCGACGGCCGCTATGGCGAAAACCCCAACCGTCTGCAGCACTACTATCAGTTCCAGGTGATCATCAAGCCATCGCCGGACAATATTCAGGAGCTGTACCTCGGCTCGCTGAAGCAGCTGGGGCTGGACCCAACGGTACACGATATCCGCTTTGTGGAAGACAACTGGGAAAACCCAACCCTGGGAGCCTGGGGTCTGGGCTGGGAAGTGTGGCTGAACGGTATGGAAGTGACGCAGTTTACCTACTTCCAGCAGGTTGGCGGCCTGGAGTGTAAGCCGGTAACCGGTGAGATCACCTATGGTCTGGAGCGTCTGGCGATGTATATTCAGGGCGTGGACAGCGTCTACGATCTGGTGTGGAGCGATGGCCCGCTGGGTAAAACCACCTACGGCGATGTGTTCCATCAGAATGAGGTAGAGCAGTCTACCTATAACTTTGAATACGCTGATGTTGATTTCCTGTTCACCTGCTTTGATCAATACGAGAAAGAAGCTCAGAAGCTGCTGGCGCTGGAAAAACCGCTGCCGCTGCCTGCCTATGAACGCATTCTGAAAGCGGCGCACAGCTTTAACCTGCTGGATGCGCGCAAGGCGATCTCGGTGACTGAGCGTCAGCGCTATATTCTGCGTATCCGTACCCTGACCAAAGCGGTTGCGGAAGCCTACTATGCCTCGCGTGAGGCGCTGGGCTTCCCGATGTGTAATAACCAGAAATAAGAGGCAGCCATGACAGAACAAACTTTGCTGGTGGAAATCGGCACCGAAGAGCTGCCTCCAAAAGCGCTGCGCAGCCTGGCAGAAGCCTTTGCTGCCAACGTCACGGCAGAGCTGGATAACGCCGGCCTGGCACACGGCGAGGTGAGCTGGTTTGCCACTCCACGCCGCCTGGCGTTGAAAGTCGCCAGCCTGAGTGCGGCACAGCCCGATCGTGAAGTGGAAAAACGTGGCCCGGCCATTGCGGCGGCGTTTGATGCTAACGGCGTTGCTACTAAGGCGGCGGAAGGTTGGGCGCGTGGTTGTGGCATTACCGTTGACCAGGCTGAACGCCTGAGCACCGATAAAGGTGAATGGCTGCTGTACCGGGCGCAGGTGAAGGGCGAAAGCGCCACCGCGCTGCTGCCGGGCATGATCGCCGGCGCGTTAAGCCGTCTGCCCATTCCAAAACTGATGCGCTGGGGCGCGTCCGAGGTGCAGTTTGTGCGTCCGGTGCATACCGTGACCCTGCTGCTGGGCGATGCGCTGATCCCGGCGACCATCCTTGGCATTGACAGCGCGCGCACCCTGCGCGGTCACCGCTTTATGGGTGAAGCTGAAATTACCATCGACCACGCCGATCAGTATCCGCAAATCCTGCTGGAGCGCGGTAAAGTGCAGGCCGATTACAACGCACGTAAAGCGGCTATTCGCACCGGTGCCGAAGCGGCGGCGCAGAAGATTGGTGGCGTTGCCGATCTCAGCGACAGCCTGCTGGAAGAAGTGACCTCGCTGGTGGAATGGCCGGTAGTGCTGACGGCGAAGTTTGAAGAAAAGTTCCTCGCGGTGCCCGCTGAAGCGCTGGTGTACACCATGAAAGGGGATCAGAAGTATTTCCCGGTGTACGACAACGCGGGCAAACTGCTGCCAAACTTTATCTTTGTCACCAATATTGAATCCTCGGATCCGCAGCAGATTATCGCCGGTAACGAAAAAGTGGTGCGTCCGCGTCTGGCCGATGCCGAGTTCTTCTTTCATACCGACCGTAAGCACCGCCTGGAAGATAACCTGCCGCGTCTGGAAACCGTACTGTTCCAGAAAGAGCTGGGTACTCTGCGCGACAAAACTAACCGTATTGAAGAACTGGCAGGCTGGATTGCCAAACAGATCGGGGCGGATGTCAATCATGCTACCCGCGCCGGTCTGCTCTCCAAATGCGACCTGATGAGCAATATGGTGTTTGAATTCACCGACACTCAGGGCGTAATGGGAATGCACTACGCGCGTCTGGACGGCGAAGCAGAAGACGTGGCGGTGGCGCTGAACGAGCAGTATCAGCCGCGCTTTGCCGGTGACGATTTGCCGTCTAACCCGGTAGCCTGCGCGCTGGCAATTGCCGATAAGATGGATACCCTGGCGGGCATCTTTGGTATCGGTCAGCATCCAAAAGGCGATAAAGATCCGTTTGCGCTGCGCCGTGCGGCGCTGGGCGTGCTGCGTATTATCGTCGAGAAAAACCTGCCGCTGGACCTGCAAACCCTGACCGAAGAAGCGGTGCATTTGTACGGTGCCAAACTCAGCAACGCGAAGGTGGTGGATGAGGTGGTGGACTTTATGCTCGGCCGCTTCCGCAGCTGGTATCAGGAAGAAGGTCACAGCGTGGATACCCTGCAGGCGGTGCTGGCGCGTCGTCCAACCCGTCCGGCAGACTTTAACGCCCGTATGCTGGCGGTATCGCACTTCCGTACTCTGGATGAAGCGGCGGCGCTGGCAGCGGCCAATAAGCGCGTCTCCAACATTCTGGCGAAAGTGACCGAGCCGCTGAATGACAGCGTGCAGGCCTCGCTGCTGAAAGAAAATGCGGAGATCAAACTGGCCACCTACGTGAGCGCGCTAAGCAGCAAGCTGGCACCGTACTTTGCCGAAGGCCGTTACCAGGAAGCACTGATCGAGCTGGCGCAGCTGCGTGAAAGCGTGGATGCCTTCTTTGATTCAGTGATGGTGAATGCCGACGATGCGCAGGTGCGTATTAACCGTCTGACGCTGCTGGCTAACCTGCGTGAGCTGTTCCTGCAGGTGGCGGATATCTCGCTGCTGCAGTAATCCGCCCGTCAGGGTTCAACCCCGCATGCTGCCCGCCAGCCTGCGGGGTTTTCTTTTTGCTGGTGCAAAATTTAAGGTATAGTCCTTTTTTTCTGGAGGAACCATGCAGTCGAACTTATCCACCCGTCTGAACAAATACATCAGTGAAAGCGGGATCTGCTCGCGCCGCGACGCCGATCGCTATATTGAACAGGGCAATGTATTTATTAACGGCAAACGCGCCAGCGTTGGCTGTCAGGTATTTGCCGGTGACGTGGTGAAAGTTAACGGCCAGCTGATCGAGCCACGCAATGAAGAGGATCTGGTACTGATTGCGCTGAATAAGCCGGTGGGGATTATTACCACTATGGAAGAGGGCGAGCGTGACAATATCAGTGATTTTGTTAACCACAGTAAACGCGTGTTTCCCATCGGGCGGCTGGATAAAGACTCGCAGGGGCTGATCTTCCTCACCAATCATGGCGATCTGGTGAATAAAATTCTGCGCGCCGGTAATAACCACGAAAAAGAGTACGTGGTGACGGTAGATAAGCCAATTACCGATGAGTTTATTCGCGGTATGGGGGCCGGTGTACCGATGCTGGGTACGGTCACCAAAAAATGCAAAGTGAAGCAGGAAGCGCCGTTTGTCTTCCGTATTACCCTGGTGCAGGGGCTGAACCGCCAGATCCGCCGTATGTGTAAGCACTTTGGTTATGAAGTGACGCGTCTTGAACGCACGCGGATTATGAACGTGAACCTGAAAGGGATACCGTTGGGCGAATGGCGCGATCTGACCGATGACGAACTGATCGACCTGTTTAAGCTGCTGGAAAATTCCTCGTCGGAAGACAATAAAGCCGCGAAAAAACCGCAGGCAAAACCGGCAGCGAAAAAGCCTGCCAGCGCAGGGGCGAAACATGGCGATAAACCGGCAGCGAATGCCGGTGCGCGTAAGCGCTTTACTCAGCCCGGGCGTAAAAAGAAAGGGCGCTGAGTTTTTATAAAGTTAAAGATTACCGGACTGCCGATTACTGTCGTCCGGTGTCGTTTATTTGGGGGGCTATTGCTTACGGCATTGCCGTAATTTTTTAATTTGATTTGGATAAGGCTGCTATGCTGCGCACTGTCATCAAAAAATCATACGCTGTGGTTTCCCAGAGTTCGGGAGAAAAATCAGAACCATAACGACGATTAAATTTTTCATTTAACCTGTTTTTATCGGCTATAACAAAGTCATCGATCTCCATTATCAGTTCTTCCAGTACCCATCTGTGCGCCGTTTTTGTGAATAACCTGGTTATATCTTCAATGGTATCATTACCATCATTAATCAGATCGGCATCCTGATTGAAGTAGCCCTGGATCAATTGGTCAAGTTGACTGTAGTTTTCCATCATTCACCTATGGTGTTGGAAAGGCAGTTAGGGATGTAATATGGCTTGTCTTCGTATTTCACTCTGACCTGATGGGTCAGGCTTTAAATATGGCAAAAATTTAGCCTGATATAAAATCGCCACAAGCTATAGAGTAATAACGCTATTATTAAAAGAGTGAATTTAGCGTCCCGAAATTTGGTTTTTTTTAAATAAAAAAATACAGGAATCAACAGTATTAAAGTAAGAGTAACAGTAAAATCCCTTATATCATCAACTACAAAGACTTTGTAAGCCATACAGGCATTTTTTATCTCATTACCATCAATGAAAGACTCTTCTTTAAATGAAGATAAAATATAAATAACAGGAAATAAAATAATACAGTAAAATAAGATGATAATTTTTTTCATTGTCAGCCTCGTATTATCCTATTGATTGTTTCTTTCTTTTCTATGATACGACGACCGTATGAACTATATTCCCTTCGAGGGTCTCCTTTTGGAACGGATATGGAATTTATAAAATCCGATCTGTTTCTTTCAATTCCACGGTTATAGCGGGAACCTGCTAATATTATTTGTTGGTCAGATAATTGTGTAGTATCTTTTATTTTTGGGTTGTCAAACAAAACCAGTTTTCTGAGATGTTGGGCAACAACTCTAATGTTAAAGGAATCAGAAAGCAGACATGCTGCTAATCTGTTCTGTTGACTCATGTTCAACGTTTTTGGATCCAGACCTATAGTTTCAGCTGCGACTTTTATTTGCATTGCAATTAACCCTACGGAAGTTGCATTTGATGCAGAGTTATCTCCACGCATCAGATCAATTATGATCTGTCGGAACTGTAAAACCCCCATAGATTTCAATCTGTCGGGCGCACCGCCGACTTCGGAAACAGCGACTCCAGCTAAAAGCAGAACAGGTATTTTTTCTTCTTGTGCTATCCTGATAATTAAATCTCTGTGATATGTCAAATATGCAGCTTTGTATGCCCATAAGTAATAGTCACCGGTAACAAAACGAGGATTGCCAGGCAGGATTTTGTATCTTGCTGTATCAAATAATGTAAATTTAGGAAACCCTGTTTTGTCTATTTTGCAAAACTTATCAGTAGACATATTTTAATTCCATTTAAGATTATTATTCTGCCTGTATACTATACTATAAGAAAATGCTTAACAAGAATCACTATTGATTTTCAATGCATCATGTTTTTTGGTTATTTCTGGAAAAATCAAAAAAAATTGTTGATAATACAACCAACTCAGGGTCAGATGTCACTTTTATAAAAAAAGCATAATGACCCTATGATGATAATATGGGAAAACCTACCAGGTGATTACCAACAGTGATGCCTCGAATGAGGAATGTTCAATGAGTCAGGTAGACAGCTATCTTATCTCTCAAAGTGAAATAACCCATTAAATCCATTTTTTCCTTAAGGCGGCAGAACAACCTGTCCGCCTTTTCTGCTGTTATCCTGACACCGAACTCAGAAACTCAATATCCCCGACTTCTGAAAACAGAGCCTTATTTACCTCACTGTCAATATAATCAGTGCCTTTTTTATGGATGATAAGTATCCATTTGTCTGATTCACCGATGTTTTCCTCTGAAGGTTGTCTTATTATGTATTCAATGTTTTTGTCTGTAAATACAAAGCCTCTCAGATTATTATCATAACCAATATTTATAGTTATTCCGTTATTTAAGTAAAAGTCTTCTTTTTTTGTTTTGTTTATAAAATGACCGGTTAGCTTGTCGCATATTAAACTATCAGGGCAATTACTTTTGATATAAATAGTGTATTCATTACCACTGAATGAGTAGTTGCTGTTATGCTCATCAAGCCTCTCAGCTTTGCAATTGAAAGTGACAGCAAACAGCATAAATATAATCATTTTTCTAATAATCATTATTAGTTACCTTTTAAAAAACCGATTCTGTTTCTGGATCTTTCATAATCAGTTAGCACAGGCCTGCTTTTTATTAATGCAATGACTTCATTTATTTCATTTTTTTCAAAATAGGGGATCATATCTCTAAATAAAAGCCCCTGATATTTCATATCTACCAAAACGTCTTTTATTTTCTGGTTTAATTTATCCCAGCTAACAGAGTCTGTTTTTTTGTACTTATTATAAAATCAGGCTGAGTCTCTTATATAGGATTTGTATGTTAATTCAAACAGTCGTAACTGTTGTGTCTCTGTAATTTCTCCGATGATATTTTTATTCTCTTTGACGAATCTTTCAGCTTCGCAATAGCTTTTTCCTGAGCCTTTGGCTATCGTCTCTGCCTTTTCAAGTGGGATGCCTGAAGCGGTTAAATCACTTTTTATCTGGGCTGGCGAACGATATTTCATATCATAACCACAGCCTAATGTAACTCCTGAGCCTTCGTTTGTGCATTTTATTGAGCTTCCTGGCCAGTGAATTACCCTTGAATAGTAACGACTGGTAGGTATATTGTTACCTTCCGCAGCATAAGTGAGGCTTCCTTCTTTTGGTCTCATCCTTATCATCTCTTATTTTATTTAATTACTTATTTTTTATACCAGAAAAATATTTAATTCAATAGAATTTTTTTTTTAGGATTATTGTCAGAATTGGTAATATATAATAATGCTAACCAAAATTTACCAATAAATTCAATCTTATGAATCATATAAAATCACCAATATGAAATAGGAAAATACACATTTTAAATTACAGTTTCTGTAACAGAAGTGAACCGCCCGGAGAGGGTGGCCACTGAGATTACTTGCCAGCTGTGTTGATGGTCACCGTAATTGAGTTGCCGGAGATACTCCAGCCCCCGTTACCGGATAGCAACAACACACCAGATACAACGATCACAATACAAAAGTACCGTTTCATTGTGCGGTCCCTGCAAGACCGCTTCACGATTGCCACCACCGAAGATGTTACCGCGAATGCAAGCACTGGATCGTGCCTGCGTTTACGGCCGTTGGAAATCCTTTCCTGAATTCGGTGCCCGCTTGCTTAAGGCGGCGGAAAGGCCCGACAGCATTGTACACGTATTAGACACGGCCACGCACTTGACACTGAGTGTAAAGCAGCCCAAGATGTGAGCACTGGATCGTGCTTGCGTTACGTTGGTAACTCAACGCCCTGCTGAGAAGGCCGCTTAACCTGACCAGCACAAATAAACCGCCCTCGTGGCGGTTTATTTGTTTCTGTTCTGTCTGCCCCATCCCTCCTCGTCATCAAACTGTCATATTCAGGACATATAACTGTCACCAGATTGTCCTATTTTTCCATCAGCAGCCGTTGTTACCCGGACCAAACCGGCACCTGACCAGACTTTGACTCCCGTGGAGGGAACATGACACTGATGAACAAAACCCTGACGCAATGCCTTGCCGCAGCCCTTTCACTCAGCGCCGCGTCAGCAATGGCGACCAATCTGACCGGCGCGGGCGGCACCTTCCCGGCCCCGGTATATAACAAGTGGGCGGCGGATTATCACAGCGCTACCGGCAGTCAGGTTAACTATCAGGGCATTGGCTCTTCCGGCGGCGTAAAGCAGATTATTGCCAAAACCGTTGATTTTGGCGCGTCTGATGCACCGCTGAAAGAAGAAGACCTGCAAAAAAATGGGCTGTTCCAGTTCCCGACCGTGATCGGTGGCGTGGTGCTGGCGGTCAATCTGCCGGGCATTCAGTCCGGCCAGCTGACGCTGGACGGTCAGACGGTTGGGGATATTTATCTCGGTAAGGTCAAAAAGTGGAATGACCCGGCAATCGCTAAGCTGAATCCGGGCGTAAAACTGCCGGACACCAATATCAACGTGGTGCGCCGCGCAGACGGTTCCGGCACCTCGTTTGTCTTTACCAGCTACCTGGCAAAAACTAACGCTGACTGGAACAGCAAAATTGGTAAAGGCAGCACGGTAAACTGGCCGGTGGGCCTGGGTGGCAAGGGCAATGACGGCGTGGCGGCATTTGTTCAGCGTCTGCCTGGCTCCATCGGCTACGTGGAGTACGCTTACGCTAAACAGAATAACCTGGCCTACACCAAGCTGCTGGATGCCGATGGCACAGCGGTCGCGCCAGGCGAAAGCAGTTTCGCCAATGCTGCTAAAGGGGCCGACTGGAGTCAGTCATTTGCCCAGGATCTGACCTTCCGCAAAGGACAGTCTGCGTGGCCGATCACCTCTACCACCTTTATTCTGCTGCAAAAACAGCAGGCGAATGCCGAAAAAGGTACGGCGGTGCTGAAATTCTTCGACTGGGCTTACCAGAACGGTGGTAAAACCACCGCAGCACTGGATTATGCTCCGCTGCCGGACTCCGTGGTTGAGCAGGTGCGTGCAGCATGGAAAACCAGTGTGAAAGACAGCAGCGGTAAAGCGCTGTTCTGATTTACCCTCTGGGGCCGGGGCAACCCGGCCTGATTTATTGGTTGTCACGACGAGAACGCTATGGCTGGCACTAAGCCGACATTCAAAGCCCCGGGAAAGCTGGGCGACCTTATTTTCAGCGCGCTGGTGAAGCTGGCAGCGCTGATTGTGCTGTTGCTGCTGGCCGGCATTATCCTTTCGCTGATCGTTTCCGCCTGGCCGAGTATGCAGACATTCGGCTTTGGCTTCTTATGGAGCAAAGAGTGGGATGCGCCGGGCGAACACTTCGGCGCGCTGGTGCCGATTTACGGCACCCTGATGACCTCGGCTATTGCGCTGCTGATTGCGGTGCCGGTGAGTTTTGGCATCGCGCTGTTTCTTACTGAACTGGCTCCCGGCTGGCTGCGGCGTCCGCTGGGCGTAGCCATTGAGCTGCTGGCCGCTATCCCCAGTATTGTTTACGGTATGTGGGGATTGTTTATTTTCGCGCCGCTGTTTGCCACTTACTTTCAGCAGCCGGTGGGCGAGGTGCTGTCCGCAATCCCGATTGTCGGCGCGCTGTTCAGCGGCCCGGCGTTTGGTATTGGTATCCTCGCGGCCGGGGTGATCCTGGCGATTATGATTATTCCCTATATCGCCTCAGTAATGCGCGATGTGTTTGAACAGACGCCGGTAATGATGAAAGAGTCGGCCTATGGCATTGGCTGCACCACCTGGGAAGTAATCCGCCATGTGGTGCTGCCGTTCACCAAAAATGGGGTGATTGGCGGTATTATGCTGGGGCTGGGGCGCGCGCTGGGGGAAACCATGGCGGTGACCTTTATCATCGGTAATACCTATCAGCTGGACAGCGTTTCGCTGTTTATGCCGGGTAACAGCATTACCTCGGCGCTGGCCAATGAATTTGCCGAAGCCGAGTCGGGGCTGCATACCGCCGCGCTGATGGAGCTGGGGCTGATCCTGTTTGTGATCACCTTTATTGTGCTGGCCTGTTCAAAGCTGCTGATTATGCGGCTGGCGAAAAGTGAAGGAGCACGCTCATGAGCATCACCGACACCAGCATGCGCGCAGAGCAGCACGCGGCGCGGCGCAAAATGCAGTCCTGGCGACGGCTGAAAAATCGTATTGCGTTGAGCCTGTCGATCCTCACGATGGCCTTTGGTCTGTTCTGGCTGATATGGATTTTATATGCCACCGTGACCCGCGGGATGGATGGCATGACCCTGGCGCTGTTTACCGAAAGCACCCCACCACCCAATACTGCAGGCGGCGGCCTGGCGAATGCGCTGGCAGGCAGCGGGCTGTTAATTGTCTGGGCAACGCTGGTGGGGACGCCGCTGGGGATTCTGGCCGGGATCTGGCTGGCGGAATACGGGCGTAAATCCTGGCTGGCCGAAGTCATCCGCTTTATTAACGATATTCTGCTGTCAGCACCGTCAATTGTGGTCGGGCTGTTTGTTTACACCATTATGGTGACCCGCATGCACCACTTCTCCGGCTGGGCTGGCGTGGTGGCACTGGCGCTGCTGCAGATCCCAATTGTTATCCGCACCACTGAAAGCATGATCAAACTGGTGCCGGACAGCCTGCGTGAAGCCGCTTACGCCCTGGGAACGCCAAAATGGAAGATGATTCTGGCGATTACCCTGAAAGCCTCGATCTCCGGCATTCTCACCGGGGTACTGCTGGCGGTGGCGCGTATTGCCGGTGAAACCGCACCGCTGCTGTTTACCTCGCTCTCTAACCAGTTCTGGAGCACCGATATGATGCAGCCGCTGGCTAACCTGCCGGTGACCATCTTTAAGTTTGCCATGAGTCCGTTTGCCGAATGGCAGAGCCTGGCCTGGGCCGGGGTATTATTGATTACCCTGTGCGTTCTGTTGCTGAATATTCTGGCGCGGGTTGTGTTCGCGAAGAAAAAATATTAACCGGGCAGCCTGCAGCCAGCCCGCGTGCTAAGTGAGATATGATAATGACCTCTTCCGCTCAGATTCAGGTGCGCGAGTTAAATTTCTGGTATGGGAAATTCCACGCGCTGAAAAATATCAGTCTGGATATTGCCAAAAACCAGGTAACGGCATTTATCGGCCCGTCCGGCTGCGGTAAATCCACCCTGCTGCGCACCTTTAATAAAATGTACTCCCTCTATCCCGAGCAGCGCGCTGAAGGCGAGATCCTGCTGGATGGTGAAAATATTCTCACCGCCAGCCAGGATGTGGCGCTGCTGCGCGCCCGGGTGGGGATGGTGTTTCAGAAGCCAACGCCGTTCCCGATGTCGATTTACGATAATATTGCCTTTGGCGTGCGTCTGTTCGAGAAGCTGTCGCGGGCTGATATGGATGAACGCGTCCAGTGGGCGTTGACCAAAGCGGCTCTGTGGACAGAAACCAAAGATAAGTTGAATCAGAGCGGCTACAGCCTCTCCGGCGGTCAGCAGCAGCGTCTGTGTATTGCGCGTGCGATAGCCATTCGCCCGGAAGTCCTGCTGCTGGATGAACCCTGTTCGGCGCTGGATCCCATCTCTACCGGGCGCATTGAGGAGCTGATCACCGAACTGAAACAGGATTATGCGGTAGTGATTGTCACCCACAATATGCAGCAGGCGGCGCGCTGTTCCGATCGCACCGCCTTTATGTATCTGGGCGAGCTGATTGAGTTTACCGATACCGATACGCTGTTTACCACGCCACAGCAGAAGCAAACCGAAGACTATATTACCGGCCGCTACGGCTGAACCTGCGGAGAATCTGATGGACAGCTTAAATCTGAATAAACATATCTCCGGGCAGTTCAACGCCGAACTGGAGCATATCCGCACCCAGGTTCTGACCATGGGCGGACTGGTTGAACAGCAGTTAACCGATGCGATCACCGCGCTGCATAACCAGGATAAAGAACTGGCGGATAAGGTGATCGCCGGCGATAACCAGGTCAATATGATGGAAGTGGCGATTGATGAAGCCTGCGTGCGCATTATCGCTAAACGCCAGCCAACGGCCAGCGATCTGCGCCTTGTGATGGCGATCATCAAAGCCATCTCGGAACTGGAGCGCATTGGCGATGTGGCGGAAAAAATCTGCCGTACCGCGCTGGAAAAATTCAGCCAGCAGCATCAGCCGCTGTTGGTTAGCCTGGAGGCGCTGGGGCATCACACCATTGAAATGCTGCACGATGTGCTGGATGCTTTCGCCCGTATGGATCTGGACGCCGCTGTCACCATCTACCGGGAAGACCGCAAGGTGGATCAGGAATATGAAGGCATCGTACGTCAGCTGATGACCTATATGATGGAAGATCCGCGCACCATCCCCAGCGTGCTGACTGCGCTGTTCTGCGCGCGTGCCATTGAGCGTATCGGCGATCGTTGTCAGAATATTTGTGAGATTATTTTCTACTTTGTTAAAGGTCAGGACTTCCGCCATCTGGGCGGTGACGAGCTGGATAAAATGCTGGCCAGTGATGACAGCAGCAGTGCTCCTGTCTGAGCGTTGGGGCTTTATTGACAGCTCCACGCTGGTTCTCTCGCCATACACTTCTTTTTTGTGCTTCCTGCCTGCCATCTGACTGAGAGCCTGGCTCCAGTCCTGATGGGTGATTTTTTATAGCTTCCGGTCAGACCAGTTACTATTCTCCCTGCTTTACAAGGTAAGATAATTCTTGCATTCAAGGAGAAGTTTGTGCCGGTTATGCCGATACCTGCTGTGGCAGATGTTCACCTGATGAGTTTGCCAGAAGCTTCAGACGATAATGAGATCTGGTTCGATGCCAGGGAATATCTCGATGTAGATAAAAACTGGTTTATACCGCTGTCGGCATCGGTCGGGTGGGAATTTGCCGCAGGAGAGCGGGCTGAACAGCTGATCCCTTTTAGCGAGGACTGTCGCCGCTGTGCGAAACGGTTGCTTGGGCAGCTGGCAGAAATTAAGCAGCATCAGCTGCTGGCAGCCTGCCTGACACAACTGTTACCGGGGGTGCCCGGCGATATCCTGCTGGCGGCAGACAGCCTGTATCGTGCAGTTACACAAAAAAAACAGTTGGATATAGCAGTAATACAAGCGCTGGGGCTGGTATCGTCATATTTGCTGAATGAAGGAAATATGATTTCCCGGCTGGCACTTTATCTCAGAGATAGCCTTAGCGATGCTATCGGGGGCAGATGGCTGGCATCTGCCGCTGACCAGGATGGCAATCACTTGTTTATCGCGCTGGCCGTAACCGCAGTGGTGGCCAGAGGCATAGTAACAGATGAAGGAGCACCGCAGCGTTGCCTGCTGCGGGTTCCGCTGTTTATGGGTAATTTGCTGATCCGGGCCAGCTTCTACTGGCAACAGCTTCAGCTGATGGCACAGCGGGCGCTGGCGTTCGTTCCGGCACAAGTGCAGGGCAGAGCATTTGAAGTTGACAGCACCATGGAGAGGGTGAATAGCTCTTACGGGCGGGGGTTACTGCAGGCGTTTCGCGCCAACTCAACGGTGCTGGCGGGATCGTTTATTCAGGCTACGGTGAGCCGTAAGCCTCTGGCACAACCTCATTCTGCACAATTTACTGCCAGCGGATTACACTGGCTGGCGGTTGATCGGCTCAGGCGAATTAGTGGCATTTCAGATCTGCTCTACTGTGATACCCGCAGTAGTGAAACGGTTCAACGGCACTCCGGTCAGGAGATCGTCCATCATTATTTTCACACCGACTGTGATGCGCTGAATTCATCATCAGCCGGTGATCCTGTGAAGCGGGCGATATCAGCCGGCTACCGCCGTCAGTCGGACATATATAGTCGGCACGCTGATTGGCAACAGATAACAGAAGCAGCCGCCACTACCCGGAGTTTTTATACCCCGGCGCTGCGCTGGGTACATCGTTTTACACTGCTGCCGGGCGCGAGCGCAGACAGTACCAGCAGGCCTGAACCCTCCGAACCGGTGAGCGTTTATGATGCGGAAGGTGAGGTTGTTGCTCTGAATAATTATTATCAGATGATGAACCCGGGCACAGCCAGACACTTCTTTGATACCGGTCGGCAGGCGATTGACCATTTCTATGCGGATTACAGTACCAGGTTCCCACCGCTGCTGACTATAGCCCGTCAGCTGCTACGACAGAAAATTCAGCAGAGATTTCATCTGGATCTTGACCCTGACCAGGTGTTTTTTATGCATTTCGATTATCTGGAATATGACGGCGATCATACCAGGCTGTTCGGACCACCCCGTACCCGTGCACCGCTGACGCGATTTTTATTTAATAATTTTCCTGCAGAGATTCAGAACAACCTGGTCGATATGGATGTGATGTGTGGTATTTATTCAGGAGCCGCAAAACCTGATAACGTCTATGAATTGTCGGAAAAACTAAAGATCAACCCGGTCGATTTCATTAATTTAATATGGGAAATAGATTTTTATCAGTATGCCAGTGCAGTCAAACGTGCTCATTTCAAAGAGAAAGATATCCATATCAAACGTTATTGTTATGATTTAATTATTCATCTTGCTACAAGTGGCATCAAACCAGAGGCGGCTAAGGACGTTTTAGCGGGAGCCGGACTGATAACAGGAAGTAATGTCACTACGATGATTCTGGATATTAATGGTTATCAATCCTCGAATATTTATATTTTTCGCAATCGGCATCAAGGGCGGGTAACGCTTTATCTTCCCGGTAGTGATTTCAAGTTTATTACTTTCAGAACTGATTTTGAAATGCGCGAGTGGTTTACCCGGTTTTGTGCATCGGCTGAAACCCGTGCAGTTATCTCTTCTCATTTTCCTGTCGCGCTGCGTCAGGATGGAATATTCTATGCTGGCGTGGATAACTGGCTTAACAGTATCAATGAAGATAATAGTTATTATTATGTGATTGCGACAGGTAAGAAGAAACTGATTGCAGCTAATTTTTTCAATGATATGCATGAAAGAATAAGGCAAGAGGTGATGTCAGACCTCGATTATCTGATTAAGTCAGATTCAGAGATAAAGCGGGATATGTGGGAGGGGTTTATTGATGCATCAAACATCATCCCTAATCCACTGTCTCCTTTTTTGTCTCTGGGGATCCATCTGGAGCATGCGGTAGAGGCCGATAGCTACGAGGAGAAAATAGATGAATGGCATAAGATAAAGTATGACCTGGTTAACCTTGCGCTGATGGTGTTAATGGATAAGGCTGTTAAGTTCAAAAATGATGGTTATGAATTTATTAATCATATTAAGAGAGGGCTTAAGACCACCCGAATAAATACCGCCGGGCTGAAGGCAGCAGTATCACCAAAGTTAAACCGGCTGAACCCATCGCTATCAGACCGCATACTGGTGAGAAGATTGCTATTACGCCTGGCCGTTTCACCTGAGTACGTCATTAATTCTGATGAAAATATGTACTATTTTATGGTTGGCTTAAGGAATGAAGCAACAGAAATACAGGCTATAAAAATTAATAAGTTCTACCTTCCGATAAGAAAGAATCATCAAACTCATCTCCCTGAGGTTTATGACAGAATCAGGCCGGATTTATCAGGCTATCCCGTTTTTCTTAACAAAAAACATGTCTGGCAGTTTGGCGTAGAGGTGAAACCCAGACTAAAGCTCTCTGATTCTGAGGGTGCGGTTAATTCATATGTATCTGATGATCTGTTTAAGAAAATTACAGATGATTACTATGCCAGTGAAGCCGATCTGCAAACTATTTCTCCACCTGATAGCCGTGGAATAGTAAAAAATGCTAATAAAATAAAGTATTTGCATACCTCTAAGGGATATGTACCAATCACCAGGCATCCGCTGTTTGATAACGTGTACCAGTTGGGCGGAAATAATGTTGATAAAATATTTTGTCGATATGATAGTGAAAGCGAGAAGTTTGTGCTGATTTCTGAAGAAAATATCATGGTAGATTTTAGCACCAGAAACAGAGATCCCCTGAATTACATCTCTGAACTGCAGAGACAGGCGATGATTCGATCGGAATATCTGGTGCAACTGGACAAAAATAGCTATCGGGAAGGGTTTCGTACCAGAGAAATCAATGAATTTGATGCAATATATGAAGTTGATAACAAAATGGAGGCACAGGGTAGTAAAGTTATTGCTTATGGCCTGGATGATGAAGAATTGTCAGTGAATGATAACTATTTTGACGTGTTAACTGATATTCGGGACTCGGTGTTAAGTGGTTATGAGAATGTGGCTAATGTGTACGAATCTGTGCAGCAAGTTGAAAGTAATATTCCTTTAAGGAATAAATTAGCTAAGATATTTGAAATCGATGTGGAAAAAGACGATCTCAGCAGCATAAAGGATTTGCTGGTAACGAATCTTGATAAGATTAAGCGGGAGTATCAATGGCACTATAATAATAAATTACGGGAAATCTGGTGCGTAGATTTTCCTGATGAAAATGTATTGGGTGTTTCATTTATTAACGATCCGCTACGCAGGGTTTATATTAATCTCAAAAAAAGTGCGGCTTACGCCAGCAGCAGAACGACCTGTCTCGGATGCAAGCCCTTTGGTAACTTCCGGGTATTAGTTAAAGACCAGGCTACCATTATTCATGAGCTTTCGCATTTGTCGGGGAACACTATTGATGCATTCTATCTGCAGGATAATTACAAACCAGCAACACTATTGGAGAAAATGCATAAACTCTATTCAGGGACTATGTCGATAATGGAAATGGAGGCAATACTTGATACCCCGTCAGCGCGTGGCGCTGGCAGTTCGTCACTTACCCGCAAACAGCTTGCTGCTTATTTGTTAAAAAATTACGCGCAAGTCAGAGCAGAGTTCATGCTGAATAATGCCGATTCGCTAACCCATATCATTTTAATGCTGGGTAAACACCTGGGCGGAGTGAGTAAACGCGATCTCAGTAGTAAGCAGCGGCTGAATTTGCTGATATTCAATCTGTTTGTTGCCGGGGCATTGAACAAAAACAGTAAAGTCCGCAGCTGACAACCTGATTCATCCCGGCGGCAAATGACTGATAAATAATGTCTGCGACCTGGGGTTAATCTGGCAGGTGACGGGTAAACCCGGTTTTCGTCACTGTGCTCACTCAACTTACCCTGGCGCGCACAGGCCGATAACAGAACCATCGGGTATACAGCGCAATCGGTTGCGAAAGATCGCCACGCTATATCCCAAAATCGTCAGCGATGGGGTAGGATAGCCCTGGTAATTTCTCCGTACTGGAATCATATAATGACTAATCCTGGTTTGTTACAACGGATATTTAAACTGCAGGAGCATGGCACTACCGTTCGCACTGAGGTAATTGCGGGTTTTACTACCTTTCTTACCATGGTGTATATCGTTTTTGTTAACCCACAGATCCTTAGCGCGGCGGGGATGAATACCCAGGCGGTGTTTGTGACCACCTGTTTAATTGCTGCCCTGGGCAGTATTCTGATGGGCGTCATCGCCAACCTGCCGGTGGCACTGGCTCCAGCGATGGGGTTGAATGCTTTCTTTGCTTTTGTCGTTGTCGGCGCAATGGGGATCTCCTGGCAGACCGGGATGGGAGCGATTTTCTGGGGGGCTACCGGATTACTGCTGCTGACGCTATTTCGCATACGCTACTGGATGATTGCTAATATTCCTCTCAGCCTGCGGGTCGGTATTACGGCGGGGATTGGCCTGTTTATTGCCATGATGGGCCTGAAAAATGCCGGTATTGTGGTGGCGAACCCGGCAACCCTGGTAAGTGTTGGCGATCTGACCTCGCACAGTGTGCTGTTGGGCGCACTGGGCTTCTTTATTATTGCCATTCTGGCTTCGCGTAATATCCATGCGGCGGTACTGGTATCGATTATTGTCACCACCGGCATTGGCCTGGCGCTCGGTGATGTGAAATTTACCGGCGTATTCTCCGCGCCACCGTCAGTCAGTTCCGTGCTGGGGCAGGTTGATCTGAAAGGGTCACTCAACCTGTCGATGGCCGGGATTATCTTCTCGTTTATGCTGGTGAATCTGTTCGATTCCTCAGGCACCCTGATTGGCGTTACCGATAAAGCCGGACTGGCCGATGCCAAAGGGACTTTCCCACGAATGAAGCAGGCGCTGTTTGTTGACAGCATCAGCTCGGTAGCTGGTTCATATATCGGAACTTCCTCGGTTACCGCCTATATTGAAAGCTCTGCCGGGGTATCAGTTGGAGGCCGCACCGGCCTGATGGCCGTGGTTATTGGCGTGTTGTTCCTGCTGGTGATATTTCTGTCGCCGCTGGCGGGGATGGTGCCCGCTTATGCCGCAGCCGGGGCGCTGATTTATGTTGGCGTACTGATGACATCCAGCCTGGCCAGGGTGAAATGGGACGATCTCACCGAAGCCGTCCCGGCGTTTGTTACGGCGGCAATGATGCCGTTCAGCTTCTCGATTACCGAAGGGATCGCCCTGGGCTTTATCTCATACTGCGTAATGAAGCTGGGTACAGGACGCAGGCGTGAAATCAGCCCCTGCGTGGTGGTGGTGGCGCTGATGTTTGTGCTTAAGATCGTGTTTATTGACGCAAAATAACCCTGCTCCATCAGGCGGTTAACCGGGGCGGCGATCTTATCCCGCCCCGGTGATCAACAACATCGTGCTTCAGGCATGCTGGTCAATTTCAGCGTATGAGGGCCGAAATTTTGCTCCAGCGGATCAATATCACGCAGCGATCGCCATCCCCCTTCACTGTCAAATTCCCACAAATAAAGATGTTTACTGGCGGGTGACAGAGCACAGGACCAGACCAGCTGTGGCTCAGAATCACACAGTGCCTGAACATCCTGACAGCTGTCAGAACGTAAACGTCCGGCACCGGGTTGCAACCTGAGGGATGAATGCCTGGCTGTCGGGCTCTCGCCGGTAAGCTTCAGGATGCTCTGACGCAGGGTCCATAACTGTGTAGTTGCTTCAGCAATATCATTTTGCGCGCTTAGCCAGATTTTTTCCGTTGTTGACAGCATGCGCAGAAAGGATTCCAGCACCTGACGACTGTGGGCACGGACTATCTCCATATCCAGCCCGGCATGTGCACCTTCCGGTGCCAGCAATACGCCGACCGTATTACCCGCACAGGAAAAACTGAAATCAGGCAGATCTGAATCAACGAAAATCGGACGGCCGCTGGAGGTGACGGTCATTTCTGGCAGCTGACTGATACCGTAAATACGCAGCATCATTTCTGCCAGCAGAGAGCGGGCGGAAAGATAGCGTTTGCGTCGTTTTTCAGGTAATGCTGCCGCATTCTGTAGCACAGAATCAGATAACCGGCCTGAATACAGCGGGGCGTTATCCGGGGTCCATCGCGCAAAATAACTGGACATTAGTCACTCCTTGAAAATTTGGCTACCATTCCCATCGGGTAAGAATATTCTTATAAAATAGCATCAACTGCCTTTTTAAATAAGTAAAATTAATTATTGGTTATTATCTGTTTTTTCTCACGCTTTTATTGCTATTAGCGTTACTTTTATCGAGTAAGGTTCCCTGTTTGCTACTGAAACGCGGGCTACCACTGTCGCTAAGTTAATAATTATGGGGGGAAGGAAAGGCTGTCCGGTGAGGATTACACATTAAACAGGGATGAAGGTATATAATCACGTGCGATGCTGTACTGAGTGTTAATTTTTTTAAACGTAACCTATCCCATTAATCTATCTATTTTTCCATTTTTTTTCTGTCTGTCTTTCCGGGTTTTATGGAAAATAATGGTCTTTTGTTCAATGGTGTTCATTGATAATCCCCCAGAGGAAATCTTCATGGATCATTGATTTTTATGGTAATTTGATAAAAAATCCTGTTGTCTATGGAGAAAATAAGGGCTGTAATTTTCTCCATATGAAATTATTTTTCACGTATGAAAAATTACGTATTGCTGTATTCAGATAAGGATAGGGAGTTACTTTTAAATGTATACAGACTTTGCATGGGAGTGCTTAAAAAGAAACCGTGTATATATAAATGAATGGAATTTGATTCAGCAACGTAAGCACGATGTGAACAGCGAGGCTGATGCCGGAAAATGGGGACTGCTAAGGTATGTTGATCCCGGTGCCGTTAATGCTAAAGATGTGTTCTGGCATCCGGAGATCAGCAGTCGCACGATCGATATTTTACTCAGTCAACATGGCGATCACTCCTGGGAGAGTATCACAGCAGTGCCGGGGGTCATGCAGAGAGAAATTATGCTCAAGGATGGGACGCAGTGTATGAAAATATACGACAAACACAGTTATTTCCAGTTACTGGTGGCCAATCCCGAAATGCTGGCAGATGCAGTGCCTGCCTGTTTTTATTTATCTTTAAATCTGCCTACGGACGTCAGGCAGGTGGTATCCCTGTGTGATTTTTTAACGGGCAAACCGTCAACATTACGCCTGTGTAAAAAAGATATTGAATTACTGAAGATTATTGACGGCATGAATAAGGGGCTGTCGCACCGTGAAATCGCAGAGGAGATCTTCGGAGCCGTATCCGTCGAACGCAACTGGGCCTCTGACAGCTGGCTGCGCGCCAGAACCCGTTACCGGATCAAAAAGGCCGAAAACCTGATTAATCGTGGTTATCTCAAATATGTCTGACAAATGTATTAACCGGGCTGCGGTGGCCCTTAACGCTGACCGCAGCCATAAGGCTTTTGAATGATTATTTACCAATACAAAAGCTTGAGAATATGCGGCCAAGCAAATCGTCGGAGCTGAATTCGCCGGTGATCTCACTTAGCGCCTGCTGCGCCAGACGCAGCTCTTCCGCCAGCAGCTCACCGGCACGCGCGCCCAACAGCTGCTGTTTCCCCTGCTGCAGGTGAGTATCTGCTAACTCCAGTGCCTGCAGGTGGCGACGGCGGGCCAGAAAGCCACCTTCGGTATTACCGGCAAAGCCCATACTCTGTTTCAGATGGTCACGCAGCAGTTCAATACCGTCGCCGGTGTGGGCAGAAAGGCGAATAAGTGAGTGGGTATTCACTTCCGTTATGCCCGTTGCTTCACCGGTAACGTCACTTTTATTACGCACTACGGTGACCGGCAGGCTGGCAGGCAGACGGGCGATAAAGTCCGGCCAGATTTCTGCCGGCTCAGTGGCAGCGGTGGTGGTGCCATCCACCATAAACAGCACCCGGTCGGCCTGCTCAATTTCATCCCAGGCGCGGGCAATACCAATGCGTTCCACTTCATCGCTGGCTTCACGCAATCCGGCAGTATCAATAATATGCAGCGGCATGCCGTCGATATGAATATGCTCACGCAGCACATCGCGGGTGGTGCCGGCAATATCAGTGACAATGGCCGCTTCGCGTCCGGCCAGCGCATTCAGCAGGCTGGATTTACCGGCATTAGGGCGGCCGGCAATCACCACCTTCATCCCTTCGCGCAGCAGGCTTCCCTGGCGTGCTTCGCTGCGCACTGCCGCCAGATCGCCGATCACCTGCTGCAGTTGTGCTTCAATTTTGCCATCGGAGAGGAAGTCGATCTCTTCATCCGGGAAGTCAATCGCCGCTTCCACATAGATGCGCAGGTGAGTAAGTGCTTCCACCAGATGATTGACCCGGCTGGAGAACATCCCCTGCAGGGAGTTCAGTGCCGAACGTGCGGCCTGCTCTGAACTGGCATCAATCAAATCGGCAATCGCCTCTGCCTGCGCCAGATCCAGCTTATCGTTGAGAAACGCGCGTTCAGAAAACTCGCCAGGATGCGCAATCCGCACGCCCGGCAGGGTGACGATGCGTTTCAGCAACAGGTCAAGAATAACCGGGCCGCCGTGCCCCTGCAGTTCCAGCACATCTTCACCGGTAAACGAATGCGGGCCAGGAAACCACAGGGCGATGCCCTGATCGAGGGTGCTGCCGTCCGCATCCAGGAACGGCAGATACCCGGCGTAGCGGGCTTTTGGCAGTTTACCCAGCACCATCCGGGCGACATCGGCCGCCTGATTGCCGGAAATACGCAGAATACCAACGCCACCACGGCCCGGCGGTGTAGCCTGGGCAATAATCGTATCGCTATGGCTCATGTTTATTTCTCTTTCAGCTTTCGCAAAAAAATAAGGCGGTCTGCAAGACCGCCTTATACCTGACACTGTTTGCGTAAAGGATTACGCTTTTTTGTCGCGGCTGTGCAGGCCCCGCTTTTCCAGCCCGCGGTAAATCAGCTGCTGCTGGAGGATGGTCACCAGGTTACTGACGATATAGTACAGTACCAGACCGGACGGGAACCACAGGAAGAACACGGTGAAGATCACCGGCATAAAGGTCATGATCTTCTGCTGCATCGGGTCAGTCACGGTAGTCGGCGACATCTTCTGAATAAAGAACATCGTCAGGCCCATCAGCACTGGCAGGATATAGTACGGGTCCTGTGCAGACAGGTCGTGGATCCACAGGGCAAACGGTGCATGACGCAGTTCTACAGAACCCATCAGCATATAGTACAGTGCCAGGAAGATCGGCATCTGGATAATCAGCGGCAGACAGCCACCCAGTGGGTTAACTTTCTCGCTTTTATACAGCGCCATCATTTCCTGACTCATACGCTGCTTATCGTCACCCAGACGTTCACGCATCGCCTGAATTTTCGGCTGCAGTATACGCATTTTCGCCATCGAGGTGTACTGCGCTTTGGTCAGCGGGTACATGATGCCACGGACGATAAAGGTAATAACGATAATTGAGAAGCCCCAGTTACCGATAAAGCTGTGCAGAAATTTCAGCAGTTTAAACAGTGGCTGCGAGATAAACCACAACCAGCCGTAATCCACGGAAAGATCGAGGTGCGGGGCAAGCGCCGCCATTTTATCCTGAATTTCCGGGCCAACCCACAGGGTGGCGTTCAGGGTCTGCTGGGCGCCAGCGGCAATGGTGACCGGAGCCGACTTATAGCCGACGGCCACCACGCCATTACCGAGATCGCGGGTGAACAGTTCGTTAGTACCGGCGGTCTGTGGCACCCAGGCGGTAGCGAAATATTGCTGCAGCATCGCTACCCAGCCATTGCTGGTGTTCTGCTTCAGGTTCTCACCATCGCTGATTTTATCGAACTTATACTTTTCGTAGTTGGTTTCACTGCTGGAGTAAGCCGCACCGCGGAAGGTATGCAACGCAAAATTACTGCTACCGGTATCACGATGCTTCGGCAGTTCAGCGGTCTGCTTTAGCTGACCAAACATCGCCATTTCCAGCGGCTGTTGGCTGGTGTTGTTGATCTGATACTCAACGCTTACCGCATAAGAGCCCCGCTCCAGAACAAAGGTCTTGGTATATACCACGCCGTCAGCGGCGGTGAAGGTCAGTGGGATACGCAGTTCATTCTGACCCTCGGCCAGGGTGAACTGATCCTGTGTGGTGGTGTACAGCGGGCGGTTGGCAGCATTATCAGGACCATTACGGCCAGTCAGACCACTCTGCGCCTGATAAATAAAGTCAGGTGTGGTTTCCAGCAGTTGGAAAGGCTGTGCAGAACCCAGCTTTTCCGGGTAGCCTGGCAACAGCGCCTGCTCAATATCGCCTCCGCGCGTGTTGATGCTTAATGACAGCACGTCACTGTTCACGGTAATGGTTTTACCCTTGCCATCAGCAGGGGCATTCTGCAGGTTTACATCATTGCTGCTGCTGGCCGTATTCTGTGTGGTCTGAGTTTGCAATGGCTGCGGAGCATGGTCTGTTTGCCAGGCTTGCCAGAGCATAAAAGACACGAACAGAAAAGCGATGAGAAAAAGATTGCGTTGCGAATCCATCGGTAATGTTCTCTGGTTCAATGGTTATGTGGCGGCACCGGATCGTCGCCACCCGGGTTCAAAGGGTGGCATTTTAATATGCGTTTGAGCGTCAACCAACTGCCTCTTATCACGCCAAACCGGCGCAGTGCCTCAATTCCGTAATGCGAACAGCTTGGATTGAAGCGGCAGTGGGGGCCCAGCAGCGGGCTGATTATACGCTGGTAAACGCGGATCAGCCCAATCAGGAGCCGCGAGCCAGGCGACAGTGACGACGCCATAATTTCTCCAACGCTTCCGTCAGCGCGCCGTTATCCAGATCGGCTATCCCTTTCTTCGCCACAATCACAAAATCCATTGCGGGAAGTTCATGTTGACGCAGGCGGAAGCTCTCACGGGTCAAACGTTTGATCCGGTTACGTTCATGCGCGCGTTTAACATGTTTTTTTGCGACGGTCAGACCGATGCGGGGATGCCCCAGCGTGTTCTGGCGGCCGAGAATGGTGATTTGCGGCGTGCCAGCCCGTTGTGGCTGCTGGAAGACGAAAGTGAAATGAGTGGGAGTTAACAAACGTAACTCCCTGGGAAATGCGAGCTTAACCACTCAGCGGTTAGCTTTTATTACTTAGAAACGGTCAGACGAGAGCGGCCTTTAGCACGACGACGTGCCAGAACCTGACGACCATTTTTGTTTGCCATACGAGCACGGAAACCGTGTGAACGGTTGCGCTTCAGTACGGACGGTTGAAAAGTGCGTTTCATGGCGGTTTCTACCTAAACTTGAAAAATTTCACATGTTGACGCGTTTACTGGCCCGAAAAACGACCGACGCCTCAGTGTGTCTTATATAAAGAGGCGGGATTGTAATAATTGTACAGTCCGGAGTCAATTTACTTCGCGTGAAAACCGCGTCCTTTTCGCCCGTAGCGACCCGCAGATCGGCTGGAGGGCACACCGGGAAGGGGATTATACGGGCTGAATGGAAAAGCGCAAGGATCGTTCAGGATCTTCCTGCCGATCCGCGACGGTCAGGGTGATGGCATAGAAAATTTTACGATAAAATATGCATAAATGTGGTGCTGTTATACATACCTTTGGCCGCTGTTGGCGTAAACTTATCCCCGTTATCCTGCCCTGTGGATAAATTGCGTTTAAACTGTGTAGAAAATGAAGATCTCTGCTGCGCTTTGCGTTATGATCCGCCGTTCCGCTAACGATCTTTCAGGATGTTTTGCTACTCACCTCTGGTGATCGGCAACTATTCCCCACGATCCTTCACCGTGGCAGGGCGTTTAGTGGAGTAACCGCCGATAGCGGTTCGTATGCTTCAGTGGCAGGCATACGTCAACAATGATGAAATTTTCGCTTCATTGCTTTTATTTCTTGTCGAGTTTTTCGAGTGGAGTCCGCCGTGTCACTAACGCTCTGGCAACAGTGTCTTGCCCGTCTGCAGGATGAGCTACCGGCCACAGAATTCAGCATGTGGATACGCCCCTTGCAGGCCGAATTAATTGACAACACGCTGGCCTTATATGCGCCAAATCGTTTTGTACTCGACTGGGTTCGTGACAAATATTTGAACAACATTAATGCGTTGCTGAATGAGTTCTGCGGTGCACAGGTGCCTTTGCTGCGTTTTGAAGTCGGCAGCAAACCGGTTGCGCCTGCAGCCAGCCAGCCGGTGCAGGCCAGCGCCAGCGTGGCTGGCGGCACCAGCCGTCCGGCTCCGGCGCGCCCCAGCTGGGATAGCGTTCCGGCACCGGCTGAGCTGTCATATCGCTCAAACGTCAATACCCGCCACAATTTCGATAACTTCGTAGAAGGTAAATCGAACCAGCTGGCGCGTGCGGCGGCGCGTCAGGTGGCGGACAACCCCGGTGGTGCCTATAACCCGTTATTCCTGTACGGCGGTACCGGGTTGGGTAAAACTCACCTGCTGCACGCGGTTGGCAATGGCATTATCGCCCGTAAACCCAATGCCAAGGTGGTTTACATGCATTCAGAGCGCTTTGTGCAGGATATGGTGAAAGCTTTGCAAAATAATGCCATCGAAGAGTTCAAGCGCTACTACCGCTCGGTGGATGCGCTGCTGATCGATGATATTCAGTTTTTTGCCAATAAAGAGCGTTCACAGGAAGAATTTTTCCACACCTTCAATGCGCTACTGGAAGGTAATCAGCAGATCATCCTGACGTCGGACCGTTATCCGAAAGAGATTAACGGCGTGGAAGACCGATTAAAATCGCGCTTTGGCTGGGGGTTAACCGTAGCCATCGAGCCGCCGGAGCTGGAAACCCGGGTGGCGATCCTGATGAAAAAAGCCGACGAGAATGATATTCGCCTGCCGGGCGAAGTGGCGTTCTTTATTGCCAAGCGCCTGCGCTCGAACGTGCGTGAGCTGGAAGGGGCACTGAACCGCGTGATTGCCAACGCCAACTTTACCGGGCGGGCGATCACCATTGATTTTGTGCGCGAAGCGCTGCGCGATCTGCTGGCCCTGCAGGAAAAGCTGGTTACCATCGATAATATCCAGAAGACGGTGGCGGAATATTATAAAATTAAGGTTGCCGATTTGCTGTCCAAGCGGCGTTCGCGTTCGGTAGCCCGCCCGCGCCAGATGGCGATGGCGATGGCGAAAGAACTGACCAACCACAGTCTGCCGGAAATCGGGGATGCTTTCGGGGGTCGTGACCATACTACGGTGCTGCACGCCTGTCGTAAAATTGAGCAGCTGCGCGAAGAAAGTCACGACATTAAAGAAGATTTCTCAAATCTAATCAGAACACTATCCTCCTGACTATGAAATTTATTGTAGAACGTGAGCATTTACTGAAACCGTTACAGCAGGTCAGCAGCCCGTTAGGCGGTCGTCCAACGCTGCCCATTCTGGGTAATCTGCTGTTACAGGTTAATGAAGGCAGCCTGCTGTTAACCGGCACCGACCTGGAAATGGAAATGGTGGCCAGGGTAGCGCTGACCCAGGAGCATGAGCCGGGGGCGACCACGGTGCCGGCGCGTAAGCTGTTTGATATCTGCCGCGGGCTGCCGGAAGGGGCGGAAATTACCGTCATCCTCGACGGTGACCGTATGCTGGTCCGCTCCGGGCGCAGCCGCTTCTCGCTCTCCACGCTGCCGGCCAGCGACTTCCCGAACCTTGATGACTGGCAGAGTGAGGTTGAATTTACCCTGCCGCAGGCCACCTTAAAGCGACTGATTGAAGCAACGCAGTTTTCTATGGCTCATCAGGATGTGCGCTACTACCTGAACGGGATGCTGTTTGAAACCGAAGGGGATGAATTGCGCACCGTGGCTACCGACGGGCATCGCCTGGCGGTCTGCGCTATGCCAGTAGGACAGTCACTGCCAAATCACTCGGTGATTGTGCCGCGTAAAGGGGTGATTGAGCTGGTCAGGCTGCTGGATGGCGGTGATACCCCGCTGCAGGTGCAGATTGGCAGTAATAATATCCGCGCGCACGTCGGCGATTTTATTTTCACCTCAAAACTGGTGGATGGTCGCTTCCCGGATTACCGCCGCGTGTTGCCGAAAAATCCCGATAAAACCCTCGATGCCAGCTGCGATCTGCTGAAACAGGCGTTTTCCCGCGCGGCTATCCTCTCCAATGAAAAATTCCGTGGCGTGCGGCTGTATATCAGTGAAAACCAGCTAAAAATTACTGCCAATAACCCGGAGCAGGAAGAGGCGGAAGAGATTCTGG
Organism: uncultured Erwinia sp.; assembly: GCA_945290265.1. Taxonomy (GTDB): domain Bacteria; phylum Pseudomonadota; class Gammaproteobacteria; order Enterobacterales; family Enterobacteriaceae; genus Erwinia. Next base: position 84,355 of record CALYQW010000006.1, read on the forward strand.
ATGTCACTTACGGTGGCACTGAGCTGGAAATCGGCTTTAACGTCAGCTACGTACTGGATGTGCTCAACGCGCTGAAGTGTGAAAATGTGCGGCTGCTGCTGACGGATTCGGTTTCCAGCGTGCAGATTGAAGATGCGGCCAGTCAGTCAGCGGCCTATGTCGTGATGCCAATGCGTTTATAATGATGTCGGCGGGCCTGGCCTGCTAAGATCGGTGTGACCCCGACAGGCAGTAAAAAGTGGCAGCCTGGTAACAGGCTCTGAGGAAGGCTGTGGTGTTTATCTCTGTTTCAGCGCTTTTCGGGGAATTTTGACGGTTATGGCTCTGACCCGCCTGCTTATCAAAGATTTCCGTAATATTGAAAATGCCGATTTGGCGCTGTCTCCAGGATTTAATTTCCTGACCGGGCCAAACGGCAGCGGTAAAACCAGCGTACTGGAAGCAATTTATACTCTGGGACACGGTCGGGCTTTTCGTTCGCTGCAAACCGGACGGGTGATCCGCCATGACCAGGATGCCTTTGTGCTGCACGGGCGCATTGCCGCTGCGGAGCGCGAAGTGTCTCTCGGGCTGACCAAAAACCGTGACGGCGAGAGTAAAGTGCGCATTGATGGCAGCGATGGTCATAAGGTTGCTGAACTGGCACAACTGCTGCCGATGCAGCTGATTACCCCGGAAGGCTTTACTCTGCTGAATGGCGGACCCAAATACCGCCGCGCCTACATCGACTGGGGCTGCTTTCATAACGAACCCGGTTTTTTTACCGCCTGGAATGCGCTGCGCCGCTTGCTGAAACAGCGTAATGCAGCTCTGCGTCAGGTCAGCCACTACCGGCAGATTGCCGCCTGGGACCTGGAGCTGGCACCGCTGGCGGAGCAGATCAGCCGCTGGCGTGCTGATTATGCCAAAGCCATTGCGGCGGCGATTGCTGCGACCTGCAGCCAGTTTCTGCCGGAGTTTCAGCTCAGTTTCTCGTTCCAGCGTGGCTGGGATAAAGAAACCGATTATGCGCAGCTGCTGGAGCGCCAGTTTGAGCGCGATCGGGCGCTGACCCACACCGCCAGCGGCCCGCATAAGGCGGATTTCCGCATCCGTGCTGAGGGCACGCCGGTAGAAGAATTACTGTCACGCGGCCAGTTAAAGCTGCTGATGTGCGCCCTGAGGCTGGCGCAGGGTGAATTTCTCACCCAACAGAGCGGGCGTCGTTGCCTGTATCTGCTAGACGATTTTGCCTCTGAGCTGGACGAAACGCGACGCCACCTGCTGGCGACACGCTTAAAGGCCACTCAGGCCCAGGTTTTTGTTAGTGCCATCACGGCGGAGCATGTGCTCGCCATGGCTGATGAAAAGGGCAGGATGTTCATCACAGAACAAGGTAAAATAACGATTCAATCTGAAGATTAAACGAGCGAGAAAAGTTGATGTCGAATTCTTATGACTCCTCCAGTATCAAAGTTCTGAAAGGGCTGGATGCGGTACGCAAGCGCCCGGGTATGTATATCGGTGATACGGATGACGGCACCGGTCTGCATCACATGGTATTTGAGGTCGTGGATAACGCCATTGACGAAGCACTCGCCGGTCACTGCTCCGATATTATCGTTACCATTCATGCCGATAACTCCGTTTCCGTGCAGGATGATGGCCGTGGTATTCCTACCGGCATTCACCCGGAAGAAGGGGTGTCTGCGGCTGAAGTGATTATGACCGTCCTGCATGCCGGCGGTAAATTTGACGATAACTCCTATAAAGTTTCCGGCGGCCTGCATGGCGTGGGCGTCTCTGTGGTGAACGCCCTGTCGGAAAAACTGGAACTGACTATTCGTCGTGAAGGTAAGGTTCACCAGCAGACTTACGTGCACGGCGTACCGCAAAGCCCGCTGAGCATCAGCGGTGAAACCGAACAAACCGGCACCCGGGTACGTTTCTGGCCAAGTCACCAGACGTTTACCAACGTGACCGAATTTGAATACGAGATCCTGGCGAAACGCCTGCGTGAGCTGTCATTCCTTAACTCCGGCGTCTCGATTCGCCTGGAAGATAAGCGTGACGGAAAAAGCGACCATTACCACTACGAAGGTGGGATTAAAGCCTTTGTCGAATATCTGAACCGCAATAAAACCCCTATCCATCCCAATGTGTTCTATTTCTCTACCGAGAAAGACGGGATTGGTGTCGAAGTGGCGCTGCAGTGGAACGATGGTTTCCAGGAAAATATTTACTGCTTTACCAATAACATTCCGCAGCGCGATGGCGGTACCCACCTGGCCGGTTTCCGTGCGGCGATGACCCGTACCCTGAACGCCTATATGGATAAAGAAGGCTACAGCAAAAAGGCGAAAGTCAGTGCCACCGGCGACGATGCACGTGAAGGTCTGATTGCCGTGGTCTCGGTAAAAGTGCCCGATCCTAAATTCTCCTCACAGACCAAAGACAAACTGGTGTCTTCTGAGGTGAAGTCGGCGGTTGAGCAGCAGATGAACGAACTGCTGGCAGAATACCTGCTGGAACATCCGGGCGATGCCAAAACCGTGGTGGGTAAAATCATTGATGCAGCGCGCGCCCGTGAAGCGGCCCGTCGCGCCCGTGAAATGACCCGCCGTAAAGGCGCACTGGATCTGGCCGGTCTGCCGGGCAAACTGGCGGACTGTCAGGAACGCGACCCGGCGCTGTCCGAAATTTACCTGGTGGAGGGTGATTCTGCGGGCGGTTCTGCCAAGCAGGGGCGTAACCGTAAAAACCAGGCGATCCTGCCGCTGAAAGGGAAAATCCTTAACGTGGAAAAGGCGCGTTTTGACAAAATGCTCTCTTCCCAGGAAGTCGCCACCCTGATCACCGCGCTGGGCTGTGGCATTGGCCGCGACGAGTACAACCCGGACAAGCTGCGTTATCACAGCATTATCATCATGACCGATGCCGACGTGGACGGTTCCCATATCCGTACCCTGCTGCTGACCTTCTTCTACCGTCAGATGCCGGAAATCATTGAGCGCGGTCATGTCTATATTGCACAGCCTCCGCTGTACAAAGTGAAAAAAGGCAAGCAGGAACAGTACATTAAGGATGATGAAGCGATGGATCAGTATCAGATCGCTATTGCCCTTGACGGTGCAACCCTGCATGCCAATGCCAGCGCACCGGCGCTAGGCGGTAAGCCGCTGGAAGATCTGGTGGCTGACTTTAACAGCACCCGTAAAATGATTAAGCGTATGGAGCGCCGTTATCCGGTCGCACTACTGAATGCGTTAATCTACCACCCAACCCTGAGCGATCTCAGCGTTCAGGGCGATGTGTCTCAGTGGCTGGACGGGCTGGTAGCGGCTCTGAATGAGAAAGAGCAGCACGGCAGCACCTACAACAGCGTAGTACGCGAGAACCGCGAACTGCATCTGTTTGAGCCGGTGATACGCATCCGTACTCACGGCGTGGATACCGACTACATTCTGGATAACGAGTTTATGCTCGGCGGCGAATACCGCAAAATCTGTGCGCTGGGTGAGAAACTGCGCGGCCTGATTGAAGACGATGCCTTTATCGAACGCGGCGAGCGCCGTCAGCCGATTGCCAGCTTTGAGCAGGCAATGGACTGGCTGGTTAAAGAATCGCGTCGTGGTCTGTCAGTGCAGCGTTATAAAGGGCTGGGTGAGATGAACCCGGAGCAGCTGTGGGAAACTACGATGGATCCGGACAGCCGCCGTATGATGCGTGTCACGGTAAAAGACGCTATCGCTGCCGATCAGCTGTTTACCACGCTGATGGGGGATGCGGTTGAACCGCGCCGCGCCTTTATTGAAGAGAATGCGCTGAAGGCGGCGAATATCGATATCTGATCCTTATCGCGTGAGTTAATTAAGGGCAGGCCTGCGGGCCTGCCTTTTTTAATCGCTGCGGGTATTGTGCGCCAGCTAAGCTTTGCTACCGGCAGGCTGATGCGGTAACTGGCTGGTAAGTTCGGGAAGGTTATTTCACCCCCACACGAAACGCACTGGTTATTTCACGCTGAATCGCGCTAGCATGGGGAAAACTCTGGCTAACGAGGATGGTATGGCGATAAAACTGATTGCAATTGATATGGACGGTACGCTGCTTAACCCACAGCATGATATTACGCCGGGCGTAAAGCAGGCGTTGCTGGCGGCAAAAGACCTGGGCGTAAGGATTGTGCTGGCGACCGGGCGTCCGTTTGTTGGCGTTCAACGCTATCTGCGCGAACTGGGGCTGGATCAGCCGGGTCAGTTCTGTATCACCAACAACGGGGCGCTGGTTCAGCAGGCTGACAGCGGCGAGTGCGTGGCAGAAGTGACGCTGAATATGGATGATTATCGCTATGTTGAGCAGCTGGCGCGTGAGCTTGGCGTGCATTTCCAGGCGCTGACCAAAACCGATCTCTATACCCCAAACAAAGATATCAGTCCTTATACTGTGCATGAATCCTCAACCACCGGTATTCCGCTGCATTACCGCGCGGTAAATGAAATGGTGCCGGATGCGGTGTTTCCCAAACTGATGATGATTGATCCGCCAGAACGGCTCGACGTGGCTATCACCCGCCTGCCGCCGGAAGCGCATCAGCGCTACACCATTGTAAAAAGCTCGCCTTACTACCTGGAAATTCTGGATAACCGGGTTAATAAAGGTGCCGGAGTCCGGGCGCTGGCGGAAAAACTGGGGCTGAGCAGGGAAGAAGTTATGGCGATTGGCGACCAGGAAAATGACCTGGCCATGCTGGAGTATGCTGGTACCGGCGTGGCTATGGGTAACGGTATTGATAAAGTGAAAGCCGCGGCGCAGTTTGTCACCAAACCGAACACCGAAGATGGCGTGGCCCATGCGGTAAACACCTTTGTTCTTTAGTGGGGCAGCGTTTATCTATGGATGAAAAGCAGATCACCTTTGCCGCACGTCACCACCAGCTGACCAATATTAATGTCTGGAGCGCTGACAGCCAGTGGCTGGCGTATGACGTGCGTCCTTCCGGCGCATCTTTTACCGGTCAGACCATTGAACGGGTGAACGTTGCCAGCGGGGTGAGCGAGGTGCTGTATCAGGCGCATGACGGTGCTCATGTAGGGGTAGTCACCGTCAGCCCGCAGCTGCCGCCGCGCTATGTTTGTATTCATGGCCCGGAACATCCGGATGCGGAATGGCATTATGATTTTCACCACCGGCGCGGGGTGATTATTCAGGATGGTGAGGCGCGTACCCTCGATGCCTGTGATATCACCCCGCCGTATACGCCGGGAGCGCTGCGTGGGGGAAGCCATGTGCATGTCTTCAGCCCGGATGGCAGCCGTCTGAGTTTCACCTATAACGACCATGTGATGCATCAACGTGATGCGGCGCAGGATCTGCGCAATGTTGGGGTTGCGGTGCCGCTGCATGAGGTAAAGCCGCCGAAAGCCCATCCACGGGAATATGATGGCAGCCATTTTTGCGTGCTGGTCAGCCGGACGCAGGTCAGCCCAAAGCCAGGCAGCGATGAAATTTGCCGGGCGTATGAAGAGGGCTGGATTGGTACTCAGGGATATCTGTGTGCGGATGGCAGCCGTCAGCGCTGGGCGCTGGCCTTTATCGGTGACACTATTGCCGCCAGTGGTGAAAAGGTGGCAGAGATTTTTGTGGTCGATCTGCCGGAAGATAACGCCGGTTTTGCCATTGCCGGCGCACAGCCGCTGCAGGGCACCGCCAGCCAGCTACCGGCCCCACCGGCTGGCGTGTGTCAGCGACGCATTACCTTTACCCATGAACGGCGTTATCCCGGTCTGGCTGCCACGCCGCGCCACTGGCTGCGCAGTTCCCCTGACGGTGCGCATATTGCTTTTTTAATGAAAGATGAGCAGGGTATTGTGCAGTTGTGGACCGTTGCGCCTACGGGGGGAGAACCCCGTCAGGTTACGCACTGTCACAGCGATATTCAGTCGGCGTTCAGCTGGCACCCGAACGGGCAGCAACTGGCGTTTGTTTGTGATAACAGCGTAATGTTGTGTCAGCTGAAGACTGGCGAACTGCGTCGTCTGACGCCGCGCCGCAAACAGCCACCCTGTGGTGATGCGGTGGTAATTTCACCGGACGGGCGGCAGGTGGCGTATCTGGCCGGGGTTGCGGGTTACCAGCAGATATTCAGTGTGCTGCTGTAGCGGGCGCAACTGGCGGCATGGGTGCAGCCTGCAGCTGGCTTTCATCGGTTTGATTTTTGATTTCGCTCTGACGAACCCGCTCGCGTGGCGAATCGGTATCATTGCGGCGCAGATAATCCCACGGCAGCAGCAGCGTATCCAGCACCGCAGAGAAAGGCAGATCGATAACCGCCAGTGGTTTCATGACCCAGTTACTGTCTTTATCGCTAATGACACCGGCGCTGGCGCGGGTGCCGGGATAGTAACCGGCGCTGGGACCTGAATGTGTCATTACGCTGGCGCAGCCGCTGAGGCCGGTTAAAGACAGGCAGGCAGCCAATCCTGCGGCCTGGCATTTCTTGATTCTGGTTATCATCATTATCCCTTCGTTAATGAATTCGCTGAGGCCGGAAATCCTGTGATTTACCGGCTGACAATCTGTTGCATCGTGCTGCAACCAGCTACGCCTGCCGGACCAGGCACTAACACTGACAATATTTCTTGATGATTTATCCCTGAGTGTAAGGCATTCAGGGAGTTCTGCTGAAAAAAAAACACACTTTTGCGCTTGAAACCCGTATTCAAGTCTCCATTTTATAACAGTGAGTGATAAAACCTGTGCCGACAGGGCAGCTTTTTCACTACGCCGATGTGTCCATTGTGGAGCTTCGGAACGCCATTCTTGCTGAATTCAGGAGTATAACTATGCGTAATTTTGATCTTGCACCGCTGTACCGTTCATCTATTGGTTTTGACCGTCTGATTAATCTGCTGGAGTCTAACCAGTCTCAGGGCAACAATGGAGGCTACCCTCCGTACAATGTGGAGCTGGTGGCGGAAAATCATTACCGTATTACTATTGCCGTGGCCGGTTTTGCGCAAAGCGAGCTGGATATTACCGCCCACGACAATCTGCTGACCGTGCGCGGCGCGCATCCGGAAGAGCAGCAGGAACGAAGCTACCTGTATCAGGGGATTGCTGAGCGCAATTTTGAGCGCAAATTCCAGCTGGCTGAACATGTTCAGGTTCGTGATGCGCGTCTGGAAAATGGTTTGCTGTATATCGATCTGGAACGCGTGGTGCCGGAAGCGAATAAACCGCGTCGGATTGAAATCCTTAAATAAATCCTGCTCTGAGAGCCGCCGCTGGCGGCTCTTTTGGTTTCTGATGTTCCCCTGCCGTGATCCATTCCACGTTTTAATCGAATAAATTCCATAAAAACGCCAGAAAAGACGCCAGTCACATTTTTATCTGTCTGCCATTTGTAGTCTGAGTCCGGCATAAGCTAAATCAATTCAGCAATTGAGGCGAAACGATGAAAAAAAGCGTTGTGGCAGGGGTAATTATGGCAGTCATCAGCGGCCAGGCAGCGGCACAAAGCTGGCTGCTGACGGATGCGGCAACCAGTACCGAGAAGGGCAACTGGCAGACTGACAGCAAACAGCTGAAGCTGCAGGGCTCTGACTTCAGCATTCAGCAGAAGGTGCTGCATGGGGGTAAGCAGGAAGGATCCAAAGTATTGCAAATTACCAGTGCCAATGGGTTAACCATTGCGCTCAGCCCGACGCGCGGTATGGATCTGCTGCATGTTTACGGTCATGGGGTGCGCCTCGGCTGGGATTCTCCGGTAAAGGAAGTGGTTAACCCTGCTTTTATTAATCTGGAAAGCCGCAATGGGCTGGGCTGGCTGGAAGGCTTTAACGAAATGATGGTGCGCTGTGGTTACGAGTGGACCGGCCATCCGGTCAGCAAAGACAGCGTGATGTACACGCTACATGGTCGGGCGGGCAATACTCCGGCCTCAAAAGTTGAGGTCAGCGTTCAAGATAAAGCGCCGCATGAAATTCGCATTCGTGGTCTGCTGAAAGAAACCACCTTTAAAAAAGCCAAACTGGAAACCTGGACTGAGCTGCGTTACATCCCGGGTTCGGACTCCTTTAGCATTCATGATGTGCTGACCAACCGCAGCGACTATCCGCACGACTATCAGATTATCTATCACAGTAACTTCTCTGCACCGATTCTGGAAAAAGATGCGCGCTTTATTGCTCCGCTGAAAGCGGTTTCGCCATTTAACGATTACGCGAAAAAAGGGCTAAAAGACTGGAATGTCTACGGTGCGCCAACCAAGGACTTTGATGAAATGGTGTTTAACCTGACGCCGCTGGCGGATAAGAACGGTGAAACCCTGGCCGCGCTGATCAACAGCAAAGGGGATAAAGGTGTGTCGATTGCCTTTGATACGCATCAGTTACCGCTGCTGACCATGTGGAAAAATACCGATACCCTGAAACAGGGTTACGTGACCGGGATTGAACCGGGCACCAACTATGCCTATCCGGTCACCATTGAAAAACAGCAGGGGCGGGTAAAACAGCTGGCCGCCGGGCAAAGCGCGACCTTCTCGCTGACTTATTCACTGCTGAAAGATGCCCAGGCCGTGCAGAAGGTCGAGCAGCGGGTGAAACAGATTCAGGGCGATACCAAAGTCAGCGTGAACGATACGCCAATTGCGATCGAGTAATCGCCGGATATCCCCTGCCAGGGCGGTACGGTCTTAGCAGATAGTACCGCCCGAAAACGGTTTATAAGAACCTGGGAGTTAGTCCTGCAGCACCTGCGGATTCACGCAGTTCTTTTCCGGTTTACCGCTTAGCGCGGCAATCAGATTTTCGACCGCATCTTTTGCCATCCCGTAGCGGGTTTCGTGGGTGGCGGAGCCGATATGCGGCAGTGCCACTACATTCGGCAGCTTCAGCAGTTCCGAGCTGAGTGGCAGGGGTTCCTGGTCAAACACATCCAGGCCGGCACTACGTAACTTGCCCACTTTCAGTGCTTCAATCAGCGCATGTTCATCCACCACCGGACCGCGCCCGGCGTTGATCAGGATCGCACCGGACTTCATTTTTGCCAGCTGCTCGCGACCAATCAGATGGTGGGTCTGCTCAGTCAGCGGCAAGCTGATACAAAGAAAATCGGACTCCGCCAGCAGGGTATCCAGATCGCAGTAACGGGCATTAAAACGTTCTTCCGCCTGTGGATGGTGGTTACGCGCGTTATACAGCACTTCCATGCTGAAGCCAGCGTGGGCGCGCTGCGCCAGTGCCAGGCCGATACGCCCCATACCGAGGATCCCCAGCTTTTTATGATGCACATCAACGCCAAACCAGTCCGGGCCAATGCTTTTTTGCCACTCACCGGCTTTCACCCGTTCGGCCACCTCGACCACCCGGCGCGCCGTGGTCAGCACCAGTGCCATCATAGTATCGGCGACGGTTTCTGTCAGCACCGTAGGGGTATGCATCAGCACCACGCCGCGCTGATTCAGCGCGTCGACATCAAAATTGTCATAGCCCACCGACACGGTGGAGGCCACGCGCAGCTTCGGGGCAAGCTGCAAAAATTCAGCATCCACTTTACCACCGGAACCGATGATGCCTTCAGCCTGGCGCAGCGCGTCAGCATGCGCAGCGATGGTGTGTGGATTCAGTCCTTTGATTTCTGTCACGCTGGCAAAGTCATCCAGGCGGGCGCGCAGATCTTCAGGTAACGGTTTATACAGTACAACGGACGGTTTCATAGTTTTTTACCTGTTCGGTTAGCGGGAAACGGGCGGTTTTGCCGCGGTATTAACGGATGCCGGTTGTCTGACGTTGACGCTGGCGCTGCTGCTGCTGCTGCCACAGGCCGGTTTGACCATCAGCATCAGCCAGACGGAGAGTAACAGCGCCCCCCCCATAAAGATATATGAAGCGGCCGGGCTGCCGGTAGAGCCATTAAGATACCCCACCACCCAGGAGCCGAGAAACGAGCCGAGCGCCCCCATCGCGTTAATCAGCGCCATGGCACCACCGGAAACATTACGTGGCAGCATCTCCGGGATAATGGCAAAAAACGGGCCGTAAGGTGCATACATCGCGGCACCGGCCACCACCAGTAAGGCAAAAGAGAGCCAGAAGCTGTGACTGCCCACTAAATATGAACCTAAAAAAGCCAGCGCCCCCAGCAGCAGTAACGGCCAGACAAACAGCTTGCGCTCCTGTAACTTATCCGAGACCCGGGACACCAGCAGCATCGCCAGGGTGGCAGCCAGATAAGGAACTGATGACAGCCAGCCGGCTTCCACCATGTCCATCTGTCCGCCGTGGCGCAGAATTGAGGGCAGCCACAGTACAAACCCGTAAACCCCAATACTCCAGCAGAAATATTGGGCGCAGAGAATAATAACATTACGTGATTTGAAGGCTTCGGCGTAGTTACGCACCACCTTCAGGTTTTGCTGCTCTTTTTCCAGCTGCGTCTGCAGCTCGGCTTTTTCATCAGCGCTCAGCCAGCGGGCCTGCGCCGGTTTATCCTGCACCAGCAGCCACCAGGCAACCGCCCAGATCACCGCCGGAATGCCTTCAATTATAAACATCTCACGCCAGCCAAAGGAATTAATCAGGTAGCCCGATACCACCGACATCCACAGTACGGTGACCGGATTACCGAGCATCAAAAAGGTATTGGCAAGTGAGCGTTCATCACGGGTAAACCAGTTACTGATATAGATTAACATTGCCGGCATCACGGCAGCTTCAACCATCCCAAGGGTAAAACGGATCGCCGCCAGCATCGGGATATTACTTACCATGCCAGTCAGCGAGGCACATATCCCCCACAGCAGCAGACACCAGAACACCAGTTTTTTAACGCTACGCCGTTCGGCATACACGGCACCGGGGATCTGAAAAAAGAAGTAACCGAGAAAAAACAGCGCCCCCAGTAATGAGGAAATCCCCTCGGTAATCCCCAGATCGCGATTGATTCCGGCGGCAGCGGCAAAGCTGAAATTGGCCCGATCAAGATAGGCCAGGCTGTAGGTGATAAACACGATGGGCATGATGTACCACCAGCGTTGCGGTGCAATAGTCTTCCGGTTTTGCCTGGTCATAGTGTTCCCTCTGTTGAACTGCCATATGCTGTCTGCAGTTGGGGTAGGATAGTTGAGCAGGGATTAATAATCCCCCAGTGTCGCCCGGGTTGGCAGCCCTTCGCTGTCGCCAATCGCCTGAATGGCCAGCGAACCAATTTTGTTACCGCGCCGGATAGCCTGTTGCAGGGATTTTCCTTCCAGCAGAGCGCTGATAATGCCGACCGCAAAGCCATCACCGGCCCCCACGGTATCCACCACTTTCGGTGTGGAAACAGCGGCCACCTGCCCACTGTCACCCTTTGCGGTTTTATACCAGGCACCATTGCTGCCGGTTTTAATCACCACCGTGCTGACGCCCATATCCAGGTAAAAGTCGGCAATGGATTCAGGCTGGCGGTAGCCGGTCAGTACCTCGCCTTCGGCAATGCCCGGCAGTACCCAGTTGGCGTACTGCGCCAGTCGGTTCAGTTGTTCCACCATTCGCTGTTTGCCTGACCACAGCACCGGGCGCAGGTTGGGATCGAAAGAAATGGTTTTACCGGCACTTTTCATCTTACGCGCGGCGTGATGACACAGCTCCAGCGAGCTGTCGGTCAGCGCGGCCGCCACGCCACTCAGATGCAGATGCCGGGCTGAGCTGAAATAATCGTGGTTAAAATCGGCGGGTGAGAGCGCCCCGGCGGCTGATCCTTTGCGGAAGTAATCCACCTGGGGATCGGAGCCATCATCCACTTTAGATTTCAGCTGAAAGCCGGTCGGGCGGGTGTTATCCACACTGACCTGCTGGCGATTAATGCCTTCCCGATCCAGCTGCTGGCAGATAAAACGACCAAAGGCGTCATCCCCCAGCCGGCTGACCCAGCCCACCTTCAGGCCGAGACGGGCCAGGCCGATCGCAACGTTCAGTTCGGCTCCGGCGGCGCGTTTGGTAAAATGTTCTGCGGCGGCAAGATCGCCGGTTTCACTGGCAACAAACATCGCCATTGCTTCGCCAAAGGTGACGACATCAAGCGCGTCGCTGGCAGGCATTGTCATGTTTTACTCCTCACGTAACAGGTCAACGTAGTGGCGGGTCACGGCGACCAAATCAGACCCTTCCAGCGGAAATTCAATGGCTCTGGCCGGATGATTCGGCAGCAGTGCCAGGGTTTGACGCCATAAGTCATCGCCTACATTCAGCGCCACGGTACGCCAGCTGTCACCCTGAGGTAACGCTGCCTTGACGTGGATATAGCTGACATAACCCGCCAGACGTTCTGCAGCTTCCAACGGCGGGCTGCCGGCCCACAGCCAGTTACCGATATCAAAAGTCATGCCGTTGCAAATCTGGTTTTCACCGCTGGCATGGAAGAAGCGAACCATCGCCGCCAGGGTGCCACATCCAGTCTGATCGTTTTCCACCACAAGATGAATTTTCTGCCTGGCCAGCCGGCAGCGTAACTCGCTGTAATCACAGTTGGCGCGGTAGTGACCCAGGGAATATTTCAGCAACCGGGCATTCAGCTGTTCCGCCTCGACAAAGTGTTGGTCCAGATGTGGGTTCAGCCCACCATCAGGCATAAACAGCGCTTCAGGTACCGAGTAGAAGGCGGCCAGCCCGGATCGGGTAATGGCCTCCCCCAGCTTATCCAGCTGGCACACCTCATCCGGTGTAAACAGTTCACGGCGGATTTCCACCCCATCAGCCCCGGCAGCAGCGATAATCGCCAGCAGTGCCTGCTGGCCGCCCAGCTCAGCAATTTTCTGGGAACCATAAGCGGCAGTCACCACAATCACTTCCCGATTCATTACGTCTCCGGTCTTAGGATTCACCCTATATGCTAAAAAAACGTAAATGGAACCGGTTCCATTTAAAAGTAGCAAAGCGGAGAATTATGATCGTGCTCACGATGTAAACAATTATTTATTTTGTCAGATTTTAGATACCACAGGCCCGGTGGATGGACTATTACAGGATAAAATTGAAATGGCAGTCTTCTGGCAGGTGGGCAGAAAAGCGTGATTTTTGAAACAGTTTTGTAACATCTTGTCGGATTGAACTGGTCACAAAATGTGTAGCCAGTTCATTTTGATGAATACCGTGATTGGTGACGAATATACAGACTGTAGAGACGTGATTAATATGTAATAGTCAGATTTAAAAATTCACCACCTCTTTTGATATTTTAGTTCTAAAAAATCAAGATATTGCCTCTTTATTCTCCGGAGTCTACTAAGGTGATGCCTTTAGCCTGGTATATGGCGTGTCAGCCAACCCATCGACCGGTCAGTTCTTCATACACGCTAATGAAGAAAGTTGGGTTCTACACCCTGGGGGCAACAGTGGCAGAGGCAATTGAAGAAAATGGCGATACGCTCCAGCAACAGTTAGACAAATTGGAAGCGCAGGGGCGTATCCCGGTGGTGGTGCGTTCACCGGATGCAACACAAAAACGTTGGCCTGTTTCAACGTGCGGCAGTTTGTCTCATACGGACGATCGCGTGATTGCCTGTGCAGGCTGGCAGGCTGGCAGGCTGGCAGGCTGGCAGGCTGATTACAATGGGATTGGTATTGATATTGAAAAACGGTACAGCCAGAAATATTACCCTCTTTACAACATCTGGTATTCACCGAACGAGACAAAATACTGGCGAGAAGCTTGAGCCTGCCACTTTGTCAAATAGCAACACTGTTATTTTCAGCCAAAGTATGTTTGTTATGCGGTGAATCCCCCTCAGCGGCGGGACCAGGTCAGGTTCTGGTTTTTCTGACCTGCCGGGAGACACCCGACATGTCCGGGATAGTTGAAGTTTTCAGCAGACAAAAGGGCTGCGGCTAAAGCCGCAGCCCTTTTTATTTATGCTGTATCAGGAGGTGAGCTACATATCAAAAAAGGCATCGGAATGACTGCGTGATTATTATGCCCTCCGGTTTCTTCAGGCCCTGATTTTCCGGTACGCAGGGTGAGTATTTACTCCCCACAAACCGGCAAGCGCACTGACAACAGCCCCCACCAGAAGAGCGAAAAATGACCATAGTGCAATTTTTGCAGCCGCGCTGGCGGCTTCGTCAGCTTTCTCTTTTGCCTGCTTTTTAAATTCAGCGTACTGCGCCTTCGCATCGTTCAGATTACTGTGGAGCTGAGCCATGCGGTCGCTTACCTCCTGAGCGGTTTTGTCACGTGCCTGAATGAAGTTACTAACTGCCCTGTCCGCTTCTTCCGGTGACAGACGGGTATTTTCTGCCAGCGCTTTTTTCACCTCATTCCTGTCCACGCTTTTGCTGACCATTTCCGCACGTGATTTCAGTTTACCGCTCAGCGCATCAATAATGGCGTCGCTGTTGCCGGGGTTGACGGCCAAATCCTTAACCGAAGCCGCAATGTCGCTCGCTGTCGCCTCAAGCTGGGACTGCAGGAACTCCGGCTGAAGTTCTTTAATGTTGCTCCTGCGCAGTGCATCCAGTACCTGTCTGTCGGCCTGCGGGGCCGCGAGCTGAGTGTTAAGTCCGAGCCTGTCAGTGATATTCTGAGCGATGTCTGTTGTTGCGTCAGATACTTTTCCTGCGGCATTGCCCAGTCCGCTAATGGCAGAGCCGGTGGCAGATGCGGCCGCACCAACCGCACTTCCCGCTATATGCAGAATGCCGCCAGCGGCGGCGAAGCCCAGCACGGAAGCGACAAGCAGAGACGTTGCCCATGAGAGAAATCCGTGGATGGTTCCATCTGCTCCCGCCAGCCTGCCGGCCACAAAACCGCCGCAGGCCAGACTCAGTACTACTGAGATAGCTGACCAGATCAGTACAGCCTTGCCGGCACCGTTAATAACATCGTCAGACTGAGGTGAAAGCAGTGAAAAACCCAGGCTGGACCCCAGCGTAGTCAGCAACAGGGACACTGCCATTACCGTTACCACACCAGCAATGATACTGCCCCATGAGACGCGCCTGTTCAGTTCCGCTTCTTTTACAAGTTCCATTGTAATCTCCATTTAAGAATGTATGAATAGGCGGGATTCATCCACGCCCGGATTAATTTTAGTAAAGATATGCGTAACTGACAGTCGATTAGGCGAAACAGGCATCTCCTGTGCTGTCAGAGTGAGGGCGTGTGGGGTACAAACAGACTGTTCAAAGCGCAAGACGGTGCAGGTGAGACGCTTACAAACGATAGCAATTAAGTCGTAGATTATTTTTACAACTATCAAACCTTATGATAATGATTACTGCTTTCAGCCGTTAACGGCCTCAGCTCCCCGGTAATTTCCACGTCGAACCCCGCACAATCAGTTCGGCGCTGAAATGCTGTTCGCTGACCGGCAGCGTGGCATCGTCAATACGGCGCAGCACCTGTTCCAGCGCGGCGTAGCCAATCTGCCAGGTGGGCTGTTGCAGGGTGGTGATACCGCTGCCGGCCAGCTCTGCCCACGGCAGTTCATCAAACCCCAGCAGGCCAAGCTGTTCGCCCCAGACCAGATTGAGACGGCGCAGCGCGCGCGCCACCTGTAACGTCACCGTGCCGTTGCCCGCCAGCAGCGCGCAGCGCAGGTGACGGTGGCGCTGATAAAATTCGCTGATGGCCTGTTCCAGCGCCGCAGGATTATCCGGCGCAATTTCCAGCTGTTCGGCTACGCGATCAGGATGCTGCGCCATCTGTGTGCGGAACGCCTGAAGACGTTCGGTACGGGTGTTAACCGTGCCCGCCGGTTCACTGATAAACAGCAGCGCGCGGTAATCGCGCTGCAGCAGATGGTCGGTTGCCAGCCGGGTGGCGGCAGGGTTATCCAGTCCAACCATATCGCAGGTAAAACCCGCAATGGTGCGGTCAATCAATACCATCGGCAGCTGCGACTGCTGCAGCTGGTTCAGCGCTTCTTCACGCATCCCCACCGCATGCACCACGATCCCTTCCACCTGATAACTGCGCAACAGACTCAGATAGTTGCGCTCCAGATCCACCTCATTATTGGTATTACACATCAGCAGGGTAAAGCCGCTGGCGCGGCAGGCGGCTTCAATACCGCTCAGCACATTTACGGAATACGGGTTAGTAATATCGGCAATAATCAGGCCAATCAGTCGGGTGCGCCCACGCTTCAGGCCGCGCGCCATCTGGTTAGGCTGATAGTTAAGCCGGGTAATAGCATCGGCAATACGCTGCTGTAATCCGGCTGAGAGGGCATTCAGCTCGCCATTCAGGTAGCGCGACACGCTGGTTTTACCGGTGCCTGCAGCTCTGGCGACGTCGCTGATGGTGACTCTGGCGGCCTCGGACTTCATGTTTCTTCCTGATTATCGGGATGACAAAAACAGCCGGTCAGATGGTGGTTAACCAGGCCACAGGCCTGCATCAGTGACATACAGGTAGTGGAGCCGATAAATTTGAATCCACGCTTTTTCAGCGCTTTGGACATCTCGTCGGACAGCGGCGTGGTGACCGGTATTTCGCTTTGCTGGCTAAAATGTTCGATTTGCGGCTGATGGTCAACAAAATTCCACAGGAAGTCGGCAAGCGGCTCGCCAGCGGCTTCCATCGCCAGGCAGGCGCGGGCATTGGTTATAATGGCGTTAATCTTTGCCCGGTTACGGATAATGCCGGGGTTCTGCATCAGCCGCTCAGCGTCGGCTTCCGTCATCAGTGACACCGCCTGCGGATCGAAGTGATAAAACAGCTGGCGGTAGTTTTCGCGTTTTTTCAGGATGGTCAGCCACGACAGGCCCGCCATTTGCCCCTCAAGGCACAGTTTCTCAAACAGATAGCGACGATCCTTGTTGGGACGTCCCCACTCCTTGTCATGATAGGTAAGATACAGCGGATCGCTGGTGACCCATTGGCAGCGTTGCATTATGCGGTTCCTGTTGCAGAGTGCGGCTCCGCGTTCGGGTTGAACATCAGCGCGTCACACAGCAAATGGTCATTGTCCCGGCGACGGGTAAAGCCACAGCGGTCGAAAAACTCAAGAATTTGTATCGCCAGCCTGCGCCCGCAGGTCAGCTGGTTGCGTAAATCGTCAGCGCTGGTGGTCATGCCGTGCTCTGCGCGCTGGCGGATCAACCGGGCGAAGCGCAGGATCTGCTGCTGGCTGAAATAGCGATCGTTAACAATCGCCACGATCAGGCTGCGCTGGGCGGCTTTACGCTGTAGCTGGCGCATAGCGTCTTCCTCACAGCCCAGTTCAGCGGCCGGAGGGGTGGCAGGCGCTGCGTCAGCTGTTCGGGAGGCAAATAGAGTTGTAGCTTAGCTTCCAGCGCTGCCAGCACCTGCTGCACCCGTAGCGCCGCCAGCGCATCCGCTGGCAGAAATGCCCGGAGTTTTGCCCTGGGTTTCCCGCCAGGAGGCGATAATGGAAGAGTTAAACCAGACCTTGCCACTGTCGGTGACCAGCGCCGGAATTTTAACCAGCGGATTGTACTGTGGCACCGGGCTGTTCTCATCCCAGGGTGGCGCGTTGACAAATTCATAGCTGATGCCTTTTTCCAGCAGCATCACGGAAATTTTTACGCACAAACGGACTGGTATAACTGCCAACAAGCTTCATCGGTTTATTCCCCAGGAAATAAAAATGGATTCAGTGTACTGCGGGCAAAGCCTTCCTGCTCCAGGCGGGCATCAAGGATAAGTGAAGCCAGATCGTCCGCTACCGGCTCAGCGGCGGGATCTTTTTCCTGATAAAACAGCTTCACCCAGGTACCACAGTCGCCGCAGCTCTCGCCTTTAATCGCCGCATTTTCGCTATCCAGCGACCAGTGGTGCAGATTACCGCTGCGTTCGCAGTTGCTGCATTTGGCGCGCACCACGTACCACTCGCTTTCACACAGGTTGCAGTGCAAATAGCGCAGCCCCTGGCGTCCGACCTCCATATGCACCATTCCGGCTACCGGTACGCTGTTGCACACCGGGCAGAACTGGCGCTGTTCGCCGGATTCGGCGCGCGCTTTGCCGGGGATCAGCGCCGCCATCTGCGTCCAGTACACCGACAGGGCGGCCCAGATAAAGGGAGCAATATCGCTGCTGACCTGGCTGAACTCACCGGCAAACAGCGCGTCTGCCATCGCTTCCAGCTCGCTGGCTGAGGCTTTTTCCAGATTCTCCAGCACCGACAGCGCCTGGCCGCGCATATCGGGCTTCAGCTCGGCAATCATTGAGTGCAGAATATGTTGCCAGTGGGCATCGCGCGGGTAAGTGGCACTATCCAGCGGCGGCTTGCCCTGGCGGGCGCTTTCCACCAGGCGCGGTTGCATATCAAGAAACAGCGGGTGATCGTAACGGGCGATCTCCTGAGCATTGGCGATCAGCGCGGCAAAGCGCAGATAGTCACCCAGCGGATTATTTTCCGCCAGCTTTGTCAGACGCTCGGCACGGCGGTGGTAAAGATTTTCCAGTCGGGGAAATAACAGCGGCGGAATTGACTCCGCCGTGTTTTTTGACCCGTTTTCCAGCGGGTCCTGCGGGATAATACGAATGCTCATCAGGGGCGTTTTTCCTGTTTATTCGGGCCTGGCTTTTCTGTCAGGCTGCGATACCAGCGCGGATGATGCTTTTCGCTCATTCACGCGTGACCCAGCCTTCGACCATAGCGGTAATCGTGCCTTTGATCCACAGCGCGGCGTAGACGTGCACCATAATGGTCACAATCAGCAGAACAGCCGCCACCGAGTGAACCAGCAGTGCCAGGCGGATCAGCTGAATGGGAAAATAGCCGGCAAACCACGGCCGCCGAATCACAATGCCGCTGGCAAGCAGAACCAGCAGGCTGGTGATTGCCAGCCAGAATACGCCTTTCTGACCAAAATTATAGCGCCCGGTATCGCCCACTTCCTCATTGCGGGCAATTTGCAGGATATTTTTCGCCCATTCCAGATCCTGACGTTCAATCAGATTGTGGTGCCAATAGCGAAAAAACATCACCAGAAAGGTGAAAAACATCACCGTGCCGATAAACGGATGCAGGATGCGCGCCAGCTGTGGGGTACCCAGCACGTGCATCAGCCAGTTGAAAGGACGGGAAGAAAAACTCCAGCCCGCTGATTGCTGCCAGCACAAAGCAGAAGGCCAGGGTCCAGTGATTAAGCCGCTCAAAACCACTGTAGCGAAGGATCCGTTGCGTTTTTTTTCATTTTCAGGCGCGACATGTCAAACGGACAGCCGGCGATACAGTAGCCGCAGCCGATGCACTGCTCTGACTGGAAATCGACGATGCCGTTGGCATACTGAATAATCGCCCCGGCCGAGGGGCAGGCCTTCGGACCGCCGGGATCGGCACAGTACATACAGCCATCCTTGCGGATCAGCCACTCCAGGCGGCCAATTTCCTCAACTTCGGAAAAGCGCATCACCGTCCAGGACTTGGCGGTTAAATCCATCGGGTTGTCGTACACCCCGGCGTTGCCTCCCACCTCATCCCGGATATCGTTCCACCTGGAACAGGCCACCTGACAGGCCTTGCAGCCGATGCAGGTGGTGACGTCGATCACCTTGGCCACTTCCTCAGGGTGGTCTGTTTTTCCGAGGGCAGGGTCATATAGCCCGGCAGGCTCTGCGACAGCAGGCCGATATCGGTCAGCCCCTGAATATTGGAGTGGTCGCACAGCGCATTAATCCCGCCGCCAGCCATCCCCATATTGACCGGCAGCAGTTGGATCATCGCCATGGTACGAATATTCTGTACCCCCCCACCGAGTGCTGGGTCCAGCCCAGCGCATACAGGAAGTTGGCGGTGCGATCGCTGGCGCTGGTTTCCGCCAGCAGGCGGCAGACGTGCAGAAAATCTGACTGCGACGTACCGCACAGACTGGACACCACTTCCGGGGTATAGCGACTGACGTGCTGTTTCAGCAGGTTCCAGACGCAGCGCGGGTGCTGCAACGTGGTATCGTGTTGCGCGTAACCCTGCTCGTCCAGCGCGTAATGCCAGCTGGTTTTGTCATAGCTGCGGGCTTGCGCATCGTAGCCACTGAACAGACCGTCATTGAAATCGTAGTCGTCGCGCACAATCAGGCTGGCGTTGGTATAAGCCGCCACGTACGGATGCTGAATGCGGTTATGCGCAATCAGATAGCGCAGGATACCGGACAGAAAGACAGTATCGCTGCCGGAACGTCCGCGACCGATGCGGTACGTGTAAAGCGCGGATCGATAACAATAAATTTGGCATTGTTGTGGGTTTTGGCTTCCATCGCCCAGCGGAATCCGACCGGATGCGCTTTAGCGGCGTTGCCACCCATTACCACTATCAGATTGGCGTTGCGGATATCGACCCAGTGATTGGTCACCGCGCCGCGACCGAACGTAGGAGCAAGACCTGCTACCGTAGGTCCGTGTCAAACGCGTGCCTGGTTATCCTCCGCCAGCATACCCAGTGAGCGGGTAAATTTCTGAGTTAAATAGCCGGTTCCCTTACTGGCCGCCTGGGCGCACAGCATGCCGGTGGTCAGCCAGCGGTTGACGGTAATGCCTTCTTTATTGCGGGCAATAAAGAAGGCATCGCGGTGTTTTTTCATCAGGCGGGCGATACGGTCAAAAGCTTCTTCCCAGCTCAGACGCTGCCAGCGCCGTCGCGGGCGCCAAGCCCAGCATTGTGGCGCTGGTGCCTGCCATCCCGGCAGCGCAGATTTTAAAAGATCGTCTTCTGCTAATTTTCATCATATTTTTTCCATTGCGATATTGCTGGAGTCAGGGTTTGATGACTGACGCGATAGTTATCCATTTTTAGCACCGCAGCTCAAAATGTTACCACATAATTTGTGTGGTTCACGGTACCGGGAGAGCACAATGCACGAGCAACAGCACAAAAAAGAAACAAATGCGTCACAACAGCCCGGTGCCGGCGAGGTACAGGTATGGCAGCGTGGCGATTTACAGCAGTCACAGCCGGACTGGCTGGCAGAAGAGGTGCCGGTGGCGCTGGTGTATAATGGTATTTCCCATGTGGTGATGATGGCAACGCCAAAGGATCTCAGCGCTTTTGCCGTGGGATTTTCGCTGTCGGAAGGGATTATTGCGGCTCCGGCGGATATTTACGGCATCGATATCCAGCCCGGCTGCGGCGGTATTGAAGTGCAGATTGAGCTGTCCAGCCGGCGCTTTTTGGCTTTGAAGGAACGGCGCAGAACGATGGCTGGTCGCACCGGCTGTGGTGTCTGTGGCGTGGAGCAACTGGCGGAGATTGACCGTCCGATTGCACCGCTGTTGCTCAACCAGCGCTTTGACCTTAATTATCTGGATCGTGCCTTGAGCCAGCTGAAAAACTATCAGCCGGTTGGGCAGTTAACCGGCTGTACCCATGCCGCGGCCTGGATGTTGCCGGATGGCGAACTGTATTCCGGCTGCGAGGACGTTGGCCGCCATGTGGCACTGGATAAACTGCTGGGACTGCGCGCGCAGCAGGGCTGGCAGCAGGGGGCGGTGCTGGTATCCAGCCGCGCCAGCTATGAAATGGTGCAGAAAGCGGCGCAGTGTGGGGTAGAAATTCTGTTTGCGGTCTCTGCCGCCACCAGGCTGGCGGTAGAGGTGGCGCAGCGCAGTAATCTGACGCTGGTGGGCTTCTGTAAGCCAGGGCGCGCAACGGTGTATACCCATCCTGAAAGGCTGTGTTGAGCCGCTCAGGCAATAATCACCTGTGGCAGCTGCTGGCGTAACTCATCAAACTCTGCGCGCGCTTCGGCTCCGCCATCCGTTACCAGGGTACTGATTTCGGCGGGCGCGGCATAATTTATCCGGCTGTTAATCCCCAGCTTGCGGTGATCGGCCAGTAAAATCAGGTGGTCGGACTGGCGGATCATGGCGCTGGCAATCGCCGCTTCGTAGGAGTGAAAACTGCCTGCCCCCTGGCGGGCATCAATGCCGAATGGCGACATCAGCGCGATATCGGCACGATAGCGATAAATTTCGTTAACCGTCAGATCGCCCCGGGTTTCGCTGGCTCCGGCCACCATATTGCCGCCGAGCAGGATCAGGGTATTTTTCAGCGTTTCCTGCTCATCGACTGCGCTCAGTCTTATCGCCGCGTGCAGGCTGTTGGTAATAATGGTTAACCCGGTCATGGTGCGCAGCTCTTCCGCCAGCAGGGTGGTGGTGCTTCCGGCATCCAGAAAAATCGTCTGACCGGGTTTCAGCAGACTGGCCGCTGCGCGGGCGATGGCGCGCTTCTCTTTTGCCATGGATGCGCTGCGTACCGTCAACGGTGCTTCCGCTTCTGCCTGCAGTGCTACCAGACCACCATGTACCCGCTTTGCCATACCCTGTGCTTCCAGTTCAATAATGTCCCGGCGTGCGGTTTCACGGGAAATTCCCAGCTCGTTGATGATACGTTCGGTGCTGACCTGACCGAGATGGCTCAGCAGCGCGCGAATACGGTGTAAGCGGGTTTCCTGTAACATCACTCTGGTTTCCTGATAATGGCACATCCGGTAAGTCTACCTGACAATGGCAGCTTCTGTCTGTGTATTTAATTGCGTTTGTGTATTTTGTTGCATTTTACGGTAAAAAGGTGATTATAAGATCACTGCGCCGCTGTCAGGCATATCTCAATTTGTATCGGGAGTGATTATGGCTACACGTTCAACTATCATGGATACCAACAGTTTTCGTGCCGAACATGCTGCTGCACTGGACAGCGACGTACGCAAGCTTACCGAGAAACGCAGCCGGGTATTGGGAGAGTCTTACCGGCTGTTTTACCGTAAACCGGTGCATCTGGTCAGAGGCCAGGGGCAGTATTTATGGGATGCGGCTGGTGAGAAATATCTCGACGTTTACAACAACGTTGCCAGCATCGGCCACTGTCATCCGGCGGTGACCGACGCGGTCTGTCAGCAGATGAACCAGCTGAATACCCATACCCGTTATCTGCATGAAGCCATCCTTGATTACTCTGAGCAACTGCTGGCAAAGGCACCGGCAGAGATCGATCGTGCGATGTATATGTGTACCGGGTCGGAAGCCAACGATTTGGCTATCCGCGTGGCTAAAGCCTTTAGCGGTGGCAGCGGCATTATTGTCAGCAAGGAGGCGTACCATGGCACCAGCGAACTGACATCCGGCGTTTCCCCGGCGCTGGGCAGCGGACAGCCGCTCAGTGCCACTACCCGTCTGGTGCCGCCGCCGGATCGCTATCGGGTGACGGATCCGGATTTAGGGCACTGGTTTGCTGACCAGATCCAGCGGCAGATCGATGATATGGCGGCACATGGCATTAAGTTTGCCGGTTTTCTGGCGGATTCGATTTTCTCCTCTGATGGTGTCTTCCCTGGCCCGGCAGGTTTTCTGCAGCCGGCGATTGAGGTGGTGCATAACAATGGCGGTATCTTTATCGCCGATGAGGTGCAGCCCGGCTTTGGGCGTACCGGCGATGCGTTCTGGGGCTTTGCACGTCATGGTGTGGTTCCGGACATTATCACCACCGGAAAACCGATGGGGAACGGCATTCCGGTTTCCGGCCTGCTGGCGAAAAGTGATGTGCTGGCGGCCTTCAGCGATCAGATCCCATATTTCAATACTTTTGGCGGGAACCCGGTGGCGATGATGGCAGCCCAGGCGGTACTGAAAGTGATACAGGAAGAAGGTTTGCAGGAGCACAGTCGTGTAGTGGGGGCTGCGCTGTTAAAGGAACTTCTAATGCTGAAAGAGAAGTACCAGTGCGTGGGTGACGTGCGTGGCGCGGGGCTGTTTATTGGTTTTGAGCTGGTGAAAGATAAAGCCAGCAAAACGCCTGATAAGCAGCTGGCATTAGATATTACCGAGCAACTGCGTGAACACCGGGTACTGACATCGGTTGCCGGGCCTTATGGCAATGTGCTGAAACTGCGCCCACCGCTGGCGTTTCAGCTTAGCGATATTGACTGGCTGGTTGGGGCACTGGATAAATCACTGGCTGCGCTGGCACGGTAATTCTGGTCGAAACCAGGGGCTGTAGTGCAATTACGAGGGGTGAGGAAATATAACCATTCTATTATCGGGGCATCGATGCCCCTTTTCCCCCTGGCGTATTTAACTATAATGAGGAGACTGCTTACCCGGCACCATGTTGAAATGCGTGCCACCATAATATAAATGGAGATGAACGACATGAGTTATTCACTGCCTTCCCTGCCTTACGCTTACGACGCACTGGAACCCCATTTCGACAAGCAGACGATGGAAATCCATCACACCAAACACCATCAGACCTACGTTAACAATGCGAACGCTGCGCTGGAAGGCACTGAGTTTGCCTCTCTGCCGGTTGATGAACTGCTGACCAAACTGGATCAGCTGCCAGATGATAAAAAAACCGTACTGCGTAATAATGCCGGCGGTCACTCTAACCACAGTTTCTTCTGGAAAGGTCTGAAAACCGGTACCACGCTGGGCGGTGACCTGAAAGCGGCTATTGAAAAAGATTTCGGCAGCGTGGATGCGTTCAAAGCCGAGTTTGAGAAAGCTGCCGCCACCCGCTTTGGCTCCGGCTGGGCATGGCTGGTGAAAAAAGGCGACAAACTGGCCGTGGTTTCCACGGCGAACCAGGACAGCCCACTGATGGGTGAAGCGATTTCTGGCGCATCCGGTACCCCGGTTATCGGTCTGGATGTGTGGGAACACGCTTACTACCTGAAATACCAGAATAAACGCCCTGATTACATCAAAGCGTTCTGGGAGGTGGTTAACTGGGATCGTGCGGCTGAACTATTTGCTGCAGCAAAATAATCTCACCCTGTCCGCAGAAAAAGCCGGTGCTACGTCATCGGCTTTTTTTATTAAATGCGTACACAGTCGGCTTTATTTTCCTTCATTCCAGGCAATATACTCTCGTTATCCTGCCACTAATACACGATATACTTTTATATGACGCGGTCCGGCCGAAATCTGGCTAAGAAAGATATTCTCATGTTGCTGGATTTTCCTTTCGTATATGTGTCATCAGCACAGATAACAGAATGGGTAATAGTATTATTAACATAAATACATCCGTTAATATTTTAGCCTTAGTGCTTTAATTGACCACTTTAAATTGTCTTATTTGGTTTTTAATCCTATTGTTTTTATTAATGCACTACTTTAATCTTAAAATAATGGATATTAATTATTTTGTATGGTTTTTTTTAGTTACCATTACAGTTAATTAATACCATTGCGAAATTGGATTGATTCAATATCAGGAGTGGTATGAGCCTTCAGGGAGAAGAAACATGACAGAAAAGATTCAGACAGTGAAAGAAAGTAACAGTCGACGTGGCAGATCGGTTGAACGGGTTATCAGCGCATTACATGATGTCTTTTCTGCATCAGATTCAGCTGACAGCTCTGAGACCAGTGTCAGCACAAGGGATATTGCTGATCGTTCAGAATTAAGTATTTATAACGCCCGGCATATTTTGATTAAGCTGGAAAAAGAGGGAGTCGTTACCTCAGTGAAGCAGGCAAGCCGTAAAAGTTTGTATTGGAATAAGACTGAGAATTTTAAATTCTAATCAGGTTCCCGTATAAACCCATATCTGAAATCACAGGATGTTCTTTTGCATCACGGGCAGTATTGCAGATCGTGAGCGTTGCAATGCTGCTTGAAAAACTCGCGCCATCCTGATAATATCTTAGCGTAATATCCTCTACGATAGTCAGCCTGCTGCTATAAAATAACGGAAAAAACTTTTACAAAAAGGAAACTTAGCTGAAGTATATGATTAAATGCCCGGTACAGGTAAAGAGAAACAGAGAAACAGAGAAACAGAGAAACAGAGAAACAGAGAAACAGAGAAACAGTAACGTGAAATTGAAATTTTTTAGCACAAAATAAATAATTAATCGTTTCACTAACGCTATTACCCACCATTATCTGGGAAGATACCCCGCAGCCAGATTTGCCTGCCATTATTTGGGAAAACGTTGTGGCGATGGCTCGCGCTGAAACAGATGACGACCAACAGTGAATCCAGCGGTACCAAATGAAATTTGAATTTATGATAATGCTGGTCCATAGTTTACTTATCATTCCCCTGTGTCAAACCTTATGCTGATCTCTGGCTTGCCCGGTATTAATTTTGGGTACGATAACAGATTAAGCATTTGGGTAATCAGATTATTCTATGCATCTTTTGGTTATGCAAAACTTTGCCCTTATTCGAAATAAAGCATAAATAGCCTGATGGGATAGGCTCTTAGCGTACTGATTTAGGCGCACTGAACCGCCAGGCATCGCACCAGCCTTCCTGTATCAACCAGTAGCTGAGTTCAGCCGGACGCACCATGTTCAGTTTGGTCATAATATTGCGCTTATGGGCACTGACCGTTTTTTCACTGATGTTAAGAAAACGCGCGATGCTGCCGTTGCTGACTCCACGCGCCAGAAAACGCAGGATTTCGATTTCACGTTTGGTGAGTTTGTGAAGTGAACCCGCCAGACTTAACGGTGCCGGGCTACTTTCTTCAGCAGCCAGTACCATCTGTTGTTCAACACTTTCCAGTACTTTGTCTATCGACTGATTACGGTACAGCGTGGGGAAACGTGTCAGCAGCTGAGAGCGCCTGACCGGAAGTTCTGTATCGCTCTGTCGATCGCGCAGGATAAACACCGCCAGAGAACCGCTGTTCAGGCGGTAATTGAGATTATGCGTATTGGCTACAGACAAAGCCTCCGTCGCCAGAAAAGCCAGCCTGGCATGGCGAGTGAATATACAGTGGGTAAAATTAACCTGAATATTACGGATGGCAAAATATTCTGTAAGGCAACACTTTAAGCCTTCGACGTAGAACTTGTTTTTATCGTTAATGATGACCGTTATTTTATTTATACTCATGAATGAACCTGACGTCATCCCTGTGAAGAAAGAACGTTAAATACTCTATCTTAGTTATAGATAATTAAACAACCGGCGCAGAATGCGAAACTAAATTGCGACATATTATTCTGTTATTTAATTATGTGCGATGTATATTTTGGCAAAAATTTAGCATTAATTTGTATGGAGTTATAATAGATTTATCCGGTTGAGAAAAATAATAATGTTTTGCAGGCGCAGCAGATTAAAGAAAATCATTCTAACTGTAATAGTAACAAAGGTTTTTCCCTGATTATCTTTCAGAGTAAACCTGTTTCTTTCTACATGCTCAGGCATCAGTCAGTAAAAAAGGGGATT
This sequence comes from uncultured Erwinia sp., assembly GCA_945290265.1. Classification (GTDB taxonomy): domain Bacteria; phylum Pseudomonadota; class Gammaproteobacteria; order Enterobacterales; family Enterobacteriaceae; genus Erwinia. The sequence continues at coordinate 111,474 of CALYQW010000006.1, forward strand.
AGCTACCCCCTCAGGATGGGGTGGTTTGAGGGGGGGAATCGGGTGGCGTGGTGCTGGCGGCAGTGCGTCAGATGTGCGATGTTGCGCAAGGGGTAATGGGACCTGTTTACGACGGGTGCCGGAACGGCAGCACATATTGCCGTTCCGCAAGGTGTTAGAATTTTTCCCGGGCAAAACCGGTCATTTCTTTCAGTCCCATCTCGCGTCCCAGTGCGGTCATGGGATGCACCACGATCAGGCCACGAACACTTTTCTTCAAAGCGCCCATATTAGCCTGCTCTTTTTTGGTTATGGCGCGGCTGAACGGTGATTTAGTCAGATTTTTGGCTTCTTTACTCAGGGTCTCTTCACGCACTGCACGCAATCGCTCGATTTCTGCCTGCAGCTTGTCTTTTTCTTTAAGCAGTTCGGCCAGCTTTTCGCTGTCGCCGCTGGCCAGCAGTTCTGGCTCTTTGTGGTTAAGGGCATCCAGTTTGTCACTGAGTTGTTTAATTTCTGTCTGAATTTGTGCTTTCATGGCGGATAACCGTAAAAAAGGAGATTGCCGCAAAGGATACACCAAAGTGGCAGTAAGAGGGAAAATCTGGTTGTTTTTGAAAAATCAGCTGCTGTTTTGGCTGCAGTGCCATCGGCATACTTTGACCCGTTACGTGCCATCCTTTCCTGCGGCAGCGAGGCTGTACAATCTTATTTTCACCTCGTATCTCGCCAGTTTTTACTATAAATGATATAAAGCATTTTAGAACATGATTGGATTCAGCAAGGAAAACTGATGGCAGTATGGATCACTAAAGCAATCGCTCCGGATAACAGAGCAAGGTCGTCCAGTGGCATCATTGGCAATAATGATATGGCCCGTTTTGCCCGGGAAGCTGGAGCCTGTTATCTGGAGTACCAGGGCTGTAAGCGAGACGATCTGAGTGAAGAAATCAGAAGTGCGGAAATAGACCGTATTCTTTCACCCGTCTCAGCGGGGGATGTGGTTTTTGTTCAGTTCCCGATGTGGAACGATCTGAAGTATGAAATCCGTTTTATGAACAGATTGCTGGGATTACCGCAGGTAAAAACGGTATTGGTGATCTGGGATGTTTTGTCATGGCTGTTTGATGGCAGCGATCGTGATTTCACCCATGATTACGGGTTTAAATTGATGAATCGTTGTCACTTGGTTATTGCTCCCAATAAAAAGATGGCGTCCAGGTTACGCTCAGAAGGTGGCGTAAAAGCGCCGTTGATGGATATTGGCTTATGGGATTATGCCTGCTATTCCCCCCTGACGGATAAAACGTTTTCCCATGAGGTCACCTTTGTGGGAACGCTGGATAAAACGGATTTTTCGCAGTGTACCGGGGATATAAAAATAAATCTTATTGGTAATGCCAACAGCTTAAATGCTACCGAGAAAGCACTGAAAAATATTAACCTGCTGGGCGTGATGGAAAACAGCGATATTCCTGCACAGCTGAACAGTGGTTTTGGATTAATGTCTTACCAGAATGATAAAGATAAATCCGGTAAAGGTTATTTCGCCGGCTCAGTAAAATATGGGCGCTTTAATAACCCGTTAAAACTTTCACTGTATCTTGCCGCTGGTGTGCCGGTGATTATTGACAGCGTGGCGGCCCATGCCCGGCTGGTTAAACGCTATAACATTGGCCTGGTGATTGATAATCTGGGGGATATGCAGTCGCAGCTGAAAAACGTCACGCCGGACCACTATGCGGCGATGGTGGCGAATGTGGAAAAATTCGCGCATGCCATACGCGGCGGGTTCTTTATTAAGCGCGCTATTTCCAGGGCAGTCAAAAAGCTGAACGGGCTCTGAGCTGAAAAGGTCGTCGGGGGCATCCCCCGACGGGTTAACCAGATACCCGAATAACGGTCGGTCGCCTCAGGCATTACTGACTTTTATCCTGAATGGCTCGCTGCGCCTGGCTTAGCACTGCAGCATTATCGCGCAGGCTGTTCATCAGATTATTGTACTGAGTCACCTGATCCTGGGTTGGGAACTGTACTGCTGCACCGTTAAAGGTAACGCGGGTTCCCTGCTGCTGCAGGAAGTCACCGGTTTGAACGGCGCTCTGGCTCAATGCCTGCAGACCCGGCAGCAGTACCGCCGTGGCATTGGCTGGTTGGGTCACCACCTGATTATAGATATTGTCATACACCGTTTTCAGTTCTTCAGGCTGCTTTAACCCGGCCTTGCTGCTGTCGGCCTGTGAATGCGCTGTCTGTAGCTGTTGCGCCAGTACGCTCAGGCCTTCGCTGGCCTGACGCAGGGTATCCCGGTGGGTAAGGTAATCCTGAGCTGAGTGGATGGCTGACAGTTCATCGGTTACCGGTTTAATGCCGCTTTCCACCACATGATTAAATTGCTGTGAAAAGCCATACAGGATGGCGTAATCACTGACATAGTGACCAAATTTTTGCTTCTGATCTTCACTCAGACTCGGCAGATTTTCACCACTCCGCATTGCAGTATTTTGCAGGAAGTCGGTGAAAGCTTTGCGCTGTTCGGCGTCGTTATCACCACAAGCGCTCAGTTGAAAAAGTAATCCAAATGCGATCAACGGCATCAGTACACGCCTCCAGAGGCGTGAAGGTTCTGTCGCCATAAGGTTAACTCCTGTCATTGAAGTACTGCTGGTTAGGATAGATAGCACGGTTTGTTACCGCATTCATGGAATAATCTACCCTAAGCGGAAAGGAACCGCTTTATATTTCGTCACTCTTTTCATGCCAGGAAAGGGGGAAGGGAAGGAATAATGGTGAAAGCCGGAAAATGCTTAGTTTCTCCGGCCAGAAGAATGGTTAGTGGTATACCATAGAATTAAGGTTGAATATCAGCATCTATCACCTGATAGAAACCGTTGGGGGTATCAGCAACGTCCCAGATGCCGAGGATCACGTGATAACCTTTGTAATCTGCCGGGATGTTACAACCTTTGATGCTGACGGCTTTATCAGGATCTTTGCCATTATCAACGCGTTCACAAATTGGTTTGGTCAGATCAAATTGTGAGCGGGTCAGTTTTTGATTAGGATCCCAGTCTTTTTTCGTAATATAGAAACGCCATTTTTCTGTACTGTGTTCAGCTCTCAGCACCCAGGTAAATGTATGGATTCCTGGCTTAATGGACACTTTATGCCAGCGCTTTTCATCCTGTTCATTCAGCTGAGCGAAACGTACAATACCGGCACTGGCGATTTTGCCATCCTCCGGTCCTGCTTGTGGGAAACCTTTCGGCGCTTCCAGAGACTGCGGTTCATATTCGATTGCCCCGCAATTTTTATTCAGTTTGCCGCCGTCTACAGAGCAAAGAAAAGAACGTGACGCGGGGAAATCAACAAAGCCATGAGCCGGGCTGGCACTCTCTGCCCAGACCAGCGATGAAGAAGATAACAGCGCAACAGCAGCCAAAGAACGTAAGGTAAACTTTTTACTCATAATATGTCCTCAGTTTAGAATTGATATTCTGTGTCGCAGGTTTATTCATTCAAGAAATCAGCCGTGGCACTGATTATATTAATCTTCTTGTCCAGGAAAAATATATATTCTTTCCAACAAGAGTTTATGGTGAATGAATGAAACAAAGTATAGAGATAAAAAGGCAATGCGCAAAGGATAATTTAATGGTCATTAAAGGGTATTGAAGTTTCTTTTTTTATAATTACCTGTCAGGCAGTGTTTTTTTAATGTCCGTCATTTAATAAATAAGATTACAGTATTAATAAAAGATAACAGTTATCAGGTTTGGTTTTTGTTTTTTCGTTTATCATTTCTTGGCGACGGGTCATATTCAATATACATGCATGTCGTGAATCAGGCTAAAAATTTATAATAATGAAAAAAGATCGCGATCGCATTATCAGACGGGAAGGTTAATTTTCATCGTTTTGTAACAAAGGTATTTGCCGGATGGTTTAGGATAGAGTGGTTTTAATGCACCAGAAAAAAATAACATCGGTCTGCCATTATAAAAGGAATTAATTATGCCTAAAATGACGTCATTTGTTCAGCAACACCGCAAGGTTGCAGGAAACCATATCACCTGGCAGGATAAGAAATTTAGTGCCGGTTTTAATCAGGATGAACATATCCGCCAGTTAGCCAGCCAGCCGGGACGACATAGCGGGAATGCGGGTCGCCAGGATGTGGCCTGTTCTGCCGTCCAGCTGCTGGCGCTGTTGAGTTCCATTCAACACGATCCGGCGAGGCAGCGGTCCGTTATGATGCGTGATACACCGGTCTCACATCAACAGTCCGCTGCCGGACGCTGCCTGTTAGCGGACAGCCTGGTATTCTGTCAGGCCCGGCAGCCGGGTAACGCCAGCCTTAATGGTAAGACGTCAGAGCCTGGCTGCGAAGTTCAGCACAACAGCCATGTTTTACTCTCCGACCAGATCAGTGCATCAGACGGGGAAATCCCTGCGGCCGGAGATCGCCAGCAGGCGCAGGCAGTGCTGCCACTGATGGCGGCATCCACCAGTATGGTATTGGCGCGGCAAACTTCTGCGCTGAACAGCAGAGTGTTTCAGTATGCGGCCCTTTCCGGTGGCATCACGCTGCTGGTGATCAGTGGCAATGCGCTGCGTCAAACATTCTTCCCGGCGCAAACCCCTAATAATCCGCTTCCTTTGGATCAGCATGAAGCTTATTTACCCGGGCTGCAGGAAAATAACAGTAAGGTGAGTCGCTACCTTATCCGCCAGAAGGTGATACCGAACACGCCGCTTAGCGGGCCACATCCGGAGAAAACCATGGCGGTACAGTCAGCTATCTGGCTGGTTGCGAAGCAGGAAGATTATGGCGAGAAAATGATGGGACTGGCGCGTGAGATCCTCAGCTCACCAGGCTATTACGGTAGTCATCCGCAGGAAAATATCAGTGGAAGATTTGCAGAGTTTGTTGTGCGTCAGTGGTTCTTCAAAAATGCGCTGGGATATGGCCTGTTTGAATATCTGGTCAGAGTGATAGCTGGCGATAGATACCCAATGTACTACACGACCAGTAGCCTGATCGCGGTACTGGCTGAAAAGAAAAGTCACCTTGAAGAATACATTAGCGAAACCGCTTCTACGGAGAATAAAACTGCATTCAGCCAGGCCTGGGACCGATTTATCAATGATGAATTACCGATGCTTTCTCATTATGCAGACAATTTATTTGTCAAAAATCTGTCTGTCTTTGATGACCATTTTGCGGCTCTATTCACTGGTTCCCTTTTTCTTCATCAACGGGGGGGGCTGCAACAGTTTAAACCCGATGACGTAATAACTACGGGGGAAGCGCTTTGGGATATATTTACCGGCAATAACACGGCTTTCAATAATCCGGGATATTGTCTGTTTCCTGCATTTTTATTTTTGATTGCTCAGGGAAAAAGCGACCTGATTACCAGTGAAGACAGTCGGGCTAACCAGCTCAAAGCGCTTGAGGAGTATATTACTTATAAAAAGCATCTTATTTTTACCAACGAGAAAATTAATGAAAAAATGGCTCGCTATAGTCAGGATTTAAAAAACTGGTTAAGCCGGGGCGAGCTGGCGTCCAAAATCGTCGCCAACTGCCCTGTATCGGAATTGCCTGACCTGAATGTCCTTCTGATCGATAACAGCGTGGTCAAAGCTGAGCAACGGCGTGAAAGCGCCAAACAAAGTTATATGAGTAATTTTGACACGCCCTGCAAAAGCGCCCCAAGCAGTCTGACAGAAGAATATCGTAAGATAACTGATAAAGCTGCCAACTCTTTTGCTGGCATAAATCGCATTTTTCTTTACTCTGCACTGGCTACGGCAGAACCGGAGGAAAAAGACTTTATTCTCTCTGATAAAGCGGTTTTGCATTTTATCCATCTGAATATGAAGACACAAAAAAACCCTGGCCCAGCATATAATGTCTATTTTGATACGAATATTTATGTTTCGGTGGAGGGGGCGAATCTCTTTTCGGCCAAACTGGGTCATGAAGAAAGGATATACGCCTTAAAGGTGGCAGGTCAGGCTGATAAAAAATACACAGTGCAGCGCCTCGACAAAGACATCAAAAAATATATCGACTCGGGTATTCTGAGCTATAAGAATTTTGGTCGTTACAGCCTCAGTGGCGAGGGTGAAATAACCACTTATAGGGGGGAAGTGTTCCACTTTTCCTTTTACAATGGAACGAAAATCGCTTCTGGACAGGAAAAAGGTGAGCAGTTAGTTGATGCCATCAGCAATCTCCATCGCGAACAGTTTTTTGATTATCTTTACAGTTTGGGTAATGATAAATCGCATCTGCAAAAGTTCTGGAATGTGGTTAAACATCTGCTGCCATTATATGACTGTATTGAGGGCGGGATTGACAATGATCTGCAACAGGCAATACCAGCCTGCATAACGGATATCATGCTGCTCGCGCCGGTTGCGGGCCGGGCTGCTGGCCTGGCAGGGCGTTTTGCTGGCGGGCTGGCGAAAGGCATACTCACAGGCAGTGCGGCGATGAGGATTGGCGGAGTGCCCCACGCCACCCGGTTGCTGTTGCGGGAAATCAGTTTACCGACCGCCAGAGAACTGGGATTACTGGCGAAAAGCACCCTCAGAGCCCTTGATCCAGGTGGTGAGCTGCTGTTTTTAGCCAGCAGAAAACTGAGTAAAACGCTTATCAAGGCGTTACAACATGAGGGGCATGCTGAACAGCTGGCTAAAAAACTTACCAAGTATACCGCCAGCCAAATGGCTTCCGATGTTTCTGCGGCGCGATTAACCGCTCGTTTACCTGATTCAGAATTAATGGTATCGGTCAGTAAAACGGCAGAATATCAGGGGGATAATATCTATTCGGTGATTAACAGCGAAACCGGGCAGCCTTTTGGCCCGTATTATCATCTGTTGGAAAAAAACGGTGTTGAGACGTTATTCCAAATGACGTCGACAGAATTAGAAAAAATCGAGACGGTCACGCCGCAGTTTTACGATCATCAGTCTGCTCTGACGCATATTGAACCTATCGATCCCCGACGTTTTGCCTTTTCGCTTCCCGATAAGTCAGGTATTTATGTCTGGATTGAACCGGTAAGCATGAGTAGACTGGAAGCCATAAAAATTGAAGGAAAATTCTATAAAATACGGCGCGAGGAACAACGAACCTTAGTAGTGGGAAAAAAACATGACTTTGAGTTTATCGTCTTCGATGGTCATTGCCACCTGGTCAATCCCCGTAAGGTAGTTTCGGCGAATTATGTGCAGTGTCGTATTAAACGCGCGCCAGGCGATATTTGTATGCATTTTTCCGAAGATTTGGAAAAAGTGCTGAGCAGCAGTCACGATAAAAGCTGGCAACACACCGAAGTGGGTGAGCTGAAAGCAGATGAACAGTATCCGGGCATGTTTGTTTCGCCTTCTCTGAAAAAATATATTGAACATCGTGGTGCATTATTCGAAGTCAGGGTGGAAAGGATCACGTTGAATGGCATGAATGGCGGAGAAAAAGTCGTTATCCTTTCCCGTGATGCCAGCAGTATCTTCAGGTTCTTCAAAAAAAATGTGATTACCGAGGGCTACTTCTCCCGCGTTATACCTGAAGCGCATTTAAGCAGCCGGTTAGAAAATACCATGGAGATCCTGAAAATTAATCGCCCTTCGGCGGAAGCCTATGAATTGATCAATAAGTTTCCCCGGAACAGAATTACTAAGGATGAGCTGGAGGTCATCAAAAATTACGGTGGGGCATCCAGTGATGCCATCAATGAATTTTTACTGATGGGCATGCCAGAGAATTATTACAATGGCCATCTGCGTGCGCAGGCGATTGAAAGCATTGAAAATATTCGTTCACTATTGAAGAAATTGCCCAGCTTTAAAGGGGTTGTGTATCGCGGCTATATTCCCGTCCGTGAAGGCCCCTCCGGGTTGTCTACCGTCAATCCAGGCGATCTTGTTGCCACCAGAAAATTCCTCTCTACCTCCACCACCAAAGAAATCGCAAAAGGTTTTTCCTCTGAAACAGAAGGTTTTTTGTATAAAATACATATTGAAAAAGGGGGCCATCCAATCATGTTGTACACTGGCAGAATCCGTGAAACCGAGGTATTGATTGAAGAGAATACCATTTTCCGATGTACTGCCACCCAGGGCAGAAGCCTGGAGTTTACTGAAGTTGTGAACCCTACCGCCCAGGAACGCCAGCGCGTCAGGTATATGACGCTGTAGCTGATGCGCGGGGGATTTTACTGAGACAGGGTTGCTTTATGGGATATTACCTTCAGGAAAGCAGTGATGGATAAACAGTATGCGCGTCTGGTAAACCGGGCAGCGGTGGCGGCGACAATTCTCGCTACATCGCTGCTGTTAATCAAAATCTTCGCCTGGTGGGTGACCGGCTCGGTGAGTGTGCTGGCGGCGCTGGTGGATTCACTGGTGGATATTGCGGCATCCCTGACCAATCTGCTGGTGGTGCGCTACTCACTGCAGCCAGCGGATACCGAACATACCTTTGGTCACGGTAAGGCCGAATCGCTGGCGGCGCTGGCGCAAAGTATGTTTATTTGCGGCTCGGCGCTGTTTCTGTTTCTCACCGGTTTTCGCAGTCTGGTTTCTCCACAGCCAATGTCTGCTCCGCTGGTCGGGATAGTGGTCACGCTGATCGCGCTGATTTCCACCCTGCTGCTGGTTACTTTTCAGCGTTGGGTGGTGCGCCGCACGCACAGCCATGCGATACGGGCAGATATGCTGCATTATCAGTCGGATGTCACGATGAACGGCGCGATTTTGCTGGCACTGGGGTTGAGCTGGTATGGCTTTCAGCATGCCGATGCGATTTTTGCCCTGCTGATAGGCTTCTGGATCTTAGCTAACGCGCTGCGTATGGGCTATGAGGCGGTGCAGTCACTGCTTGACCGCGCGCTGCCCGAGGCACAGCGCCAGGAAATTATCGCCGTGGTCTCCAGCTGGCCTGGCGTGTGCGGTGCCCACGATCTGCGCACCCGTCAGTCCGGGCCAACGCGATTTATTCAGCTCCATCTGGAAATGGACGATAATCTGACGCTGTTTCAGGCTCATCAACTGGCAGACCAGGTTGAGCAGGCGCTGTTGCAGCGTTTCCCCGGTTCTGACGTGATCATTCATCAGGATCCACGTTCGGTGGTGCCGCCTGAACGCCATGGCCGTTTCGATTTTTAACTGAAAAGGATGAAATCTCAGTATCGCAAAATGCGATACAGTGCCAGTTATCGCGTAAAAAAATAGCTGAAGATGTCTGACATGAATCAATTCAGCTCAAAGTGTTTGATATACTATAGCCAATATCCTGCCGGCTATTCCGTTCAGGCGTGTCGTTCGCTGCCGGCTGACAGCATTTACCATTTGCATCAATAAGTTCAGAGGTTGTCATGATTAAAAAAATCGGTGTACTGACAAGCGGTGGCGATGCCCCGGGGATGAACGCTGCAATTCGTGGCGTAGTACGCGCCGCACTCACGGAAGGATTGGAAGTTTTTGGTATTTATGATGGCTATCTGGGGCTGTATGAAGATCGCATGATCAGTCTTGATCGCTACAGCGTCTCTGACGTGATTAACCGTGGCGGTACTTTCCTCGGTTCAGCGCGTTTCCCTGAGTTCCGTAACGACGAAGTGCGTGCGGTCGCTATCGAAAATATGAAAAAACGCGGGCTGGATGCGCTGGTGGTGATTGGTGGTGATGGCTCGTATATGGGGGCGAAACGCCTGACGGAAATGGGTTTTCCCTGTATTGGCCTGCCGGGTACCATTGATAACGATGTGGCTGGAACCGATTACACTATCGGCTACTTCACCGCGCTGGATACCGTGGTAGAGGCCATTGATCGCCTGCGTGACACCTCGTCTTCGCATCAGCGTATCTCCATTGTCGAAGTGATGGGACGCTACTGTGGCGATCTGACCCTGGCGGCGGCGATTGCCGGAGGCTGTGAGTTTATCGTGTTGCCGGAAACGCCTTATACCCGTGAGGAGCTGGTGGCGGAAATTAAAGCCGGGATTGCCAAAGGTAAAAAGCACGCCATAGTGGCTATTACCGAGCATATCTGTGATGTTGAAGAACTGGCTAAATATATTGAAGCCGAAACCCGGCGCGAAACGCGGGCAACGGTGCTGGGGCATATTCAGCGCGGTGGGGCACCGGTAGCCTATGACCGTATTCTGGCATCACGTATGGGCGCTTATTCTATCGAACTGCTGTTGCAGGGCTATGGTGGTCGCTGTGTGGGTATTCAAAATGAAAAGATGGTTCATCATGACATCATTGATGCCATTGAAAATATGAAACGGCCATTTAAAGGTGACTGGCTGGAAACCGCCAGAAAACTGTACTGACCACAATCGGGTGCCGGGGCCCGCACCCGATTTTTTTCCTGCCTCTGCTCTCCCAGTCACTGCCTGACTTATGCCTTATAGTTATTACGCCTGCTTTTTAATTCTTTAAATCGTTGCCCGCTTTATGTCACGCTCCTTTCAGACTATCTTCGGGAGCGTAGTGATGAAAAAGTGGAGTCTGGGGATTACCCTGTTACTGGCAGTAACCAGCGTACTGGCAAAAGATATTCAGTTACTGAACGTCTCTTATGATCCAACCCGTGAACTGTACGATCAATATAATAAGGCGTTCAGCGCGCACTATAAGCAGGAAACCGGTGATAACGTGGTGATCCGCCAGTCACATGGTGGCTCAGGTAAGCAGGCGACCTCAGTGATTAACGGCATCCGTGCCGATGTGGTGACCCTGGCGCTGGCGTCCGATATCGATGCTGTCGCGCAACGTGGCCGTATTGATAAAAACTGGATCAAGCGGCTGCCGGATAACTCCGCACCTTATACCTCGACGATTGTTTTTTTGGTACGCAAAGGGAATCCGAAGCAGATCCATGACTGGCCCGATTTGATCAAACCCGGCGTATCGGTGATTACCCCTAACCCGAAAACTTCTGGCGGGGCGCGCTGGAACTATCTGGCGGCCTGGGGCTGGGCGCTGGATCAAAATCACGGCGATCAGGCGAAAGCGCAACAGTATGTTAAAGCCCTGTTCAAAAATGTCGAGGTGCAGGATCCCGGCGCGCGCGGCGCCACCAATACCTTTGTGGAGCGCGGTATTGGTGATGTGCTGGTTGCCTGGGAAAACGAGGCATATCTGGCGGTCAATAAGCTGGGTAAAGATCAGTTTGAGATTGTTACGCCCGGCGAGTCGATTCTGGCTGAGCCAACGGTGGCGGCGGTGGATAAAGTGGTGGAGGAACGCGGCACCCGCAGCGTGGCAGACGCTTATCTTAAATATCTGTATTCTCCTCAGGGGCAGGAAATAGCCGCGCAGAATTTCTATCGTCCGCGCGATGCGCAGATTGCGAAAAAATACGCCAGCACCTTCCAGCCGGTAAAATTGTTTACCATCGACAGTAAGTTTGGCGGCTGGGCGCAGGCGCAAAAGATGCACTTTGCCGAAGGCGGAACTTACGATCAAATTATGCAGCGCTGAGACGTTCAGCGGGTTGTTTTCTGAGCAGCCCGCTGATGACCTTGACCAGGCCGCAGTGAATGTGCATGAACTTCTGCTCTGACTGGATTAAATTACGATTCCGGAACGGGATAAAGGACAGGATTCATGCTGGCACCAAAGCGCATTATCATTGTGCTGCTTATCGCACTGTTATCACTGCTGACTGGCTGGGGGCTGTGGCTTAAACACAGCGACAGCCATTCTGATGCCCTGTGGCAGATTGTCAGTGAAAGCTGCCTGCCGGAACAGCGTCAGCACCATAATCCCAGCCCCTGTCGTCGGGTCAGCGTTGCGCAGGGATATGCGGTACTGAAAGATCGTAATGGCCTGCTGCAATTTCTGTTACTGCCGCTGGAAAAAATTTCCGGAACTGAAAGCCCGCTGTTGCTGAAGCCGGAAACCCCTGACTTTTTCGCTCTCGCCTGGAAAGCGCGTCATTATATGGCGGAAAGGCTGGGGCAGCCCATTGATGAACGGGTCTATTCGCTGGCGATTAATTCGCGTTGGGGGCGTACCCAGAATCAGCTGCATATCCATATTTCCTGCCTGCGTCCGGATATCCGGCGTCAGCTGGATTCGCTTGCCCCAACGCTGAATCAGCAGTGGCAAACTCACCAACTGTCCGGGCATGCTTATCATATTCGGGTGGTGGCTGATGACGATCCGGCGGCAGTCAGCCCGTTTATCCGCATCGCGCAGGAGTTACCGGGTGCCAGGCAGAATATGGGAAGCTATAGTATCGCCGAGGTGGCAGCGGGGCCGGACAGCAAACTGCTGTTGGTGATCAAACGCAACTGGCTGTTGCTGAATCCGGGAAGTGCCGAAGAATTGCAGGATCACAGCTGTGCTCTGCTGACCGAGCCTGGCCCGCACCTGGCGGCCAGGCAGAGGAATTAATCTGTTGTTTGTGGCGTCTGATCACCGTCTTCCGGATAGTCTGCAGTGGCTATCCAGGCGGCGCAGAATAGCGTCAGACGGGCGAAAAAGTAGAAAAACGCCATCAGCCCCAGGACTGAACCGAATGCCGCTCCGGAAGGCGAAGAGGCCAGTTTGGGCAGCGTCAGCGTCATTATAAATTTGATCACCTCAAAGCCAATGGCAGCCAGCAGCGTGCCGCGAAACAGCGCTTTTTTATGCGGTTTATGGCGTGGCAGTATCCATAATATCCACAAGAACAACAGATAGTTGGCAAAGATTGAGATCGACAGGGCAATCAGGGTCATTGCCGGTCGCAGCCATTCAATGCCATCCAACCCCAGAGCATGGACGATAGCCGACTGCGCTGCGCCGGCAACGGAGGTCAGCGACAGGGTGACAATCAGCGCCAGCACCAGTCCGGTGAGGGAAATCAAGTCACGCGCATATTTAAACCAGATTTTTTCCTGATCCTGCGGGCTGCGTTCCCAGACGTCACGGGACTGGGCGCGGATGGCTTCACGCAGGTTACCCATCCAGCTGATCCCGGAGTAAAGTGCCACCAGCAGGCCGGTCAGGCCAACGGTAGTACGCTGCTGAATGGCGGTATTTACGGTATTTTTCAGCGTGGAGGCCAGTGCCGGATCGCTGATACTGTTGACCATACGGTTAATCAGTTCCGTCAGCAGATCCGGGTTAGACGCCAGCACGAAACCGACGGCAGCGAAAGACACCATCAGGATCGGGATCAGCGACAGAAATGAAAAGTAAGTAATTGCCGCCCCAAACTGGCTGCCAAGCCGATCGTTAAAGCGCGCACCGGCGCGAATAAAATGGGCGACCTGGGGAATGGCACGGAACCAGCTGACCAGGCGCGAAAAATGGCTAATGGTTTTATCGACCTTATGGTAGCCGGTTTTAATATCGATCAGCGGCTTTTGCTCGTCGGCTTCCGCAGTGATATCGCGCGATTGATTATCCGTCATAACGCTTTAAGTATCCCTGAAAATGATGACAGTGACCGAATTATAGCCGCTGCCTGGTAATTGGTAACTATCAAAGGGATACGCTACCGTTAATTGTGGTTACCGTCTGCCCGCCAATCCAGATATCTCCATTGCTCCAGCTGACGCTGACAAGGCCGGCACGGGAAATCGCTGTTCCCTGATGCGCCAGGTAGTTATCCGTCTGGCTGCGGGCGGCGAAATAACGCGCCAGACAGGCATTGGCGCTGCCAGTAACCGGATCTTCGGTTACCGCTCCCTGCAAATTCAGCAGAGCGCGCACCTCATAATGGTGAGCCTGTTCGCGCGGCGCAAACGGCATAACGCCATTTACCCCGGCATTTGCCATCAGATCGGTTAAGCCGCTGGCATCGGCTTTGACCGCCAGCACCGCGCTGGCGGAAACCATCGGCACCAGTAGCCAGCGAATGCCCATATCGGCCACCATCACCGGCAGCTGCGGATGCAGCTGGTCGCTGTTCAGCGCCCGACTGATGCCCGCGCTATTACTGTATGGGCTCAGCGTAGCCGGAGGGGCAGCAAAGGCCAGACTGCCGTCAGCCGCGATAGTAATGGTCACCAGCCCCAGCGCACACTGCTGAATTATCTGACCTGGCTGTTGTAATTTGATGCCTGATTCCAGCAGCGCATGGGCGGTGCCCAGCGTCGGATGTCCGGCAAACGGCAGCTCTCCGTCCGGGGTAAAAATGCGTACCTGATAATCCGCTGCGGGATCGGTGGCGGGCAGCACAAAGGTGGTTTCTGACAGCGCTGTCCAGCGGGCAAATGCCTGCATTTCCTCTGTACTCAGACCATAACCATCCATCACCACGGCCAGAGGATTGCCGCTCAACGGAGCGGAAGTAAAAACATCGACCTGTTTGAATGCGCGCAGCTGTGTCATATCAGTTATGGTTCCCCGAATAAATTGCAATCATTGATATTCCTGAGTTTACAGCAGGTTGTGCAAACCGCGAAATAAAAGGGGTCAACCAATGATTATCCTGTTTGGTATTGAATTTTGGGAAACTTTTGTTGTGATTTTGGTGTTTTATGAATGTTTCGTAATGCGTTGATATCAGTGAATTAGCCTGCTGTGGTAGAAAATCAGTCATGTATTTATCGGTAACGGGAGTCAGGGATGACAGAAACCAGAAGTAACTTATCCACACCGCATGATACGGTTTTTCGCCAGTTTTTGACGCACCCGGATATTGCCCGCGATTTTTTTGAACTGTATCTGCCTGAGGAATTCAGGCCGCTATGCGATCTGGATACGCTGAAGCTGGAATCAGGCTCTTTTGTGGAAGATGACCTGCACCCGTTCTTCAGCGACGTGGTTTACAGCCTGAAAACAACGGCTTATTGCAGATACATGTTCACCAGCGCGATATCGCCACCCTGATGGACAGACTGGCAACGCTGTTAGTGGCCGATTATCTTTTGCAAAGCAGGTAAGGGCACTAATCAACTATCTGCTACAGGTGGAGGAGTCAGCTGACTCAAAAGCCCTGGTACACGAACTGGCACAGCGTGTGCCGCAACACGGAGATGCACTGATGACTATTGCACAACAGCTTGAACAGGAGGGTATTAAGAAAGGTATACAATTCGGGTTTGAAAACGGCCGCAATGAGGGACTTAAGGAAGGACGTAATGAAGAAAAACGGGAAGTGGCGCGCAGTCTGTTAAAAATGGGCATGCCCGGCGAGTCGGTACTGGCAACGACCGGTCTGAAGGCAAACGACCAGGCACAAATCCGCCACTGATTATCCACTTCATCCCCTGACTGATGGCAGTCAGCACCAGTAAAAAAAGCCCGCATATCAGCTATATGGGCTTTTTCATCAATCCGGAGTTGCCAGAGCTTACTTTCCGGCAACCGACGCCTGATGCTTACTGTGTTCGTCGTTCGCAGCATTCAGCGGCGAGTAGTCAAGTTGCAGAATACGGCTGGTTTCCGCCAGCACGTTTTCCGTGGCGGCGACGTTACCGTTCAGCTTCTGGCCCCATGACGGGATAATGGTTTTCAGCGTGTTCTGCCACTTATCTGTTTTCATCTGGGGGGCAAAGGCTTTACCCATCAGTTCCACCATAATGGTCGCGGCAGTTGATGCCCCCGGAGAAGCACCCAGCAGTGCAGAAATACTGCCATCAGCGGAGGTGACCACTTCGGTACCCAGCTTCAGAACGCCGCCTTTTTGCGCATCCTGTTCAATGATCTGTACGCGCTGACCGGCTTTAACCCGCCGCCAGTCCTCTTTCTTCGCGTCCGGGAAATAGGTGCGCAGCGCCTGATGACGATCGTCATCATTCAGCATCAGCTGACCAATCAGGTATTTAACCAGGTTAAAGTTACTCAGACCAACGCGCAGCATCGGTATCAGGTTACCGGGGTTGATGGAGCGGAACATATCCCACAGCGAACCCTGCTTCAGAAAGCGGGTAGAGAACGAGGCAAAAGGCCCGAACAGCAGCACCTGTTTGCCGTCCAGAGTACGGGTATCCAGATGCGGCACCGACATCGGGGGCGCACCCACGGAGGCCTTACCGTACACTTTGGCCTGATGACGTTTCACCACTTCCGGGTTATCGGTGACAATAAATTCGCCGCCCACCGGGAAACCGGCAAAGCGTTTTCCTTCCGGGATGCCCGTCTTTTGCAGCAGGGTCAGCGCTGCGCCGCCGGCACCGATAAACACGTGGCCGGTGTTGACCACTTTTAGCCGCCCAGGCTGGGTTAAATCAGCGATGGTGACCCGCCAGCGACCGTCTGCCATGCGCTGAAGATCACGCACTTCATGGCGGGTATGCAATCTGAAATTAGGATTTTTCTTCAGCGACGACACCAGCTGGCGCGTAATTTCACCGAAGTTCACGTCGGTGCCACTGCGAATATAGGTAGCGGCAACCTGCTGATCGCGGTCACGGCCTTCGATAATCGACGGTGCCCACTGTTTAATCTGCTCAGGATCGTCGGAAAATTCCATACCACGGAACAGGCTGTGCTTTTGCAATGCTTCATGGCGTTTTTTCAGGAATCTGACGTTCTCTTTGCCCCAGACAAAGCTCATATGCGGAATGCTGCTGATAAAGCGGCGGGGGGTATGCATAATGCCGCGTTTAACCTGGTGAGCCCAGAACTGGCGTGAAATCTGGAATGATTCGTTGATGTTGACCGCTTTGGTCACGTTGATCGAGCCGTCCGCCTGCTCCGGCGTATAGTTCAGCTCCAGCAGCGCCGAGTGTCCGGTACCGGCATTGTTCCAGCCGTTGGAACTCTCTTCGGCAATCCCGTCGAGACGCTCGACCATGGCGATGCGCCATTCCGGCTCCAGCTCCTGTAGAAACGTCCCCAGGGTGGCGCTCATAATACCGCCACCAATCAGTAACACATCAACGGTTGTTTCTTCTTCCATTGTGGTTTTCTTTTCCAGGCCCAGAGTTTTCAGGCAAACCGTCAGAAGTCCTGCCATATTTCGCATGAGGGAAAATCTCCATATGTTGAATAAATTCAACATGATAAGCATTTGGAATGGGGCAGTTGTACTGGAGTCAGCCAGACAGCTGAGCCATTTCAGGGCTGCTCCCGGATTAACCCAACATCAGTGGTGCTGCTTTAATCACCGTAATCAGGAGCGTTATAAATATACCATTGTTACGAGCTAATTAAAAAATTGTTTAAAGATTAAAAATAACGATCAGGGCGAATGGCTGATAAGCGCTCCTTATACTGTCGCAGCTGGAAAGAGATTATGGTTGAGAAATAAGCGGGTTAACATCATGAAGGGGGAGGAGCAATGCCCCGCCGTCAGCAGGGCAGAAGGGTCAGGCTTTTTTTGCTGCGGCAGCCGCTTTGACAATCACTGCAAACGCATTTGCTTTCAGTGACGCACCTCCGACCAGCGCGCCATCAATATCCGGCTGAGCAAACAGTTCGGCGGCGTTTTTATCGTTAACTGAACCGCCGTACTGAATGATCACCTGCTCCGCCACGGCGGCATCCTGCTGCGCAATATGCTGACGGATGAACTTGTGTACCGCCTGTGCCTGCGCAGGGGTCGCTGATTTGCCGGTGCCAATTGCCCAGACCGGTTCGTAAGCAATCACCACGCCGTTAAAGGCAGCAGCACCCTGCTCTTTCAGTACTGCGTCGATCTGTCGAGCGCAAACTTCTTCGGTCTTTCCGGCCTCGTTTTCAGCTTCTGTTTCACCGATGCACAGTACCGGCGTCAGACCGGCAGCTTTCAGCACGGCAAATTTTTTGGCGATAAACGCGTCAGTTTCGCCGTGCAGGGTGCGGCGCTCAGAGTGACCAATAATAATGTGGGTCGCACCGATATCTTTCAGCATCTCAGCCGAAGTTTCACCGGTGAATGCACCGGACAGGTTTACGTCAACGTTTTGCGCACCCAGAGCAATATGGCTGCCAGCCAGCGCATGTTTCGCCTGATCGAGGTACGGCGCCGGGGGGGCGATAGCCACGCCACAGCCGTCAACGCCGTTCAGCTCGCTACGCAGGCCAGCAATCAGTTCGTTAACCATGTGCTTATTGCCGTTTAATTTCCAGTTACCCATAACTAATGGATGTCGCATTTTATCCTCCACACGAGTTGTAAAGCTGCCGACTGGCAGCATTGTCTGCCGACAGTATAAAGATCAAACCAGGCAATGGCTTTGCTTTTTATCATCCTTTAACCGCCCGCTCAGGGGGATGGCAGCACCAGCTTGATGGGCTCAACGGCGAACGTCAGTCCTTTTTCGCCATTATTTGCTACCACATATCGCACAGCGCCTTCTGCTTGCGGGGTGTAGCGCGATCCTTTACCCTGCGCCAGCAGTGAAGTGACATGCTGCATGCTTTGCTCAGTACTTAACACCGGATCGAAAAAGCGTACCAGTGCTGCCATATACGCCAGCGCTTTATCATGGGCGGCTTTTTCTTCCGGGCCGGGAATGGGTAACCAGGTAATCTGTAACGTTTTGATTTTACCTGAGCCGCGTTCCAGTGCGGTTGAGGCGTAAAGATTTTCATTGATCTTGCTGGCGGCGCGCGTCAAATTACTTTGGTCGTTATCCCCGGCAATGGCACGGAATTCATATAAAGGCAGATCAGGGTTAGCCGCGTTATATTTTTCACGGAACTGGCTGATGGTCATATCGAATGTGGGTGCCCCGGTTTGCAGATAAGGTGCGGGCGGCGCGGCCTCATCGTTACGGGGAGCCTGCACAGCCAGTAGTGGTAAGGGTATCAGTGCGCCCAGCAGCAGCCCTGCCGAGATTTTTTTAATCATTTTTTTCGGCCTTAATTCAGTAAACTCAGTTAAGGATTAGAACGGACAATGACCGGGGAAGTCAAAGGGCACCCGGACTTCAGGATAAAATAATGACCTTACAGCAGTGGTGTTTCTCTTTTCGTGGTCGTCTGAGACGACGCGACTTCTGGATATGGCAAAGCATCTGGCTGATGTTGCTGGTGCTGCTTTTTTCTCTGGCAGGGAACGGTTTGCTGAATAACCGCACTGCGGCTTTCTGCATTGTGGCGCTGCTGTGGCCCAGCAGCGCGGTGCTGGTTAAGCGTTTACACGATCGTAATAAGGGTGGGCAGTGGGCGCTGCTGCTGATTGTCGCCTGGCTGCTGATGGCTGGTAACTGGTCAATGCTGCCCGCTGATGCACAGTGGGCCGTGGGGCGGTTTATACCGGTGCTGATTATGGTGGCGATGCTGACCGAACTGGGTGCCATGCGTGGCACCCCTGGTGAAAACCGCTTCGGTAAAATGACTCAGTCAGTGATCTATCTGCCGCGTCAGCCGGATCACCAGTAATGCTCGCTGGTAATATGTCCCGGCTTACGCTTCAGATGTTTGCGCATGCCGCGGCTGGCGATCAGTAACTGCTGGGTATCCCTGACCATTTGCGGGTTGCCGCACAGCATCACATGGCTGTGCAGCGCGTCGATAGTGACGCCGCTGGCGGCTTCCAGCGCACCGCTTTCGATTAGCGCCGGTATGCGCCCGCTAAATGAACCGGCAGCCTGTTCGCGGCTGACTACCGTATGAATTTTTAACTTGCCCTGCCAGCGCTGCGCCAGCTGCTGCATCTGCGGCAGATAACTCAGGTCACGGGCGTAGCGGGCGCCATGCACCAGCACAATCTGCTGAAAGCGTTCCAGCCCTGTGCCGGCTTCCAGCATCGACAGATATGGCCCGATAGCCGTACCGGTTGCCAGCATCCACAGGGTATCGCAGGGTGGTACTTCCTCCAGTACAAAGAATCCCTGTGCCTCTTCAGTTATCTGTAACTCATCACCGGGCTGCAGCGCATGCAGGCGCGGACTGAGCTTGCCATCCGGCACCGTCACCAGATAGAACTCCAGATGGGGATTATCCGGCGCATTAACAAAAGAGTAGGCGCGCACCACGCGTTCGTCGTCAATATCCAGCGCCAGTTTGGTGTACTGGCCGGCAGTAAACCGGGCGACCGGGGCGCTTACCGTCAGACTGAACAGATTGTCAGTCCACGACTGATTTTTTTCTACGCGGGCAGTGATCCAGACGGCCATAGCACGTTCCTTAAATTCCGTTGCGACAGTATTGATTCTATTTTCGCCAGCCCGCGCAGACTTTGCCAGTCCGCAGCCGGGTTTACCGCTCATATCGACAAACTCAGCGCACAAATGATCATAACGTAAATCTTTTCTTACAGCCCTGCGGTAAATAACTGACAGTTGTCACACTGCGAATTGTGCCGGTGCGCTCGCATTGTCAGGCAGTTCTGTTATTTTCTTCTGCATCTGGCGCTTCTGTCTGGCAGATTTGCTGCAATGAGTTCAATTTACCGCGATATGTACTGTAATTAAGTGATGAAAAAGATTAAAAATGGACACCTGCTGGTCATGCTGATCGCGTTACTGGCTGTAGGGCAAATGGCGCAGACCATCTATGTCCCGGCGATGGTGAAAATCGCCGATGCGTTTGTGGTCAGTGGAGGAGCCGTCCAGCGTGCGATGGCAGCGTATCTGATCACCTACGGTGTATCACAGCTGCTTTACGGGCCACTGTCTGACAATATCGGACGGCGGCCGGTGATGCTGGCGGGTATGGCCATCTTTATCGTCGGCAGCCTGATTGCCCTGCTGGCACACAGCCTGGATGGCCTGGTGCTGGGCACCGCGGTTCAGGGGCTGGGCACCGGAGTGGCGGGCGTTATGGCGCGCACCATGCCGCGCGATCTGTATACCGGCAGCGCGCTGCGCCATGCCAACAGCCTGTTAAATATGGGGGTGTTAATCAGCCCACTGCTGGCACCAATCCTTGGTGCGGCACTGACCCGGCTGTTTGGCTGGCAGGCCTGTTTTGCCTTTCTGCTTACCCTGTGCCTGTTAGTCGCATTCACCATCCTGCGCTGGATGCCGGAGACCCGTCCTGCCGATCAGCAGCCCCGGCCGCTGTTTTCCCGTTACCGCCCGTTGCTCAGCGACGCTGGCTTTGTGCGCTATCTGGTGATCTTAGTCGGTGCGTTGGCAGGCGTCGCGGTATTTGAGGCCAGCTGCGGCGTGCTGCTGGGTGGTGTGCTGGGCCTGAGCGGGCTGAGCGTCAGCCTGTTATTTATCCTGCCAATACCGGCGGCCTTTTTTGGCTCCTGGTTTGTCGGACGCAGTCAAAAGCCGTTTACCAGCCTGATGTGGTATGGCGTGAACAGCTGCCTGCTGGCCGGCCTGCTGATGTGGCTGCCGGGCTGGTTTGGCATCATGACCGTCTGGACGCTGCTGGCACCGGCAGCGCTGTTTTTCTTTGGCGCCGGTATGCTGTTTCCGCTGGCGACCACCGGCGCAATGGAACCGTGGCCGCGCATGGCCGGTACCGCCGGGGCGCTGGTAGGCGGGTTACAGAATCTTGGTTCCGGGCTGACCGCCTGGCTGTCAGCGCTGTTACCACAAACCGGCCAGTTCAGCATCGGATTACTGATGTTTGTTACGGCGCTGCTGATCCTGGCGTGCTGGCTGCCGCTGTCGAAGCAGTTGCACGCTGGTGAGGTTACAGAATAAAAGGGTGCAGCGCCGGATCTTTCAGATACAGCGTGTGAATCGACTGAATACGCCGGATGGTGCGGGATTTCCCGCGGATCAGCAGGGTTTCAGTGGTGGCCAGATTGCCCTGGCGACTGATGCCCTTCAGCAGGCTGCCGCCGGTGATGCCGGTGGCGGAAAAAATGACGTTATCATTGCGCGCCATTTGCGTCAGCGTCAGCACCTGCCCGGCATCAATGCCCATTTCCTGACAGCGTTGCAGCTCCTGCTCACCCAGACGCCGGTTCTCTGGCGTATCGCCCTTCACCTGATGACGGGCCAGCAGACGACCCTGCATATCGCCACCCAGCGCGCGGATCACTGCGGCAGAAATCACCCCTTCCGGCGCACCGCCGATACCGATCATCACGTCAATTTCACTGTCCGGCATACAGGTCAGTACCGAGGCGGCGACATCGCCATCCGGGAAGGTGAAGACCCGCACCCCCAGCTGATGCAGACGGACAATCACCGCATCGTGACGTGGCTTGGCCAGCAGGGTGACGGTCAGCTCGCTCAGCGGTTTGTGATGCGCGGTGGCAATGCGCTGCAGATTTTCTTCCAGCGGCAGATCCAGGTCGATAACGCCTCTGGCTGCCGGTCCCACCACCAGCTTTTCCATATACATATCCGGGGCATGCAGGAAGGTGCCTTTATCACCGGCCGCCAGCACCGCCAGCGCATCGGCCTGCCCCAGCGCGGTCATGCGCGTCCCTTCAATGGGATCAACGGCAATATCTACGCCGTCTCCGCTGCCGCGCCCTACCTGCTCGCCAATATACAGCATCGGGGCTTCATCAATTTCCCCTTCACCGATGACGATACGGCCATCAATCTCCAGCTGATTCAGCATAATGCGCATCGCGTTGACGGCGGCGCCATCGGCGGCATTTTTATCACCGCGTCCCAGCCATTTATAGCCAGCCAGCGCAGCGGCTTCGGTTACGCGGGAAAATTCAATCGCCAGTTCTCGTTTCATCAGGTGCCTCGCAGGGGAAAATGAGGCGAAAAGTGTATCACAGCGCCGCGCCCGTGGTGATGTTCCACGGGCGGGAGGAGGGGTTTATGCGTCGTGATCTTCCCATGACTGAGCGCGGGCAACTGCTTTCTGCCAGCCGGCGTACAGCATATTGCGCTGTGTGGTTTCGATCCCCGGACGGAATTCACGCTCGACCACCGATCTGGCGCATACTTCTTCAAGATCCTGCCAGAAGCCAACGGCGATCCCGGCCAGATAGGCGGCTCCCAGCGCGGTGACTTCACGTACTTCCGGGCGCTCCACCCGGGTGCCGAGAATATCGGACTGGAACTGCATCAGAAAATTATTGGCTACCGCACCGCCATCCACCCGCAGTGACTGTAAGCGGGTATCGGCATCGTTCTGCATCGCTTCCAGCACGTCGCGGGTCTGGTAGGCGATGGATTCCAGGGTGGCACGGATAATATGGTTAGCGTTGGCACCGCGCGTCAGGCCAAAAATTGCACCACGCGCATAGGGATCCCAATAAGGCGCACCCAGCCCGGTAAAGGCAGGCACCATATACACGCCGTTTGAATCTTTTACCTTGGTAGCAAAATACTCTGAATCAGCCGCATCACCGATTAACTTCATTTCATCGCGCAGCCACTGAATAGATGCGCCGCCGATAAATACAGCCCCTTCCAATGCGTAGTTCACTTCACCACGCGGGCCACAGGCGATGGTTGTCAGCAAACCGTGGCGTGACTTCACCGCCTCGGTACCGGTATTCATCAGCATAAAGCAGCCGGTGCCGTAAGTATTTTTCGCCATGCCGGGCTGAACACAGAGCTGGCCGTACAGCGCCGCCTGCTGGTCGCCGGCAATCCCCGCAATCGGAATGCGGGTGCCGCCTTTGCCACCAATATTGGTTTGTCCGTAGATTTCCGAGGAAGACTTCACATCCGGCAGCATCTCGCGTGGGATATCCAGCAGATCCAGCATGCGCTGATCCCAGTCCAGCTTGTGAATATCGAACAGCATGGTGCGGGATGCGTTGGTGTAATCGGTAATATGCACCCGTCCCTGAGTCATTTTCCACACCAGCCAGCAGTCTACGGTGCCGAACAGCAGCTCGCCACGGCGCGCACGCTCCCGTGAACCCTCAACGTGGTCGAGGATCCACTTCACTTTGGTGCCGGAGAAGTAAGGGTTAATCACCAGACCGGTGGTCTGCTGGATGTATTCCGCCATCCCCTGTTTTTTCAGCTTTTCACAGTAGTCTGCGGTACGGGGATCCTGCCAGACAATGGCGTTATAGATGTGTTTACCGGTGGTTTTATCCCAGACGATAGTGGTTTCACGCTGATTGGTAATGCCGATGGCGGCAATTTCATCAGAGTTAATATCTGCATGTGCCAGCACTTCCACCAGAGTGGAGCTTTGTGATGCCCAGATATCCAGCGGATCGTGTTCTACCCAGCCTGCTTTCGGATAGATTTGCTGAAATTCTCGCTGCGAAACGGCAACAATATTGGCGTCATGATCGAGGATCACCGCGCGTGAACTGGTGGTGCCCTGGTCGAGAGCAACGATATATTTTTTGTCTGTAGTCATAATAGAGATCCTGGTGAATACAAGGGCTACGCTTCCGGCCGGCTGGTGGCTGAGGCCGACGCTTCCTGTGCAGCAGGGGCATTATTGCCAGGCAGATGGCGGGCAATTAACGTGCGGTAACTGAATGCACCGACTAACGCCCCGACCAATGGGCCGAAAATCGGCACAAGGAAGTAAGGAATATCACGTCCACCGCTGAAGGCGACATTACCCCAGCCCGCCAGTGAAGCAAACAGTTTAGGACCGAAATCACGCGCCGGATTGAGGGCAAAGCCGGTAAGTGGTCCCATCGATCCACCAATGACGGCGATCAGTAAGCCAATCAGCAGCGGAGCCAGTGGACCGCGCGGCAGGCCATTACCATCATCGGTCAGTGACATAATCAGCCCCATCATCACCGCAGTGATCACCGCCTCGACCAGAAATGCCTGACCCACGCTGATATGCGCATTCGGGTAAGTAGAGAACACGCCCGCCAGATCGAGACTTTCCACGCTGCCACGCACCATATGATGGGTTTGCTCAAAATCGAGGAACAGATTGTGGTACAGCGCATAGACCAGTGCCGCAGAACAAAATGCCCCGGCTACCTGAGAGAGAATAAACGGGATCACCCGCCGCCCTTCAAAATTAGCGAACAGCCAGAGTGTCATGCTGACTGCCGGATTGAGGTGTGCCCCGGAGATACCAGCAGTCAGATAGACCGCCATTGAGACAGCGATCCCCCAGATGATGCTGATTTCCCACTGGCCGAAAGCCGCACCGGCCAGTTTCATTGCTGCGACGCAGCCGGCACCAAAAAAGATGATGACGGCTGTGCCAAGAAACTCAGCAATACATTGCCCTTTAAGCGTGCTGGTTGTAAGACTCATAATGGAATTCCTGAAGGCAAGTTTATGAGCCTGACCATGAGTTTTGTTGCTCCAGGCCAGGATCTGAGTATTAGCTATCCTGTGGTTTTCTCATTCCCTGAGCCCCTCGCTGCGGGTGGGGAGTTGTGAATTTATCGTTAACGAGCAGAAACGAGAAATAGCGAACTTAAAACTTGTGTGTCGCGTCATAAAAATGCGCATTTTCGCTCATTACGCCGCCAGGTGGCGACTGTAACGTGCTGGCGCCAGGTCTTCTGTTTACCGGTGTTTTCCAAATGTTGCTGATTGGACGAGGTTTTGGCTGTTTTACGGCGAAACGGCCAGGCGCATGCTGAAAAAGGTGGCAGAGTTCATCTGGCACCGGTTCGTGACTGGACTTGCGCTGCCGCTCTACTTACAATCGGATTATCGTTGTTATCCGCGGAATGGCGGTTCATTCCTCACCCCTGCGGCTAGCATCATCTGCGCCCTGCGATTAGGAGAGGTTAGAGAAATGTCATTTGAAGTATTTGAGAAGCTGGAAGCCAAAGTGCAGCAGGCGATTGATACCATCACGTTGCTGCAGATGGAAATTGAAGAACTGAAAGAGAAAAATGGCGCACTGAACCAGCAGGTTCAGCAGGCTGCCGGCAACAGCGATGCGCTGGTGCGTGAAAACCAGCAACTAAAGGAAGAACAACTCGTCTGGCAGGAACGTCTGCGGGCTTTGCTGGGAAAAATGGAAGAGGTGTGAGTTCACACCCGTAATCAGGCCGGGTGCGCTGGCACCCGCCTGGCTATGTTGTCTGTGGTAGCAAACCGGGCAGGTTACTCAATATCCAGCGCATTCTCAGACAAAATTATCCCGGTATTATCGGCATAAAGATGGTCGCCTGAGAAAAAGGTTACGCCGCCAAAATTCACCCGTACATCGCTGTCACCGGTCCCTTCGGCGGGCGCGCCGACAGGAATTGCCGCCATCGCCTGAATGCCGATATCCAGCTCTTCAAGCTCGTCAACCTGACGCACTGAACCATAAACCACAATGCCTTCCCAGCGATTATCCACCGCCAGTTTTGCCAGTTCAGCATCAATCAGCGCCCGGCGAACGGAGCCGCCGCCGTCGATTAACAGGATACGGCCGGAGCCATCTTCTGACAGCAGATCATACAGCAGTCCATTGTCCTCGAAACATTTTACCGTGGTGATTTGCCCACCAAAGGAGCTGCGCCCGCCAAAATTAGAGAAAAGCGGTTCGACGACATTCACTTCTTCCTGGTAAATGTCGCACAGTGCTGAGGTATCATATTTCATATCGGTTTCATCTGTTTGCCACAGGGATTAGCAGTATATCGCTTAATGGCGCTGGTTGGCAAAATCATCAATGGTTAATTTTTAGACGCAAACGGTTTCGCCGTAGCGCATAACAAAAAAAGGAGGCCGAAGCCTCCTGCAGATAGCTGATAAACCTCAAAGAATAAAGCGGCTGAGGTCTTCGTCGGCCACCAGTTCATCCAGATGTTTGCTAACGTAGTCCGCATCAATGATTATCGACTTGCCGCTGAGATCGCTGGCGTCGTATGAGATCTCTTCCATCAGGCGTTCCAGCACGGTGTGCAGACGGCGGGCACCGATGTTTTCGGCAGTTTCATTCACCTGCCACGCGGCAGCGGCAATTTTGCTGATGCCGTCATCGGTAAAGTGGATATCCACGCCTTCAGTACCCATCAGCGCTTTGTACTGCACCGTGATGGATGCGCTTGGCTCCGTCAGAATGCGCTCGAAGTCTTCCGTAGTCAGCGCCTGCAGTTCAACGCGAATAGGCAGTCGCCCCTGCAGTTCCGGGATAAGATCGGACGGACTGGCCACCTGGAAGGCACCGGAGGCGATAAACAGAATATGGTCGGTCTTTACCATGCCGTGCTTGGTGGAAACGGTGCAACCTTCTACCAGTGGCAGCAGATCGCGCTGAACGCCTTCGCGTGACACATCCGGGCCGGACGATTCGCCGCGCTTACAGACTTTATCAATCTCATCAATAAACACGATGCCGTGCTGCTCAACCGCGTTAATCGCTTCCTGCTTCAGATCTTCCTGATTGACCAGTTTGGCGGCTTCTTCTTCCACCAGCTGCTTCATGGCGTCTTTGATTTTCAGTTTGCGCGGGCTCTGTTTCTGACTACCCAGGTTCTGAAACATTGACTGCAACTGGTTGGTCATTTCTTCCATGCCAGGCGGTGACATAATTTCTACCCCTACCGGGGCCGCGGCCAGGCTTATCTCAATTTCTTTATCGTCCAGCTGCCCTTCACGCAGTTTTTTACGGAATGACTGGCGGGCTGCAGAAGGTTCGGCGTTTTCTTCGTTCTGACCCCAGTTATTTTTTGCCGGTGGGATCAGTACATCCAGAATACGCTCCTCGGCCATTTCTTCAGCGCGATAACGGTTTTTTTCAATCGCCAGTGAACGCACCATTTTAATTGCTGAGTCGGTCAGATCGCGGATGATGGAATCCACTTCTTTACCAACATAGCCAACTTCAGTGAATTTCGTGGCTTCAACCTTGATAAAAGGGGCGTTGGCCAGTTTAGCCAGACGACGGGCAATTTCGGTTTTACCCACCCCGGTCGGGCCAATCATCAGAATGTTTTTAGGCGTAACTTCATGACGCAGCTCTTCATCCAGCTGCATTCTGCGCCACCGGTTACGCAGGGCAATCGCCACGGCGCGCTTGGCGTTGTCCTGGCCGATAATAAATTTATTGAGTTCGCTGACAATCTCGCGCGGAGTCATTTCGGACATAAAAGGGATCCTTACGCTTTGGACGGTAATTCTTCGATGGTGAGGTGGTGGTTGGTATAAATACAGATATCACCGGCAATACCCAGTGCTTTTTCCACAATTTCACGCGCGCCAATATCGGTATTCTCCAGCAGAGCCCGTGCCGCAGCCTGGGCATAAGGGCCACCGGAACCAATGGCAATTAGATCGTTTTCAGGCTGAATCACGTCACCGTTACCGGTAATGATCAGCGAGGCATTTTCGTCGGCTACCGCCAGCAGGGCTTCCAGCTTGCGCAGCATGCGATCGGTACGCCAGTCTTTCGCCAGCTCAACGGCGGCTTTGACCAGATGCCCCTGATGCATTTCCAGTTTTCTTTCGAAAAGTTCAAACAAGGTGAAGGCATCGGCCGTGCCGCCAGCGAAGCCGGCAATGACTTTGTCATTGTAGAGACGACGCACTTTTTTAACGTTGCCTTTCATTACGGTATTGCCGAGGGTAGCCTGGCCATCACCGCCAATTACTACCTGGCCGTTGCGTCGTACGCTTACTATTGTTGTCACGGGCGGACCCCTTGTTGCAGTAGAAAGGAGGTCCCCACAACGCAGGTTGTGGGGCTCTGTTGCAAACAATATGGGGGAGTTATAGCGGGTTTCAACCCCCGCTTGCGACTGGAATACAATTTGAATGTCCCGCGGCGCGTAAACGTTTCAGGTTGCTGTCAGCACTGTTGCGGTTGTTGAACGGGCCGATAATCACGCGATTCCAGCCGTCGCCAGCGGTGATCCGGCTTTCAAAGCCTTCAAATGCCAGCTGGGCGCGCACTGATTCAGCCTGATCGGTGTTTTTAAATGAACCACACTGCACCATCCAGCGCGACGAGGCCGCTTTTTCAACTGGCTTCTCTTTCGGTTTATTCTCATTAGCAGCCTGATGCTCCGGCAGACGGGTAACCGGTGCGCTATGCGCCTGAACGGCAGGTTGCTGCTGCGTGCGCACCGGCTGAGATGCCGCCGGTTGCTGAACCGGTAAACGCGATTGCTGCTGCTGGCGCTGGATAGTTTGCTGGCGCTGAATGGTTTGCTGACGCTGCGCCGGGGTTTGTTCATTCCACGGCACTTCGTTGAGCTGGGTTGGTTGCTGGCGCATATCAGCCTGCATCTGCTCCAGTAACTGACGCTGTTCGTCCGTTAGCTGCGTCTGGGAGTGCATCTCCCCACCGGATGACGGTTCGGTTGGGGCAGGCGTGGTCACCGGCTGGCGGTTTTCCAGTTCTTTAATATAGCGCCAGCGTTCTTCCGGCTTCGGTGGCAGGCCATTACCCACCGCCTTATGATCTGGAATATCAGACACTTCTTCTTTTTTATGATGGGCAATAAACCACAGGCCGCCAACAAAGGTTACGAGAACCGCTACAGCCAGTACGATCAGGATTTTTGATCCGCCCGAACCACCGCTACGTTTTTTCTTGCGGCTGTTGGTCTTACGACGCGTGTTTGTGGAACGTCCACGACCTACATAATCTTTTTGAGCCACTATCGTTCCGCTAATAATCGATCTGTGAAAGAAAATACTGGGCAAATTTATCAGGTGCAGCCCATCCTGTCAGGCTTGTGCAATCCGATAACCTGCTTATGATTTGCCATGTTACTTAAGGGATGGAACTTTGACCAGAGACTCTCTGTGACAATCTGCGGCTGTTCAGCACAACGGCTGATTGCCGGTAGCCGGTAGCCTCTTCTGTGGACGCAGCGTCGTACTGCCACGAATTTTTAACTCAAAGTCCACCAGATGTGAACCCTGAGAGGGGCTTTTCCCGGTCACACGGTTTAGTAAGAGTAGCACCGCTTCGCGTCCCATGGTTAATCGTGGCTGGGACACGGTGGTCAAAGGGGGATCGCTATAACGCGCCATTTCAATATCACCAAAACCCACCACGGATAAATCCCGGGGGACGTGCAGCCCCATTTTTTTTGCCTGGCGGATAACACCCAGCGCGAGAATATCACTGTGACAGAATACCGCGTTGGGAGGATAAGGCAGCGACATGAGCTGCTGTAACGCCCTTGAACCTGCGGTTACAGAAATCTCACCCGCTACAATATAGCGTGGTTCTACACAGATTCCATCTCGTTGTAGTGCCTGAATATACCCCTGTAGCCGATACTGGCACTGGCGCAGTGCCTGTGGACCACTGATACAGGCGATACGCCGGTGTCCGGTTTGTTGCAAATAGCGTACGGTCTGAAAGGCGGCGGTCATATTATCAATATGCAGCGTGGGGAGATCCCATTCAGACGCCGTTTCACTGATTAGCACTATCGGCGGTAACGGCAGCTGCTCATAAAGTCGCTTAATCAGCGGATGTCGGGAGCCCGACAACAACAAGCCGTCGAACTGTCCGTTTCGCAGCAGTGTCAGTAGTCGCTTATGATGCTGGTCGTGACCACTGGTCACCATCAGCAGATAGCCGCGCGCGGCTGCTGCTGCCTCCGCGCCGCAAATAATCTCGTTAAAAAACGCATCGCCATGCTCCGGGGTTATCATCAGCAGCTGACGGCAGCGGCGGTGTCGGATATGGCGGGTGATAGTCTGCGGAATATAACCAACGGTCATCATCGCCCGCTCAACCCGGTCGCGCGTAGCCTCAGCCACTTTCTCTGGGTGTGTCAGGGCGCGCGAGACGGTGGCAGTAGAAACGCCGGCATTTTTCGCCACCTGCTGCATGGTGATATCCTGATTTTGCATTGGCACGTCACTCCCTGTACTGGCCGCGGGGATAGCAGTTATCCTGGCTGGCGTTAACGGTTTGCCTGCTGGCTGTTAGATGGCATTGTTAGCAGACAATGGATGGCAGGGATAATCAATTTGCCTGAAATGGCGCAGGAATGTAGAAATTGTCGTGATGCTTCGCAGAGCTCTGATGCAAAAGGGATTAGCTTTCACCAGGATCGATATCCAGCGTCCATTTTACTTTGCGCGTCTGAGGCAGAGCGCTGACCAGCGGCAGACAGGTGTGGATAATTCGCTGCAGACGCCCGCGTGAAGGATGTTGCAGCAATAGCTGCCAGCGATAGCGCCCGCTGCGTTTAGCCTGTAGCGCAGGCACCGGCCCCATCAGCCATAATCCTTCATCACGTAACGGGCTGGCTTCCAGCAGCTGACGCAGTTGCTGCAGAAACAGCATGGCCTGCTGGTTATCGTGGTCGTCAGCGCGGAACAGCGCATGACGGGTAAAAGGAGGCAGGAAGACGCTTTCACGCTCCTGCAGCGCCTGGCGGGCAAAGGCATCATAGCCGTCGTTGATCAGCGTCTGTAACAGGGGATGCTCAGGGTGGTGGGTTTGCAGCAGTACTTCGCCCTGTTTAGCGGCGCGTCCGGCGCGCCCGGCTACCTGGGTATACAGCTGGGCAAAACGTTCCGCAGAGCGGAAGTCGGCAGAAAATAGCGCACCATCCACATCCAGCAGTGCCACCAGGGTAACGTCCGGGAAGTGATGGCCTTTCGCCAGCATTTGCGTTCCCACCAGAATCCGTGCGCCGCCGCGATGTACTTCGTTCAGCTGCTGCTCCAGCGCCCCTTTACGGCTGGTGGTATCACGATCAATACGCGACAGCGGCACATCGGGGAAGGCGCTCATCAGATTATGTTCAACCTGTTCCGTCCCCAGCCCTACCGGTACCAGATGGGTAGTACCGCATTGCGGGCACTGATTAGGGATCGGACGCTGGCTGTCACAGTGGTGACAGCGCAGCTGACGCTGGTGCTGATGAAAGGTGTAGTAACGGTCGCAGCGCTGACATTCCGCTATCCAGCCGCATTCATGACACAGCAGGGTGGGCGAAAATCCACGGCGATTGAGAAACAGCAGCACCTGGTTATCCACCTGCAGGTGCTGCGCCATTTTTTTCAGCAGCAGCGGCGATAAACCGCCCTGCAGTCTGACGCCTTTCAAATCGACCAGCAGCTGGCTGGCCTGGCGGGCATTACCGGCGCGTCTGGTGAGATCCAGTCGGCGATATTTCCCCTGGCTGACGTTATGCAGCGTTTCCAGTGCCGGTGTCGCTGATCCCAACACCACCGGAATATTTTCCTCCCGCGCGCGAAATACCGCTAAATCGCGCGCATGATAACGCCAGCCTTCCTGCTGTTTGTAAGAGGCGTCATGCTCTTCGTCGATAATAATTGCACCGGGACGGGCAAAAGGGGTAAACAGTGCCGAACGGGTGCCAATAACAATTGCCGTATCACCACGGCGTGCACGCAGCCAGACTGTCAGACGCTCGCTATCGTTGAGTCCGGAGTGCAGCACGTCCACCGGGGCGTTAAAGCGTTCACGAAAACGGCTGATGGTTTGTGGCGTCAGGCCGATTTCCGGCACCAGTACCAGCGCCTGGCGTCCCTGGGCGAGCACATTTTCCAGGATGCTAAGATAGACCTCTGTCTTTCCGGAGCCGGTGATCCCGGCCAGCAGCCAGGGGGAAAACTTATCGTCAGAGCTGCGAATTGCCCCCACGGCGGTGGCCTGTTCGGTATTCAGCCGCAAACGCTCACCGTGGACGCTAAACTGTTCGCGCCAGTCCTCGCGCGGCAGCTCAATGGAATGCAGTTCGCACAGCCCTTTGGCCCGTAGCGCCTGGAATACGGTGTCGGACAGTTGCAGCGCGCTGACATCGTGGCGGTAAACGGGATGCTGTTGCAGAAGCGTCAGCGCCTGCTGCTGTTTTGTGGCGCGTTTCAGCGTTTCCGGCGCGCAGGCTCGTCCTTCATCAGTAACAGCCCATTGCCACAGAACGGCTTCAGCAGCCGGTTTACCCTGTCTGAGCGGGATCGGCAACGCATGGAACAACACTTCACCCAGCGGATAGTGATAGTAATCTGCTGCCCACAGCAGCATGCGCCACAGCGAAGGGGGAAACAGGGAATCGCTGTCCAGTACATCCCGGACAGGCTTTAATTTTTCCGCCGCTACCTCGCTCTGTGCGGCGATCCCCACCACAATTCCAATCGCCTTACGCGGGCCAAAAGACACGCTGACGCGCGCGCCGACAGTGACCGTTGCCAGCGAGTCAGGCAGCAGGTAGTCAAAATGGCGGGCAAGTGGGACGGGTAGCGCAACCTGAACAACGGGCATGGGTTTATCCGGATAAAAAAGAGTGTGTTAGTGTACAGGATGCTGCATCAGTATGCTGATCCGTTTGCAGCGGGCGGGCGGGTTCTGTATAATTCGCCGCCGTTGATGCAGTATTTTGTATCACGCTATTGTTTATCACAGAACGCGCCGGCTTTCGAGTCGCGGCAGCGTTACTGAATCATTAATTTTCGCGTGGTGCCGGCGCAGGAATCTTCCTGGCGCGGGAGAGCGACGCGGCCTTCACTGAGGTTTCCCATGAAAAAAGGTATTCACCCGAATTACGCAGAAGTTACGGCAAAATGTTCCTGCGGTAACGAAATCAAAACCCGTTCAACAGCGGGTCAAGACCTGAACCTGGACGTTTGTGGTAAATGCCACCCGTTCTACACCGGTAAGCAGCGTGATGTTGCCAGCGGTGGTCGTGTGGATCGCTTCAACAAGCGTTTCAGCATCCCAGGCAGCAAATAAGTTTGCCACGCAGAAACGGTCAACGTTTCGGATGCAGAAAAACCCGGCTCAGGCCGGGTTTTTTTATGTCTGTCGTTTATGCCTGCCGGGATCAATATTCCCAGGTTTCGGGATCGACGCCCATCTCACGCATAATGGCTTTGGCGGCTTCGGGAATTTCGTCGCTACGCTCTTTACGCAGATCCACATCATCCGGCAGCGGCTGGCCGGTGAAAGCATGCAGAAACGCCTCGCACAGTAGTTCGCTGTTAGTGGCGTGGCGTAAGTTATTCACCTGACGACGGGTGCGCTCATCCGTCAGAATTTTTAATACTTTTAGCGGAATGGATACCGTAATTTTTTTAACCTGCTCGCTCTTTTTGCCGTGTTCAGCATAAGGGCTGATATATTCGCCGTTCCATTCAGCCATGGGTTACCCTATCTGTGATCAAGTAGAACTACTAAAATTTCGCTAATTATGCCCGAACCGGGCGAATTTCACACCGGGAAGACACAACTTTCTCTGGGGGATTACCTTATAATATTAGCGATTAATACCACATTGCTCAATCTGTACGCAAAGACATTTAGATGTCCAGATGTATTGACGTCTATTATGGTGCTGTTTACTCTGTAGCACCTAATCCTTTTCCTGCAGGAACTTTTGCACCATGACGCGTAAAACGGCAACCATCGCAGTGCGCAGCGGTCTGAATAACGATGAACAGTATGGCTGCGTTGTTCCCCCGATCCACCTTTCCAGTACCTATAACTTTACCGACTTCAACCAGCCGCGTGAGCATGATTATTCACGGCGGGGCAACCCAACGCGTGACGTAGTACAGCGGGCGCTGGCGGAGCTGGAAGGGGGGGCCGGGGCGGTAATGACCAATACCGGTATGTCGGCAATCCACCTGGTCTGTACGCTGTTTCTGCAGCCCGGCGACCTGCTGGTGGCACCTCATGACTGTTATGGCGGCAGCTACCGCCTTTTTGACAGTATCAGTAAGCGCGGATTCTGGCGGGTGAAATTTGTTGATCAGAGTGATGAAGCGGCGCTGACCGCAGTGCTGGCAGAGAAGCCGAAGCTGGTACTGATAGAAACGCCCAGCAATCCGCTATTGCGGGTGGTGGATATTGCTGCCATCTGCCAGGCCGCCGCTGCGGCGGGTGCCATCAGCGTGGTGGATAACACTTTCCTCAGCCCGGCATTACAGAACCCACTGGCGTTGGGATCCGACCTGGTGATCCACTCCTGTACCAAATATCTGAACGGTCACTCTGATGTGGTGGCCGGTGCGGTGATTGCTAAAAATCCGCAGCATGTGACCGATCTGGCGTGGTGGGCGAACAATATCGGCGTTACCGGATCGGCCTTTGACAGCTATCTGCTGCTGCGTGGTTTGCGGACCCTGGCACCGCGTATGGCGGCTGCGCAGCGTAATGCGCTGGCGTTAGTGGCATATCTCCAGCAGCAACCGCTGGTGAAAAAGTTGTATCATCCTTCTCTGCCGGAAAATACAGGGCATGATATCGCTAAGCGTCAGCAGAAGGGCTTTGGCGCAATGCTCAGCTTCGAGCTGGATGGCGATGAAGCCACCCTGCGGCGTTTCCTGCGTGCGCTTACGTTGTTCACCCTGGCGGAATCGCTGGGGGGAGTGGAAAGTCTGATTTCTCATACCGCCACCATGACCCATGCCGGCATGTCAGCTCAGGCGCGGGCGGAGGCAGGTATTTCTGAAACGCTGCTGCGCGTTTCGACAGGGATTGAAGATCATGAAGATTTAATCGCCGATCTGGATAATGCGTTCCGGGTTGCGGCCAAGAGGTAAGTATGAGTTATTCGGCGGTATCGCACGCTGGCAGTTCACGTCAGTTACATAAATTTGGTGGCAGTAGTCTGGCAGATGCCCGCTGTTTTCGGCGCGTTGCCGGCATTATGGCCGAATACAGCCGGCCAGGCGACCTGATGGTAGTCTCGGCCGCCGGCAGCACCACTAACCAGCTGATCAGCTGGCTGAAGCTCAGTCAGAGCGATCGGCTGTCAGCCCATCAGGTACAACAGACTCTGCGCCGTTACCAGAGTGAACTGATTGCCAGCCTGTTACCGGAAGCGGTGGCGCAGGAGCTGATCGCGGAATTTATTCAGGATCTGGAAAAACTGGCCGCGCTGCTGGACAGTGGCATCAGCGATGCGGTGTATGCCGAAGTGGTAGGGCACGGTGAAATCTGGTCAGCGCGCCTGATGTCGGCGCTACTGTCCTTAAATGATCTCGCCGCCTGCTGGCTGGATGCCCGTGAGTTTCTGCGCGCAGAGCGCGCAGCGCAGCCTCAGGTGGATGAAAGCAAGTCGCTGCCGCTGCTACAGCAGTCATTGGCGCAGCGGGTTGGGCAGCGCCTGGTGGTCACCGGCTTTATTTCGCGTAATGACGCCGGAGAAACGGTACTGCTGGGCCGTAACGGTAGCGACTATTCTGCGACGCAGATTGGGGCGCTGGCCGGGGTGTCGCATGTCACTATCTGGAGTGATGTCGCCGGGGTTTACAGTGCCGATCCGCGCAAGGTACCGGATGCCTGTCTGCTGCCGCTGTTACGGCTGGATGAAGCCAGTGAGCTGGCGCGTCTGGCAGCACCGGTGCTGCACAGCCGTACCCTGCAGCCGGTATCGGCCAGTGACATCGACCTGCAGCTGCGATGTAGCTATCAGCCGGAGCAGGGCTCAACCCGTATTGAGCGGGTGCTGGCGTCCGGCACCGGCGCGCGTATTGTCACCAGCCATGATGATGTCTGCCTGATTGAATTCCAGCTGCCGCCGCACCAGGATTTTGCCTCACTACAGAAAGACGTTGAGCTACTGCTGAAACGGACTCAGCTGCGTCCGCTGGCCACCGGGGTACATACCGATCGCAATCTGCTGCAGTTGTGTTACACCTCGGAGGTGGTCAGCAGTGCGCTGGCGCTGTTACAGGACGCTGCCTTGCCGGGACGTTTACAGCTGCGCGAAGGCATGGCGATGGTGGCGATGGTCGGTGCCGGGGTGTGCAGCAATCCGCTGCACAGCCACCGTTTCTGGCAGCAGATGAAGGATCAACCGGTAGAGTTTATCTGTCAGTCGCAGGAGGGCATCAGCCTGGTGGCCGTGCTGCGGGTGGGGCCAACGGAAAGCCTGATCCGTGGTCTGCATCAGTCGTTGTTCCGTGCGGAAAAACAGGTTGGCCTGGTGCTGTTTGGCAAGGGTAATATCGGTTCTCGCTGGTTGGAGCTGTTCTCACGTGAGCAGGAAACCCTGTCAGCCCGCACCGGATTTGAATTTGTGCTGGCGGGGGTGGTAGACAGTCAGCGCAGTCTGCTGAGCTATGAGGGTCTGGATGCCAGCAGGGCGCTGGCATTTTTTGCCGACGAAGCCACAGAGCAGGATGAAGAAGCGCTGTTTCTCTGGATGCGGGCGCATCCCTTCGACGATCTGGTGGTGCTGGATGTGACCGCCAGCGAGCAGCTGGCCGCGCTGTATCTGGACTTCGCCAGCCACGGTTTCCATGTGATCGGTGCCAATAAAGTGGCGGGTGCGGCCAGTGGCAACAGCTACCGCCAGATGCGCGATGCCTTTGCCAAAACCGGTCGCCACTGGCTGTATAACGCCACGGTGGGAGCCGGTCTGCCGGTTAACTATACGGTGCGCGATCTGCGGGAGAGCGGCGACAGTATTCTGTCGATTAGCGGGATTTTCTCCGGCACCCTCTCCTGGCTGTTTCTGCAGTTTGACGGCACGGTGCCGTTCAGTGAGCTGCTGGAGCAGGCGTGGCAGCAAGGGCTGACGGAGCCTGATCCGCGCGTCGATCTCTCCGGTCAGGACGTAATGCGCAAGCTGGTGATCCTGGCGCGTGAGGCGGGTTACGATATTGAACCGGATCAGGTGCGGGTTGAATCGCTGGTCAGTGCCGAAGGGCGCAGTGGCTCCATCGATCATTTTTTTGAAAATGCCCAGGCGCTGAATCAACAGATGTTGCAACGTTATGAAGCTGCGCAGGAGCTGGGGCTGGTGCTGCGTTATGTAGCGCGCTTTGATGCCAGCGGTAAAGCACGGGTTGGCGTGGAAGCGGTGCGCGACGATCATCCGTTAGCCGCGCTGCTGCCGTGTGATAACGTGTTTGCCATTGAAAGCCGCTGGTACCGGGACAATCCGCTGGTGATCCGAGGCCCGGGTGCCGGACGGGATGTCACCGCCGGGGCGATCCAGTCGGACTTGAATCGTCTGGCACAGCTGCTGTAAATTTCATTATCCAGCGGGGCAGCGTCTGCGCAGCCCCGATTTTTCTTCGGTCATTTTCCTGCCTGCCTGTCACGCCAGTTAACTGTTTTTTAAATTTTTTTTTTGTTCATGAATCTCTCTCACCTGCTGTTGAAAATTTGTCACGCCACTGGCAGCCAATAACTGTTGACTGAATAACCGCTTTATTGCAATTTGAATGTCTGGACGTCTAAATGGATAGACGTGTAATAATTGCGAACGGTCCCGGCAGCGATCGATGAGGTAAACAGTTATGAGCTTTTTCCACGCCAATCAGCACGAAGCACTGAACCAGAGTCTGGCCGAAATTAGCGGGAAGATTAATGTCTCCTTTGAGTTTTTCCCGCCGCGCACCAGTGAGATGGAAGAGACGCTGTGGGGCTCAATCGATCGCTTAAGTAACCTCAAGCCAAAGTTTGTCTCGGTGACTTACGGGGCGAATTCCGGTGAACGTGACCGCACCCACAGCATTATTAAAGGCATTAAGGAGCGTACCGGACTGGAAGCGGCACCGCATTTAACCTGCGTCGATGCCAGCCGCGCCGAGCTGCGCACTATTGCTGAAGATTACTGGAACAGCGGCATTCGTCATATTGTCGCGCTGCGTGGCGATCTGCCTGCCGGTGGCGGGAAACCAGAAATGTACGGCAGCGATCTGGTCAGCCTGCTGAAAGAGGTGGGGGATTTTGATATCTCGGTGGCCGCTTATCCGGAAGTGCATCCGGAAGCCAAAAGTGCCCAGGCCGATCTGATCAATCTGAAGCGCAAAATTGATGCCGGAGCCAACCGGGCAATCACTCAGTTCTTTTTTGATGTGGAAAGCTATCTGCGCTTCCGCGATCGCTGCGTGGCCACCGGGATCGATGTGGAAATTGTGCCGGGTATTCTGCCGGTATCTAATTTTAAACAGCTGCAGCGCTTTGCCAAACTGACTAACGTGCGGGTACCGGGCTGGATGAGCAGCATGTTTGCCGGGCTGGACGAGGATGCAGAAACCCGCAAAATGGTGGGTGCCAATGTGGCGATGGATATGGTGAAAATCCTCAGCCGTGAAGGAGTGAAAGATTTCCACTTCTACACCCTGAACCGTGCGGAGCTGAGTTACGCCATCTGTCATACCCTGGGCGTGCGCCCGGCCCCGGTTGGAGTGGCGGCCTGAGGCAGCGTAATAGTGGTAATTTCCAGACCCGCAAACTATGCGGGTTTTTTCGTTAAAATGGGATTTACCTGACAGATCCTCAATACAGGTAGGACCTCTGGCAGGTAACCGCAAAGGCATATTCAATTATTGTGCGGGCAAACTGGCGTATCACGTTTGAATTCAAAACGGCAATGCATACATACTGAACTTAGAGGATTATCCCTAATGGCTATGTTTAACCCTCCGCACCCTGGCGTCATTATTGCTGAGTCGCTGGAATACACAGGATTGTTTGTTAATGCCGTTGCTCCCTCCACTTTATCTCGTGCTATACGCGGAGAAACAGCGATAAGTCCTGAGATGGTTGTCAAACTTGAACCAGCAGTTATTGGCTCTGCACGTCACTGGCTTGCGATGCAGTCTGCTTATGATCTGTGGCAGGCTCAAAAGGAGACGGATAACAGTGCCACCAATGTGGTATTTACATCGCCGGATAAGCAGTTACAGCACGTCTGAAAGCATGACGCCCCTGATGAATCAAGGGGCGTCAGTGAATACTCCAGCCATCAACCGGTATTACGCATCCCCGCAGCAACCCCGGCAATGGTTACCATCAGCGCCTGCTCTACGCGGGCATCAGGCTGCTCGCCTGCTGCTTCCTGCTGACGCGAACGGTGCAGCAGTTCGGCCTGCAGTACGTTCAGCGGATCGGTGTAGACGTTACGCAGCGCAATGGATTCAGCGATCCACGGCTGGTCTGCCATCAGATGATCGTCATTGGCAATGGTCAGCACCGCCTTGATATCGGACGCCAGCTGCTCCCGCAGCTGACTGCCCAGCGGCCACAGCGTCTTATCCACCAGGCGCTGATCGTAATACTCCGCCAGCCACAGGTCCGCTTTGGCGAACACCATCTCCAGCATTCCCAGACGGGTAGAGAAGAACGGCCAGTCGCGGCACATGGTTTCCAGCTCGCGCTGCTGCCCTTCCTGCATCACCTGACGCAGCGCGGCACCGGCACCCAGCCAGGCGGGCAGCATCAGGCGGTTCTGCGTCCAGGCAAAAATCCAAGGGATGGCGCGCAGTGACTCCACCCCGCCGGTTGGACGCCGCTTGGCCGGACGTGAACCCAGCGGCAGTTTGGCCAGCTCCAGCTCCGGGGTGGCGGAACGGAAATAAGGGACAAAATCGGCGT
Source organism: uncultured Erwinia sp. (assembly GCA_945290265.1). Lineage (GTDB taxonomy): Bacteria > Pseudomonadota > Gammaproteobacteria > Enterobacterales > Enterobacteriaceae > Erwinia. Next base: position 151,383 of record CALYQW010000006.1, read on the forward strand.
GCTCGCGCACGTAGCCCCGGTACATTTTGCAGGAAACATCCGACAGGGTAGCCATAATGCTGCGCCACTCGGGCTTTGGTTCCGGCGGTGGCAGCAGGTTAGCTTCCAGAATCGCCCCGGTATACAGCGCCAGGCTGCTGATGGTCACTTCCGGCAGGCCGAATTTAAAGCGGATCATCTCGCCCTGTTCGGTCACGCGCAGGCCACCTTTCAGGCTGCCCGGCGGCTGAGAGAGCAGGGCGGCATGGGCAGGCGCACCGCCCCGGCCAATGCTGCCGCCGCGTCCGTGGAACAGCGTCAGAGTGATCCCGGCCTTCTCACAGGTTTTGATCAGCGCATCCTGCGCCTGATACTGCGCCCAGCTGGCGGCCATAACCCCGGCATCTTTTGCCGAATCGGAATAACCAATCATCACCATCTGTTTGCCCTGGATCAGACCGCGATACCAGTCGATATTCAGCAACTGCCCCATCACATCATTGGCGTTATTTAAGTCGTCGAGGGTTTCAAACAGCGGAGCCACTGGCAGCGTGTAGGGCACACCGCACTCTTTCAGCAGCAGATGAACTCCCAATACATCCGACGGGGTTTTGGCCATGGAGATCACATAGGCGGCAATGGAGCCTTCTGGAACATCGGCAGCCACGCGGCAGGTATCCAGCACCTCCTGAGTATCAGCGCTCGGCTGCCACTGGCGTGGCAGCAGCGGACGCTTATTACTCAGTTCGCGGATTAGGAAAGCCTGCTTATCGGTCTCTGACCAGCTTTCATAATCTCCCAGTCCAAGATAGCGGGTTATCTCCGCAATCGCCCCGGTATGACGGGTACTCTCCTGACGCAGATCGATCCGCACCAGCGGCACGCCAAAGCATTTCACCCGGCGCAGGGTATCCAGCAGCTGGCCGTTGGCGATAATCCCCATCCCACAGGTCTGTAAGGACTGATAGCAGGTATACAGCGGATCCCACAGCTGCTCGTTACTGAGCAGTAAATCATGCGGACGCGGCAGGCGTTCGCCTTTCAGACGAGCCGCCAGATACGCCTGTGTGCTGTTCAGCTGACTGCGCAGCTTTTTCATAATCTCGCGGTAGGGCTCCAGCGCCTCGGGATCGCCGCAGAGTTCGCGCACTTCCGGCGTACATTCTGACATCGACAGTTCAGACACCAGCACGGCGATATCACGCAGGAACAGGTCGGTGGCTTTCCAGCGGCTCAGCTGCAGCACATGTCGGGTGATATCGGCGGTGACATTCGGGTTGCCGTCACGATCGCCGCCCATCCACGAGGTAAAGGTGACCGGTACATAATCCACCGGCAGGGTATAGCCAAACGAGGCTTCTACCTGCTCATTCAGCTCGCGCAGAAAGGCGGGAACCCCTTCCCACAGGCTGTTTTCCACCACCGCAAAGCCCCATTTCGCTTCATCCACCGGGGTGGGGCGATATTTACGGATTTCATCGGTATGCCATGCCTGAGCCACCAGCTGGCGCAGACGACGCATAATATTCAGGCGCTCGTAGTCAGAGAGATCGTTATGATCCAGCTGCTGCAGGCAGCTGTTCACTTCCACCAGCTTATGGATCAGGGTGCGACGGGTGATTTCAGTCGGGTGGGCAGTCAGTACCAAATCCAGCGACAGCGATTCAATCGCCTCACGGATCGCGGCTTCGGTCAGATTCGGCTGCTGTTTCAGCGTTGCAAAGGTTTTGGTCAGCAACTCAGGGTGGCTGGCACCTTCACCTTTGGGGGATATGGTGTGGTACTGCTCCGCCACGTTGGTCAGATTAAGAAACTGACTGAACGCACGCGCCACCGGCAGCAGTTCATCATTTGAAAGATTCTGTAGCGTGGACAGCAGTTCCTGACGATGCGCATCATTACCTGCCCGGGATGATTTGGAGAGCTTACGGATGGTTTCTACCCGATCGAGAATATTTTCTCCCAGAGCATCCTTAATGGTTTCACCGAGTAACTTACCCAGCATACTGACATTACTGCGCATTTCGGAATATTGTTCGTTCATATTGCCCGTGATCCCCTGTGTTTCACCCGTGTCGGAAAAGACTTAGTTGTTTATCTAGCCATGTTAAATTCGCTGCGTCAATTAACGTCAATGTGCACCATAATGGTGCTAAGTGATGGAAGTTTACGTGATTTGATCTTAAATCAGCCAGATCATTTGTTATTGCCAGTTCAGGCAACAGTTTTACCGGGCAATGTGCTGCATAAACAGTGAATAGCCCGGTGCTGCGCTTACTGACAGCAGAAGTGATGTACAACCTGATTAATCAGTTCCCGCGTGGGCGTAATAAATGCGCTATCAATATATTCATCTGGCTGATGCGCCTGATCAATCGATCCCGGGCCAAGGACCAGCGTTGGACAGAGTTCCTGAATAAACGGCGCCTCGGTGCAGTAATTGACGATTTCGGTTTCGCTGCCCAGCAGTTTTTCCACCACCTGAACAAGCTGATGATTACGCGGACATTCATAACCCGGAATCGGCGGATGCAGTTCACTCACTGTCAGCCGTCCGGGCCAGCGGGTGCTGACCGGTGCCAGCGCTTCTTTCAGCAGGCCATCCAGCTCGCTCAGCGTCATCCCCGGCAGCGGGCGAATATCCATATGCAGCTCACAGCAGGCGCAGATGCGGTTGGCGGCATCGCCACCATTAATATGACCAAAATTCATCGTGGGATAAGGAATGGCAAAGCCTTCATGGTGATAACGGGTTTTCAGGGTATGGCGTAGCGCCATCAGCTGCGTGATGGATTCATGCATCAGTTCAATGGCATTTACGCCGCGCGCGGGATCGCTGGAGTGACCCGACTGGCCCTGGATACGAACCGCATTCGACATATGCCCTTTATGGGCGCGCACCGGCTTTAACGAGGTGGGTTCGCCAATGATGGCGCAGTCCGGGCGCAGTGTAGTAGAGGCAGCAAAATATTTGGCCCCCGCCATGGTGGTTTCTTCATCGGCAGTGGCAAGGATATACAGCGGCTTTTTCAGGGTCGTCAGATTGATATCCCGCAGCGTATCCAGAATAAAGGCGAAGAAGCCCTTCATATCCGCCGTGCCCAGACCGTACAGCTTGTTGTCCTGCTCAGTCAGGGTGAAAGGGTCGCGCGTCCAGCGGCCATCATCAAAGGGCACCGTATCTGTGTGTCCGGCCAGCAGCAGACCACCGTCACCGTCACCGTAGCGCGCCAGCATATTAAATTTATGTCGGGTATCCGGCACCGGCTGAACTTCTACCGCAAAACCGAGATCGCGAAACCAGCCAGCCAAACGGGTGATTAACTTTTCATTGCTTTGATCCAGCATGCTGTCGGTTGCGCTGATTGAGGGGATGGCGATTAACTCGCGGTACAGCTCCATGAAAGCCGGTAATTTTATCTTCACTGTTGACACTCCTTGGGTTAGCATAGTATCAATATTCATGCATTTATAATGAATAAAAATACACTACTGGTATCAGAATGAAAACCGCTGTTTTTTTCATCTGAAACGGCGCATTACAGGATTTTCCGGCCAGCGCAACCATTGAATGTAAGACAGACCCTGATTTGAAGCGAGTGAATTTAATGACTAATCCGTTAATTATTAAGCTGGGCGGCGTGTTACTCGACAGCGAAGACGCGCTGCAGCAGTTATTCGCCGCGCTGGTCAGCTATCGGACAGCATGGCAGCGTCCGCTGCTGATTGTCCACGGCGGTGGTTGCCTGGTGGATGAGCTGATGAGCAAACTGTCTCTGCCGGTAAAAAAGAAGAATGGACTGCGGGTTACCCCCGCCGACCAGATAGATATTATTACCGGCGCGCTGGCCGGTACGGCAAATAAAACTCTGCTGGCCTGGGCCAAAAAATATGCCATAAACGCGGTTGGTCTGTGTCTCGGTGACGGCAGCAGTGCTGAGGTGACGCAGCTCGATCCCACCCTGGGCCATGTTGGCAAAGCGCAGCCGGGTTCCCCACTGCTGATTAATTCGCTGCTGTCGGCGGGCTTTATGCCGGTGATCAGCTCGATTGGCATTACCTCTGGCGGGCAGCTGATGAACGTCAATGCCGATCAGGCGGCCACCGCACTGGCTGCGATGCTGAATGCGGATTTGGTGCTACTGTCTGATGTCAGCGGTATTCTTGATGCCAACAAACAGCGTCTGGCTGAAGTCACCACCGCTCAGGCAGAACAGCTGATTACCGATGGAGTGATCACTGACGGGATGATCGTCAAAGTCCTCGCGGCGCTCGATGCCGCCCGAACTCTGGGACGTCCGGTAGATATCGCCAGCTGGCGTGATGCCGGACAGCTCCCTGCTCTGTTTAACGGGGTTGCCACCGGTACCCGTATCCTCGCTTAATTTTAAATTTTTCAAGGAATTATCATGCACGATAAAAGCATCAAAAAAATTGTACTGGCGTATTCCGGCGGCCTCGACACCTCGGCCATCATTCCCTGGCTGAAAGAGAACTACGGCGGTTGTGAGGTTATTGCCTTTGTGGCCGATATTGGCCAGGAGCGTAGCGATCTGGAAGGTGTGGAGCATAAGGCGTTGCAGTCAGGTGCTTCTGAATGCCATGTGGTTGATCTGCGCGAAGAATTTATCCGCGATTACGTCTACCCGGTGCTGCAAACTGGTGCCCTGTATGAAGGCACCTATCTGCTGGGCACCTCAATGGCGCGTCCGATTATTGCCAAAGCGCAGGTCGAGCTGGCGCTGAAAGTGGGTGCCGATGCCCTGTGCCACGGTGCGACCGGGAAAGGTAACGATCAGGTGCGTTTTGAAACCACCTACACCGCACTGGCACCGCAGCTGAAGGTGGTAGCTCCGTGGCGTGAGTGGGATTTACGTTCCCGTGAAGCGCTGCTGGATTACCTGAAACAGCGTGATATTCCGACGACGGCCTCGCTGGAAAAAATCTACAGCCGTGACGAAAACGCCTGGCATATTTCTACCGAAGGCGGCGTGCTGGAAAGCCCGTGGAATGCGCCAAATAAAGACTGCTGGGTCTGGACCGTTGATCCGCTGGAAGCGCCCGATCAGCCTGAGCAGGTAACCATTGCAGTGCAGAAAGGCCGGGTAGTTGCCGTTAATGGCGAAGCCTTAACCCCGTTCGGCTGCCTGGAAAAACTGAATACCATCGGTGCCCGTCATGGCGTTGGCCGGATTGATATCGTTGAAAACCGTCTGGTGGGCATTAAATCCCGTGGCTGCTACGAAACTCCGGGAGGCACCATTATGGTCAACGCCCTGCGTGCCGTAGAGCAGCTGGTTCTCGATCGTGACAGCTTCAAATGGCGCGAACAGCTGGGTCTGGAAATGTCCTATGTGGTGTATGACGGACGCTGGTTTGCGCCGCTGCGTAAATCCATTCAGGCCGCCGCAGAATCGCTGGCAGCAGAAGTGAATGGTGAAGTGGTGCTGCAGCTGTATAAAGGCCAGGTAACCGCCATTCAGAAAAAATCGGCTAACAGCCTGTATTCGGAAGAGTTTGCCACCTTCGGCGAAGATGAAGTTTACGACCACAGCCATGCCGGCGGCTTTATCCGTCTGTTCTCGCTCTCTTCGCGCATCCGTGCGCTGAACGAAAAGAAATAATCTGCAGGCGGAGGCTGCTCCGCCGCGATCCTGATGACCCAGGCAGCCCGGGCGCTGCCTGAAGATTTTACCGAATGGAGAGCTGAACATGGCACTTTGGGGTGGACGTTTTACTCAGGCAGCCGATCAACGGTTTAAACAGTTTAATGACTCGCTGCGCTTTGATTACCGTCTGGCGGAGCAGGACATTACGGGATCCATTGCCTGGTCCAAAGCGCTGTTGACGGTCAGTGTATTAACCGAAGATGAACAGCTGCTGCTGGAGCGCGCGTTAAATCAGCTGCTGGACGCGGTGCGTCAGGATCCACAACAGATCCTGTCCAGCGATGCGGAAGATATTCACAGTTGGGTTGAAGGCAAACTGATTGAAAAAGTCGGTGCGCTGGGCAAAAAGCTGCATACCGGCCGCAGCCGTAACGATCAGGTAGCAACCGATCTGAAGCTGTGGTGTAAGGATCGGGTAGCGCTGCTGCTGAGTGACGTGCGCCAGCTGCAGCAGGCGCTGGTGGCCACTGCTGCGGCTAATCAGGATGCGGTAATGCCGGGTTACACCCATTTGCAGCGCGCCCAGCCGGTGACTTTTGCCCACTGGTGCCTGGCATATGTTGAAATGCTGGCGCGTGATGAAAGCCGTCTGCAGGACACTTTGAAGCGGCTGGATGTCAGCCCGCTGGGCTGTGGGGCGCTGGCCGGTACTGCCTGGGAAATCGATCGTCAACAGCTGGCGGGCTGGTTAGGCTTTGCCTCAGCTACCCGTAACAGCCTGGACACGGTTTCCGATCGCGATTATGTGCTGGAGCTGCTGTCTGATGCGTCCATTGGCATGATCCACCTGTCACGCTTTGCTGAAGATCTGATCTTCTTTAACAGTGGCGAAGCCGGATTTGTTGAGCTTTCCGATCGTGTGACCTCCGGTTCATCACTGATGCCGCAGAAGAAAAATCCGGATGCGCTGGAGCTGATCCGTGGCAAGACCGGCCGGGTGCAGGGGGCATTAACCGCGATGAGTATGACCCTGAAAGGGCTGCCGCTGGCTTACAACAAAGATATGCAGGAAGACAAAGAAGGGCTGTTTGATGCGCTTGACAGCTGGTCAGACTGCCTGCAAATGGCGGCTCTGGTGTTGGAAGGTATCCAGGTGAAGCGTCCGCGCTGTCAGGAAGCCGCAGAGCAGGGCTATGCCAACTCCACCGAACTGGCTGACTATCTGGTGGCGAAAGGTGTTCCCTTCCGTGAAGCGCACCATATCGTCGGTGAAGTGGTGGTTGAGGCCATCAGTCAGGGCGTGGCGCTGGAAATGCTGAAATTACCTGAACTGCAGAAGTACAGTGCAGCAATTGGTGAAGATGTTTATCCGGTGTTGTCACTGCAATCCTGCCTGGAAAAACGTAACGCCCAGGGCGGTGTTTCACCGCACCAGGTGGCGCGGGCGATTGCCGACGCGCAGCAGCGTTTAGGGTAATCATCGTGGCGGGTTCAGTGCCCGCCATAATTATCTGCCTGGCTCGGATAAAGTAATATCAGGTCGTGAGAAAACCCGCTCTGCGCCCTGCGTCAATAAATGACAAATATGCTAACCCATAATTCAATATAATCCCGCCTGTTTGCCCGATCTCTGGCATAGTTATTAAGGTTATTAAGTATTCAAGGACGCTTGATAGGCTATCTCTTTTATTGCTATCCTATCTATAGCCATTAACTATCGTGGCGCGGGAGGAATTAAATGAATATTCGCGATCTGGAATATCTGGTTGCGTTAGCAGAACACTGCCATTTTCGCCGGGCAGCAGATGCCTGCCATGTCAGCCAGCCAACGCTAAGCGGCCAGATCCGCAAGCTGGAAGACGGGCTGGGCGTAATGCTGTTGGAACGCACCAGTCGCAAAGTCCTGTTTACCCAGGCGGGATTACTGCTGGTGGATCAGGCTCGTACCATACTGCGCGAAGTAAAAGTATTAAAAGAGATGGCCAGTCAGCAGGGCGAGGCGATGTCCGGCCCGCTGCATATTGGTCTTATCCCGACGGTGGGGCCGTATTTACTGCCGCATATTGTGCCGCAACTGCATCAGACATTTCCCAAGCTGGAAATGTATCTGCATGAAGCCAAAACCCAGGATCTGCTGTCACAGCTGGACAGCGGTAAGCTGGACTGCGCCATTCTGGCGCTGGTAAAAGAATCGGAAGCCTTTATTGAAGTGCCCTTGTTTGACGAGCCGATGAAACTGGCAATTTACCAGGATCACCCGTGGCACGATCGTAAGCGGGTGCCGATGTCCGATCTGGCGGGTGAAAAACTGTTAATGCTGGAAGACGGTCACTGCCTGCGCGATCAGGCGATGGGCTTCTGTTTTGAAGCCGGTGCAGATGAAGATACCCACTTCCGCGCTACCAGTCTGGAAACCCTGCGCAATATGGTGGCGGCAGGCAGTGGGATAACGCTGTTACCTGCGCTGGCGGTGCCGGAACAACGGGTGCGCGATGGCGTGTGCTATCTGCCCTGCTACAAGCCGGAACCACAGCGCACTATTGCTCTGGTGTATCGCCCGGGCTCGCCGCTGCGCAGCCGTTATGAACAGCTGGCAGAGGCGATCCGTCAACATATAAAAACCGTTTTAAAATAAACGATTAAGTCCGTTCAGTGCGGCAACCCGGTAGGCTTCTGCCATGGTTGGATAATTAAAGGTGGTATTCACAAAGTACTCAATTGTGTTGCCACCGTTCTTCTGCTCCATAATCGCCTGGCCAATGTGGATAATCTCAGCAGCACGCTCACCAAAACAATGAATACCGAGGATTTCTTTAGTTTCGCGGTGGAACAGGATCTTCAGACTACCGATATTCATGCCGACAATCTGCGCACGCGCCAGATGCTTAAACTGTGCCCGGCCCACTTCGTAGGGCACTTTCATTGCCGTCAGCTGTTGCTCAGTTTTGCCCACTGAACTGATTTCCGGAATGGTATAGATACCGGTAGGGATATCTTCAATCAGATGCGCCGTGGCTTCACCTTTCACAATAGCCTGAGCGGCAATGCGTCCCTGGTCGTAAGCGGCAGAAGCCAGACTTGGATAGCCAATAACGTCACCCACCGCGTAAATATGTGGCTGTGCGGTTTGATACATGCTGTTGACCTTCAGCAGGCCGCGGCTGTCGGTTTCCAGGCCTACATTTTCCAGCGACAGCGTATCGGTGTTACCGCTACGACCGTTAGCATATAACAGGCAGTCTGCTTTCAGCTTTTTTCCGGATTTCAGGTGCATAATTACACCATCAGCCACCCCTTCAATCTTCTCAAACTCTTCGTTATGGCGAATAACCACGCCGCTGTTCCAGAAGTGATAGGAGAGAGAGTCTGACATTTCCTGATCGAGGAAGGCCAGCAGGCGGTCGCGAGTATTAATTAAGTCTACTTTTACGCTCAGGCCGCGGAAAATAGAGGCATATTCACAGCCGATCACCCCGGCACCGTAAATAATGACGTGTTCCGGCTCGTGATGCAGATTCAGAATGGAATCGCTGTCGTAGATGCGTGGATGGTTAAAGTCTACTTCTGGCGGATGGTACGGGCGTGAGCCACAGGCAATGACAAACTTCTCTGCGGTCAGATGCTCCACGCTGCCATCGTGGGCGGTAACTGCCACCATGTTGGCATCGATAAAGCGTGCATCACCCTGGAACATGGCACAGTGATTGCGCTCATAAAATCCCTGGCGCATCTGCGTCTGCTGGCGGATAACATTTTCAGTATGATTAAGAATATCCGCGAAAGAGGAGCGCAGCAGGCGGGTGTGGTCACTGTAAAGCGGGTTTTGATTGAATTCGATAATGCGGCTGACTGCGTGACGCAGTGCTTTGGACGGGATCGTTCCCCAGTGTGTGCATCCACCGCCAATGTTGTGATAACGTTCGATAACCGCGACTTTTGCACCCTGCTTGACCAGCCCCATCGCAGCGCCCTCGCCGCCGGGACCTGAACCGATGATAATAACGTCGTAATCATAAGACTGTTTCATACCAATACGTCCTGGTTATTATAAAATTTAACGAGATTCTAACATTTGATGACCCGTAGCCCAATGACAACTGTGATCCAGTCGTGATTTTTGCCATTAATTGCCAAAGTATAAGGTTAACAGGCGCTCACAAACTTTGCCCCACCGCACAGACAAATTTTGTTATAGTGCCGTTCTGGCAGGTTAAACAGGCACACTCATGGGCGTCAGAGCGCAGCAAAAAGAACGTACCCGGCGATCGCTGGTTGAAGCCGCATTCAGTCAGCTGAGTGCCGAGCGTAGCTTTGCCAGCCTGAGTCTGCGCGAGGTGGCCCGTGAAGCGGGGATTGCGCCGACTTCATTCTATCGCCACTTTCGGGATGTTGATGAGCTGGGATTAACGATGGTTGATGAGAGCGGACTGATGCTGCGTCAGTTGATGCGCCAGGCTCGTCAGCGTATTGCCAAAGGTGGTAGCGTTATCCGTACCTCTGTCTCCACCTTTATGGAATTCATTGATAATAACCCTAACGCCTTCCGCCTGCTGTTACGCGAGCGTTCCGGAACTTCTGCGGCTTTTCGTGCTGCCGTGGCGCGGGAAATTCAGCATTTTATTGCGGAACTGGCGGACTATCTTGAAGACGAAAACCGGATGCCGCGTAGCTTTACCGAAGCGCAGTCAGAGGCGATGGTGATTATTGTGTTTAATGCTGGCGCAGAAGCGCTGGATATTGATGCCGGACAACGTCGCCAATTGGAAGAACGGCTGGTGCTGCAGCTGCGTATGATCTCGAAAGGGGCATACTACTGGTATCGCCGTGAACAGGAAAAGCTGGCGTCTGCCCGGTAAATTAATTAATGGCCTGAAAGCAGGGTGATGATATGAGTTTAGAGACGGGTAGAGATAAAGGAACGCTGACACTGGCGTTTATCACCGGGCTGGCAATCAATGGCTCTTTTTCGGTGTTGTTCAGCGCGATTGTCCCTTTCTCAGTTTTTCCGCTGATTGTGTTGGGGCTGTCAGCCTGGTATCTGCATCAACGTTATCTGAACCGCTCCATGCCGGAGGGGATGCCCGGCCTGGTTGCCGCATTCTTCCTGCTGGGTATCCTGATTTACAGTGCATTAATCCGCGCTCAATATCCTGAAATTGGTTCCAACCTGATCCCAGGTGTGCTGCTGGTGGTTGTGGTGTTCTGGATAGTCACCAAATGGCGCGCAGCCAGATAATCCGTTCCGCCCGTTCCGCTGACGGAAGGGGCAGCGGTTTTATCACCGGCGCCTGAGCAGTACGCCGCACTCCATATGATGGGTATAAGGGAACTGGTCAAACAGCGCCAACCGGGTAATTTGGTGGGTGGCTGACAGCGTGGCCAGATTCTCACACAGCGTCTGCGGGTTGCAGGAGATATACAGGATATGCGGGTAACCCTGTACCATCGCCACCGTATCGGCATCCAGACCGCTGCGCGGCGGATCAACGAAAATCGTTTCGCATTCGTAACTCTGTAAATTAATCCCTTCCAGACGATTAAAACTTCTGACGCCGTTCATCGCCTGAGTAAACTCTTCTGCCGCCATGCGGATAATCTGCACATTATCAATCTGGTTAACGGCAATATTGAACTGTGCCGAGGCGACAGAGGGTTTGGCTATCTCGGTCGCCAGTACCCGACGGAAATTACGCGCCAGTGCCAGAGAAAAGTTACCGTTACCGCAGTACAGTTCCAGCAAATCACCACGGGCATGGCGGGTGCTGTCCAGTGCCCATTCCAGCATCTTAATGTTGATGGCGGCGTTAGGTTGGGTAAAGCTGTTTTCCACCTGGCGGTAAATCATCTCCTGGCCATCCACCTGCAACCGCTCATCAACAAAATCCTGGTCGAGAACGATTTTGGTTTTGGTGGCGCGGCCAATTAAATGCAGGTCAAACCCCTCACTGCGTAATGTGTCGCGCAGCGTCTCTGCTGCCTGCTGCCAGGCGGCATCCAGCTTACGGTGATAGAGCAGCGAAACCACAATCTGATTACTGGTGGTAGAAAGATAATCAATCTGGAACAGCTTGAAGCGTAACGTCTGATTATCCCGCAGTGCACCAATCAGGCGTGGCATCAATTGGTTAATCAGTTCACTGGCCGCAGGAAAGCGGTCAATGCGAATACGTTCGTGCGTTTGCTGATCGAAAATAATATGGTAAAGATCATCGCCCTCATGCCAGACGCGGAACTCGGCGCGCATCCGGTAGTGGCTGACGGGTGAACGAAAGACTTCAACTGCCGGCGCGTTAAATGGCGACATCATTGCGGTCAGTCGTGTGACTTTTTCGACGAGTTGGTCTTCATACTGTTCAACGGGCAGCTGTTCGGGGGTCATGGTTATTCCTGAAAAAACGGTAATCGCCGGCCGATTGTAGGGATTCCAGCTTTCATGTCCAGTTTTGTCGGGTAAGTGGCGTGCTGTGACCACAGGCCACCTTCTGTATGATGCTGTTCTTGCGTAATAATATTCCAGGCCACATTTCATTGCGTCATCTGTGGTAAAATTGCCATTCTGTTCACCATGAAAACATAACAGTGTATGGCTATTACTCCTCTGGATGGAAACTCGATTAGAGTCTCTCCTCCTGTCTCTATACCACGCCCTACGGTACTGGTGTTTGATTCCGGTGTTGGCGGCCTTTCCGTTTATGACGAAATCCGTCAACTGCTGCCAAATGTGCATTACCTTTATGCCTTCGATAACCAGGCTTTTCCTTATGGGGAAAAATCAGAAGAGTTTATCGTTGAGCGCGTGCTGGCGATCGTAACTGCGGTTAATCGTCGTTATCCGCTGGCGCTGGTGGTAATTGCCTGTAACTCAGCCAGCACCGTCACCTTACCGGCGTTGCGTGAGCATTTTGACTTCCCAGTGGTGGGGGTGGTGCCGGCGATTAAACCCGCTGCCCGCCTGACGCGCAATGGCATCGTCGGGCTGCTGGCAACCCGTGGTACGGTAAAACGCGCCTATACCCATGAACTGGTAGAACGTTTTGCCAGTGAATGTAAAACGGAAATGCTGGGATCCGGCGAACTGGTAGAAATGGCAGAAGCAAAACTGCATGGCAGGCCGGTGGAGTTGGCGGAGGTAAAACGTATTTTGCAGCCGTGGCTGAAAATGAAAGAGCCACCGGACACCGTGGTGCTGGGGTGTACCCACTTTCCACTGATTACCGATGAATTGCAGCAGGTATTGCCTGAAGGAACGCGTCTGGTTGATTCGGGGGCGGCGATAGCGCGTCGAACGGTGTGGCTACTGGAAAATGAAACGGCTGCTGCGAACTCCGATGATGACAATATGGCGTTCTGTACCGAAATAACGGAAAGCGTTGCACAATTAACGCCCATTTTGCAGCGTTTTGGGTTTAGAAAGCTCGAAAAACTGCCACTTTGAGCAGCTTTGGACTAAAAAAACAGCACTCAGACAGTTTTTTAAAATTAGCCCTTGTCAGGCGCCGAGAACTCCCTATAATGCGCCCCCACTGACACGGAACAGCGGCTTAACGACCGGC
>CALYQW010000007.1 GCA_945290265.1 uncultured Erwinia sp.
TTGGCATTGCCGAGGGTACCCGCGTCAGCGGGCGAAGTGACGCCGCAAGCCCGGGAGCAGGGCGGCGGCGACTGGCCGCCCTGCTCGCCAGTCCGCGCAGCGGAATGGTGAAACGTAGTTGACCTGGCTTTTTCCCTGGTCTAAAAAAACAGGCAGCAGAGTAAAACCAAAATCCGGCACAGAACAGCGTACCTCAGGCACGCCGCGCCTGAACCCAGTTCCACCCCCACACCAGCAAAATCGCCAGCGCAAACACCACACCAAACCCGACGCCAGTGACAACCGGACTGGCTCCAAGACTCACCGCCAGTGAATACAGCCCCAGCATCACCAGCATCGCGGTATTTTCACCCAAATTCTGTACCGCAATCGCGTTACCCGCTCCCACCGTCTCTTTGCCGCGCATCTGCAACAACGCATTCAGTGGCACCACGAAAAAGCCGCCCAGGGCACCCACAATGACCAGCAGCAGGCTGGCATTAAACACATCGGTCTGCAGGGCAAAAATCGCCACCATCACGCCAATCAGTATCCCGGCTGGCATACAGCATCCGACAGTTTTTAACGTCACCAGCTTCGCGGCAGCCGCCGCGCCAATCACAATCCCCACCGCCACCAGCGCATTCAGCATGGTAGGCGTTTTGTTATCGCTGATCCCCAGCGCCAGTGGCACCCACAGCACCAGCAGAAAACGCAGGGTAACCCCCGCTCCCCAGAACAGGCTGGTGCCGGTTAAGGAAAAGCGCGCCGGTGCATCGTGCCACAGGGTACGACAGGCAGCGTAAAAGCTGGCAGAGATACTGCGCGGATGCCAGCAGAGCCCCCGGCGCGCGGCGGACAGTTCCGGGATCAGCAGGTTGGCCGCTACCGCCAGTGCATAGGCGGTCACACATACAAGCAGCGCGCTGGTCAGGTTCCAGTCAGCAAAGAAGCCGCCGGCCAGCGAACCCAACAGGATCGCCGCAATGGTCGAGGACTCCATCAGACCGTTAGCTTTTACCAGGGTTTCACCGCCGGTCAGTTCCCCCAGAATGCCGTATTTCGCCGGAGAATAAGCCGCCGCGCCAATCCCCACCAGGCTGTAACCGAGAAACGGCTCCAGACCAGAGCAGATCACCAGTGCGCCCAGTAGTTTGACGCCGTTGGCGGCCATCATCACCCGCCCTTTGGCGAAGCCATCGGCAATCTGCCCGACAAACGGAGCCAGGATAATATAGGTAGCGACAAACACCATTTGCAGCACCGGCTGACTCCAGTCAGGCCACAGATCTTTTTTCAGCAGCGCCAGGGTGGCAAACAGCAGCGCGTTATCACCAAACGCCGAAAAAAACTGCGCCACAATCACCGCCAGCATCCCTTTGGACAGCAGCAGCTGCGGGTTAAGCGTTGGACTGGTCATCGGTTCCCTCCGCAGATCCCGCCAGCTCGCGCAGCGTGACAAAGTCGGTTTTACCGCTGCCCAGCAGCGGTAGCTTATCCAACCAGCGAATATCGCGCGGCACTGCCAGTTCAGGGCTGCCCAGTTCGCGGGCGGCTCGCTGCAGCTGTTCGCGCGTCAGCGCGCGATCGGTGGTAAACAGCACCAGCGCTTCGCCACGGTTACCGTCCGGCTTCAGGGTCGCCGCATGCTGTTTATCTTCCGATACCCGCAGGGCGATCAGTTCGACCGTCTCCAGCGACACCATTTCACCGGCAATTTTGGCAAAGCGTTTTACCCGCCCTTCGATCCGGCAGAAGCCCTGCTCGTCAAAGCTGACGATATCGCCGGTGTCATACCAGCCGGCTTCCATCTGCCCTTCGCCGTTATCGGCCTGCGGTGCCTCCAGCACGCCCGGGTGCTCCACCCGCAGATAGCCTTTCATGATATTAGGGCCACGCAGCTGCAGCAGGCCGCCCAGCTCGAAGCCTGGCATGGCAATCAGGCGGGAATCCATCGCCGGCAGAATACGACCAACGGTATGGGATTTGGCCGCCATGGGTACGTTAATCGCCACTACCGGCGCACATTCGGTTACGCCATAACCTTCCAGAATGCGGATTCCAAATTTTTCCATCCACAGTTCACGGGTGGCCTGCTGCAGCTTCTCTGCACCCGCAACCACATAGCGCAGGCGGGCGAAATCGTAAGGATGGGCAAAGCGCGCATAGTTATTGAGGAAGGTCGAGGTGCCGAACAGTACCGTACAGTTACGGTCATAGGTCAGCTCCGGCACAATGCGGTAGTGCAGCGGGCTGGGGTAAAGAAAAATCTGCGCGCCGGTCATCAGCGGGGTAAACAAACCTACCGTCAGACCAAAGGCGTGAAACAGCGGCAGGGCAGACATAAAGCGATCGCGCGGGGTAAAATCCGCCACGGTACGGATTTGCTCAACGTTGGCCAGCAGGCTTTTGTGCGAATGGACTACCCCTTTAAGGTTGCCTTCAGAGCCGGAGGTAAACAGCACCATCGCCGCATCCTCCGGCTGCTGACGCACCTGCACCAGCGCCGGGAATAACAGACCTCCAACGATCCACAGCTTATCCTGCCAGGTGATGGTGTCTTTTAAATCTTCCAGGAAGATCCACTTAACCTGATCCAGCCCCTGCGGCAGATGCCACAGCTTGCCTTTATCGAGGAACTGACGTGAGGTAAACACAGTTTTAATCTGCGCAGCAGTAATCGCACAGCCGACCCCTTTCACGCCGGCGGTATAGTTCAGCATCGCCGGCACCCGCCCGCGCAGCGAGGCACCGAAGATCGCCGCCACGCTTACCGTGGCATTCGGCAGCAGCAGCCCGACATATTCGCCCTGGCGGGTGTAACGCTCCAGGATACGCCCAACGCCAAGCATTTTCTTCAGCAGACTGTGGTAGCTGTCGGGTTTGAAATTAACATCTTCAATACAGGGTTTACTGTGACCGTAGCGCTGAGCGGCAGCGAGAAAGGCGCAGAACAGCGTCTCGCGCGGACGTACCGCCATGCGGGCTTCCATCATAATATGGTGAAGATGTTCACCGGCCAGCTGGCGACGCGCGCGCGCGCTGGCTGCCTGCGGCATTGGAATGGTAGTGGCCGGCAGGACGGTAAGCGTGATGCGGGGGAACAGGCGACGCTTAAACATTCCGCTCAGGCGGCCAAACGGGGTAAATTCAGCCCCTTCAATGCGCACCGGCACTACCGCGGCCTGGGATTTTGCCGCGACAAACCCGGCACCGTCATAAATTTTCATCAGTGAACCGGTGACGGTAATCCGCCCTTCCGGGAAAATCACTACCGGACGCCCCTGAGCAACCAGTTTGACCAGATGTTTGACTGACATCGGTTTGGTCGGATCCAGTGGCACAATATCCACAACGCGGCTGAGCCAGCGTATATACCAGCTTTCGCTAATCGCGGAGTAAACCGCAAAAACCGGCTTTACCGGTAAAAACAGCGCCAGCAGCATGCCGTCGAGGAATGACATATGGTTGGGTGTTATCAGCACTTTTGACTGATATAACCCGGCTATATCCCCGTTCAGACGCGTCGAAAACAGCAGGCGGAACAGTAAACGGAAAAAGGAAAGCAACATACCAGCTCCCTGGCGAATCAATAACAGCCTACCAAGATGCAGGATAAAGCGTTACAACTCAATAGGCTGCCAGGGAGATCGGCCGATAAAAAGCGTAAAATGATTCCGATTATCGTCGTTGAACACCTTAAAGCTCTTTTACTGATGCCAGCCGCCGCCCAGTGCGGTAATTAACTGCACGCTGGTGACCCAGCGGGTACTTTCCAGCTGCAGCAGGCTTTGCTGCTGACTGAGGCTGGTATTTTCAGTGGTAGCCACATCAAGGTAATCAATCAATCCCGCCTGATACTGATTAAAGGTAACCCGTGCTGACTCCTGCGCCGAGACGGCCGCCTGCTGCTGCACTGTAATTTCATCCTGCAGCGTATTCAGCTCCACCAGATAGTCTTCCACCTCCTGGAATGCATCCAGTACCGTCTGGCGATAGCTGGCAACATCCGCGTCGTAGGCTGCCCGCGCCTGGGCCACTTTGGCCGAGGTAGCGCCGAAGTCCAGCAGGGTGCCGCTCAGCTCCGGCCCCAGCGACCAGACCCGGTTTGGCAGCGAGAACAGATTATGCAGCGCCGAACTGGAGAAACCGGCGCTGGCGCTAAGGGTCAGATCGGGATAGTAACCGGCAATCGCCACGCCTACCGCCGCATTGGCCGCAGCGACGGTGCGTTCAGCCTGAGCAATATCCGGGCGGCGCTGCAGCAAATCTCCTGGCAGCGCTGCCGGGATCATCGGCAGAGTGGCGTTAATATCCGCCACCGGCAGACTGAATTCCGCAGGCGTTTTGCCCATCAGTACCGCAACGGCGTGCTCCAGCTGCGCCCGCTGCCAGCGCAAATCCAGCGCCGAGGCCTGCGCACTCTGCAGTTGCACCTGCGCCTGCGCCAGCGTGCCGCGTGAGGCGGTGCCGGCCTGATACTGGTTTTGAATCACCTGCAAATAGCGCTGATAGGCGGTGATGCTGCGCTGATAAAGTGCAATGCGCTGATCAAGCACCCGTAGCTTGAAATAGTCTTGTGCCAGTGTGGACTGAGCGCTGAGGGTGATATTGGCCAGCTCCGCCGCGCTGGCATCCGCACTGGCATAGTTTTCTTCCAGGGTACGCCGCAGTTTGCCCCACAAATCCAGCTCCCAGCTGGCGCTGACCCCGGCACTGTCGCTGTCCGTCACGGTGCGCCCGCTGGTGGTGCTGTGGCTGCCGCTGCGGGTGGAACTGGCGGTACCGCTCACCGTAGGGAACAGGTCGCTGCGCGATTCAGCCGCCAGCGCCAGCGCCTGGCGATACAGCGCCTGATACTGCGCTACGTTCTGATTGGAAATCTGCACCTGACGCAGCAGGCCATTCAGGGTGGCATCCTGATAAACCGCCCACCACTCGCCTTTGGTGCGATCGTCCTGGGGCTGCGCCTGCTGCCAGCCTTTGGCTTCTTTAAAGTGCAATGCGGTCGGCGCGGTCGGACGCTGGTAGTCGGGGCCAACGGTGCAGCCGTTAAGCAGCAACAGCAGTGCCAGCGGCGTTAAGCTTGTCAGTTTCATGATGTTACTCAGTATGGCGCAGACGGTACCACTGACGTTTCGTGGCGCGACTGACGCGATCAAGATAGAGATAAACCACCGGAGTGGTAAACAGGGTTAACAGCTGGCTGAGCGCCAGGCCACCGGCAATCGCCAGCCCCAGCGGGCTGCGCAAATCGGCATCTCCGCCGCTGCCCAGCGCCAGCGGCAGCGCACCAAAAAAGGCCGCCAGGGTAGTCATCATAATCGGCCGGAAGCGCATCAGACAGGCCTGGGTGATCGCCTGCTGCGGCGACATTCCCTGATTTCGTTCTGCTGCCAGCGCAAAGTCGATCATCATAATCGCGTTCTTTTTCACAATGCCAATCAGCAGCAGAATGCCGATCAGGGCTATCACCGTCAGCTGAGTGTTGGTGAGCAGCATCAGCAGCAGCGCCCCCACTCCGGCTGACGGCAGCGTGGAGAGGATGGTCAGCGGATGAATGTAGCTCTCATACAGCATGCCCAGCACCACATACACCGCCAGCAGCGCCGCCAGAATCAGCCACGGCATTGAGGCGCTCAGATCGGCGAAGGCTTTGGCGGTGCCCTGGAAACCTGCCTGAATCGATCCCGGCAGGCCAATTTTCGCCATCGCGGTTTTGATAGCCGCCTGCGCCTGCTCCAGCGATACGCCATCCTGCAGGTTAAAGGCAATGGTGTTGGTGGCAGACTGCCCCTGGTGGTTTACCGACAGCGGCGCATTGCCGCCGCTGAAGCTGGCAAAGGCTGACAGCGGGATCTGATTGCCGCTGTCGTTAACCACAAACAGTTTATTTAAGGTGTCCGGCTGCTGGGTAAAGCTGTCGTTCACCGACATCACCACATGGTACTGATTCAGGGTTTTATACAGGGTGGCAATCTGCCGCTGGCTGAAGGCGTTGTTCAGCAGGGTATCCAGCATGCTGACATTGACCCCCAGCCGCGTTGCCCGATCGCGGTCGATATTCAGCACCACTTCCTGACCGCCGGTCTGACTGTCGGCATCAACGCTGGTCAGCAGCGGGATCTGCTCCAGCGCCTTTTGCACTTTCGGCGTCCAGATGCGCAGGCTGTCGAGATTATCGGCCTGCAGGCTGTACTGATAGCTGGCGTTGGCACTGCGTCCGCCAACGCGCAGATCCTGGGCCGCCATCAGAAACAGCTGCACACCGGGAACGTTCTGGTTTTTGCCGCTCAGGCGGTTGGCTACGCTGCTGGCATCGGCATCACGCTGCTTATAATCCTTCAGCCGCACAAAGAAGGTGGCGGTATTACGCGAGCCAAATGCGCCGCTGCCCATAGAGGACATCACGCCTTCCACTGCCGGATCCTGGCTGATAATCTGCGCGAACTGCTTCATTTTCGGTTCCATCGCCTGGAACGAGACGTTCTGATCGGCGCGCAGCATCCCCATTAGCAGGCCGGTGTCCTGATTGGGGAAGAAGCCTTTCTGCACCACGGTATACAGAAACACATTCAGCAACACGGTGAGCAGCAGGCTGAACAGCGTCAGGCGCTGATGACGCATCACCCAATTCAGCGCCGCCGCATAGGCCGCCAGCAGACGGTTTAACTGGCGCTCGACCCACAGCGACAGCGGGTGCGGTCGGACAGCGACCGGCGGCCTACGCTTTAACAGGCGTGAACAGAGCATCGGCGTCAGGCTGAGGGACACCAGCATAGAAATCACCAGCGACACGGTAAGGGTCACGGCAAATTCGCGGAACAGACGTCCGACAATACTGCCCATCAGCAGGATAGGAATAAATACCGCCACCAACGACAGGGTCATCGCCAGCACGGTAAAGCTGACTTCATGAGCGCCTTTAAGCGCCGCCCGCACCGGGCTTAACCCCTGTTCGATATAGCGGGTAATATTTTCCAGCACCACGATGGCATCATCCACCACAAAACCGGTAGCAATAATCAGCGCCATCAGTGACAGGTTATCCAGGCTGTAGTCCAGCAGGTACATCACCGCACAGCTGCCAATCAGGGAAACCGGCAGTGCCAGCGCCGGGATCACTACCGCGCGCAGATTACGCAGGAAGACAAACACCACGCCAATCACCAGCAGCACCGCGATCAGCAGCGTTTCTTCGGTGTCATACAGCGAGGCGCGCACGTTCGGTGAGCGATCGACCACCAGCGTCAGGCTGACGTCAGCGGGCAGTTCTTTGGTGATTAGCGGCAGCTGCGCCTTAATATTATCAATGGTTTCCAGCATATTGGCCCCGGCCTGGCGGGTAACGCCAATGGTGACCGACGGCGATCCGTTATAGAAACCCACGTTATATTTATCTTCCACCCCGTCATAGACCGTGGCGACATCGCTTAAGCGTACCGCCCGGCCCTTCTGGTAGCTGACCACCAGATTCCGATACTGCTGCGCCTGCTCCAGCTGGCCGTTGCTGTCTACCATCCATGACTGGCTGCTGCCTTCCAGCATCCCTTTTGGCAGGTTGGTGGTGCTGTTGGCAATGGCCTTACGTACCGTGTCCAGCGAGATGCCGTAATGCGTCAGCTGCTGCGGCTGCAGATCGATGCGAACGCCTGGCAGCGAGCTGCCGCGTAGCGAAACCTGTCCGACACCGTTCACCTGGGAAATCACCTGCTGAATTTTACTGTCGGCCAGATCGTAAAGTTCGGCACTGGTGCGGGTTTTCGACGACAGCGCCAGCATCACAATCGGTGCTTCCGACGGGTTAGCCTTGCGGTAGGTTGGCAGCGACGGCATGCTGCTGGGCAGCAGGCTGCGCGCGGCGTTGATCGCCGCCTGTACGTCACGTGCGGCACCGTTAATATCACGGTCAAGATCAAACTGTAGAATAATGGTGGTGGAGCTTTGCGAGCTTTGCGAGCTCATTTCGCTGATACCGGCGATCTGTCCCAGCGCCCGCTCCAGCGGGGTAGCCACCGTAGCGGCCATGGTTTCCGGGCTGGCTCCCGGCAGGCTGGCGGAAACCATAATCGTTGGAAAATCCACCTGCGGCAGCGGTGCCACTGGCAACAGACGGTAACCCAGCATCCCCAGCAGCAACAGTGCCAGGGTCAGCAGCAGGGTAGCCACCGGACGAAAAATAAACAGTCGGGTCATCTTTACCTGTTAACCCCGCTGCGTCCGGCGCTGCAGCCAGTGACGGGCGCGCTGCGACAGATTATCAAACCACAGATAGATTACCGGCGTGGAGAACAGCGTCAGCACCTGACTGACAATCAGCCCGCCGACGATCACCAGCCCCAGCGGCTGACGCAGCTCAGCGCCGGAGCCGGAGGCCAGCATCAGCGGTAACGCCCCCAGCAGCGCCGCCATGGTGGTCATCAGTATCGGGCGGAAGCGCAGCAGACAGGCCTGATGGATTGCCTCACGCGGGCTGAGGTGCTGCTTATGTTCGGCCTCCAGCGCGAAGTCGATCATCATAATCGCGTTCTTCTTCACAATACCAATCAGCAGGATCACGCCGATCAGTGCAATCAGGCTGAATTCAGTATCAGCCAGCAGCAGGGTCAGCAGTGCCCCTACCGCTGCCGACGGCAGGGTAGAGAGAATAGTGACCGGATGAATAAAGCTTTCATACAGAATGCCCAGCACCACATACATGGTCATCAGCGCCGCGAGGATCAGCCACAGCGTATTGCCGGTGGCACTCTGGAAGGCTTCGGTTTCCCCCTGCCAGCTGAGAGTCGTGCCCGCTGGCTGATGTAAGGACTGGCTGACCTCCGCTATCGCCTGCTGCGCCTGCTCCAGCGAATAGCCCTCATTCAGATTAAAGGAGACGGTGACCGCCGGCAGCTGGTTAATGCGCAGGTGCATCAGTGAACCGGTGCGCTGGGTAATGGTGGCAACCGAGGTCAGTTTAACCATGCCACTGGTCGAACTGGTGCTACTGGTTGAACTGCTGGTACTGGTGGTCGTGCTGGTACTGCTGTCTGAACTGGTCGACGGTGCCAGATAAATATCGTCAAACGAGGCTGGCGACTGACTGAAGCGCGGCGCAACCTCCAGCACCACCCGATACTGGTTAGACTGGGTGAAAATGGTGGAGATCAGCCGCTGACCAAAGGCGTTATACAGTGCGGTATCGACGTCCGAGGCGGTGATGCCATAGCGCGCCGCCGCATCGCGGTTCAGCTGCACCCAGGCCACCTGGCCCTGATCCTGCAAATCACTGACTACCGAACTGAATTCCGGTCGCTGCTGCAACGCGGCCACCAGCTTTGGCGTCCAGCTGTTGAGGTGTTCGCTGTCGATATCATCGAGGCTGAACTGATAGCGGTTCGGCGTGACCTGATCGTTAACCGTCAGATCCTGCGCCGACTGGAGGTAAAGGGTGATGCCCGGCACGGCGGCAGCCGCCTGTTGCAGCTCAGCAATCACCTTATCCGCGCGCTCATCGCGCTGGTCGAACGGCTTCAGGTTGATCTGCATCCGTCCGCTGTTCAGGCTGGTGTTATTGCCATCCACGCCAATGGTGGATGACAGGCTCTCAACCGCCGGATTTTTCAGCACAATCTGCGCCAGCTGCTGCTGACGCCGCGACATTTCCGCAAACGAGACGTCCTGTGAGGCCAGGGTTACGGCCTGGATTTGACCGGTATCCTGCTCCGGGAAAAAGCCTTTCGGCACCACCAGATACAGCAGCGCGGTTAACCCCAGGGTGGCCAGCGCCACCAGCAGCGTCAGACGCTGATGATTCAGCACCACCGTCAGCAGACGATCGTACCCGGCAATCAGTTTATCGAAGAACTGACCACTTTTACGGTAGAAACGCGACTGCCGCTCTTCGGGAATATGCTGCAGCAGGTAAGCACAGAGCATCGGCGTCAGGGTCAGCGACACCAGCATCGATACCAGAATCGATACCGCCAGGGTAATGGCAAATTCGCGGAACAGTCGCCCGACCACGTCCCCCATAAACAGCAGCGGGATCAGTACCGCAATCAGCGAGAAGGTCAGCGAGATAATGGTAAAACCAATCTGCTGCGATCCTTTCAGCGCCGCTTCCATTGGCGGCTCGCCATGTTCAAGGCGGCGCGAGATATTTTCCACCACCACGATGGCATCATCAATAACAAAACCGGTAGCCACCGTCAGCGCCATCAGCGACAGGTTGTTCAGGCTGAACCCGGCAAGGTACATAATGCCAAAGGTGCCGATCAGCGACAGCGGCACCGCCACGCCGGGGATCAGGGTGGCGGCGATATTGCGCAGGAACAGAAAGGTGACCATCACCACCAGCGAGATTGACAGCATCAGCTCAAACTGCACATCGCTGATCGACGCACGGATGGTCTGGGTACGATCGGACAGCACCGACATTTTTACCCCATCCGGCAGCGCCGCCTGCAGCGCCGGCAGCTTCGCCTTAATCTGATCCACCACCGAAATTACGTTAGCGCCAGGCTGACGCTGCACGCTGATAATAATCGCCGGACTGTTGTTGGCCCACGCGGTCTGGAAGGTATTCTCTGCCGCTTCCTCAATCTGCGCGATATCGTGCAGGCGCAGCGCGGCCCCATTTTTATACGTCAGGATCAGATTGCCGTATTCCTCTGCGGTGCGCAGCTGATCGTTGGCATCAATGGTGACCGAATGGTAGCGGCCATCAAAACCGCCTTTAGAACCATTAACGTTGCTGTCACCAACCAGGGTATTCACATCCTCCAGCGTCAGGCCGTGCGCTGCCAGCGCCTGCGGATCGACGTGGATACGGATTGCCGGCTGATGCCCCCCCGCCAGCGTCACCATCCCGACGCCGGAAATCTGCGACAGCTTTAGCGCAATGCGGGTATTCACCAGATCCTGAACCTGAGTCAGCGGCAGCGTTTCTGAGCTGGCGGCAAGGGTGATTACCGCGCTGTCCGCCGGGTTAACCTTTTTATAGGTAGGCGGGTTAGGCAGATCGTCAGGCAGCAGGCTGTTGGCAGCATTGATTGCCGCCTGCACTTCCTGCTCAGCCACATCCAGTGACAGTGACAGCGAGAATTTCAGGGTGATAACCGACGAGCCGCCAGAACTGCTGGAGGTCATCTGGCTTAAGCCGGACATCTCTCCCAGCTGACGTTCCAGTGGTGCGGTAACCGAAGAGGTCATCACGTCCGGGCTGGCGCCGGGATACAGGGTAGTCACCTGAATCGTGGGATAATCCACCTGCGGCAGCGCCGAGGTAGACAGGGTGCGATAAGCAAAGATACCGCAGATCAGCACGCCTACCATCAGCAGGATGGTGGCGACCGGACGCAGGATAAATATACGCGATGGATTCATTACGCCTTGCCGCTCCCGGCCTTACTGGTGGTGCTTTCCTGCTCAACGATGGACACTTTTGCGCCGTTGGTCAGACGGTCAATCCCTTCGGTGACCACCTGCTCACCGGCGGTCACGCCCTTCAGCACCGCCTGCTGCGTATTACCAAACAGCGGTCCGGTAGTAACCGCGCGGCGGGTGACGGTTTTATCCTGATTCACCACCCAGACAAAGCTGCCGTCGCTGCTAAGCTGCAGCGCCTGCGCAGGGATCACCGCCACCTGTTGCAGGGTGCCGGTTTGCAGACGCAGGTTAACAAACTGATTGGGGAACAGGGTTTCATCCGGGTTGGCAAACTGCGCTTTCAGCTCGACGGTGCCGGTGCTGGTATCAATCTGGTTACTGATAAACTGCACTTCGCCCTGCGCCAGTTCCGCACTGCCTGCCTGATCGAAGGCGACAGCCGGCAGGCTTTTACCCTGATGCAGTGCGCCGGTGACCAGCGGAATATTGCTCTGCGGAATGCTGAAAGTCACCGCCGCTGGCTGGGTCTGAGTGATAGTCACCAGACCGGTGGAGGAGGAGCTTTGTACCATATTGCCGACATCCACCAGCCGCAGCCCTACCCGGCCACTGATCGGCGCAGTAATGCGGGCATATTCAATGCTCAGTTTCGCGGAATCAATCTGTGCAAGGTCGGCCTTCACCGCCCCGCTGTACTGTCCGACGGTAGCAATCTGGCTGTCGAGATCCTGGCGCGCGAGGGAATCCTGGGCATAGAGTGTGCGGTAGCGTGCCAGCGCCAGCTGCGCACTTTTCAGCAGGGCCTGGTTCTGAACCAGCTGGCCCTGATACTGGGCCAGGGTAGCCTGGTAGCTGCGCGGATCGATTTGCGCCAACAACTGACCGGCGCTGACTTTCTGCCCCTCTTTAAAATAAACGTGGGTCAGTTGCCCATCGACCCGGCTGGTAACGGTGACCGTGGCATTCGGGATAACGGTACCCAGTGCGGTCAGGTACTGCGGCACATCCGCCAGCTTAACCTCACCAACATGCACCGGAGTGGTCATACCGGCCATCATACCCGGCCCACCCGGACCGGCCATCCGCTCAGCGCCGCCTTTCTGTGCAAGCGGCCAGAAACGCCAGATCAGCAACGACATCAGCAAAAGTAAAATCAGGATAATACGTAATTTACGCCGGGAATGCGGCTGTTTTGGCATGGTCACAATTTAGCAGCTCTTTGTCGTCGTTATAGTAAGAGCCAGCGCGATCCGGCTCTGCATCCAATCGTTCACCTGGGTGGACGACAGCATTATGTCGGAGCCATCCCTGTTCCCGATTCCATCAGGAAATAATTATCAGAGACATTATGAGCAAATTACAGTATCGGTTTCCATTAGTCTAACGTAAGGATTTAGTAATAAATATTAGTCTTTAACCTAAAAAATGGCGGTAATTTACCTGACCTGGCTGCCCCTGACAGTTAATGCTAAGGAGTAGACCATATTCCTTCCGCCGAGTCAGCCGTGACCGTTTAGTGCATCCGGGGCCACATTCATATGTTTCAGTACCGGACCAATAATATTGCCAAACACCGGTGCCGCCACCGAACCGCCAAAGTGATCGCCCGCCGTCGGATGGTTAATCATAATCACCAGCGCCACCTGCGGATGACTGGCCGGTGCCACGCCGGCTGTGTAGTTTATATAGCCGCCGTCATATTTGCCGTTGCTGCCCATCTTTTCTGCGGTGCCGGTTTTAATCGCCAGCCGGTAGCCCGGCACCGCTGCGCGCACTCCACTGCCTCCCGGCAGCGCATCGCTTTCCATCATATGCACCACCGCGCGCACCGTGGCTTCATCCGCCACCCGTTTACCCAGTACCGGCGGGGTCACTTTGGTTATCGACAGCGGGCGATAGATACCGAAAGAGCCGAGGGTGGCGTATTCGCGGGCGATCTGCAGCGGCGTAACGCGCAGACCATAACCAAAAGAGAAGGTGGCCCGTTCAATATCCGCCCAGCGCTGGCGGTGCAGCGGGAAATAGCCGACCCCTTCACCGGTCAGCCCCAGCTCGGTGGGTTTACCCAGACCAAATGACTGATAGGTATTGACCAGCACTTCTGCCGGCATGGCCAAAGCAATATGCGAAACGCCAATATCACTGGATTTCTGTAAGATTCCGGTCATGGTCAGACGCGACCAGTTACCCACATCGCGGATCAGATGGCCGTTAACCCGATAAGGCGTGGTATCCAGCACAGAGTCGGGGCGCACCAGATGACGTACCAGACCTTCCATCACCACCAGTGGCTTCACCGTTGAGCCGGGTTCGTAACTGTCATTAATCGCGGCATTACGCATCTGCGCCGGAGAAACATTAATGAAGTTATTGGGGTTAAAAGACGGATAAGAGGCCATCCCCAGCACTTCGCCGGTATCAATTTTTATTAATACCGCCGCGCCGGAGTCGGCTTTATTCAGCAGCACGCCTTCACGCAGCTTGCTGTACAGGGTGTACTGGTCGAATTTATCAATGCTTAGCTGTACGGTCGGCGGCTGTCGCGGCGGCTGATAGTCAATCATCGAAATAATATTGCCATTACCGTCCTGGCGATATTTTTCCACCCCCGGCGCCCCCTGCAGGGTTTTATCAAAACTTTTTTCCAGCCCGGCCAGCCCGCTGTTATCTGCGCCGACAATCCCCAGCAGCGGTGCAGTGGCATCACTCATCGGATAAAAGCGGCTGTCGTCATACACCGACGAGATGCCGCTGAGATGCAGTTTGGCAATATCTTTAGCAATCCCCAGCTCGATCTTGCGCCCCAGATAGAGAAAGCGGCTGGCCGGGTTAGCGCTGATGCGTGCGGCAAGCTGTTCCGGGCGCTGTTCCAGCGCACTGGCCAGATAGTGCCATTTGGCATCGGTAAAATCAGGATGGGCTTCCAGCACCCGCTTCGGGTCGGCAATAATATCGCGCGACGGTACGCTGAGCGCCAGCGCTTCACCATTACGATCCAGCACCGTACCGCGATTGGCCGGCAGGATGACGGTACGCAGCGAGCGTTCATCCGCCTGCTTTTCCAGCATCGGATGATTAATCAGCTGCAGATCGCCCACCCGGGCCAGCAGAAAAACCAGACAGGCCACTACCCCAAGGCAAATAAGACGAAAGCGGCCAGGATTAAAATTCAGATTAAGCGGGGATTTGCCCGACGGTCGTTTAGGCTGTGGCATGTTTTTTCCGGTAGCTGAGCGCAATAACCTGCTGCACATAATAAAAAATTGGTGTGCAGATAACAGATGAACAGTGTTTCAGAACGTAATCGCCTGCTGTGGGCAATCTTTATAATTTTAGTAAAAAAAAACCTGCGCATCTGCGCAGGTTGGTGAAAAAGCGTTACTACTCTTGATGTTCACCCATCAATACCTCTGGGACTTTAACTGTAGCAACTGCATTTTTCTGTCACCACGGGCGAATCGCAACAGTTATCCGCAAAATGTAACCAGCTATGATATTAATCTCTTCGCCAGTAATAAGCTGCTGAGGGAGTGAGCAATATCGCTGCCTGCAACCAGCGTTAACCCAGCACTTAGTCAGGACGACCTGCTTTATTCCACTGCTCCACCTGACGGATTGTCAGGCGATAACGCGCACAGTTGTGGACATGCAACAAACGCAATTCATTACGCAACAGCGCGTTAAACTGCATTTTAAGTTCTGGAGCAATCCCGGTTGCCGCCACAGCGGCGTCGAAGTCCCGCCTGTCGACCACAATCTGCTGCATCGCGGCGTTTAAATATTGCCGGTGCTGCAGTCTGAAAGGATCGGGGGCCCCTGCCGCCTCTAATGTCACCCGATAGCGGGTAATCGAACGACGATACAGATGTTCAAATAATTCCACCGCCAGCGAAACATCGCATTTTTCATAAATGCCCATCATGGCATAAGCATAATCAGTGGAGTCAGCATCAAGAAATGACAGGGGCGCGTTATTACAGATCATCAGCGGAATATTGGCAACCAGCCGACTGGTTCTTTTATTGCCATCTTCAAAAGGCTGGAGATAAGCCAGATTAACCCAAAGGAAAAAGGCGGATTCCACCGGATTAAATATCTGTCTGGCTTTGGTAATCATGCATGCAAACATTTCCTCAAGTATTACCGGTGTCTGCAGAGGGGTATAGGTGCTACCACTGATGTTAATAATCTTGCTGCGGATTGCCCCAGGACCTTCTGCGAAAGACAGCAGATCCTGCATCAGAATCGAATGTAAGTTGGTAATCACCGGCACCGTCAGGCCATATTCCGGCACGGTATCCACCAAAAATTCAATCGCCTGTTTATGATTCAGCAGCATAATGGAATCAATATCATCGGCACATCTACCGCTTCTGAACAGTTCTTCCGTGGCCAGCAGGGAATATTTATTCCCTTCCAGTTTTGATGAAGACCAGGCCAGATCGAGCAGCAACTGCTCAAGCACCTTGCGGGCATACGTCCCTGCGGGCTGCTGTCCGGGCATTTTTCCTGCCCCTTGTAGTGCGTCTGCCAGTGCTGGCGGCAGCAGCGTGCTGCGGTTAGGAACATAATCGTCAATAAACGCCCTGGCGTAACCCACGATCTCTCTTGATGTCACTGGCGTTTGCAAATAATGCAGCAACTGCCCCGCTTCTGCCGTCCGCCATCTGACACCGTTATTATCCTGCAACACCGCCGGAGCAAAACAACGTCCCGTACCGTAACGGGTTGCTCTGCCGATCCCGGTTCGGGATAAACTGCCATGTTTCAGCAGCACCTCAAGATGACGTTTAATAGTGGACTTCCCCACCTGTAGCGACTGTGCCAGCTCACCTGAGCTTAGCGGACTGTCACTGTTGACCAGCGTGACCAGAATCCTTTGGTTTAACTCCATAATGATCTCCGAATAGCATTCATAATCGGGGCTTAGCGGGATTTTTACGGCCCAAAACGATCCTTTTTAACGCCCGGAGGACGCGCGTGATATTGCTGCTTTAGCGAAAATGATCTGCTGCGCGCCCGGCCAGCAAATCTCAGCTTTGCGACACAGCAGGCATTTTACAGGCTTGCAGTCAGTCGGCCTTTCCGCAACACTGGCTGTATGTAAACGTTTACCCTGGAAGGCATAGCAGTATGGCGACCATAAAGGATGTTGCCCGGCTGGCGGGCGTTTCAGTAGCAACCGTTTCCCGTGTGATTAATGGCTCTCCCAAAGCCAGTGAAAATTCACGCCTCGCCGTCAGAAAGGCGATGGAAAACCTGCAGTATCACCCCAATGCCAATGCCCGCGCGCTGGCGCAGCAGTCCACCGAAACCATCGGGCTGGTGGTGGGAGATGTCTCCGATCCCTTTTTTGGCGCAATGGTCAAATCCGTGGATGATGTCGCCTGGCAGACCGGTAATTTTTTGCTGATTGGTAACGGTTACCATAACGAGCAGAAGGAGCGTCAGGCGATTGAGCAACTGATGCGTCACCGCTGTGCGGCGCTGGTGGTGCATGCCAAAATTATCAGCGATCAGGAACTGAGCGGGCTGATGAATCAGATACCTGGCATGGTGCTGCTGAACCGCATAATACCCGGCTTTGAGTCGCGCTGCGTGGCGCTTGACGATCGCTCCGGTGCGCGACTCGCCTGCCGTCATCTGATCCAGCAGGGGCATCAGCAGATTGCTTTTATCTGTTCTGACCATCGCATTTCCGATGCCAGCGATCGGCTACTCGGTTATCAGGACGCGCTACTGGAACAGGGGCTGGATTACCATGAGCGGCTGGTGGCTTATGGGGAGCCGGATGAGCTGGGGGGCGAAGTAGCGATAACCGAATTACTGGGTCAGGGGAAAACCTTTACGGCGGTGGTCTGTTATAACGACTCTATGGCCGCCGGGGCACTGGCGGTTTTGAATGATAACGGGCTGCGGGTGCCGGAGGAGATGTCGCTGGTGGGGTTTGATGATGTGCTGGTGTCACGCTACGTGCGACCACGGCTGACCACGATCCGTTATCCGGTAGTAGCAATGGCGCAGCAGGCGGCGATGTTGGCGCTGGCGCTGGCGAATCATCAGCCGCTGCCGCAGGTGACCAATGTGTTTAGTCCGACGCTGGTGCGGCGACATTCGGTGGCGCCGCCGGTGGTGGGTAGCGAGTAGTCGCTTTTTTTTAGCTCCGCTGGGGGCTGCGCTTTTTGCTTTTTGCTTTTTGCTTTTTGCTTTTTGCTTTTTTTAAAGCCAGGGCCAGGGCAAAAGCCAGGTCAACACCGTTTCACCATCCCGTTTCACGGGCTGGCGACAAGGGGATATCAGTCGCGATATCCCCTTGACCCCGCGCTCGCGGCGTCACTTCGCCCGCTCTCGCGGGTTCCCTCGGCCACGCCAATTTCCGACGGAACAGCGTGATTCGCCGTCCAGGCGAAGCACGCCTCGCGCCGCCGTCCCTGGCGGCTTGTCCTGGAAATCAGCGTAGCCTCAGCGAAGTTCCTGATGCCGCCCAAAGGTCAACAACCAGGGCCACTGCCAGGTCAAAAACCAGGGCGACTACCAGGGCAACGGCCTGCCGGGCTTATTGCTCCAGGGCCAGTAGTTCTTCTACCGTCTGGCGGCGGCGGATTTGGCGCGGCTGACCCTGTTCAAACAGCACTTCCGGCAGCAGCGGGCGGCTGTTGTAGTTCGAGGACATCGAGGCACCGTAAGCGCCAGTGTCATGGAATACCAGGTAATCCCCCACCTTTACCGCCGGCAGCGCCCGGCTTTCTACTTTGCCACCTTCCTGCTGGGTGAAGACATCACCGGATTCGCACAGCGGCCCGGCCACCACGCTGTCAACCGTCTGGCTTTCATCCAGCGTACGACCATCCGCCGCCAGCGCCGAAATATGGTGATAGCTGCCGTACATTGACGGACGCATCAGGTCGTTAAATCCAGCATCTACCAGCACGAAGTGACGGCTGCCCATCTGCTTCACCGCCCGCACCTCGGCCAGCAGTACCCCGGATTCCGCGACCAGAAAACGCCCTGGCTCAATTTCCAGTTTGACCTGATGCCCCAAATGCTGCGCGATACGCTGACGTGCCGCATCCCACAGGCCAAAATAGTGCGCGGTATCAATGGTTTCTTCACCAAGACGGTAAGGGATCGATAACCCGCCACCGGCAGAGATCGCCTGCAGATCCTGACCAAATTCAATCACCAGACCCACCATCGCATCACACACCTGGGAGAGATGACCGTAGTCTACGCCGGAGCCAATGTGCATATGGATCCCCACCAGCTGCAGCTGATGCTGACGGATAGCTGCCAGCGCCAGCGCCAGATCGCCGTACCAGATGCCGTGCTTGCTGTTTTCACCCCCGGTATTGGTTTTCTGGCTGTGACCGTGACCAAAGCCCGGGTTAATCCGCAGCCAGACGCGGTGGCCGGGAGATGCCTCCCCCAGCTGATGCAGCATATCCACCGAACCGGCATTGACCGGCACCTGTAGCGCCGCCAGTCGTCGCAGGGTTGGCGCATCCAGCAGATCGGCGGTAAATACGATTTCATCACCGCCCGGCTGATATCCCGCTGCCAGCGCCCGCTCCACTTCCCCCAGCGAAACCGAATCTACCTTTACACCAGCTTCCCGCATCAGGCACAAAATATGGATATTTGAGCAGGCTTTCTGCGCAAAGCGGATAACATCAAATTGCTGTAACTGGCTTATTTTATTGCGAATAATCTGCGCATCATAGGCCCATACCGGGCCGTCAGACTGTTGCGCCAGCGTCAGCAGATTGTGGTGATTCAGGTCTGTGGTGGTGTCGTGCAGGGAATGTGGCATCAGCGTTCTCCAAAAATCTTTAGCCTTATTAGGCCATGCGCCAGCACGAGAGAAAAAATATCTTTTTTAACGCAGGCTATTCATCCATGATATAGCTTAATTTTCTAACAGTGACTGAGGCCGAATGATGGCAGGTATCACACTGCGTCATATTGAAATTTTTCATGCCGTGGTCAGCACCGGTAATCTGACCGAAGCGGCAGCGCTGCTGCATACTTCGCAGCCCACCGTCAGCCGTGAGCTGGCGCGCTTTGAAAAGCTGATTAATCTGCAGCTGTTTACCCGGGTGCGCGGACGTTTGCATCCCACCGTTCAGGGGCTGCGGCTGTTTGAGGAAGTGCAGCGTTCCTGGTACGGCATGGAGCGCATTCTCAGCGCCGCTGAGGGGTTGCGCCAGTTTCGCCAGGGCGAACTTTCCATTGCCTGCCTGCCGGTGTTTTCTCAGGCGCTATTGCCAACGCTGTGCCAGCCCTTTTTACAGCGCTACCCCGATGTCAGCCTGAGTATTATTCCGCAGGAGTCCCCGCTGCTGGAAGAGTGGCTGTCGGCACAGCGTTACGATCTGGGGATCACCGAAACCGGCCATACCCCTGCCGGTACTGAGCGCACGCCGTTGCTGACGCTGAATGAAGTGTGCGTATTACCCGCGGGTCATGCGCTGGCGCAGCGCGACTGCCTGACGCCGGAGGACTTTTCCGGCCTGAACTATATCAGCCTGTCGCGCAGCGACAGCTATCGTCAACTGTTGGATGGGTTGTTTCAGCAGCATCAGGTGACGCGCAGAATGGTGATGGAAACCCACAGCGCCGCATCGGTGTGTGCGATGGTGAAAGCCGGGGTCGGGGTATCAGTGGTAAATCCGCTGACGGCACTGGAATATGCCGACAGCGGATTAGTGATACGTCGGTTCAGTATTGCGGTGCCATTTACCGTCAGCCTGATCCGGCCATGCCACCGCCCGGCATCAGCACTGGCCGCGGCATTCAGCCAGCATCTGCAGCAGCAGGCTGACCGGTTCAGTCAGCGCCTGGCGCAGCAGCTGCGTTAGGCGCTGGCCGGCTGTGGCAAATTTTCGGTTTTAAAAAATGCATGACAGTTTTCTGCCTGCCATCCATCAATAAACTGCGCAGTCTGAGGGCAGTCGAAAGACTGGCCTTTTTCTTTGTGTTTTGCCAGCCTGGACGTTATTCGCGCACAGTTTGCTTTTCTGTAATGCCTGGTGTCTGCCAGCGTACCCATAGCATAATGGCAGCCAGAACAATAATCGGCAGGAGCGGGTCGAGCCAGCTGCCAGCTGAACCCAGCAGCAGGTTCATCAACGCCACTCCAGCTCCGCCAATCGCCCAGGCGATGGTGGTCGGTACAGACCAAACTACCATCTGCTGTTTTACATCGGTAACCCCTGTCATACGGTTAACGACCCAGAACAGGCTGTCGTTGAAATAACCGAAGAACAGCGATCCCATTGTTGCCGCCAGAGCCGCCAGCAGCATGTTGACGCCAGGGATTTGCGCCAGAACAGGGGCGGAAATGGAGGCGGCGGTGATCATCGCCACGGTGCCTGACCCCTGAATCAAACGCACCAGCGTGGCCACGATAAACGGTAGCAGTACCGGTGAGACTGGCAGACTGGCGACCTGTTCAGCCAACTGTTGGCCTGCTCCGCTATCGCGCAGGATAGCACCCAGCGCACCACCGGCACCGGTTACCAGTAAGATAATCCCGGCACTCTTCAAGCCCTCTTCCAGATGTTCTGCCGTATTGTGTTTATCCATGCGCGGCACCAGGGTATAGACCGCCAGCAGCACGCTGATGGCTAAAGCGATAACCGGATGCCCTACGAAGTTTATCACCTGTACGACCGGGTGCGTTGCCAGATTTGACCATACTTCGGTAGCCACTACGGGGGCACAGATCGCTTTCAGAAAGATCAGGGCTACCGGCACAACGACAGGCAGCAGAGAGAGTGTCAGGCCCGGCAAATCCTTCTGCGCTTTCTGCTGGCTGTAGTCCGCAACGGCGGCGTTGGCCTCGTCGGCGTTCAGCGGGTGCGGCACGAAATCAGGGTAGCGCTTATCCAGCCATCGGGCATAGAACACAATGCCGGTCACGCAGGGAATTGCCAGCACCATCCCGGTGAGCAGCATTGCGCTGATATCGACATTAAAGACACCCGCCACACCCAGTGGGCCAGGGGTGGGGGGAACCGCATGGTGCGTTACCACCAACCCGCCTGCCAGCGCAATGCCAAGGGTTAACAGAGAACGCTTACCGTTTTTCGCCAGCGCTTTGGCTACCGGGTAAAGGATGACGAAGGCGGAATCAACAAAAATCGGAATGCTGACGATATAACCGGTCATTGCCAGCGCCCACTCTTCACGGCGTTTTCCAAGCCACTTGACAGCGCTCCAGGCGATACGCTCCGCCGCGCCAGAGACTTCCAGCAGGCGTCCCATCATCACGCCAAGACCGATCACCATCCCGATGTTGCCAAGGGTGGTGCCGTACCCACTGGTGATCACAGCAAACGTTTTATCCATTCCCATTCCGCCCATCAGACCTGTGATACAGGCTGCCGCCAGCATGGCAATTAACACATGGACACGCGTACGCAATACCAGCCACACCAGGACGAAAACGGCAACGATCAGGCCAAAGATCGGGGCAGGTAAGCTCATCACAATGCTGCCTCCCTGTTATCTGCGAGAAATTGCCTGATAATGGCGTCAAAAGCCTTGTCGACGACAAAGCCCAGGGCCAGGGCAGGTTCGTTATCGGTACGGCCAGGCCATGAGGCAACCATTTTTTCAATCGCGCCATCGTGCTGGTGCGTGACGCGTGAGCGCGCTTCTTCGCCCCCCACCTCGCGCAGCGTAGTGAGCATCTCACCAACGGTAATGCTGATACCCGGCAGATTGATGCTACGGCCATCGCCCGGCGCGCATACTGTTGCGGCGAGTAAAAGGTTATGGATCACTGTTGCCGGACTGGAGATCCACAGTCGCAGGCTGTCCGTCACCGGACAACTCGCCGTCTCGCCCTGCAAGGGCTCGCGAATGATGGCGCTGACAAAAGAAGAGGCCGCGCGGTTAGATTTGCCCGGACGTACGCAAATCGTCGGTAAGCGCAGTACCAATCCCTCAATAAAACCTTTACGGGAGTAGTCGTTGATCAGTAATTCGCAGGCCGCTTTCTGAGCACCATACGACGAGCAGGGTGTGAGCGCGGTTGCATCAGTTACGCATTCCGGCAGTGTACCGCCGTAAACGGCAAGAGAGCTGGAGAAGACAAAACGAATTTTCTGCGTTTGCTGACGACAGGCTTCCAGTAACTGACGGCAGAGTTCCAGATTGACCTTCCAGCCGAGGTCGAAATCCTCTTCTGCATGACTGCTGACGATTGCCGCCAGATGATAAACCACCGCAGTCTTATCGGTAATCAGCGCTTCAATCATGCCCGGCTGGGTTAAGTCAGCGACCAGGCAGTGTAAACGCGGGGAGTCTGATAGCCGCGCAGGCATGTTTAAATCAACAAGAAGCAGTTGGTGAAAACTCAGTGATGAGTGTAATAAAGCGCTTGCAAGTTTCTGGCCTAAGAAGCCGCACCCGCCGGTAATAATTATCTGCATCCCGATATCCTCCTGATTATTGGGCCCGCCCCCTTGATGGCATCATGAAAATCAGCGCCTGACGCCATAATCGCCAATGTTAACTTACGTGATATTATGTTATTTTAAGTGTAATTAGGTTTTTTTTTGAGCAAAATTACCACGAAAATCACAACTACACACAAATGATGTGACTTTTTGTGAAGGTCATTCCAAAGAATTTCGCAGGTGATAATGAGCAATCGCGTAATAAATCGCGACAAGCCAAAGACAGGATCAGACGTTGATACTCACAGCGCATCGACAGATAAAGCTTGCTATGCTGGCGAAGAAGAGCATCGTCAGTATTGCCAGGCTAACCGACCAAATGAATGTGTCACACGTGATTTGCAGAAACTGGAGCCGCAGGCGCAACCATACTGGTCTCCGGCGGAGTTCAGTCGTCCCTTTGCGTGGTGCAGGAACCTTCCCGTCAGGCAAAAACCAGACTGGCACACCCCCAGAAATCGGCTCGTGGTTAGCGGGCTGCCAGCCTGGTGCCGCCCGCCAGCTGTCTCTGTCCGGAAGCGGGCACCACCTCTTTGGGCATGGTTAAGCATCTGGCCAAAATGGATCAACTCACCATGGTGACCAATGACTTTGTTATTGTCGGTGACCTGATGGATAACAGTGACTGCACAAAGATTCACACCGGAGGTGCCGTTTACCGCCAGCGTCTGGTGCAGCAGCTGCGTTAGGCGTTCGCTGGCTGCGGCTGCGGCTGCGCCCGCGCCCGGCGAAATGCCAGCAGGCACAGTAGTAATCCCACCAGCGCCAGGATGGCAGCAGATACCGGTACGGCGGTTAAGGCATACCCGGCACCGATCACCGCCCCACCCACCCAGGCTCCCAGTGCGTTACCGAAGTTAAACGCGGAAATATTCAGGGTCGATACCAGGTTAGGAGCCTCTTTACCGTGACGCACCACGTTGATCTGCAGCGCGGGCACCGTGGCGAAGGTCGCCATCGCCCACAGGAACAGGGTAATCTCCCCCAGCAATACGGAATGACTGCTCCAGCTGTACAGCAGGGAAAACAGCGCAATCAGTGAGAAGCTAAGGATCAGGCTGAAGGAGACCTTCCAGTCCGCCAGCTTACCGCCAAGTATATTCCCCACCGTCAGACCGGCACCAATCAGGAACAGCGACCAGCTGACGCCACGGCCGCTCAGGCCGGTGACCTGCTGCAACAACGGGGCAATATAGCTGAACAGGGCAAACATCGCAGCGGCAAAAAAGACCGTCATCAGCAGCGATAGCCACAGTCTGCCGTTATTCAGCGCACTGATTTCGCTGGCCAGATGCACCGGTTTTTCATCGCGGTTAGTTGGCAGGCTGATAATCAAGCCGATAAATGCCAGCACGCCAATCGCCGAGACGCCCCAAAAGGTGGCGCGCCATCCTAACAGCTGACCAAACCAGGTGCCCAGCGGCACGCCCAGCACGTTGGCCAAAGTTAAGCCGGTAAACATTAGCGCCACTGCTGACGCCTGTTTGCCCGGTGCCACCAGGCTGGCCGCCACCACCGAGCCGATGCCGAAAAATGCCCCATGGCACAGCGCTGTCACGACCCTGGCCAGCATCAGCAGGTTATAGCTCAAGGCCAGCGCGCACAGCAGATTGCCGATAATAAAAATCACCATCAGCAGGAGCAACGTTTTCTTACGCGGCAGCGAAGCAGTCAGCAGCGCCATAATTGGGGCACCAATCGCCACGCCCAGCGCATAGCCACTGATTAGCCATCCCGCTGACGGGATCGTGACCTGCAAATCGCCAGCCACCTGCGGCAACAGCCCCATAATCACAAATTCGGTGGTGCCGATAGCAAAAGCACTGAGTGCCAGCGCCAGTAAAGAAACAGGCATATCATCTACTCCGAAACAAACAAAAATTCCGCCATCCGCTGCAAAAAATGGCAGTCACACCATAAGGTTAACGTTGGTTATCGGCAGCCGGTGAATCACTGCCCCGGGTATGACGTGATCTTGATCACATCAGATAATTAAAGCATAGCGTATAAAACGCTGACAACCCGGGGTTGCCTGCTTAGCGCACAGGCGGCTAAAACCCGGCTGAGGCGAAAATACGCAACGCGATGAAAACGATGGAATGCTTTCATTCATTATCTGCAGTATGGGTGAAGTTAAGGGACACTCCCTGGGTACAAATCTTGCCCGGCTCCCTTTTTTGGTTTCTATTATGACCGGCTTTGAATGAAAAAAGCCCTGCCAGCCAGAGGCTGACAGGGCGGTTACCGCACCTGATAAATAATGCGCTGTTACTTTTTACCCGGACGCAGCGCCGGGAACAGGATCACATCGCGAATGGTATGGCTGTTGGTAAACAGCATCACCATACGGTCAATCCCAATCCCCAGACCGGCGGTCGGCGGCAGACCATGCTCCAGCGCAGTCACGTAGTCTTCGTCATAGAACATCGCTTCATCATCGCCGGCATCTTTGGCATTTACCTGCTGCAGGAAACGTTCTGCCTGATCTTCAGCGTCATTCAGCTCAGAGAAACCATTACCAATCTCACGGCCGCCGATAAAAAACTCAAAGCGGTCAGTGATTTCCGGGTTCTGATCGTTACGACGCGCAAGCGGGGAGACTTCCGCCGGATACTCGGTAATAAAGGTAGGCTGGATCAGGTGTGCTTCTGCAGTTTCTTCAAAGATCTCAGTCACCAGGCGTCCCAGTCCCCAGCTCTTCTCAATCTTAATCCCCAGATCGCGGGCAATCTCCGCCGCCTTATCGAAGTCATCCAGATCGGCCAGGTTGGTCTGCGGACGGTATTTCAGAATGGCTTCTTTCATCGTCAGCTTCGCAAATGGCTGACCGAAATCGAATGACTGCTCGCCGTACTGCACCACGGTGTTACCCAGTACCTGCTGAGCCAGGGTACGGAACAGGCTTTCCGTCAGTTCAATAAGATCTTTATAGTCCGCATACGCCATATAGAGTTCCATCATAGTGAACTCCGGGTTATGGCGCGGCGAAACCCCTTCATTACGGAAGTTGCGGTTGATTTCAAATACCCGCTCAAAACCGCCTACCACCAGACGCTTCAGATACAGCTCCGGGGCAATACGCAGGTACATATCAATGTCCAGCGCATTATGATGAGTGATAAACGGACGGGCCGACGCGCCGCCCGGTATCACCTGCATCATTGGCGTTTCCACTTCCATAAAATCGCGCGCTACCATAAAGCTGCGAATTCCCGCCATGATTTTCGAGCGGATCACAAAGGTGTTACGCGATTCATCATTACTGATCAGATCAAGATAGCGTTGACGGTAGCGGGTTTCCTGGTCAGCCAGACCGTGGAATTTGTCCGGCAGCGGACGCAGCGCTTTGGTCAGCAGGCGGATCTCACTGCAGTGAATCGACAGTTCGCCGGTTTTGGTTTTAAACAACTTACCGCGGGCACCAACAATATCGCCGAGATCCCACTTCTTAAACTGCTCGTTATAAATACCTTCCGCCAGGTCGTCGCGCGCCACATACAGCTGAATGCGTCCACCCACATCCTGAATGGTGGCGAAAGAGGCTTTACCCATAATACGGCGGGTCATCATACGACCGGCTACGCTGACCTCAATGCCCAGTGCTTCCAGTTCTTCCTGCTCTTTCGCATCGAAGTCGGCGTGCAGCTGGTCTGAGGTACGATCGCGACGAAAATCGTTAGGGAACGCCACATCGTAAGCACGCAGTGCGCTGAGCTTTTCCCTGCGCGCTTTCAGTTCGTTATTCAGTTCAAGTGCCGCATCAGCAGCCTGCGATTGTTGTTCAGACATGAGAGTTCCTTATAACCCTGCTTTTAAACTTGCTTCTATAAAGCGGTCCAGATCGCCGTCCAGCACTGCCTGGGTATTACGCGTCTCTACGCTGGTACGCAAATCTTTAATGCGCGAGTCATCCAGTACGTAGGAACGGATCTGGCTACCCCAGCCGATATCAGATTTGTTATCTTCTGCCGCCTGTTTATCGGCATTTTTCTTCTGCATTTCATATTCATATAGCTTGGCGCGCAGCTGCTTAAATGCCTGATCTTTGTTTTTATGCTGCGAACGGTCGTTCTGGCACTGCACCACGATATTGGTCGGTAAGTGGGTAATACGTACCGCCGATTCGGTTTTGTTAACGTGCTGACCGCCGGCACCGGAGGCACGGTACACGTCGATACGCAGATCGGCCGGATTAATGTCAATATCGATATCGTCTTCTACTTCCGGGTAGATAAACACCGAGCTGAACGAAGTATGTCGGCGACCACCGGAGTCAAATGGACTTTTACGCACCAGGCGGTGAACGCCGGTTTCAGTACGCAGCCAGCCATAAGCATAATCACCAATGATTTTGATGGTAGCCGATTTAGTGCCGGCAACCTCACCTTCCGACTCTTCGATCACTTCGGTTTTGAAGCCTTTCGCTTCCGCCCAGCGCAGATACATACGCAATAGCATACTGGCCCAGTCCTGGGCTTCAGTACCGCCAGAACCTGCCTGGATATCCATATAACAGTCGGCGCTGTCATACTCACCGGAGAACATACGGCGAAACTCCAGCTCACCCAACTTCTGTTCCAGCCCGTCCAGTTCAGCCACCGTTTCGTTAAAGGTATCTTCGTCGTCAGCTTCCACCGCCAGCTCCAGCAGGCCGGCAACGTCTTCCAGCCCCTGTCGCATCTGATCAAGGGTGTTAACGATGGCTTCCAGGGAAGAACGTTCTTTACCTAAGGCCTGCGCCCGCTCAGGTTCATTCCAGACATCGGGCTGTTCCAGCTCAGCGTTTACTTCTTCCAGTCGCTCTTTCTTGGAATCGTAGTCAAAGATACCCCCGAAGAACGCCGCTGCGCTCGGTGAGATCCTGGATGCGATTTTTTACCGGATTAATTTCAAACATGGTTATAGAATCTTTTTTAGGTGATCAAAGTAGATAAGGTGTAACCTGGTATTTTAACTGAAACCGCGCGCAGTTTATAGCGTTGAACACATTCCAGACCGGGTAACCGCATATCAGCCGCGCATCTTACAGCGGCCAGATATGATCGATAATCAGCTGCACGGTGCGATTGCCGCGGAACTCATTGACATCCAGTTTATACACCAGCTGCACCTGCTTCACGCTGAGGTCTTCCCAATGGCTGGCATCCACGTTAAATGCAATCCCGTCCAGCATCGGCCCACCGCCCAGCGGTTCCAGCATCAGTTTCAGATGACGCCCGTTAAGCAGGCGCTGTTTCAGTACGTTAAATTTGCCGTCAAAGCTGGGTTCGGGGAATGACTGTCCCCAGGGACCGGCATCACGCAGCATCTCAGCC
The DNA here is from genome assembly GCA_945290265.1 of uncultured Erwinia sp. GTDB lineage: Bacteria > Pseudomonadota > Gammaproteobacteria > Enterobacterales > Enterobacteriaceae > Erwinia. The sequence continues at coordinate 28,130 of CALYQW010000007.1, forward strand.
ACCGACAGCGTCATCTCCTGCGCAGCCAGTTCGCCATCGCTCCAGATTTCGCTCTGCAATGCTTCCCGATCCAGCCAGTCATCCGCCAGTTCAGCAAACAGCTGGCGGAAGCGTTCAAAATGCGTTTCTTTCAGCGACAGCCCGGCGGCCATCGCATGCCCACCAAACTTATCAATTAGTCCGGGGTGCAGGGTATCAAGGCGTTCCAGCGCATCGCGCAGATGCATGCCGCTGATGGAACGGCCGGAGCCTTTCAGCATCCCCTCACCTGCCGGGGCAAAGGCAATCACCGGACGATAAAAACGCTCTTTCAGGCGGGATGCCAGAATGCCCACCACCCCCTGATGCCATTCCGGATGATAGATCGCCAACCCGGCGGGCGGGGTTTTCATGCCACCTTCAATATGGGCACAGATTGCCAGCGCTTCCGCCTGCATCCCCTGCTCAATCTCTTTACGCGACTGATTCAGCGCATCCAGTTCGCTGGCCAGCATCCGCGCCTGAGCCACATCCTCGCTCAGCAACAGCGCCACGCCCACCGACATATCGTCGAGGCGTCCGGCGGCATTCAGGCGCGGCCCGAGGGCAAATCCCAAATCGCTGGCCGCCAGCTGGCGCGCATCGCGGTTGGCAATTTCCAGCAGCGCCCGGATCCCCGGACGACACTGACCGGCGCGAATACGGCTCAGCCCCTGCCACACCAGGATGCGGTTATTACTGTCCAGCGGCACCACATCGGCCACAGTACCCAGCGCCACCAGATCCAATAGTTCTGCCAGATTTGGCAGCGGGCTGATACCGCTGTCACGTAAGCGCGCGCGCAGCGCCAGCATCAGATAGAAAGCAACGCCAACCCCCGCCAGCGCCCGTGAGGGAAACTGGCAGTCGTTCAGATTAGGGTTAACGATAGCATCGGCATCCGGCAGCGTCTCACCCGGCAAATGGTGATCGGTCACGATCACCTGCATCCCTTTGGCATGGGCCAGCGCCACGCCGCTGTGCGAGGAGATCCCGTTATCCACCGTCACGATCAGCTGTGCGCCACGGGCAGAGGCCTGTTCAACCACTTCAGGGCTCAGACCATAGCCATCATCAAAGCGGTTAGGCACCAGGTATTGAACATTGCTGCCGCCCATGCTGCGTAATGCCAGCACCGTCAGAGCGGTACTGGTAGCACCGTCGGCATCAAAATCGCCCACCACCAAAATGCACTGTCTGTCGCTCAGTGCCTGCTGTAAAATGTCCACCGCCCGGCTAATTCCGCTCAGGGAAGTGAATGGATGAAGGTATTTAGCCCCGCGCTCCAGTTCGCTGGCGGAGCGAATCCCGCGCTGGCTGTATAACCGGCGCAGCAAGGGAGGCAGGGAGTCTGACAGATCGTCAGCTGATGCCGCCTGACGACGACGCAATTCAGGTGGCTTTTTCACTAAAATCAGCCGCCAGTTTTCTGCGTATCAAGAAATTTTTTCAGATCCTGCGGGCTTTGATAACCCGGGATCATCACCCCGTTTTCCAGCAGGATCGCCGGGGTGCCCTGAATTCCAAACAGTACCCCCAGCTGGAAGTGGGCGTTTAGATCAATTTTGCAGTCCGCAGCTTTAATCTCTTTATCTTTCATTGCCGCATCCAGCGCCTTGTTGCGGTCAGCCGCGCACCATACCGACTGCATCTGCTGCGCGACTTCGCTGCTCATGCCGGCACGCGGAAACGCCAGATAACGCACGGTGATCCCCAGCGCGTTGTAGTCCGCCATTTGCGAATGCAACTTGCGGCAGTAGCCGCAGGTGGTATCGGAGAATACAGTAATCACATGCTGCTGCTTTGGCGCTTTGTAAACGATCATCTCGTCCGTCAGCGCGTCCACTTTTTTTGCCAGCAGCTGGTTGGTGACGTTTACTGGCTGAGCACCGCTGACATCATACAGCGGGCCCTGGACAAAGTTTTTCCCATCATCAGTTACATACAGCACCCCGCCTTCTGACAGCACGGTTTTCATGCCAGCCAGCGGTGAGGGCAGGATTTCACTGTGCTGGATCCCCAGCTTGCTCAGCGAGTGCTGAATTGCGGCATTATCGGCACAGGCGGCACCACTGACCGCTGCCAGTAATCCGGTGAGTACTAAAAACTTTTTCATTTTCTGTCCTTAATCAGCCCGACTCAGCGGGCGCTTTGCATGACATCAGGCGCGCGGATGATGCTGCTGATGCAGCTGCCGCAGGCGCTCTGTCGCCACATGTGTATATATCTGAGTGGTGGACAAATCGCTGTGCCCCAACAACATCTGTACCACGCGCAAATCGGCACCGTGATTCAGCAGATGGGTAGCAAACGCGTGACGCAAAACGTGAGGTGACAGCTTTTCGCTGTCAATCCCCGCCAGCACCGCATAGTGTTTAATACGATGCCAGAAGGTTTGCCGGGTCATCTGTTTGCCCCGGCTGCTGGGAAACAGTACATCCAGCGTCTGTCCGTTAAGCAACCACGGGCGACCATACTCAATAAATTGTTCTATCCAGTGTACCGCCTCTTCACCCAGCGGCACCAGTCGCTCTTTGTTCCCTTTACCCACCACCCGCACTACCCCCTGACGCAGGCTGACATCACTGAAGGTTAATCCTACCAGTTCAGTGACGCGCAGACCGGTGGCATACAGTAGTTCCAGCATCGCTTTATCACGCATTTCCAGCGGCTGTTCAACACTGGGAGCCTGCAGTAAACGCTCGACCTGCGCTTCGGAGAGATCTTTTGGCAGGCGCTGCGGCAGTTTGGGGGAAGAGAGTAACGCACTGGGATCGTCGCTGCGCAGCTTTTCCCGATACAGATACTGAAACAAACGACGCATGGCGCTGAGCAGGCGAGCCGAGCTGCTGGCTTTATAGCCCCCTTCCAGACGTTCAGCGAGGAAAGACTGTAAATCCTGGGTTTCTACATGCAATAACTGCAGCTGATGATGCTGCAGCCAGTCACACAGCGAAGTCAGATCCAACCGATACGAGGCGACGGTATTTTGCGCCAGGTTACGTTCGATCCACAGTTCATCCAGAAATTGTTCAATCAACTCGTTATCCGGCACGCTATCCTCATCGCTCTCTTTTAGTCAGTCATTCGGGTTACTGCACCTGCGCTGCGCATTATGGTGCCAACCGCCGCCATTATGCCTTATTTTTAGGCAGTTCTGATATATCTGGCGCAGATTCTGTTATTTAATGAACTATCAATGCGCGATCACTCAGTATAGGGAAATTCTGCCTACTCCCCCTATGCGATCAGGCAAACCAGCTAAAAGGTCCTGTTTTAAGCCTTACTGCAACCCGTGCCGTTTTCGGTATAATCACGCCCATTGCCTGAGGAAAGATGAGTTTGCCTGATATGAAAATTGGCCTGTTTTACGGTTCCAGCACCTGTTATACCGAGATGGCTGCCGAGAAAATTCGTGACGTTATCGGTGAAGAGCTGGTCACGCTGCATAACCTGAAAGACGATGCTCCGCGCCTGATGGAGCAGTACGATATGCTGATCCTCGGCATCCCCACATGGGACTTTGGTGAATTACAGGAAGACTGGGAAGCCGTCTGGAATGAACTACCGGGGCTGAATCTGGCGGGTAAAGTAGTGGCACTTTACGGCATGGGCGATCAGGGCGAATACAGCGAATGGTTTCTGGATGCCCTGGGGATGCTGCATGAAGTGCTGGAACCCTGCGGCGTGCAGTTTGTCGGTTACTGGCCGCTGGCAGGCTATGAATTTACCAGTAAAAAACCGCTCACTGCCGATGGCCAGCAGTTTGTCGGCCTGGCGCTGGATGATATTAATCAGTTTGAGCAGACCGATGAGCGTATCGCCCGCTGGTGTGAGCAGATCCTGACCGAAATGGCTGATTTGCTGTAAGCAGGCCATATCCCCGCTCCGGGCCAACCGGAGCGCAGGGTTACGATAATGCAGCGGCCACATTTTTTAATTCAGCAAGTTGCTGCGGGTTTTCGTTTTGCACGATATCCTGATTAATCTTCAATATAATCGCTTTGATAACATCAGTATTATTTTTCAGGTTTTGCTTAGCCATAATAGAATTAAGCTCCGCCAGCTGACTGACATTTACCTTTAAAGAAATTCTTTTCGATGCTTTTGCTCTGGAAAAATCATCATTAAGAAAATCCGTCAGTTTATTTTGTGCATAACGTCCGGAATATAATGCATGAATATAATAGAGTATCAGGTATCGATTAAAACTTTCATCCAACTCCGGGCTAATTTTTTGTGAAGCAATATTAAGTATATCCAGATAATGCGCAGGCACCCTGACTTCAACAGATGTTCTGATTTTATTATATTCCTCTTTGATTTTTGGTGTGCACTGCGCAGGAATACTGACCACCTGATGACAGGTATCGCATACCGCCGTCAGGATATTTTTCACCGTACCGCTCTTATCGCTGAAATCGACATCACGTAATAAATAGGTCGCCTCACTACGACCACAGAGATGGCAAATCACCTGCTTTTTATCACCCTCTTTTACGATTCTCATTTCGGCCTCTCAACATTCAATGATGAACGCTGATAAAAATAATATCAGGCTCAATAAATCAAAATTTCACATACCATCAACGGTTATCTTTAAACGGACGGAATATCTGTACCGGCGTCATCTTATCCTGATGATGAGGAGAACAACTGTATTGTTCTCCTGATGTTCTGGAAATCAATGAGATAACATATTCCTCATCCACTGTGCCCGTTGAAAACAGATTTTTAATGTCAATGTCACTTCTTACTGCATGATCATAGCCACCGTTTTTAAACAGGCTATCGCCCTGGCTTTCACTTCTTTAAATCCCATCACGCTGCTCCCTGCATGAATGTACGCCAATTAACGTACATGTCAATAGAATAGCAATCCGTTCTCATTGAAATGAGACTGCAAGCGGATACCTGTCAGATAACCTGATTGAAAATCAGTAATTTATTGATTAGACGAAGAAGTCTCAGCCATCAGTAACCGCTGACGCAGTTGCCGCCACTGGCTGACGGACACAGCATCAGCAAACAACCACAGCCGCTGTCGCTGCCCTGTGCCATCACGCAGGCATAATAAGATGATATAGCGGGTCAGCCAGGGGCGTGCGACCAGCTGCCACTGGCGCTGATGCCAGTCCAGCTGACCATCGCTTAACAGACTCAGGGTGCCGCGGTGCTGGTTGATGCGCCTCAGGCTGAGCAGGCTTTCTGCTGCCACCGGCGGCAGTAGCAGTAACCACCAGAACGAGGTGGTGTGAACCGCCATGACCATCAATGCCAGCAACACCATGCCGTGCAACAGCAGTGTTGTCCGACGGGCAAGGCGGGAGACGTGCAGGTTACATTGCCTGCGGACCACGCTGCTGATTTCTTTGCTGGATCAGCGCCACCATCCGCTTCAGTTCCGGATCGGCCGGTTCACCGTAATTCATCAACCAGTTAAACAGATCCGGGTCATCACTCTCCAGCAGACGCACAAACACCTGCTTATCAGTATCATTCAGCGAATCATATTCATGCTGGAAAAATGGCATAATAGAGATATCCAGTTCACGCATGCCGCGACGGCATGCCCAGTGAATGCGTGATTTATTTGTAATATCCATGTTATCCAGTTCAGTTAATCAGACACGGCTGCCAGTGTAGCGCTTTTTTGCTGAGCTGTTGATTCCACAATGCGGGATTGCGTAGCGTTACGTAAATTCAGGCAGCCAGCCTGCGCGATTTGTGCCGCATCACCGGAAACGGGTTGCAAAGCCGGTTGGCTCTTTTAACATGATAAGATTGCTTATCGCCGTCTAAACCAGGATTAAATTATGCCGAGTCTCGCCTTTTCGCCCCGTCCTCTGCAGGCCGCAACACAGCTGCCTTTAACCCTGATATCGCTTGAAGACTGGGCGCTGGTCACCGTGACCGGCGCTGACAGCATCAGCTATCTGCAGGGCCAGGTGACGCTGGATGTCGCCGCGCTGGCGGCAGATCAGCACCGCCCCGCGGCTCATTGCGATGCCAAAGGCAAAATGTGGAGCAATCTGCGCCTGTTCCATCGCCATGAAGGGCTGGCCTGTATCGAGCGCCGCAGCCTGCACGACACCCAGCTCAGCGAATTAAAAAAATACGCGGTGTTTTCCAAAGTCACCATGAATGCCGATGACGATGCCGTACTGCTTGGACTGGCGGGCAGCGGGGCACGCAGCGCACTCGCCGCCCTGTTCAGCACCCTGCCGGACGCCCATACGCCCGTGGTGCAGCAGGATGACACCACTCTGCTGTGGTTTGAACTGCCTGCCGAACGTTTTCTGCTGGTCACCAGCCAGCCGCGCGCCGCTGAGCTACAGCAACAATTATCACAGGCGCAGTTGAATAACAGCAGCCAGTGGCTGGCACTGGACATTGCCGCCGGTTTTGCGGTGATTGACACGGCCACCAGCGGCCAGCTAATCCCACAGGCCACTAACCTGCAGGCACTGGACGGCATCAGCTTTAAAAAGGGCTGTTACAGCGGTCAGGAGATGGTGGCACGGGCCAAATTTCGTGGAGCCAATAAGCGCGCGCTGTTCTGGCTGGCAGGTAAGGCTACGCAGCTACCGGCGGTGGGTGACAGTCTGGAAATGCAGCTGGGAGAAAACTGGCGGCGTACCGGCCTGGTGCTGGCCAGCTGCCAGCTGGAAAGCGGTGAGGTCTGGGTGCAGGCGGTGCTGAATAACGACCTGGAAACCGATACCCTGCTGCGGGTTCAGGGTGACAGCGACGGACAGTTAACCATCCAGCCCCTGCCCTACCCAATCACCGAAGGCTGAGCATCCAACTGGCACTTTGCCGTTGACCTCTGGGCGGCATCAGGAACTTCGCTGAGGTTACGCTGATTTCCAGGAAGAGCTGCCACGGACGGCAGCGAAAGACGTGCTGAACCGGGATGGCGAATCACGCCGGTCCGCCCGAAATTGGCGTGGCCGAGGGAACCCGCTTTAGCGGGCGAAGTGACGCCGCGAGCACGGGGTCAAGGGGATATCGCGATTGATATCCCCTTGTCGCCAGTCCGCGCAGCGGAATGGTGAAACGTCGTTGACCTGGCCTTTAAAAACTCCAGACTGACCAGTCCAATTTCACCCCAGCCCCACGCAGTGGACAAACCCAGGTCCTGGTAATGACCTGCCGCCCGCGCGGTTAGCCCCCTTCCTCACACCATATACAAATAAATCGCAAAATAGTGAAACAAACAGCCCCCCAGCACAAACCCATGCCAGATGGCATGATTATAAGGGATGCGCTTCGCCACATAAAAAATCACCCCCAGAGAATACGTCAGACCACCGGCAGCCAGCAGCCAGACGCTGCCAGCCGGCAGACGCATCACCATCTGATACAACACGATCAGCGACAGCCAGCCCATCAGCAGATAGGTCACCAGCGACAGCACTTTAAAACGGTGGGCAAAGGTAAACTTAAAAATGATCCCGGCTGCCGCCAGACACCAGACCACCACCATCAGGCCGTGAGCCAGCGGGGATTTCAGTCCAATCAGCAGGAAAGGCGTATAGGTCCCGGCAATCAGCAGATAAATCGCCGCATGATCGACTTTTTTCAGCCAGCGTTTGGTACCGACATGCGGGATAGCATGGTACAACGTCGAGGCCAGAAACAGCAGGATCATACTGCCGCCATACAGGCTGTAGCTGGTTATCGCCAGCGCGCCTGCGCGCATATCAACGGCCTGATTCAATAACAGCACCAGACCAATAATGCCAAACAGGCAGCCAATACCGTGGCTGATGCTGTTAGCGATCTCTTCCGGCAGGGAATAACCATGTGGCAAAATTTTTGGACTGCTCATACCAATCTGTAACCTCAATAACAGGGGCCAAGTTCTGGATTTGGTCAGCACCGGCAACTGCGGGTGCCGTTATGCTACCGCCCACAGACTAACTGAGAATAATTTCAGAGTACACATGTAAGCTTAAAAATATCTCTCCCGCTGTGCCCAAACTGACACTGAAAAATTGCCAGCCTGCTACGCACCTCTCTGAAAAAGCGACCAGTCTCAAAATTTCCGACATTAGAGGTGGCAGAGTCGCCGTTCATGTTAACAATAAGTTATCAGATTAATCTGTCTGCAGCAGATGGCAGGCAATTTCCCCCTCAGCCAGACTTCATTATCCTGGAGGCGTTCTATGTCACTTCCCGCCCAACTTCCCACCGCACGCGACCCTGAAGCTCATCGGGCTCCCGCGCTACGCTGGGGGATTGTTGGCCCAGGGTGGATTGCTCAGCGCTTTGCCACCTCTTTACATCAACACAGCCAGCAGTGGGTAGCGGCGGTCTGTGGCTCCAGTCTGCCGCGCGCCGAAGATTTTGCCCGGCGTTTTGCGATTCCAAAGGCTTGCAGCGACCTCAGTCAGCTGTTAAATGACGACAATATCGATGTGATTTACGTGGCCACGCCGCATCCCTCGCATTTTGCAATTGCCCTGGCGGCAATTGAAGCCGGGAAACCGGTACTGGTGGAAAAACCGCTGGCGCTGAATGCGTCCCAGGTCAGCACGCTGCAGCAGGCTGCCCGCAGCCAACAAGTTATGCTGATGGAAGGCATGTGGAACTGGTTTATCCCCAAATTTGATGTGCTGGAGCAGCTGCTAACCTTTGGTGCAGTAGGTGAAATTCATACCATTATTGCCGATCACGGTGAATATTTTACTGACGATCACCGAATTTTTAATCCTGACCTGGCCGGTGGCACCCTGATGGATCTTGGCAGCTATAACCTGTCACTGGCTACGCATCTGGCCGGTCCGGCACAGGAGGTGATCGCCTGTGGCCAGCCGGCGCACAGCGGGGTTAACGGTCAGGCTTCAATTATTCTGCGCCACGCCGGCGGAACACAGTCATCGCTGCACACCACGCTGTTCAGCCATACGCCGTGCCAGGCTGTGATTGCCGGCAGTGAAGGCTCAATTTACTTCGACACCAAATTCTATGCGCCGGGTAACTTCCATCTGGTTGATCGCCATAACCGGCGGCTCAGCTACCTTGCTCCGGATGCCGGTTACGATCATCTGTGGTATCAGGCGGTACATATGGCGCACTGTATTGGCGAAGGACGCACGGATTCACCGCGTCATTCACTCGATCAGGTACGGATTTCAATGCAGGCGATGGACAACGTTCGTCAGCAGTTAGGGATTGAATTTCGCGGGGAATACGACCACCAGTAACGAATACGGGCCGGTTTTCCGGCCCGTACTGCGCTACTGATACGCGTCGATGGGAACACACGAGCAGAGCAGATTACGGTCGCCATAGACATCGTCCAGACGTTTAACCGTTGGCCAGTATTTATTGGCGCTGCCAGCCGGGAACACCGCCAGCTGACGGCTGTAAGGATGTGACCATTCCTCTGCCAGTTCCTGCTGGGTATGCGGGGCATTCACCAGCGGGTTATCGTCCGCCGGCCACTCGCCAGCGGCAATCCGCTCGATCTCCTGATGGATCGCCAGCATCGCGTTAATAAAGCGATCCAGCTCATGCTGACTTTCCGATTCGGTCGGCTCTACCATCAGGGTGCCAGCCACCGGGAAGGACATGGTTGGCGCATGGAAACCGTAGTCAATCAGGCGTTTAGCAATATCCAGCTCGCTGATACCGGTGCGCTCTTTCAGCGGACGAATATCCAGAATACATTCATGGGCCACATAGCCGTCACGTCCGGTATACAGGATCGGCCAGACGCACTGCAGACGGCTGGCAATATAGTTGGCATTCAGGATCGCCACCGAACTGGCCTGCTTCAGTCCCTGCGCTCCCATCATACGGATATACATCCAGCTGATAGGCAGGATCGAGGCACTGCCAAACGGTGCGGCAGAAACTGCCCCCTGGGCAGTTAACATACCTTCAATCTGCACCACGCTGTGCCCCGGCACAAAGGGTGCCAGGTGCGCTTTAACGCCAATCGGCCCCATGCCTGGCCCGCCGCCGCCGTGCGGAATACAGAAGGTTTTATGCAGATTCAGGTGCGAAACGTCCGCGCCAATATAGCCCGGCGTGGTGATGCCTACCTGCGCATTCATATTGGCACCGTCCAGATACACCTGGCCGCCATACTGGTGCACAATCTCGCACACCTCACGGATGGTTTCTTCATACACCCCGTGGGTGGAAGGATAGGTCACCATAATGCAGGAGAGCGCCTCTCCCGCCTGCTCCGCCTTCAGGCGCAGATCCTGCAAATCAATATTGCCCTGGGGATCGCAGGCCACCACCACCACGCTCATCCCCGCCATCTGAGCCGATGCCGGGTTGGTGCCGTGCGCCGAGGCCGGGATCAGGCAGATGGTGCGATCGCTCTGATTCAGGCTCTGGTGATAGCGGCGGATCGCCAACAGCCCGGCATATTCGCCCTGCGCCCCCGAATTAGGTTGCATGCAGAGCGCATCATAGCCAGTCAGCTGGATCAGCCAGCGCGACAGCTGCCCGATCATCTGCAGATAACCGGCCGCCTGGTCTGCCGGACAGAACGGATGCAGTTCAGCAAATTCCGGCCAGGTTATCGGGATCATCTCTGCCGCCGCATTCAGCTTCATAGTGCAGGAGCCCAGCGGGATCATCGCCTGATTGAGCGCCAGATCCTTACGTTCCAGGCTGTGCATATAACGCATCATTTCAGTTTCGCTGTGATACGCGTTAAACACCGGGTGGGTCAGGATAGCATCAGTACGCAGCATCCCGGTGGGGATAGCCTCCGGGCGGGTACAGACCTGCGCATCCAGCGCGCTGATATCCTGCTGATGGTTATCGCCCAGCAGGATCGAGAACAGCAGGCTGATATCGTCCCGGCAGGTGGTTTCATCCAGGGTGATCCCCACTGCATTCAGCAGATCGGTACGCAGGTTAACTCCCGCCGCCAGCGCCCGCTCAATCACTGCCGCTTTATCCGCCACCTCAACGGTTAAGGTATCAAACCAGCTGTGGTGGCGCAGGGTCTGGCCGCCCTGCTGCAGGCCGCAGGCCAGAATACTGGTCAGACGATGGATACGCGCGGCAATGCGCTGTAATCCCTGCGGGCCGTGGAATACCGCATACAGGCTGGCAATATTGGCCAGCAACACCTGAGAGGTGCAGATATTGGAGTGGGCTTTCTCGCGGCGGATATGCTGCTCACGGGTTTGCATCGCCATACGCAGCGCGGTATTACCGGCGGCATCGCGCGACACACCAATAATCCGCCCCGGCATCGAGCGTTTGTGTTCATCACGCGCGGCAAAAAACGCCGCATGCGGGCCGCCATAGCCCATTGGCACGCCAAAGCGCTGGGCAGAGCCAAACACAATATCTGCCCCCTGTTTACCCGGCGACTGCAGCAGCACCAGCGCCATCATATCGGCAGCCACGCTGACCACCACCTGACGCTGTTTCAGCTCGCTGATTAACTCGCCGTAGTGATGCACTTCACCACTGCTGCCAGTGTGCTGCAGCAGCACGCCAAACACATCCTGCAGTTCCAGCACTTTCTCCGCCCGATCAACCAGCACCTCAAAGCCAAAGGTTTCCGCCCGGGTACGCACCACATCGAGGGTTTGCGGATGAACATCATCCGCGACAAAAAAGCGGTTAGCCTGTTTCAGTTTGCTGATGCGTTTTGCCATCGCCATCGCTTCTGCAGCGGCGGTGGCCTCATCCAGCAGCGAAGCAGACGCCACATCCAGCCCGGTCAGATCGATGGTTAACTGCTGAAAATTCAGCAAGGCTTCCAGACGTCCCTGGGACACTTCCGGCTGATAGGGGGTATAGGCGGTATACCAGCCGGGGTTTTCCAGCATATTGCGCAGGATCACCGGCGGCGTCAGTACCGGGGCATACCCCATACCGATAAATGATTTAAACCGCTGATTCTGACTGGCAATGGCTTTTAACTCAGCCAGCGCCTGATGTTCACTGACCGCCTCACCAATCGCTGGCGGTTCGGCCAGCTGAATATTCGCGGGGACGATAGCGCCCGTCAGCGCCTGCAGTGAGTCTGCGCCAACGGCGTTCAGCATCGCCTGCTGCTGTTCGGGTGACGGGCCAATATGACGCGCAATAAACGCATCCTGGTTTTCAAGCTGGCTGAGAGTCTGAGTCATAAACGATCGATCCTGCGTCGGGCAAAGAGACAGGGACGGCGAACCGTCCCGCTGTGGCACTGAGTGCTGATTATTCGATGCTGGCGCGGTAAGCTGCCGCATCCAGCAGGTTGGCCAGCTCACTTTCATCGCTGGCTTTAATCCGGAACAGCCAGCCTGCGCCATAAGGATCGCTGTTCACCAGCTCCGGTGAGGCTTCCAGACTGTCGTTTATTGCCACAATTTCGCCGCTCAACGGTGCATAGATATCCGATGCCGCTTTTACCGATTCGGCCACTGCGCAGTCATCCCCCTGAGTACAGCTGTCGCCGCTGTCCGGCAGATCGACAAACACCATATCGCCCAGCAGTTCCTGGGCATGTTCGGTGATCCCCACGGTCCAGCTGCCGTCAGCTTCCTGGCGCGCCCACTCATGACTGTCACGGTATTTCAGTTGCTCTGGTACATTGCTCATCAAGCTGCTCTCCATCAATGTTATCTGTTCAGATGGCCTTAACCACCGACTTACCGGCACGCACAAACACCGGCCTGGTAACCTGTACCGGCACTTCGCGGTTGCGGATCGGTACAATCGCCTGCTGACCAATGCCGGCCGGCACGCGCGCCAGCGCAATGCTGTAGCCCAGGGTGGGGGAAAACGACCCGCTGGTGATCACACCTTCCCGCTGGTTGCCCTCTTCGTCGCAGAACTGCACCGGCAGGCCATTACGCAGCACGCCTTTTTCGGTCATCACCAGCCCGACCAGACGTTCAGTGCCTTCCTGACGCTGAAGCTCCAGCACTTCACGGCCAATAAACTGACGATCGTCCGGCTCCCAGCTGATGGCCCAGCCCATATTAGCCGCCAGCGGTGAGACGGACTCATCCATCTCCTGACCATAGAGATTCATCCCGGCTTCCAGGCGCAGCGTATCGCGCGCCCCCAGACCGGCAGGTTTAACCCCGGCATCCAGCAGCTGCTGCCACAGAGCCTGCGCGGCGGTGCCAGGCAGGGCGATTTCATAACCGGATTCCCCGGTATAGCCGGTGGTGGCAATAAACAGCTCACCGCTCTGCACACCAAAGAACGGCGGCAGATCCGCTACCGCCGCCCGCTGACTGTCGTTAAGTAAGCCCTGCACTTTGTCCTGCGCATGGGGTCCCTGCACCGCAATCAGAGCCAGCTCCTGACGCTCCACCAGTTCCACATTAAAGGGCCGCGCCTGCTCTGTAATCCACGCCAGATCCTTTTCCCGGGTAGCCGAGTTCACCACCAGGCGGAAATAGTCTTCACGGATAAAATAAACAATCAGATCGTCGATCACCCCGGCAGAGGCATTCAGCATCGCGGTATACAGCGCCTTACCGGGTTGGGTGAGTTTGGCGACATCGTTCGCCAGCAGGTGGCGCAGAAACTCGCGGGTGCGCACGCCTTGCAGGTCAACAATCGTCATATGGGAAACGTCAAACATCCCGGCGTCATTGCGCACCGCATGATGTTCATCAATCTGGGAACCATAGTGAAGCGGCATCATCCAGCTGTGGAAATCCACCATACGCGCACCACAGGCCTGGTGCTGTTCAAATAACGGGGTGTGCTGAGTCATAACATTCCTGTCACTTATGCGGGTTGCTGACAAGCGCCTTCACCGTCTGCTGCGGTCAGACGCAAACGTTATCTTAATGATGAACTTACCACCGAATTTATCTCTTAACCATAAGCTGAGCAGGGGTGAATCGGCATTTTTAGAGGAAGAGCAGGAATTGCTCAGCGGAATTTAGTCCTGTTTATTTGAAATAAGTCAGAGACAATAACCAAATTAACACTGATAATTCAGATACAGATAAATATTTAACCTGAGTACTGGCACGATCTGACTCTTGACAACAGCACTTCACATTATAAAAAATAATCCGAAATTAATAATGAGATTAGAAATTCTCAAATGAGACATCTGCCGCCCGTGCGCAAGGGTGAACGATGAAACCAGGCCAGGTCCTGCCGTACGATTTTGCGCATTTCTGGAGATTAAAAAAAGGACTTACATATTCTGTAAGCCCTTAATTCCGTTAGCGCATCTGTCAGCGGCAGCAGTTAACGCAGCCACTCCGGCAAATCGTGCATTCCCATAGCCTGTTTTAACAAACGGGGTTTCACCCCCGGCAGGTTATCCGCCAGGCTCAGCCCAATATCACGCAGCAACTTTTTCGCCGGGTTTTGTCCGGCAAACAGCTCGCGGAAGCCCTGCATACCCGCCAGCATCAGCGCGGCACTGTGCTTGCGGCCACGCTCATAGCGCCGCAGGTAGAGGTGCTGACCAATATCTTTGCCCTGCTGATGCAGGCGGCGAATTTCGCCAATCAGCGCCGCTGCATCCATAAAGCCCAGATTTACCCCCTGCCCGGCCAGCGGATGAATGGTATGCGCCGCATCGCCCACCAGCGCCAGCCGGTGCCCGGCGAAGTTGCGCGCATAGCGTCCGGTCAGTGGGAATGCCTTGCGCTCGCCGACCACTTCACATAGTCCCAGACGCAGGTCGAAAGCGACGGACAGCTGCTGATTAAAAATCGCTTCCGGCATCGACTGCAGGCGTGACGCCTCCTGTGGCGCAACCGACCAGACAATCGAGCACAGGTGGGGATCGCAGAGAGGTAAAAACGCCAGGATGCCGTCACCATGAAATACCTGGCGCGCCACGCCGCCGTGCGGCTGAGCCGTGCGGATAGTCGCCACCAGTGCATGGTGCTGGTAATCGCGGAAGATCACCGGAATATCAGCTTTTTCCCGCAGCCAGGAGTTGGCACCATCGGCGGCCACCAGTAAACGCGCGCTCATCATGCTGCCATCGGTCAGGGTAATAAAGGCTTCGTTATCGCCAAAAGCCACCTGTTGCAATGCCGCTGGCGCAATCAGGGTAATATCACTTAACGCCGCCGCCCGCTGCCACAGGGTCTGCTGAATCAGCGAATTTTCAATAATATGCCCCAGATGAGACAGCCCCTGCTGCTCAGTATCGAAAGCGATTTTGCCAAAACTGTCGCGATCCCAGACTTCCATGCCCTGCAGCGCGCTGGCGCGTTGCGCCACAATCGGCTCCCATACCTGTAAATGCTGTAACAGGCGCTCACTGGCGGCGTTGATTGCCGACACCCGCAGCCCATACTGGCTGCTGTCAAACGCTGCCGGTACCTCACGCTCCAGTACCGCCACGCGTAAGCCGCTGCCCTGCAGGCCGCTGGCGACCGCCAGTCCTACCATACCGCCACCGGCGATGATGACATCAAATGTTTGCATTACTGCATTCTCCTCAACGCTTAACCCAGCCCAACGTGCGCCCGGCCAGCAAATTTCTTAACGGCGGCAAATTATCCATCACCATCAGTCCCAGATTGCGTCCAGCCACCAGCGGTGCATAGCGGTTGGCAAACAGTCGTACCAGCCCGTTGGTCAGGCCGATGGTCGCCTGCGCGTCCGGCTGACGCCGCCGCTGATAGCGCAACAGGGTGGTGTAATCGCCGGGATCGTCCCCGGCACGCCAGGCGGTGGTTATCGTCTCCGCCAGTGACATTACATCACGCATCCCGAGATTAAAGCCCTGACCGGCAATCGGATGCAGGGTTTGCGCCGCATTGCCCACCAGCGCCAGGCGCTGGCCGATATGAGAACTGGCGGTCAGTAACCGTAGCGGATAGCTGTAACGCTGCCCCACCTGGGTAATTTTTCCCAGACGCCAGCCAAAGGCCCGCTGCAGCCGCCGGATAAATTCCTGCTCACTCCAGCTATCAATCGTACTCTTACGCTGGTGCGGATGGCACCAGACCAGCGAACAGCGGCCATCTGACATCGGCAACAGCGCCAGCGGGCCATGTTCGGTAAAGCGTTCAAACGCCTGCCCCTGATGGGGCAGTTGGGTGCTGACATTGGCGATCACTGCAATTTGCTGATAATCATCACTCTGCCACTGAATACCGCAGGCGGTGGCAGTGCGCGAAGCGCTGCCGTCGGCAGCCACCAGCAGACTGCCGGTTAACGTTTCCCCGCTGTTCAGGATCACGCTGACCTGCTGCTGGCTGCGGCTGACCGCGCTGACGTTTGCCGGACAGCGTAAGGTCACGCCGGGGGCTTGTTGCAGGCGGGCAAACAGACGCTGACCCACATCATGCAGCTCAACTACCTGCCCCAGTGCCGCCACGCCATAATCGGCAGCGTCCAGTGAAACAAAGCAGGCATGACCGCGATCGCTGACGTGAACATGGGTAATCGCCGTAGCACAGGAGGCCAGTGTTGACCACAGGCCGATATCTGCCAGCTGCTGACAGGTGCCCGCCGCCAGCGCAATTGCCCGTCCGTCGAACCCCGGATGCGCGCGGCTGTCCGGCGTCACAGACTCAATTAACGTCACCGGAAGTTGTCCCTGACTCAGATGGGAAATAGCCAGTGCCAGCGTTACGCCCGCCATGCCGCCACCGCTAATAATTATGCTCATCATCCGTTCGCTGCCGCCATCAGGGCTTCAATCTCTGCGGCCTCTTTTACCACGCTGTCAGTCAGATTTTCGTTACCATCGGCGGTGATAATAATATCGTCCTCAATACGGATACCAATGCCGCGATATTCCGCAGGCACATCGGCATCCGGGGCGATATACAGTCCCGGCTCAATAGTCAGCACCATACCCGACTCCAGCATACGATCGCGATCGCTGCCGTAATGCCCAACATCGTGAACGTCCAACCCAAGCCAGTGGCTCAGGCCATGCATAAAAAAGGGCCGGTGCGCCTGAGCAGCGATCAGACCATCAACTTCCCCGTGCAGAATACCCAGTTTGACCAGGCCCCCCACTAACACCTTCAGTACTTCTGCCGTCACCGCCCGAATGCTGGTGCCAGGGCGATAAAGTTCCAGCGCCCGGTACACTGCGGCCAGTACAATATCGTAAACCGCGCGCTGTGGCGGGGTGAATTTACCATTCACCGGGAAGGTGCGGGTGATATCCCCGGCGTAGCCCTGATATTCACAGCCGGCATCGATCAGCACCAGCTGCCCGTCCTGCATCTGACTTTCATTTTCGGTGTAATGCAAAATACAGCCGTTTTCGCCGGCGCCGACGATGGTGTTATACGCCGGGAAACGCGCACCATGACGGGCGAATTCATGCTGGATCTCACCTTCAAGCTGATATTCAAACATCCCAGGCCGTGCCTGCTGCATGGCACGAGTGTGCGCCAGCGCACTGATACGCCCCGCTTCACGCAGTACCGCCTGCTCTTCATCCGATTTAATCAGCCGCAGCTCATGTACCCAGGGTCGCCAGTCGGTCAGGGTATCCGGTGCCGACTGATTCAGGCGGGCTCCGCGCCGCAACTTATCCAGCGCGTCGAATACCAGTTTATCCCCGTAGTCATACAGACCCTGCGCATGGTAGATCACGTCCAGACCGTTCAGTAACAGAAACAGCTGCTGTTCAACGTCGTCCCAGGGCAGCGCCCTGTCCACCTTCAGCGCGTCCGGAGCCGCTTCCTGCCCCAGACGACGGCCAAACCAGATCTCGGCATTCAGATCGCGCACGCGATTAAACAACACGCTGTGGCTGTGATCGTCAGTGCTTTTAATCAGTAACAGCAGCGCCTCCGGCTCATTAAAACCGGTGAAATACCAGAAATCACTGTTCTGGCGGTAAGGATATTCGCTGTCATTGCTACGCGTGGCTTCCGGGGCAGCAAAGATCAGCGCCGCACTTGCCGGGGCCATTTTCGCTAACAACGCCTGACGGCGGCGCATAAATTCCTGCTGAGTCATCTGCTTCTCCTGAATACTGTTCCGTGATGCTGTCGCGGATCGGACGCTGACCAGTTCCGCTAGTGTAACGTTGGCTTGTCAGCCACCGCATTGACGGGGGTCATTTTGGTGAAGGTGTCGTGGCACAGCAAAGCCGCTACGCGCACATACTCAATCACTTCTTCCAGCGACTGCTCCAGCTCTTCCTGATCCTCATCTTCATCATAGCCAAGCTGAGCAATGGTGCGCAGATCGTCAATGGCTTCGCCGGTTTCTCCGGTGACTTTATCCAGTTTCGGCTGCGTCACGCCCAGCCCCAGCAGGAAATGATTCACCCACCCCGCCAGCGCATCCGCGCGATCAAACACCGTGATATCATCATCATCAGGCAGATAAAGCTGGAAAAGGAAGCCGTCATCTACCAGTGACTTGCCGACGGCTTCGTGCAGCTGAGTCAGTGGCGCGGTCAGGGTTTGTGAAAACGCCAGGCCTTCATTGGTCAGCTCATAAACCAGTCGCTGCCAGCTACTGTCACGGTTGCCACCGCAGATCAGGCCGCTAATCAGACCGTGTATTTCGGCAGGGGTCATCCCCACTCCCTGCTGCGACATTACAGAGGCCAGTAGGTTGTAAGCCGGCATAGTATTCGTTAATGACATATGTTTTGTTCATCGTTGGCTGGATAAGTTCGTGATATGCTACCACCAGGTGCCTCAATGATTCCAGAAAGGGGTTGTCTGTTAGATTAGGGGTCGTTATAGTAGCCCCCCGCCCAAACCATTGACTGGTAAGGGGGAATGCGGGCGTAGTAATCAGTCAGGAAGGTGGCATGTCTGCACAACCGGTAGATATTCAAATTTTTGGTCGTTCATTAAGGGTAAATTGTCAGCCTGAACAGCAAGATGCGCTGAATCTGGCCGCCGAGGAACTTAATCAACGCTTGCAGGACTTAAAGGTTCGCACTAGAGTCACTAATACTGAGCAACTGGTCTTTATTGCTGCCCTCAACGTCTGTCACGAGCTGGCGCAGGAAAAAGTCAAAACTCGTGATTATGCGTCAAATATGGAGCAGCGCATTCGGATGCTACAACAGACCATTGAGCAGGCATTGCTTGAACAGGGTCGTATCACCGAACGCACCGGTGCAAAGTTTGAATAACACTTTAGTGTCAGTTATTATAAAACGACATTAAGGTACATAAATTCTCTGAGATGTTTGCCAGCGGGCCAGTCCCCTGAGCCGATATTTAGTACCAAAAAGAGTGTGGCGCTCTTAACCTGTGCGCATGCCCGGCCTGTCCGGGAAGCCTGATGGTTATGACGGTATGCTCACCTTGAACCAAGGGTTCAAGGGTTACAGCCTGCGACGGCATCTCGGAGATCCCCCTCTTATTGTATCTGCAGTTTTTCCGGCGTTTTTCCTTCAGTGATGGCAGGTGGTTATGAAGTCAGTTACCCCGCTGGAGCAGCAAACCGATGCGCGTCAGACCATTCGTCAGCAACTTCGCCAGTTACGGCGCGCCCTTCCCGCCGCAGAACAGCAGTCAGCAGCACAGCAGGTAGCCCGTCGCGCGCTGGATTTTGCCCCGCTGCGTCAGGCCGCAACCGTTGCGCTATTTTTGTCCTTTGACGGCGAGCTGGATACCCGGCCACTGATCGAATGCCTGTGGCATCGTGGCCAGCAGGTATTTTTACCGCGCCTGCACCCCTTTTCTCCCGGCCAGCTGCTGTTTTTACGTTATCAGCCCGATACTCGTTTAGTAACCAATCGCTTTGGCATCGCCGAGCCCACACTGGATATTCGCAGTCTGCTGCCGTTAAGTCAGCTGGATCTGCTGCTGGTGCCACTGGTGGCCTTTGATAGTGATGGTCAGCGTCTGGGGATGGGGAGAGGTTTTTACGATCGCACGCTGCAAAACTGGAAGCAGTATCACTTTCTACCGGTGGGGTTGGCCCATGACTGCCAGCAGGTGAAACAGTTACCGACAGCGGCCTGGGATATCCCGCTGCCGGCACTGATTACGCCTTCGAAAATCTGGCACTGGCAACATACGGGCGAGGATAACGCCGCCCGTTAACCTTTGCGCTTAGTACAGCAGGCGGGCGCGGATGGTGCCTGGGATGGCTTTCATCAGCTGCAGCGCGGTATCCGCCACTTCCTGCTGTGCATCCACATCGATCACCACATAGCCCATCTGCGGGGTGGTTTGCAGATACTGTGCGGAAATATTGATGTTCTGCTCGGCAAAGATCTGATTAATCGCGGTCAGAACACCCGGACGGTTTTCATGAATATGCAGCAGACGGCTGACGCTGGCACCATGCATCGGCAGCGACACCTCCGGGAAGTTAACCGCCGACAGGGTTGAACCATTATCGGAGTATTTTGCCAGCTTGCCGGCCACTTCAATCCCGATATTTTCCTGTGCTTCCTGCGTTGAACCGCCAATATGCGGCGTCAGGATGACGTTATCAAATTCACACAGCGGGGAATGAAACGGATCGCTGTTAGTCGCCGGTTCTACCGGGAAGACGTCAATCGCCGCGCCGGCCAGATGTTTATCCGCCAGCACCTTACACAGCGCCGGAATATCCACCACCGTGCCACGCGAGGCGTTAATCAGCAGTGCGCCGGGTTTCATCATTGCCAGCTGCTCAGCACCCATCATATTCTGCGTCGACCGGGTTTCCGGCACGTGCAGGCTGACCACATCGCTCATATTTAACAAATCGGACAGATGCTGCACCTGAGTGGCATTACCCAGCGGCAGTTTGCTTTCAATATCGTAGAAAAAGACGTGCATACCGAGGCTTTCTGCCAGCACACCCAGCTGCATGCCGATATGGCCGTAACCAATAATGCCCAGCTTTTTGCCGCGCGCTTCATAGGAGCCGACCGCCAGTTTATTCCATACCCCACGGTGGGCTTTGGCGTTGGCCGCCGGTACGCCGCGCAGCATCAGCAGCAGTTCACCGATCACCAGTTCAGCCACTGAGCGGGTATTAGAGAAAGGCGCGTTAAATACTGGAATACCGCGCTCAGCGGCAGCATCTAAATCCACCTGGTTGGTGCCGATACAGAAGCAGCCGACGGCCACCAGCTTCTCGGCGGCGGCAAAGATATCCGCCGTCAGTTTGGTACGCGAACGCAGGCCAATAAAGTGTGCATCACGGATTGCCTCTTTCAGCGCGGCACTGTCCAGCGCGCCTTTATGAAACTCAATATTGGTGTAGCCAGCAGCACGCAGGTTATCCAGAGCGCTCTGATGCACGCCTTCCACCAGCAGAAATTTTATCTTGTCTTTCTCCAGCGATACTTTTGCCATTTCCCGTTCCTGTTTAGCAGACTAATGCAGTCAAAATAACAAAATTTACGCGCACGGCAATACAAACGATTGCCCGGACGGCAGGATGCCGCTGCGGATTGTCAGCAGATTGCAACAGAAAATCAGCATGACAGGCAGCTGCTCAGGAGGATAATGCGGCCGGAGCGGCTGATGTGATATAAGTCACTAAATTTCATTCTCAACATAAAAAATAAAATTCAGTTAAAAACCTACGCTCCTTCCGCCAGCATCAGGCTATTTTTTGATGGTCTTTACGCCCTGATTGGTGCCAATCAACGCTACGTCAGCGCCACGGGCAGCAAACAGACCAACCGTCACCACGCCAGCTATGGCATTGATTGCCACTTCCAGCTTCAGCGGATCGGTGATATCGAGGTTATACACATCCAGCAGAATATTGCCGTTATCCGTCACCACATCCTTACGGTACTCCGGCAACCCACCCAGCTTAATCAGCTGACGCGCCACATAAGACCGCGCCATTGGGATCACTTCCACCGGCAGCGGGAACCTGCCCAGAACACCTACCTGCTTGGAAGCATCGGCAATACAGACAAAGCACTTCGCGGCGGCAGCAACAATTTTTTCCCGCGTCAGCGCCGCCCCACCTCCTTTGATCATCTGCAGCTGGTCGTTGATTTCATCGGCGCCATCAACGTAGAGCGACAGTTCGCCCACCTCGTTAAGATCAAAGACCGGGATCCCCAGGCTTTTGAGCTTTAATGTTGAAGCGTCGGAGCTTGAGACCGCCCCTCCAATCTGATGTTTAATCGAAGCCAGCGCATCAATAAAATGCGCTGCCGTGGTGCCGGTGCCGACACCGACAATGGTGCCCGGCGTCACGTAGTCCAGTGCCGCCCAGCCAACCGCTTTTTTCAGTTCATCCTGCGTCATGGTATGCATTAACCTGTGCTGTGATGGTGAGCGCGTAGTATAAATCAAGGCGCAGGAAAAAAATTGTTTTGCTGAGGGATTAACGGGCCGCACGCCAGCTATATCACTAAGAATCAGAGCAACAATTGCGCTTAAAGCCGCGCAACGCGCTGAAAATATGGCATAGTGCTGAAACAACATCGGTAAAGAGAGTATCAGACTGAATGAAACGCCCGGATTATCGAACGCTTCAGGCGCTGGATGCGGTGATTCGCGAACGCGGCTTTGAACGTGCCGCCAGCAAACTGTGCATTACCCAGTCTGCTGTGTCACAACGGATTAAGCAGCTGGAAAATATGTTCGGGCAGCCGCTGCTGGTGCGCACCGTACCGCCACGGCCTACTGAGCAGGGGCAAAAGTTACTGGCGCTGCTGCATCAGGTTGAGCTGCTGGAAGAAGAGTGGCTGGGGGATGACAACGTTGGCACCAGCCCGCTGCTGCTGTCGCTGGCGGTTAACGCCGACAGTCTGGCAACCTGGCTGCTGCCTGCGTTACAAACCGTTCTGAACGATTCCCCGGTGCGTCTTAATCTGCAGGTGGAAGATGAAACCCGCACCCAGGAACGCCTGCGGCGCGGGGAAGTGGTAGGGGCGGTCAGTATTCAGCCACAGCCGCTGCCCAGCTGTCTGGTGGATCGTCTGGGGGCGCTGGATTATTTGTTCGTTGGCTCCAAATCCTTTGCTGCCCGTTATTTTCCTAACGGCGTTACCCGTTCTGCGCTGTTAAAAGCCCCGGCAGTGGCGTTTGACCATCTGGATGATATGCATCAGGTCTTTCTGCAGCAGAACTTCGACCTGTCGCCAGGCAGCGTTCCCTGCCATATCGTGAATTCGTCGGAAGCCTTTGTGCAGCTGGCACGCCAGGGTACCACCTGCTGTATGATCCCACATCTGCAGATTGAGCGTGAACTGGCCGGAGGTGAGCTGATAGATTTAACGCCCGGTCTGTTACAGCGCCGAATGCTGTACTGGCACCGCTTTGCGCCGGAAAGCCGTCTGATGCGCAAAGTAACCGATGCGCTGCTGAGTCACGGCCATCGGGTATTGCGTCAGGATACCTGACAGGCCAACCCTGGGGGTTGGCCTGCGGTACAGCGGTTATGGATTGCGCTGCAGTTCAAATACCACATCCACCTGGTCATCAAAGTGGATATTCTGCTGCTGGTAGGTTTCAGCCGCGGTGCTGGCAGCAGCTGGTATAGCGATACCTGACATTCGCAACATCGGCGTCGGCCGGTAATTGGCAACCTGATAACGGATGCTGTACACCGGCCCAAGTTTCGTGCCGAAGCCCTGCGCCAGCGAATTTGCCTGCTTAACGGCATCATCAATCGCGTCTTTACGCGCTTTTTCCTGGTACTGTTCCGGATGAGCTACGCTAAACTCCACGTCACGGATTTCATTCAGTCCGGATTTTAACGCGCCATCAAGCAGTGAGTTAAGCTTATCCAGCTGATGCAGCGTAACCTGCACCTGGCGTAGTGCGCTGTAGCCTTTCAGCTGAGGTTTACCGTCTTTGGGATAGTCGTATTCCGGCTGGGTGCGCAGATTAGCCGCATTGATATCTTTTTTCTCAATACCGTTCTGCTTAAGAAAATCAAAATACTGTTGTACCCGCTGGTCAGCCTGATTTTTCGCCTCAACCGCATCTTTGGCAGAAACTTTCACTTCAATGGCCATGATGGCTATATCTGGCGTAGCATCTACGCTGGCGCGTCCGGAGGTCACCAAATGCGGCGCGTTCGGTAGTTCACTTGCCTGTACAGTCAGCATCATACTCCCCAGTCCAATCATTGCGCTTAGCGCCAGTTTCGTCCGCTTCATTCAGTTCTCCATTCGCTGGTATCAGGCGGCGCGGACCGTCAGCCAGACTGCGCCAGAATCATTGCTAATAACACCTTATTGTAGTGCGGGTTTACGTTGCCTGCACGGTTAACGATTCCTGGAAAAGAGGACATTTACAGCAGATTAAGCGCCTGAAAGCTCATTTTTAATGCGATCCCCCACATCACCACGCCAACCAACAGATTGATAATCCGCTGCGCCCGTACGGTATTTAGCCGGGGTGACAGCCAGGATGCCAGCAGCGCCAGGCTGAAAAACCAGGCGATGGAAGCCGTTACCGAGCCGAATGCAAACCAGGGACGCGCTTCCGGCTCCAGTTGCCCGCCCAAACTGCCAAGCATTACAAAGGTATCAATATAGACATGCGGATTCAGCCAGGTCACTGCCAGCAGTGTCAGCATGATACGCAGACGTCCCTGTTTAAGCGCCACCTGCTGCGCTACGCCACTGCCGGAATCAAGTGCACTGCGCAGGGCGCGCCAGCCGTACCACAGCAGGAAAGCGACACCGCCCCAGGTCACCAGGTTAAACAACAGTGCCGACTGGCTGAGCACTGCGCTGCCACCAAAAATACCGCCATAAATCAGAATAATATCGCTAAGCGCACAAAGTGCGGCACACATCAGGTGAAACTGACGGCTGATCCCCCGTTGCAGCACAAAGGTGTTCTGCGGCCCAAGCGGCAGGATCAGCGCAGCACCCAGAATAACACCCTGAAAATAAATGGATAACACAATTTAACCTCACCGGATATTCAACTGCAGCGAGTGTAAGGTCTAAGGTATGACAGAGGAAATGGGAAAAAATGATGGGCAATAAGCCGGACTTATAGTCGCCGGAAAAAGGGAACAGCGGGCCTGCATGCGACCCGCTGATTAAGCGTAGAGCTCGTCCCGTTAGGTGTCATTGTTGAAGTGAGTTTGAACACGGACAGCGCGCAGGAACCGCAGCGTACACGAAGTACGTGAGGATTCTGAGCACTGCCCAGGTTCAAAATAACGAATAAAATAGCCTAATGGGATAGGCTCTTAGTCAGCGTTGGTTGCTGCGCTCTGATGCAGATGCACATCCATCTGCGGATAAGGCAGACCAATGCGATTTTCATCCAGCGCCAGCTTAAAGTTTTTCATCAGCGTCCAGTACACATCCTGCAGATCGCCGGAGTTACTCCAGCAGCGCACTATGATATTTACCGACGAGCCAGCCAGTTCGTTAACACCAATCTGCACACCACGATCCTGCAGCACGCGCGGTTCCGCATCAACCACCTTACGCAGTACCAGCATCGCCTGCTCCAAATCGGCGTCGTAACTGATGCCAATTACAAACTCGTTACGCCGCGCCGGTTCACGGGAAAAGTTAACAATATTGCCGGCGATCACTTTGCCGTTAGGCACCACCACAATCTTACCGTCGGAGGTTTTCAGCGTGGTAGAGAAAATCTGCACGTTCAGCACCGTACCGGAGATGCCGATATCAATAAAATCACCAGTGCGGAACGGACGGAAGGTGACCAACAGTACCCCGGCCGCCAGATTAGCCAGCGAGCCCTGAAGCGCCAGACCAACGGCCAAACCGGCAGCACCCAGTACCGCAATCACCGAGGCGGTCTGCACACCAACCCGTCCCAGCGCGGCAATTAGCGTAAAGGCAACGATGCCATAACGCACCAGCGCCGATAAGAAGTCGGCCACCGTGGCATCAATACTGCGAGCCCGCATCACTTTATTCAGGGTATTGGACACCAGGCGCGCAATCATCATCCCGACAATCAGAATGGCAATCGCGGCAACAATATTTACCGCATAACTCAGCAGCAGCGCCTGATTGCGTACCAGCCAGGTTCCGGCATTACTCAGTCCGTCCACCACATTTACATCTTGCATTAGTCACTCCTGTGATTATCCCCATTGGGGTAATAAAATCTTGCCACTTGTGCAGCAGTTACGCGCTTAAGGGTAAACAAAAAAAGCACTAATTTCCAAGTTATCCCACTGAGCCTAAAAAAAACACCCAGTAATCAGTAGATTGACAGGGTGTTGTGGTGACTGCTTAGGTAAGCAAAAGTGTCGAACTTAAAGCACGTCTACCGCATTCAGCTCTTTGAAAGCCTGCTCCAGACGCACGACCATCGATGTCTGGGAAGCGCGCAGCCATACGCGTGGATCGTAGTATTTCTTGTTCGGCTTATCCGCGCCTTCCGGGTTACCCAGCTGCGCCTGCAGATAGCCTTCGTTCTTTTTGTAGTACTGCAGAATACCGTCCCAGGTTGCCCACTGAGTATCGGTATCGATATTCATTTTGATAACGCCATAGCTGATGGATTCCTGGATTTCGGCCGCAGTGGAACCGGAACCGCCGTGGAAAACAAAGTTCAGCGCGTTATGTGGCAGATTGTGTTTTTTGCACACATATTCCTGAGAATCACGCAGGATGGTTGGCGTCAGCTTCACATTACCGGGTTTGTACACGCCGTGCACGTTACCGAAAGAGGCCGCAATAGTGAAACGCGGGCTGATAGCGTTCAGTTTTTCGTAAGCGTAGTTCACGTCTTCCGGCTGGGTATACAGTGCAGAGGCATCCATATGGCTGTTATCAACGCCATCTTCTTCACCACCGGTGCAGCCCAGTTCGATTTCCAGCGTCATATCAATTTTTGCCATACGCGCCAGGTACTTGCCAGAAATTTCAATGTTTTCTTCCAGCGTTTCTTCAGACAGGTCAATCATATGCGAAGAGAACAGTGGCTTACCGGTTTTAGCATAGTGCGCTTCACCGGCATCCAGCAGGCCGTCGATCCACGGCAGCAGTTTTTTCGCACAGTGGTCGGTATGCAGGATCACTGGCACGCCATAGTGTTCTGCCATCTGGTGCACATGGTGAGCGCCGGAGATCGCGCCAAGGATGGCCGCAGCCTGTGGCTTGTCCGATTTCAGGCCTTTACCGGCAATAAAGCCAGCACCGCCGTTAGAGAACTGGATGATAACCGGCGATTTAACTTTCGCCGCGGCTTCCAGTACCGAGTTAATAGAGTCAGTACCGACACAATTCACGGCCGGCAGCGCGAATTTATTCTCTTTCGCTACCTGGAACACTTTCTGTACGTCATCACCAGTAATGACGCCCGGTTTCACGAAATCAAAAATTTTAGACATGTTGGTTTGTCCTGTTTCTGCGGTCAGATTAAAAGATTGCCTGACGTCCAGACAACTGTTCAGGCGGTATGGAGCGCCATACCGCCGCGAAGATTACTGTTTTGCGCGCGCTTCCAGCATGGCGACGGCTGGCAGCACTTTACCTTCAACAAACTCCAGGAACGCCCCGCCGCCGGTAGAGATATAAGATATCTTATCTTCAATACCGAACAGATCGATAGCGGCCAGGGTATCACCACCACCGGCAATAGAGAACGCATCGCTTTGCGCAATGGCGTTAGCCACGATTTCGGTGCCCTTACGGAAGTTCGGGAATTCAAACACCCCAACCGGGCCATTCCACAGAATGGTTTTCGCTTCTTTCAATAGCTTAGCCATCGCCTGTGCGGTGTCATCACCGAAGTCCATGATCTCTTCATCATCATTGATCTCATTGACTTTTTTCACGGTTGCCGGCGCCGTTTCAGAGAACTCAGTCCCAACGCGAGAATCCGTTGGAACCGGAATACCGAATTCGTCACGCAGTTTTCTCGCCGCGTCAACAAAATCAGGCTCGTACAGGGATTTACCCACATTGTTGTCGATAGCCACAAAGGTGTTGGCGATACCGCCACCGACAATCACGGTATCGGCGATTTTCACCAGCGAGTTCAGCACATCGAATTTAGTGGAGACTTTAGATCCCCCCACCACGGCAACCATCGGGCGGGCCGGGTTAGACAGAGCCTTGCCCAGCGCTTCCAGCTCAGCAGACAGCAGAGGACCTGCACAGGCCACCTCAGCGAATTTACCCACGCCGTGAGTGGATGCCTGCGCGCGGTGCGCAGTACCAAAGGCGTCCATCACGAAGATATCGCACAGCGCGGCGTATTTTTTCGCCAGCCCTTCGTCATCTTTCTTCTCGCCCTTGTTGAAACGAACGTTCTCCAGCACCACCAGCTTACCGGCGGTCAGTTCCACACCGTCGAGGTAGTTTTTCGCCAGTGAAACGTTATCGGCACCCAGTTTCTCCTGCAGGTATTTCACCACCGGCAGCAGAGAAAACTCTTCGTTATATTCACCTTCGGTCGGACGCCCCAGGTGGGAAGTCACCATCACTTTTGCGCCCTGCTTCAGTGCCGCTTCAATGGTTGGCAGTGAAGCACGAATACGTGCGTCAGACGTCACTTTCCCTTCTTTTACTGGCACGTTCAGATCTGCACGGATCAGAACACGTTTTCCAGACAGATCCAGATCGGTCATCTTAATTACGGACATGGTGAAACCTCTCGTTGATTCTCAAAGTTTTACAGATCCGGCTACCGGCGCGGAAAACCGCTGGCAGCCATGGCTAAAGTGGTATCAATCATGCGGTTAGCAAAGCCCCATTCGTTATCACACCAGACCAGGGTTTTAATCAGGCGACGACCACTGACCCTTGTCTGGGTGCCGTCCACAATGGCACTGTGCGGATCGTGGTTAAAATCGATAGAGACCAGCGGTAATTCAGTGTAATCGACTATACCACTAAATTTCCCCACTGATGCACTTTGCAGCAGCGCATTAACCTCAGCGGCCTGAACCGGATTACGCACGCTGACGCTCAGGTCAATTGCCGTAACGTTAATGGTGGGCACACGCACCGCTATGGCTTCAAAACAGTCATTAAATTTGGGGAAGATACGAGTAATACCGGCGGCCAGACGGGTATCGACCGGGATGATCGACTGGCTGGCGGCACGGGTACGCCGCAGATCCGGGTGATAAGCATCGATCACCTGCTGATCGTGCATCGCAGAGTGGATAGTCGTCACCGTACCTGACTCAATGCTCCAGGCATCATCCAGTAACTTAATCACCGGAATAATGCAGTTAGTGGTACAGGACGCATTAGAAACCAGCTGGTGCTGCGGCAACAGCTGATCTTCATTGACGCCAAACACCACGGTGGCATCCAGATCGTGATCGCCGGGATGAGAAAACAACACCTTTTTCGCCCCGGCCTGCAGATGGGCCAGACCGTCTGCCCGACTGCCGTATACCCCAGTACAGTCCAACACCACATCGACATTCAGCTCACGCCAGGGCAAATCGCAGATATCACGCTGATGCAGCAGACGAATATTGTCATCGCCCACCGTCAGCAAATCTCGTTCCTGACGAACATCCCAGGCGAAACGCCCGTGGCTGGTGTCGTATTTTAACAAATGCGCCATCGCCGTTGCTTCGGCCAGTTCGTTAATCGCGACAACGGTAATTTCTGCCCGACGGCCGCTCTCATACAGCGCACGCAGAACATTGCGCCCGATGCGCCCGAATCCGTTTATGGCAATGCGAACTGTCATATTACTCCTGCATCAAAATTCACATTTTGCGGACACCCAGCCTGAGCCAGCCGCTGACATTTGTACAGAGAATTATTTAACCCTGCCTGAACAAAAAATTCCCGGCTATCTGCCTGTAACGCTAATACTGAAACGCTTCAGCAAGGATAACGGAAGTTAGGAATAATAGGAATATTCGGGGTCAATTAAGGACGTCAGGTTACGATCTGCGTCACAAAAAAACGAAAAGGACGGGGACATTCAGCACAATGTAAACCTTATCCCTGAGGATCAGGGCGGCTGACGCCGCCCTGCGCGAATTACAGCAGGCTTTTCGCCTTAGCAACCACGTTTTTCACGGTAAAGCCAAACTCTTCAAACAGCTTCTCAGCCGGCGCAGACTCACCAAAGGTGGTCATGCCAACGATAGCGCCGTTCAAACCGGTATATTTATACCAGTAGTCGGCAATGCCGGCTTCAACCGCCACGCGCGCGCTCACGGCTTTTGGCAGTACCGCTTCACGGTAAGCCGCGTCCTGTTTATCGAAGGCATCGGTTGATGGCATGGACACCACCCGCACTTTGTAGCCTTCTGCCGTCAGCTGCTGGTATGCCTCAACCGCCAGCTCAACTTCAGAGCCGGTGGCAATCAGGATCAGCTGTGGCGTACCCGCGCAGTCTTTCAGGATGTAACCACCGCGCTTCACATCAGCCAGCTGTTGTGCGCTACGCTCCTGCTGTGCCAGATTCTGGCGTGAGAGGATCAGCGCAGTCGGGCCATCATGACGCTCAATGGCGTACTGCCAGGCAATCGCGGTTTCAACCTGGTCACACGGACGCCAGGTGCTCATATTTGGCGTCACGCGCAGGCTGGCCATCTGCTCAACCGGCTGATGGGTTGGACCATCTTCACCCAGACCAATCGAATCATGGGTGTACACCATGATCTGACGGATCTTCATCAGTGCCGCCATACGCGCAGCGTTACGGGCATATTCAACAAACATCAGGAAGGTGGCGGTGTAAGGCACAAAGCCGCCGTGCAGGGTGATGCCGTTAGCAATGGCAGTCATCCCGAATTCACGTACCCCGTAGTGGATATAGTTACCCGCCGGGTTTTCGTTGATCGGCTGTGAGCCGGACCACATGGTCAGGTTACTTGGTGCCAGGTCAGCGGAACCGCCGAGGTATTCCGGCAGCAGCTTACCAAAAGCTTCGATCGTATTCTGAGACGCTTTACGGCTGGCGATTTTGGCCGGATTAGCCTGCAGCTGTTCAATGAACTTCTGCGATTCTGCCTGCCAGTTGGCTGGCAGATCGTTTTTCACCCGGCGGCTGAATTCCTGCGCCAGTTGCGGGAACGCCTGCGCGTAGGCAGCAAACTTTGCGTCCCACGCCGCTTCTTTGGCTTTACCGGCCTGCTTCGCATCCCACTGAGCATAAATATCCTGCGGGATTTCAAATGGCGGATAGTTCCAGCCCAGCTGCTTACGGGTCAGCGCAATCTCGTCATCGCCCAGCGGTGCGCCGTGCGAATCGTGCGTACCGGCTTTGTTCGGAGAACCAAAGCCAATAACGGTTTTACACATCAGCAGCGATGGCTTATCCGTCACCGCTTTAGCTTCCGCCGTCGCTTTAGCAATTGCATTCGCATCGTGACCGTCGATACCGCGGATCACATGCCAGCCGTAGGCTTCAAAGCGTTTTGCCGTATCGTCGGTAAACCAGCCATCAATGTGGCCGTCGATAGAGATGCCGTTGTCATCATAGAAGGCAATCAGTTTGCCCAGACCCAGGATTCCCGCCAGTGAACACACTTCGTGGGAAATCCCCTCCATCATACAGCCATCGCCCATAAACACATAAGTGTTATGGTTAACAATCTCATGACCAGGACGGTTAAATTGTGCCGCCAGAGTGCGTTCTGCAATCGCCAGCCCTACCGCATTGGCAATCCCCTGCCCCAGTGGGCCAGTGGTGGTTTCAACGCCAACGGTGTAACCATATTCCGGGTGGCCCGGCGTTTTGGAGTGCAGCTGACGGAAATTCGCCAGCTCAGCGATCGGCAGATCGTAACCGGTGAGGTGCAGCAGGCTGTAAATCAGCATTGAGCCGTGGCCGTTGGACAGCACAAAGCGGTCACGGTCTGCCCACTGTGGATTGGTTGGATTGTGATTCAGAAAGTCACGCCACAGAACTTCGGCAATATCAGCCATACCCATCGGGGCGCCGGGATGTCCGGATTTGGCCTTTTGCACGGCGTCCATACTTAATGCACGAATAGCGTTGGCAAGCTCTTTACGTGAAGACATGTTCAACTCCAGGTCGGGTTTATCGCTTCGCCTTCCTTAACCTTTTGTAATAAATGATTTATCAGGCAAAACCTTAGGAAAGTCGCCGATCAATGTACATAAACCGGGGTCACATGTACATGGCACGGCGGGTAAAAATAGTGGCATAAAGGGCGGTTTTCCCGGCAAACGGGTCCGCCCTGATCACTTACGCATCAGCCTTTGTTAACTGCCTGAACATGCAGCATATCCAGCGCCAGAGACGCCGCCGCCAGTGCGGTGATATCGGACTGATCGTAACCCGGGGCCACTTCCACCAGATCCATACCAACAATATTCAGCCCCTGCAGGCCGCGCACCAGCTTGCTGGCTTTATCGGTGGTCAGACCACCAATCACCGGGGTACCGGTGCCCGGCGCGTGTGCCGGATCGAGGCAGTCAATATCAAAGGTCAGGTAAACCGGCATATCACCGACAATCTGCTTCACCTGCGCCAGGATGTCATCCACGCTGCGATCGTTAACCTGTGCCGCATCCAGCACGTTAAAGCCGAGCGATTTATCAAATTCGGTACGAATACCGATCTGCACCGAACGCTGCGGATCGATCAGCCCTTCCTGCGGCGCATGGTGGAACATGGTGCCGTGGTCAAAGGTCGGGCCGTTGGAATAGGTGTCGGTATGGGCATCAAAATGGACCAGCGCCATTTTGCCAAAGGTTTTGGCGTGGGCGCGCAGCAGCGGCAGGCTGATGTAGTGGTCGCCGCCAAAGGTCAGCATCCGCTTACCGCTGGCCAGCAGACTCTCGGCATGGGCCTGCAGGCGGGTGCTGAGATCCTGAGAATCGCCAAATGCGTACACCAGATCGCCACAGTCCACCACGTTCAGGCGCTGACGCAGATCGAAATCCCACGGCCAGCGGCAGCCTTCCCACGCCAGATTAGTGGAGATCTGACGGATCGCCCCCGGCCCCAGGCGGCTGCCCGGACGTCCCGATGTTGCGGCATCAAAAGGCACGCCGGTAATCACCCACTCGGCATCGCTGTCGCAGGGTTTGAAATTAAGCGGAAAGCGCATAAAGCCGAAAGCGTTGGAAACCAGCGAGTTGTCATACTCATGGTTTAAGGTATTGTACATAGCAGATCCTCAACAGACAGAAAGCGCGTTGCCGGCGCTGGTGTGCCTGATAATAATAAAAAAATCCCTTCCCGTCATATCCGACGTGGAAGGGATTAGCCTGTGATTTTAGAGCGCTGTGACGCTGGTGAATATCGGCAGCTTATTTTTTGCCAAATAAGCCGTCAACCATCTTCGCCAGATCCTCAGTACCGCCATTACTGACGTGGTTCTCCACGCCCGGCTCCAGCTGGCCTTGCGGCGATGCGCGGTCAATAAACTGCGGCAGAAACTCCTTCAGTTTTGCCAGCGCATCGTCCTGACTGGTGCCCAGATGATCGGCCAGCGACTGCAGATCAGTGTTGCTAAATGCCGACTGCAGCTGGTTGGCGTCTACCGGATGATTATCCCCTTTACCCAGCCAGCTCCCGGCCAGGTCGCCCAAACCACCCTGCTGCAGTTTCGCCAGAACCGCCTGGAAACCGCCCTGAGACTGCACCCATTGCAGGATCGCCATGACTGCCAGTGCCCCCACTTTACCGCCCAAAGGGGAACGCCCTTCACCAGACTGCTGCGAATTACCCCCCAGGGTATTTTTAATTAACTCATCAAACAGACCCATAACCACTCCCATTACTTGCTGCGGAAAAATACAGGATTGCGGTTTCCAATCCCGCCGCCGTTCATTACCGGCTATATCCTGTTGAGGTAAAATTACTCATCTTCCAGATAAGTGTAGCCGTATAACCCGCTCTCGAACTCTTTAATGAACTGCGCGCGCAGCTCTTCATCCAGTCCGGTCTGCTTAATCTGATTACGGAAGTGGGTCAGCAGCTCTTCCGGGTTCAGCTGCACGTACTCCAGCATGTCCGCCACCGTATCGCCTTCATCAGAGAGCTGCACATTAACCCGGCCATCGGCATAAGCAAACACATCCACTGCTTCGGTATCACCGAACAGGTTATGCATATTGCCGAGGATCTCCTGATACGCACCCACCATAAAGAAGCCGAGCATCGGTGGATTTTCCATATCGTACTGCGGCATCGGCATGGTGGTAGCAATGCCGTCACCATCAATATAATGGTCGATGGTGCCATCAGAATCACATGTGATATCAAGCAGAACGGCGCGGCGCTCCGGCACTTTATCCAGACCTTCCAGAGGCAATACCGGGAACAGCTGATCGATTCCCCAGGCATCCGGCATCGACTGGAACAGTGAGAAGTTGACGTAGATCTTATCCGCCATACGCTCCTGCAGTTCATCAATAATCGGCCGGTGGGCGCGGTTACTGGGGTCAAGATGCTGCTGAATATAGTGACATATCCCTAAATAAAGCTGCTCTGCCCAGGCACGTTGGGTCAGATCATAGGAGCCGTGCGCATAACCGGTATGGATATCATGCAGATCCATCTGGCTGTCGTGCAGCCATTCGCGCAGCGAACGGCCGCTGTTAGACCTGTGCATCTCCTGCCAGGTTTCCCACATACTGATTATCGGGCGTGGCGCGTCAATCGATGGCGGCTGCGGCGTGCTGAACTCATTGCGCTCGACGCCAATAATATTAGAGACCAGTACGGTATGGTGCGCCGTTACCGCGCGCCCGGATTCGGTGATCACCGTTGGATGCGGCAGGTTATGCTCTTTACAGGCATCGCCAATCGCCCAGATGACGTTGTTGGCGTATTCGTTCAGGCCATAGTTTACCGAGCAGTCGCTTTGGGAACGGGTGCCTTCATAGTCAACCCCCAGACCACCGCCAACGTCGAAGCACTGGATATTGACCCCCAGCTTCGCCAGCTCGACGTAGAAACGCGCCGACTCACGCACGCCGGTAGCAATATCGCGGATATTCGCCATCTGCGAACCGAGGTGGAAGTGCAGCAGCTGCAGGCTTTCGATACGCCCCGCGTTACGCATAATTTCCACCAGATTCAGCACCTGAGAAGCCGACAGACCGAACTTGGATTTTTCACCGCCGCTGGCCTGCCACTTGCCTGAGCCCTGAGAGGCCAGGCGCGCACGGATCCCCAAACGCGGCACCACATTCAGACGCTCTGCTTCTTCCAGCACCAGGCTGACTTCGGTCATTTTTTCCAGCACCAGGTAGACCTTGTGCCCCATCTTCTCGCCGATCAGCGCCAGACGGATATATTCGCGGTCTTTGTAGCCGTTACAGACAATCACTGAGCGGGTCATGCCGGCATGGGCCAGCACTGCCATCAGTTCGGCTTTCGAGCCGGCTTCCAGCCCGAGCGGCTCACCGGAGTTGATCAGCGATTCAATCACGCGCTTATGCTGGTTAACCTTGATCGGATACACCAGGAAGTAGTCACCGCGATAGCCGTATGACTCACGCGCACGTTTGAACGCGGCGTTGATGGAGCGCAGACGGTGCTGCAAAATTTGCGGGAAGCAGAACAAAGCTGGCAGACGCTGGCCGTTAGCTTCGCGCTCTTTCACCAGTTTCGCCAGGTCCACCCGCGCCTGCGGCACATCGGGATCGGGGCAGACGCTGATATGGCCCAGTTCATTGACGTCGTAATAGTTATTGCCCCACCAGGCAATATTGTAGGTACGCAGCATTCTACTGGCATCCTGGCTGTTAACGGCCACTTCCTGCATGGAACGCAGTACACCCTGTTCGCCTGCTGACGAACCCTTAATTGATTTCATGTCGTCAGACATCGCAAACCTCAATATGTTGTGAAGCAAAACGGTTAACTTCTGCTGCGGGCAAAGCCGACAGCAGCAACGCTCTGCACGGCAGCACCCTCAGCCTGGCAGGCTGGCGCAGCGTGAAAATAAGCTGATGAAGTATAGCACTGTAAAACACGTCAAAAACCCCACGTACCCGGTCAGACAAAACTGATAGCGAAAGTTCAGTCACCCTGAACAACAACACTGGCGCACTGTCATCGTGTTCGGCACATTTTTAGGATTGGCAGAAAGTTAACTGGCTGGCTGGAAAAGGAACACGCCGGACCGGCGTTTCGCAACGGATGAGACAGACCCTGGTTCATTACGGTTATCACCTCCACACCCACCCACGGGGGGTCGGAAAATCAACACGAGCGTTACAGCCTGACCGCTGTGGGCGCACTGGCGGTGGCGATGCCTGAGCGGAAAAAGATGCCACAGGTTGTCGCGTTTATACCCCCTGAGAGCGAAAAATGCAAAAGCTAAATCAGCTGCCAACTGTTTAGCAGCAAAATAATTTCCCGCTAACCCGGATGGTGAAAAATGTGACTGAGCTAAAAAGTGCTGGCAATCGGCGCAGCCTCTACTCTAAAATAGCCGTCCAGATGTGGATCCATCTAAACTGGATAGCATTTAAGCATCACTAGAACTCAGTCAGCTTCGGCTGGCATGGCAGCAAAGCAGCCAGTACGGCATTGATTTCAGATTTCAGCATTAACATCAGTACTGCTCATGGCTTTGCCTGTGGGGGCGTAGTCAGTCTGCGCTAAGCAGCCGTCATTTAACCCGTTTCAGTAAGGTAAAGAACAAAATGGCCAAACACCTTTTTACATCCGAGTCCGTATCAGAAGGACATCCTGATAAAATCGCCGATCAAATTTCTGATGCTGTGCTCGATGCCATCCTTGAGCAGGATCCGAAAGCGCGTGTCGCCTGCGAAACCTATGTTAAGACCGGCATGGTGCTGGTTGGTGGTGAAATCACTACCAGCGCCTGGGTAGACATTGAAGAAATTACCCGTCAGACCGTACGTGATATCGGCTATGTCCATTCTGATATGGGCTTTGATGCCAACTCTTGCGCGGTACTGAGCGCGATTGGTAAGCAGTCACCGGATATCAACCAGGGCGTTGACCGTGCCGATCCGCTGGAGCAGGGTGCCGGTGACCAGGGGCTGATGTTTGGTTATGCCACCAATGAAACTGATGTGCTGATGCCGGCACCCGTGACTTATGCTCACCGCCTGGTACAGCGCCAGTCTGAAGTGCGTAAAAACGGCAGCCTGCCGTGGCTGCGTCCGGATGCGAAAAGCCAGATCACCTTCCAGTACGACGATGGCAAAATTGTCGGTATTGATGCCGTGGTGCTGTCAACTCAGCATGCGGAAGATATTTCCCAGCGCGATCTGCAGGAAGCGGTGATGGAAGAGATCATCAAACCGGTACTGCCGGCAGAGTGGATCAACGCCAGCACCAAATACCATATCAACCCAACCGGTCGTTTTGTGATTGGTGGTCCAATGGGCGACTGTGGTCTGACCGGGCGTAAAATCATCGTTGATACCTACGGCGGCATGGCGCGTCACGGCGGCGGTGCCTTCTCTGGTAAGGATCCGTCAAAAGTTGACCGTTCTGCCGCCTACGCCGCCCGCTATGTGGCAAAAAATATTGTCGCCGCCGGTCTGGCGGATCGCTGTGAGATCCAGGTATCTTACGCTATCGGCGTAGCAGAACCGACTTCCATCATGGTGGAAACCTTTGGCACCGAGAAAATTGCCACTGAGCAGCTGAACCTGCTGGTACGTGAGTTCTTCGATCTGCGTCCTTACGGTCTGATCCAGATGCTGGATCTGCTGCACCCAATCTACCGTGAAACTGCTGCTTACGGTCACTTTGGTCGCGAACACTTCCCGTGGGAAAAAACCGACAAAGCGGCACAGCTGCGTGATGCTGCTGGTCTGAAATAAGCTTTCGTCTGGCATCTGTATGCAGACGCCCCGGCAGATTAAGCGATTAAAGTTATGATAAAAATCCGGGATACATTTGCTCCCGGATTTTTTTATATCTATTAAGTTGGAGTACGTGGGATTCGGAGCACAGGCCTGGGTTCAAAATAACGAATAAAACAGCCTGGCGGGACAGGCTCTTAATTAATATCCGCTGCTTTTAACTCTCCATTTTCGGTCCATAGTGAAAATGTAACACTGTAATTATTCCCCACCGGAACCCTGTCCTTCCCGTTCCGATACACAGACTGTACAGAGGATATATAGGCATGACCCGATGCAAACCTGAAATCAAAGTTCGGCAGGCACTGACCAGCACGTAACTCTGAAGCATTTTGCACGGTGAATTTTTTTTCTATCCGATTATCATAATTACCGACTTCACTGATACTCAGTGAATGAAGCCGTTCCTCAGCAGATATCGGCGCGGAGATACAAACCTGACCGGCAACAGTTGTGATACCAGATTGGATATTGGCTGGCCGAATATCTCCCATATGACAGGAAGTAATAAGAAAAATGGTAAAAATAGATATTAATATTTTTATCATTAATTTGCCCTCACAATATGGATGCCGGGAGTATTTTCCGAAAAAGTGATTTCGTATTACCGTTCAATTCGCCCTGAAATCCAGCCATCCTGCCGATTTCCTTTTGTAACTCGCCAGTTCCGTAAGTCTTCAACAAAAAATAATCCGCTATGATTTGAGTCTGTTGTTCCATACTGTAATTATTTAATTTTTTATTTACATCAATGGTATATTTATAACTTGAAGCCCAACTAAATAAACCTCTTGTTTTTACCCACATACCATTTGTTTTTTGCCAAACATGTACCATTTCATGAAAAAAAATGTTTATCCGAATTTGATGATTTAGAAAAATCTTTTTGATAGGTTTCTTTTCTGAAATACATTTCACCATTCGGAGTCATACCCACAAACTTACCCTGGAGAGCAAATGGAAGATAGCTTTCACAGTTAACCCAAACGTTGTTCCACTGAATCGAATTACCGAAAATACTTTTCCCAAGCTGTATTTCACCTGAAGTTAAGAGACGTACCGAACCTTCCCTTCCCATTATTGTGACATTCCATTAGCAAGAACAATCTGATTTTACTGTAGTACCAAAAATTTATCAAACAAGGGTGAATAGCGGGTATATATAAAATATGCCATCACTATGATGGTATACCTGATACTCACGAGTCGGGAGTTTGTTGCTGGCAGAACCCTGACAGGGCATCAGTTATTTTCCTGATAAACTACCTGGCACAGCGAGTGTCACGGACAAACTGATGACCATAGCAGAACAGCGGATTCTAAACCGCTATTCTGACTTTACAGCCCCAGGTTTTACTCACAAATCTGATAGCCAGCATAAATACGGCAAACCCGTCCGCCGCCCGGAGCGGGAACCGATGGTTTCGCTCCACCGCCGCCTGATGCCCCCTGAACCAGCTTGCTGGCCGCGTAACCGGCACCCGCGAGAGCCGCGCCCCTATTGCTCCGGGGATGACGCCGACCCCACCAATAGCAGCACCACCCAGCCCTCCTGTGACCGCACCGGCAGCCATTGCACCAGCCAGCTCGCCACCGCTGAAACCTTCGGCACCGACAATGGTTCTTAACACAAGTTGATTTAATTACTGCATCATAATTCCCCTGTCAATTATTAGCGAACGGTGGGTTTCCTTTTGCAATAAAGGAAAAGCAGTAGCGAGCTGTAAACAACTCCCTGGGAGAATGTCGCTTCCGGGTTAAACTCCGCACCTGATATAACGGTAACCAGGTTTGCGGTAGTGTAATAAATTGCCAGCAGGAGCAACCAGAATATAATACACTGAAACTATAACTTTGCCATTCCCATACCCTGTCCTCCTTTGACGGCATGAAATAACAACAGCGATGCTGGCACAGCGGGAGAAATTAAACTATCCGATTAGTTGATAAAAACAAATTTTCGCAAATTATTTTAATAAATTTTCTTATTTTAGATTTGAACAAAGATCGCACTGAGCCGATTGCAGGGTTAGCTGTCAGCAAATCACGCCCCTTAAACCCAAAGTATTAAAAGGGATTTAAGCGTCAATCTGATGGTGGCTTATCTCTGCCTGATTAATAGTTAACCTTACCGATTATCGATAAATTTCGCCCGAAAACAAAACCAATATAATCAATGAGTTAATTAGTGGTGACTCGATAAAAAAACGAATATGATAGCGATTACACTTTTCACCACATTTATCCCAAAATTTTGAGACTTAAATCACCTTTTTACCTAACATGATTTGCACTACTTTCAGCGCTGTCTTACATCATAGTAGTCAGTTAACTGGCAGTCTGTGCGCCTGACAGGTACAGGAAAAAAAACAGGCTTCTCGTGAGCAGGAAGATGTAACCGATTACACAGACAAACTCTGTTTTTCTCACGCTGTCCGCTATCCTGATGGTCTGTTAACACCATAAACGTTTTACTCAACGGAGGCATTATGCCTGATAATAAAAAACGCAGCAGAACATCGAACCAGGCGATGACCCTGTTTGTCTGTTTCCTGGCTGCACTGGCTGGCCTGTTGTTTGGGCTGGATATTGGCGTGATCGCCGGGGCGCTACCTTTTATCGCAAAAAGCTTCGACGTCACTGCACACCAGCAGGAATGGATTGTAAGCTCAATGATGTTTGGTGCCGCGATTGGCGCAGTCGGCAGCGGATGGATGTCCTCTTCTCTGGGCCGTAAAAAAAGCCTGATGATTGGCGCAATTCTGTTCGTTATCGGTTCGCTGTGGTCCGCCCTCTCCCCTAACCCGGAAATGCTGATTGTGGCTCGCATTCTGCTGGGTCTGGCAGTGGGCGTGGCGTCTTATACCGCTCCGCTGTATCTGTCGGAAATTGCCCCGGAGAAAATTCGCGGCAGTATGATCTCACTGTACCAGCTGATGATCACTATCGGTATTCTCGGCGCGTATCTGTCCGACACCGCCTTCAGTTACAGCGGCGCATGGCGCTGGATGCTGGGCATCATCACCATCCCTGCCCTGCTGCTGCTGATTGGCGTAGTCTTCCTGCCGAACAGCCCGCGCTGGCTGGCCGCCAAAGGCAACTTCCGCGATGCTCAGCGGGTGCTGGATCGCCTGCGTGACAGCAGCGAGCAGGCTAAGCGTGAGCTGGATGAAATCCGCGAAAGCCTGAAGATTAAACAGTCCGGCGGGTCGCTGTTTAAAGATAACAGCAACTTCCGTCGGGCGGTTTATCTCGGGGTTCTGTTGCAGGTGATGCAGCAGTTTACCGGGATGAACGTGATTATGTACTACGCACCGAAAATCTTTGA
This sequence comes from uncultured Erwinia sp., assembly GCA_945290265.1. Classification (GTDB taxonomy): domain Bacteria; phylum Pseudomonadota; class Gammaproteobacteria; order Enterobacterales; family Enterobacteriaceae; genus Erwinia. The sequence continues at coordinate 69,052 of CALYQW010000007.1, forward strand.
GATTGCCGGCTTTGCCAATACCACGCAGCAAATGTGGGGTACGGTGATTGTTGGTCTGGTTAACGTGCTGGCCACTTTTATCGCTATCGGTCTGGTAGATCGCTGGGGACGTAAACCGACGCTGAAACTGGGCTTCCTGGTGATGGCCATCGGTATGGGCGTACTGGGTACCATGCTGCATGTAGGTATCGACACCAGCGCCGCACAGTACTTTGCTGTTGCGATGCTGCTAATGTTTATCGTCGGTTTCGCCATGAGTGCCGGCCCGCTGATCTGGGTGCTGTGTTCTGAAATTCAGCCGCTGAAAGGGCGTGATTTCGGCATCGCCGTTTCGACCACCACTAACTGGATTGCCAATATGGTGGTGGGTGCGACCTTCCTGACCATGCTGAATACCCTGGGCAATGCCAACACGTTCTGGGTGTATGCCGCACTGAATCTGTTCTTTATTGTGCTGACCTTCTGGCTGATCCCGGAAACCAAGAATGTTTCGCTGGAGCATATTGAACGTAATTTGTTGAGTGGTAAACGGCTGCGCGATATCGGTCAGCAGGACTGATTCCCACAGTCTGAGATGGGCCACTGCGTGGGGCTGGGTTTGAGTTTGGTTGGGTTGGCTTTGGGGTTTGTGTGTTTTAAAAGCCAGGTCAACTACGTTTCACCATCCCACTACGTGGGCTGGCGACAAGGGGATATCAGTCGCGATATCCCCTTGACCCCGCGCTTGCGGCGTCACGTCGCCTGCTACGCAGGTTCCCTCGGCCACGCCAGTTTCCGATGGATCGCCGTGATTCGACATCCTGTCTCAACACGCCTTTCGCCGCCGTCCTGGCGGCTCTTCCTGGAAATCGTCATCGCCTCGGCTTCGTTCCTGATGCCGCCCAAAGGTCAACTACCAGGTCAGGGTCAACTACCAGGTCAGGGTCAACGGCCAGGTCAAGGTCAACGGCCAGGGTCAAAACCATTCAGGGTTCTGTTACTTTTTTAGCTGACTTGCGTTGCCCGTCCACAGCCCTTATGCTCTGGCGCATGAAATCCCCACGCGTCCCCATTGCCCTGCAGCAGGCCGTTATGCAACGGCTGCGCGAAAAGCTACAGCAGGCAAATCAACGTTTACAGCGTCACTATCCGCAACCCACCCTTTCGTGGCAACAGCGCGGTACTACCGCAGGCTCGGCCTGGCTGCAACGCTGGGAAATTCGCCTTAATCCTGTGCTGTTAATGGAAAACCGCCAGGCCTTTGTTGATGAAGTGGTGCCCCACGAGCTGGCGCATCTGCTGGTCTGGAAATATTTTGGCCGGGTGGCTCCTCACGGCAAAGAGTGGAAGTGGATGATGGAGCATGTGCTGGAAGTACCCGCCGGACGTACCCACCGTTTTGACGTCGCCGCCGTGCAGGGGCGGCAGTTTCCCTACGCCTGCCGCTGTCAGCAGCATCAGCTCAGCGTGCGCCGCCATAACCGGGTGCTGCGCGGTGAGAGTGAATACCGCTGTCGCAACTGCGGCGAATTATTGCACTCCGGCGAATTCAGCTCAGCTGAAAACGGATAAAAAACGCAGTCAATGGGATAATAAACGACTTATTGTCATGCCGTTATTCGTTATTCCTTTGACATCTGTTAATCTCCGCAGCCTTGCTATGGGTTACAGATGTACCGGAATATGCTGCACAAAATTTTGCCCCTCCTGGCCTGCTCTTTCGTTTTACTGCTCTCTGCTTCCGCTGCTGCCCGCAGTCATGACTATCAACTGAATAATTTTTCACAGGCTAAAATCCAGGCCGCCCGTATCCACGCGGATGCTCCCGGCACCTTTTACTGCGGCTGCCAGATTATCTGGATGGGTAAACAAGGCATTGTTGATCTCAGCTCCTGCGGCTTCCAGGTGCGTAAAAATGCGCAGCGCGCCAGTCGGGTTGAATGGGAACACGTCGTTCCCGCCTGGACATTCGGCCATCAGCGCCAGTGCTGGCAGCAGGGTGGCAGAAAAAAGTGTGCTAAAGATCCACAATACCGCCGCATCGAAAGCGATCTGCATAACCTGCAGCCGGCGATTGGTGAAGTGAATGGCGACCGCGCTAATTTTATGTACAGCCAGTGGAATGGGGGCGCGGGCCAGTACGGGCAGTGTGCGATGAAAGTGGATTTTAAACATAAGCAGGCCGAGCCGCCAGCTGCGGCGCGCGGCGCCATTGCCCGCACCTGGTTCTATATGCGCGACAGCTATCAGCTGGCGATGTCACGCCAGCAAACCCAGCTAATGACCGTCTGGGATAAGCAGTATCCGGTCAGCGCGTGGGAATGTGAACGTGACCGGCGCATTGCCCGGGTACAGGGAAATCACAATCCTTATGTTCAGCAGGCTTGCCAGCGCTAAAATCACTGGCCTACACTGCAGGTCACAGACGGTAACTTTGACAGGATTTCCATGCGTATACCCCGCATTTATCACCCCGCTGCATTGCAACCCGACAGCGATATTGCCCTCAGCGAGGAGGCTGCCGGCCATGTGGGCCGCGTGCTGCGTATGGCTCCCGGTCAGATGCTGGAACTGTTTGACGGCACTGACCAGACGTTCAGCGCTGAAATTATTCAGGCCGACAAAAAACAGGTACGGGTTAAGATTGGTGCTGCCACGCACGACAGCCGTGAGTCTCCGCTGTTTCTGCACCTCGGCCAGGTGATGTCACGCGGCGAGAAAATGGAGTTCACGGTGCAGAAAGCCGTCGAACTGGGGGTCAATGTGATTACCCCGCTGTTCTCTGAACGCTGCGGCGTCAAACTGGATGGCGAACGGCTGGCAAAAAAAATTCAGCAGTGGCAGAAGATTGCGGTTGCCGCCTGCGAACAGTGTGGACGTAACCGACTGCCGGAGATCCGTCCGGCGATGACGCTGGATGCCTGGTGCGCCGAAGCAGACAGTGGCCTAAAGCTGAATCTGCACCCACGCGCAACGCATAGCATTACCACGCTACCGTCCAACCCGGAACGTGTGCGACTGTTGATTGGGCCGGAAGGCGGTCTTTCGGCGGATGAAATCGCCATGACCTCAAAGCATGAATTTACCGATATTCTGTTAGGGCCACGGGTACTGCGTACCGAAACCACTGCCCTGACGGCAATCACCGCGCTGCAGGTACGCTTCGGCGACCTGGGCTAACCCACTTCAGAACGTTGCGGAGAGAATATGATTAAGCTGGGCATTGTGATGGACCCAATCAGCGCCATCAATATTAAAAAAGACAGCAGTTTTGCCATGTTGATGGAAGCACAGTTGCGTGGCTATCAACTGCATTATATAGAGATGAACGATCTCTATCTGCAGGCTGGAGAAGGCCGTGCGCGTACCCGTCTGCTGAAAGTCGCGCGCAACAGCGACAGCTGGTACGAGTTTAACGGCGAGCAGGATATCGCCCTGTCCGAACTGGATGTGGTGCTGATGCGTAAGGATCCGCCGTTTGATACCGAGTTTATTTACGCCACCTATATTCTGGAACGCGCCGAAGAGCAGGGCACCCTGATCGTTAATAAACCGCAGAGCCTGCGCGACTGTAACGAAAAGCTGTTTACCGCCTGGTTTGCCGAACTGACTCCGGACACCCTGGTCACCCGCGACACCAACCGCATTCGCACCTTCTGGCAGCAGCATGGCGATATTATCCTTAAGCCGCTGGATGGCATGGGTGGCGCGTCCATCTTCCGCGTGAAGCAGGATGACCCCAATCTGTCGGTGATTGTGGAAACCCTGACCGCACACGGCAGCCAGTACTGCATGGCGCAGAACTACCTGCCGGCAATAAAAGACGGTGATAAGCGCGTGCTGGTGGTTGACGGTGAGCCGGTGCCTTACTGCCTGGCGCGTATCCCTAAATCCGGTGAAACCCGCGGTAATCTGGCCGCCGGTGGCCGTGGCGAAGCCCGCCCGCTATCCGAAAGCGACTGGGCTATCGCCCGCAAAGTGGCCCCGATCCTGAAACAGAAGGGCCTGATTTTTGTTGGTCTGGATATTATTGGCGATCGCCTGACGGAAATTAATGTCACCAGCCCCACCTGCATCCGGGAAATCGAAGCGGCCTTCCCGATTTCGATTACCGGTATGCTGATGGATGCAATTGAAAAACGGCTGGGATAAGTGGCGTTGCGGAGCCACCGGCTCCGCCCCTTTTGACAGCTGCCGGCAGCGTAACGGCAGCCCTCTGACAGCAGAACAGTGAGTATGAATTTACAGCATCATTTTTTAATTGCCATGCCCGGCCTGCAGGATCCTCTGTTTAAGCGATCGGTCGTCTATATCTGTGAGCATAATGATGAAGGCGCAATGGGACTGATCGTCAATAAACCGCTGGAAAACCTGACGGTGGCCGAAATACTGAAAAAATTAAAGATCACCCCACCAGCGGCGGATGATATGGCGGTAAAACTGGATAAACCGGTATTCTGCGGCGGACCACTGGCAGAGGATCGCGGCTTTATTCTGCACTCTGCACAACAGATGTTTGCCTCCAGCATCCGGGTATCGGATAACACCGCGCTGACCACCTCACGCGATGTGCTGGAAACCCTGGGCACCAGTGAACAACCGCCACAGGTGATGGTGGCGCTGGGCTACTGTGCCTGGGAAAAAGGTCAGCTTGAGGGCGAATTGCTGGAAAATGCCTGGCTCACGACCCCGGCCAACAGCGTTATTCTGTTTCAGACCCCCATTTCAGAACGCTGGCGCGAAGCGGCGAAAAGTCTGGGGGTAGATATTCATAATATCGCGTCTGAAGCGGGGCACGCCTGATGAGTAATATGACGATGTTATCCTTTGATTTTGGTACCAAAAGTATTGGCGTTGCGGTGGGTCAGCAGCTTACCGCCAGCGCCCGGCCGCTGGCCGCGCTGAAGGCGAAGGATGGCGTACCCGACTGGGATCAGATTGGCGCGTTGCTGAAAGAGTGGCAGCCAGAGAAGGTGGTGGTCGGTCTGCCGCTGAATATGGATGGCAGCGAGCAGCCGCTGACCGCACGGGCACGTAAATTCGCCAGCCGGCTGCACGGACGATTCGGGGTGCAGGTTGAGTTACACGATGAACGACTGAGCACCGTTGAAGCCCGTGCCGAACTGTTTGAGCGCGGCGGCTTTCGCGCCCTGAGCAAAAGCAACGTCGATTCGCTGTCAGCGGTGATTATTTTAGAAAGCTGGTTTGAAAACAGTTATTCCTGAAAGCAACCGGCTTGTCTGTCCACCAGGAAATTTTAAGCGCGGCCGGTTACCTTTCCTGATAACGCTGCAATATTTGTAACAGTGCGTCTGCGACATCTTTCTGATTCTGCTGAATAAAAAAATGTCCGCCATCAAACAGCTGCACCTCCGCCGGTTCAGTAAAAAGTGCCTGCCACTGTGGCAATTCGGCTGGCGGCACATCCGCATCCTGTCGCCCGCTAAACACCGTGACGGGCAGTGGTAAGGGGGGGATCTCGCCCGGACGATACTCCTCCACCAGGCGAAAATCGGCGCGCAGGGCTGGCAGAACCAGCGCCATCAGCTCCTGATGGGCCAGCACTTCCGGCGGCGTGCCGCCGTAGTCCTGCAAACGGCGGATAAACGCCTCGTCGGAGAGCGGCGACAGTGGCGGAACGGTGCGCGTCAGTTGCAGTGGCCGACAGCCCGAGGCAATAAAATGCAATGGCAAACGCTGATCGTGCGCCCTGAGCGCCAGCATTAATTCCACGGCTAAGCGGCAGCCAAGACTGTGGCCAAACAGTAGCCAGGGTTTATCCAGCGGCAGATGCTGGCGCAGCGCCTCCACCACCTGATCCATACGCTGCAACGGGGCTTCGCGCAGGCGCGACCCGCGTCCGGGCAGTTGCGCTGCGCAGAGTTCCACCCATGACGGCAGACCGCTGACAAAGGGCTGATAGTGGCTGGCACTGCCCCCGGCAAACGGCAGGCAGATCAGACGTAATTCGGCCACCGGACGTGGCCGAAATGTGTGAAACCAGAGTGACATACAGTTCCTCTTATTAACGACGTCTGCGCCGCAGCAATGCCTCACGGCGCTTGCTGATACGCGCATCAGCCTCGGCCATCAGATCCTGTTGTGGTGCCTGGTCACCCAGCCACGCGGCGAAAGCAGCAATGGTGGGATACTGAAATAAAGCCACCACCGGAATATCGCACTGTAACGCCAGCTGAAGCTGATTTTTGACCTGCAACAGCAGCAGCGAATGACCGCCGATATCAAAGAAATTATCGCTGGTACCGGGCGTTTCCCCCTGCAGCACGCTGGCCCATACCGCCGCCACCTGCCGCTCCAGTTCAGTGGATGGCGCAATATAGCCCTGTTTACGTTGCGCCAGCATCGCCGTAGCGGGATCCGGCAACTGACGGCGATCCAGCTTACCGTTTGGCGTCATTGGTAGCCGCTCAATGGCAATCCAGGCTGCGGGCTGCATATAGCCCGGTAACCGGGCCTGCAAATGCTGGCGCAGCTCCTCGGGTTCCGCTGCGGGGTATGCGGAAACGTAATAGGCGGCGATGCGTTTTTCATTCTGCGCATCACTGAATACCGTTACCGCCGCCGCCTGAACCGCCGGATGACTGAGCAGTACCGCACTGATTTCTCCCGGTTCTACCCGCATACCGCGAATTTTCACCTGATCATCGCGCCGTCCGATCAGACACACCACGCCATCATGGCGCACCTGTCCGATATCACCGGTAAAATACAGCAGGTCATCCGCCTGACCGCTAAAGGCGTTAACGATAAACGCCGGTGCCTGTCGCCCGCCCTGTAAGTAACCCAGCGACGGAAAGCGGGTACGGATAACGATCTCTCCCGGCTCACCGATACCGCACTGCTGAAGCTGCGCATTCAGCACCAGCACCTGGCTGGCACTGATAGCCTGCCCCACCGGTAACGCCTGCGGCAAACGTGCCGCTACCGGTACGCGATAGCAACATTTCGCCAGCGTGGTTTCCGTCGGACCATACAGATTGACCACCTCCGCCTGCGCGCTGACCTGGCTGCGCCACTGGCGTACCAGATCTGATGGCAGCAACTCTCCGGCAAAAAACAGCCGCTGCAGATCCGGCAACGCAGTCACCTGTTCCGCCGCTAACAGCCAGGATTTCGCAATGGTCGGCACGGTATGAAAGCTGGTGATACGCTGCTGCCTGAACCACGGGAACAGCGTTGCTGCCGACAGATCCTCCTCCGACGGCGGCAGGCAGAGCGTTGCACCACTGATAAGCGGCGTCAGAATATCGCGCAGTACCACATCGAAACTGAGCGCAGTTAATTGCGCACAGCGATCTTCTGTCCCGATGGCAAAGGTATCGCGCTGCCATTGTAAGAAATGCGCCAGCGCCTGCTGTTGACCAATGATCCCCTTTGGCCTGCCGGTGGTGCCGGAGGTAAAGAACAGGTAACAGGCCGCCTGCGGATCCACCGTCGGTGCAACAACCTCAGCCTGCTGCACGGCCCAGGCATCAATGTGAGTAACCTGACGCCAGCGCGGATCGGCGCAGATATCATCGTCGCGGTTTCCCCCAGGCATCGTCACGCACAGCAACTGCTGCGGCTGAGCCTCATCGAGCATCGCCTGACGGCGCGCCAGTGAAAGATTTTTATCCAGCAGCAGCATCACCCCGCCCGTCTGCATCACCGCTAACATCGCCGCAATCAGACCAAAACTGCGCGGCCCGTGGATAGCAATCACCTCACCGGGCCGGATCGCCGATGCGCGCAGTTGGGCGGCATAACTGGCGGCGGTTTCCGCCAGCGCCTGGTAGTGCCACTGACGCCCAGCCTGCTCAATCGCCGTCCGTGCCGCCACGCGCTGTGCCGTGTCGGCAAACAGCGCCGGAACGCTGGTTACCTGCGCACCAGAGAGCGACACCCGTGGATCGGGCAATATCTGGCGCGCGACAGGGGTCAGCAGCGAGTAATCCTGCAGCGGACGCGTCACGTCATCGGCAATCTGCTCCAGCAGCACCATAAATTGCTGCGCCAGCGCCTGAATCTGTCCGTGCCCATAGCGCGCCTGTGGCCAGACCCACTCCAGCACCAGCTCACCCTCACGCTCCTGTGCATACAGGGTCAGGGCAAATTTCGCCTGCGGTTGCGTCAGCCTGCACTCGCGAACCGTGATGCCATCAAGTTGCTTATCGCCCTGTGGGGCGTTGAGCATATTGAGCATCACGTCAAAAACCGGATTATGATTCAGGCGGCGCTCCGGGCGCAGCAGTTCGGTCAGCCGCTCAAACGGCATTTCCTGATGCTCCCAGGCATCCAGACAAACCTGGCGCACCTGCGCCAGCAGCGTGATAAATGTCGGATTACCGGTCAGATCCATGCGCAACGGCAGTGGATTAATAAAGCAGCCCAGCAGCGGCTCGGTTTCCGGCAGGGTGCGCCCGGCAACCGGGGCACCGATAATCAGATCCTCCTGGGTCGTCACGCGATTCAGCAATAATCCAAAGGCGCTCAACAGCAGCATAAACAGGCTGACCTGCTGCTGCTGGCAGCAGTGAGACAGGCGCGCCAGGGTGGCGGCATCTAACGTCAGAATGAGGCTGTCGCCCTGGGTCCCGGCTTGTTCATCCTCGGGGAAATCGGCAGGCAATTGCAACAGGGGCAGATCTCCCTGCAACTGTTGCAGCCAGTACCGTTCCAGCTGCTGCATCCGCTCACCGCTAAGCTGCTCACGCTGCCAGGCCGCATAATCACTGTAATCCACCGCCAGCGCGGGCAGCGTGGTCGGGCTGGCAGACTGCAGCTGGCGGTAATGCTGCACCAGCTCATCAATCATCACGCCCACCGACCAGCCGTCAGCAATAATATGATGCAGGGTCAGCAGCAGCAGATACTGCCGCTCTGCACAGTGCAGCAGACTGACGCGCAGCAGCGCATCCTGTTCGAGGCGGAAAGGACGCTGCGCCGAAGCTTCTGCCAGCGCCGTAATGCGCGCCTGACGCCCGGCTGCATCCAGTGCCCGCAGATCGTGGTAATCGACAGGCTGTGGCTCGAACGGAAGGACAGTCGGTGCGCCATCTTCATCGCGGAACCGGCTACGCAATACCGCATGACGCTGGCGCAGCTGGTCAAACGCCTGCTGCAGTGTCGCGATCGACAGCTCACCTTCCAGTTGCAATGCGCTGAACAGGTTATAGGCGCTGCTGTCCGGCATCAGTTGCTGCATAAACCAGATTTTCTGTTGCGCGAAGGACAGCACCCGCTCGGCGCTGTCTGGCTGCGGTGGAATGGTCAGGGTCGGGGCATTCAGCGGTGCACACTCCCCCAGCACGACAGCCAGCTCCGCCACTGTCGGGTGTTCAAACAGCGTATGCAGCGTTAAGTCCGGCGCAAAGCGGCGGCGCAGACGCGCCACAACCTGGGTTGCCGACAGCGAATGACCGCCAAGGGCAAAAAAGTTGTCTTCTACGCCGATCTGACTGATACCCAGCACACCGGCAAATATCGCCGCAATCTCCGCTTCCACCGGGGTGCGCGCTGCAACCGTCTCAGTGGCGGTTACCGCCGCAACTGGTAGCGCCAGCAGCGCTTTTTTGTCGATTTTGCCATTCGGCGTTAGCGGCAGCGCCGTAAGCAGCTGAATATGGGCGGGCACCATCCAGCCGGGTAGCGCAGCCAGCAGATGCTGGCGCAAATGGGCGGGGGTCAGCGCGGGATCGTTCGCCACCACAAAGGCCGCCAGCGATGGCGTTTCGCCCTCGCGCGCCAGTACCGTCGCCGCAGCAACCTGCTGGTGTTGCAGCAGATGCTGACCGATCTCCCCCAGTTCGATGCGGAAGCCGCGAATTTTAATCTGGTCGTCCAGCCTGCCGAGATAGGTGATACGGCCATCACCCTGCCATTGCGCTAAATCCCCGGTGCGGTAGAGCCGCGCCTGCGGATCGTCGCTGAACGGGTCGGTAATAAACTTTTCACGGGTTAACTCCGCGCGCCCCAGATAGCCCAACCCCACCCCCGCGCCGCCAATCCATAGCTCACCGGGCGTACCTGCCGGGCAGAGCGCAAGATGGCTGTTAAGAACGTATAGACGGGTATTGCTGACGGGGCGTCCAATGGGGGGATTTTCCTCGTCGGCGGTCACGCGATGCCAGGACACCACATCGGTACATTCGGTGGGGCCGTAGGAGTTAATCAGCACGCAACCGCTGTGCTTCAGCCACGGCCGCAGCGTATGCATCGCGATGCTTTCTCCCCCGAGCCACAGCTGTTGCAGGCTGGTGAGCTGCGGCCACAGGTCGCGCTCCGCCACCAGCGGATAAAAGGCACTTGGCGCACAGTTAATGCGCGTCACCTGATGCTGCGCAATTTCGCCGGCAATCTGCGCGGCATCGTACTGCGCATTTGCCGGGAGCACCACACAGCCCCCCTGCAACAGCGGTGACCAGAGGTTCTTTTGCGTCAGATCAAACGAGAGAGAACTGATGATTAACGGGCGATCGGCTTCCCCGGCCTGTAGCTCGCCCAGATACCAGTGCAGCAGGTTATTCACCCCGTGATGCGTCACCTGCGCCGCTTTCGGACGGCCGGTTGAACCGGAGGTATAAATCACATACAGCAAATGTTCTGTTGCCGGAATGGCGGCAAAGGTGGGTGGCGTCGGCGGATACGCGGTTAGCGCCTGGCGCAACGCGGGATCGTCGAGCGTCAGGGTATTCACTTCAGCCGGGACGCTGTCATAAAGCGCTGCTGCCACCGCGCTGTGGGTTAGCAGCAGGCTAACGCCGCTGTCTTCCAGCATAAAGCGTATCCGCTCTGCCGGATAATCCGGGTCAATCGGCACATAGGCCGCACCGGTCATCACAATCGCCAGCAGGCCGGTCAGCACTTCGCCACAGCGTGGCATCGCCAGCCCCACCAGCGTATTGGAGCCTGCGCCCCGGGCCTGCAACGCATGGGCTAACTGGCTCGCCTGCTGACACAGTTGCGCATAACTCAGTTGCCGATCGCCCCACTGCACGGCAACGCGCTGCGGCGTTAATGCCGCCTGACGCAGGATCTGCTGCGGCAACAGCGCCTCCTGCGGCCAGTGATGAGGGGCCGGGTTGGCGCACTGCAGCAGTTGCTGCTGCTGTCCGGCATCCATCATCGCCAGCGCACCAACCGCCGCATCCGGCTGGCGCAGCAGGCTGTTGACCAGTTCGCTGAACCGCTGCGCCAGTTGGGCAATATAACCGGCATCGAATAACGCCGCGTTGTAGTCAAACTGGCAGCGTAATTCGTCCTGCTGCTCCACCACATTCAGCAGCAGCTCAAACCGTGCAGGCGTGAGTGGATGCGGCAGCCTGGTAAACTGACATTCCCCGACAGGCGCGGGTTGTAGCAAATCGTTATCCATGCTGAACATAATTTGGAATAGCGGCGCGTGGCGCGTACTGCGCTCAGGATTTAACGCTTCCACCAGTTGCTCAAACGGCACGTCCTGGCGCATTTGTGCATCAATATTGACCGCTTTCACCTGGCACAAAAAATCGCGGAAGCTGAGGTCAGGATCGTACGCCACACGCAGTACCAGGCTGTTAACAAAAAAACCGACCAGCGGTGCCAGTGACGCGTGGGAGCGGTTCGCCACCGGTACGCCAGTGACGATGTCCTGACTGCTGCCGTGCCGGGCCAGCAGCAGGGAGAAGGCGGCGTGCAGCAGCATAAACAGCGTGGCGTTTTCATCTGCTGCCAGCTGGCGTAATGCCTGCGTGCTCTGCGCCGTCAGCGAGAAACAGTAACGTTCACCGCTGCCGCTCTGCTGTAACGGACGCGGGTGGCTGAGCGGCAGACTGTGTACTAACGGCAGTCCCGCCAGCTGTTCCTGCCACCAGCTAAGCTGGGTGTGATAAGCGGGACGCTGCACCCATTCACGCTGCCAGTGCGCGTAATCGGCATAGTTCACCGGCAGCGCAGGCAGTGACGGCGCGTCTCCGTTGAGTAACGCCTGGTAAAGCGTGCGGAACTCCGCGATTAACACGCCCATCGACCAGCCATCCGCCGCGATATGGTGCACCGTCACCAGCAGCGCCCCTTCACTGGCACCGGTGCGCAGAAACGCGGCGCGCAACAGTACATCTGCTGACAGATCAAAGGGCTGCCGCGCATCACGCACCGCCGCCGCCTGAATCGCCTGCTGGCGCTCCCCTGCGCTTAGCAGACTGAGATCAACCTGATCGAGGTGGAAGCTGAACGCCGGACGGATCAGCTGTTGCACCTCGTCCTGTTCCCCGGTAAATACCGTTCGCAGCGGTTCGTGACGGGCGATCAGCAGACGGAACACGCGCTCCGCCAGCATTGGCTGAAACTCGCCGTCAACGCGCAGCAGCGCGGAAATATTATACAGGCTGCCGTCAGCCATCAGTTGATCAAGCATCCACAGGCGCTGCTGAGCAAAGGAGAGCGGCAGGCGGATCTCAGCCGCCGGATCATCACGCGTCTGCGGCAGCACCGGTGGCAGCAACTCCCCTCCGCGTTTGCTGGCAATCCTCGCCGCCTGCGCAGCCAATACCGGCACTTCAAACAGATCGCGAATGTTCAGCTCCACCTGCATATCATCGCGAATTGCAGCCAGCAGGCGCACGGCTAACAGCGAATGCCCTCCCAGCGCAAAAAAGCTGTCGTTCGCGCTGACTGCCGGGGCATCGACAGGCAGCAGCGTGGCCCAAATCGCGGCCAGAGCAGCTTCGTCGCCGGCCTGTGGGGCAATAAAGTGTTCGGTATCACGGGAAAAATTCGGCTCCGGCAGCGCTTTGCGGTTAATTTTTCCGTTGGCGGAGAGCGGCATCACCTCCAGCGCGATCAACAGTGCGGGCACCATATAGTCCGGTAACTGCTGATGGAGTGCAGCGCGCATTTCTGCCTCCCACTCCGCTGACGCTGCCATGCCCGGCTTAAGGCTGTAGTAGCCCAGCAGGCGCTGCTCCCCGTGCATGTCGGCACGGGCAACTACCACCGCCGCGCTGACCAACGACAAGGCAAGCATTTGCTGTTCAATTTCCCCCAGCTCAATGCGCAGACCGCGAATTTTCACCTGGTCATCAATACGCCCAAGGTATTCAATATTGCCGTCTGGCTGATAACGCACCAGATCCCCCGTGCGGTACAGCACGCCGTCCGGCTGGCTGCCAAACGGATCCGCAAGGAAACGTTCGGCGCTGAGTTCAGGGCGATTCAGATAGCCACGGGCAATACCCACGCCGCCTAAACAGAGCTCTCCCGCCAGTCCGGGCGGCAGTAACTGCATGCGGCGGTTAACTACATAGCAGGTGGTGTTATCAATCGGTTTTCCGATGGGAATGGTGCGATAACGCTCGCCAGCGTCGCCGCGCCACCAGGTGACGTCAATCGAGGCTTCGGTAGGGCCATACAGGTTCCACAACGCCACCTGCGGCAGACAGCTCAGCGTATCCTGCCAGGTTTCAAGCGGCAGTGCCTCGCCGCTACAGACAATCGTTTTCAGGTCTGGCAGGGAGTGGGCCGGAATGCTGTCGATAAATAGCCGCAGCATGGAAGGAACGAAATGCACCAGTGTGACCCGCTGTTGTACCATGATCTGATGCAGACAGGCCGGATCTTTATGTCCACCGGGACGGACAAACACCAGCCGCGCGCCCACCAGCACCGCCCACAGCAGTTCCCATACCGAGACATCAAAGCCAAACGGGGTTTTCTGGAGCAACGTATCTTCGGCAGTCAGCCCGAACGCCGCCTGCATCCAGGCAAGGCGATTGACCACCCCGCGATGCTCCAGCATAACGCCTTTGGGATTGCCTGTTGAACCCGAGGTATAGATTACGTAGGCCAGATGACGTGAGGTTAAGCCCAGCGCCGCCATCGACAGCGCCGCAGTGGACTGCTGACGCAGTGCGCTCAGGGTGTCGGCGTCATCCAGTATAATCACCTGCACGGGTTGCCCCGCCAGCAGCGTGCCTAAGCGCGGTGCCAGTGCCTGAGTGGTTAATACCACCTCCGCCTGCGCGTCTGCCAGCATATACGCCAGACGGGCATCGGGGTATTCACTGTCGAGTGGCAGCCAGGCTCCACCAGCCTTCAGCGTACCGAGTATCCCTGTCAGCATCGCGCAGGAGCGCTCAATAAACATCCCCACCCGCCGATCCGGCCCAACGCCCTGTTGACGTAAGTAATGCGCCAGCTGGCTGGCCTGCCGCTCAAGCTGCTGATAGCTCAGCTGCTGTGCCTCATCGGTAACGGCGATGGCGTGCGGCGTGCGGGCCACCTGCTGTTCAAACAGCACATGCAGCGTTTGCCGATCGTCGAAAGGTTTGGCGGTAGCATTCCACTGCTCTAACTGCGCACGGTCGCTGTCACTCACCAGCTGCAGCGCCTCCAGCGCCGTGGTCCCTGCCAGCAGCTGCTGGTGTACGCGGATCAGGCAATCAATAAGCTGTTGTGCGGCGATAACCCCCTGTGGGTGCGAGCATTTAGCATGCAATTTGCCATCGTGATGATAATAGAGATAAAACTGTACCGCCCCTCCATCCTCGCTGGTCCAGCTGTTGACCAGTTCCAGCTGGTGGTAGTGATGAAGCGCGCGCGAATAGTCATGAAAATTATAAATAAAACGCAGGCCGTTGCTGGTCAGCCCCAGATGACGCGCAGTCAGCTGGGTTAAGGCTTCAAACCCCTTGCGCTGACGCTGAAATTCCCGTCCCTGCTGCAGCAGGCTGGCAAAATCCTGCACCCCGTTAAAAGGCAACACAAACGGCACCAGGCTGGAAAAGTTGCCGAATACCTGCGCCGAAGTTGCGCTGCGATGATTCACAATTTCCTGCAGCGCGATGCCTTCGTCATAGCCATACAGCTGCCCTGCAACCCAGGCGAACAGCGATTTAAAGTAAAAAGGCGGCGTAATGCGTGAAGTGCGGCAAAATGCCGCCAGCCCCTCAGTGGGAACCGGCACATCTGTCAGGGTAGTGGCCTGCTGCGGATGGCGTTTGCCGCTGTCTTCACCGGTTTGGGTCAGCAGTGCGGCATGTTGTTGCCAGAACGTCCGCGTCTCCTCGCGATCAAAACGCTGGCGCAGGCTTTCAGTGAGTGACGCAAAGGGCTGTTGCGCGGCAGCGCTGTCCTGCCCGTCACCGCACAGTGCCTGCGAGAACAGCACAACCGCCGCACCATCGAACACCAGATGATGGCTGCCCACCACCAGATGCTGCTCGCCGTTATCCAGGGTGAGCAACAGCACGCGCACCAGCTGTTCACTGAAATCCCACGGGTCGCGGATCCAACGCTGCGCGGTGTCCTGCAGCCGGACGGCGGTACACTGCTGATGGTGAAAAGAGACGGCCTGTTTCAGCGTGATGCCCAAAGCCGTATTCAGTGCGCTGACCTGCGCTGCCAGCGCCGCCTCCAGCAAGGCAAGACGGGTTTCGAGCGCCAGCAGGCTGCTGCTGTCCACCACTTTCCAGTGGGCTCCGATACCATAATGCTGCTCACTGCCGATGCGAATATCCAGCCAGATATCGGTCTGTACCGGGCTGAGTTGTTCCAGTTGTTCCATGCTCACCTGCCACTAGTAAAAGGGTAAACCGGCTGCACTTACGGCAGCTCACGCCCGGGTAACGATTCGTCAATTTCGCTGGGTTTGCCGACATATTTCATCGCCAGCCAGCAGGCAACCAGCGCACACAGCAGGCCACACGTCCAGGTAAGGCTGCCGCCCCACGCCTGATACACGCCGCCAAATACCATCGGCCCAACGGTACTGGCCACCAGCACCGTGGTCGATACCATGCCGAGCACCGCGCCAACATCAAAGAACGCCATTTTGCTGATGGTGGAAGGCACCACGATATTCACCACCGCCGAGCTCAACCCCAGCCCCATGCAGCAGAGAAACAGTGCCACTCCGCTCGGTGCGACAATCAGCATCACAAAGCCCGGCACCACCACCAGGCAGGCAAGAAACAGCGAGAGATTACTGGTGAGCCAGCCGGCGCGGTTGGTGGCAATCGCCACCTGAATGAAAAACAGCGACAGACCGAAGACGGCGACCAGCATAGAAAGCTCGGTGGTACCCCAACCCACTGCATGAACCGCCCACAGCGGCGTGATGGTCATCAACAGCGAGAAACAGACGGCAATCAACGCCTTAATCAGGGCAAAATCGCGAATATTGGCATTGGCGAAAAACAGTTTCAGCACATTGCGATAAGGATTTTTGGCGCGGGTCGCCGTCAGACTGGCGGTGAGCTGGCCACGCAGCGTCCAGCTAATCACCAGCGGCACCAGGCTCGACATACAGGCGGAGAACACCAGCAGCTCATGCAGGCCCCGCATAATGTGAAAATGCCCCAGCAGCCCGGCAACCCCGGGACCGAGGATCAATCCCGCCGTCGATCCCAGCCGCAGCCGCGCGATCCCGGCGCTGCGCTCTTTGTTGTTGGTCAGCTGCGAGATGATCGATTCAAGGATCACCAGATTGGTGCTCATAAAACCAATCACCGCGCGCAGCACAAACAGCATCAGTAATGATGAGGTAAACGCCAGCCCCCAGTAACACAGGGCAATGGTGACCAGCGCGATCAGCAGCAGAACGCCACGCGGCATATGATCCGAAATGCGCCCGAGGATCGGTGAGCCGAGCGCACCGCAGATAAACTGAATTGATACCAACGCCGAGATAGTGACCGCATTGGCTCCCATGCCGATCGCCAGCAGCGGGATCACCGGTAGCAATATCCCTACCGCCACCGAATCCAGCATGCTGGCGGTCATAATGCCGATATAAATCGCTCTGTTACTTGCTTTCATCTTGTGCTCACCTGTCCGGACTCTTCAACATGCTGATAACCGCGCGCGCCGCTGAACACATCCAGCGGAGCCCCCTGGCTCAGATCGATACGCTGTGCATTGCGCTCAGCAACATAGCCGAGGCAACAGGATAAATAGGTCACGCCCGCCACTGACCGGACGCGATTGCGGTGCTGGTGCCCGTAAATATGGCGCGTGGCACCCGCACGGCGGATCTGCTGATCGAGCAGCGCCGTGCCCGCCACCCGACTGAAGTTAAACCCGCTGCCGCCGGTGACACGTGCCAGCGTCTCGTCAGTCAGTGATGAGGGCATCAGTTCACGGCGGGGCAGAAAGTGGCTAAAGGTAATCACCTCTCCGCCGGGGCGGGCGGCAAGATGGGGTTCGTTGAGGCTTAAAAAATAGCGTGCCGGCGTGATGGCCAGAGTATCAGGCCAGCGGATCAGGTAGTTGTCACACCAGTGGCTGGCGTGCTGTTCCTGCGCACAGGGTACATACAGGCTGTCTTCGCCCTCTTCCGGGCGCGCATACCAGGAAAACAGCGGCAGTATGCTCACCCGGCGATCCGGCAGCTCCAGAGTTTGCGGAGAGGTCTGTACCCCCAGTTTCTGACACAGCGCCAGCAGCCGGTGAAATTTCGCCAGCGAATCGCCCGTCTCCTGACGCATCAGCCACAAATCATGATTACCTGGCACAAAAAAAACCTGCGCAAAACGCTGTCGCAACATGCTCAGCGCATCGGCAAAGCGCGTTGCATCGTGGGAAACGTCTCCCGCCAGCAGCAGCACATCTTCGCGATAGTCATCACGCGCCAGCTGCGCCAGCCAGGCAAGATTTTCCGGCTGATCAACATGAATATCGGAGAGCGCCAGGATCCGCATCCTGTGCTTATCCGCTGACCGTCTGACGGGCAAACTGCGTTTTAAGCGCCGCCAGCGGCTGCAACCCTGCCAGTACCGTTTCGGCGCTCAGGCCAAAATCCACCAGGCAGGCAATTTCATTTGCCCCGGCTTCCTGGAGCTTTTGCACCATGCGCGCACACTTCTCCGGCGATCCCATTAACGAGGTCTGATTAAAGTGTTTTTCAAAGGCATAGGTCAGCAACGCCTCACGATCGTTATCAATGGCGTTACGCACCGTTTGCTGACGATCTTTATAAGGATTCAGGGTATCGTTCTGATTGATATAGCCGTTGAGGAACCCGCGCAGCGGCTCACGCACCTGCTTTTTCACCTCGTCATCCTGCTCGCCCACAAAGGTGTGCACCATCACCGACACAATGCCGCTTTGCGGCGAGTGACCGTGCTGCGCCCGCGCCTCGCGATAGGCAGCAATATTTGTTTTCAGTTCCGCCAGGGTATGGTTGGTCAGCGAGCAGAGTACATGCATCCCCAGTTCCCCCGCTTTTAGCCAGGTTTCCGGGTTACCGGATGAGGTAAGAAACATCGGCAGGTCTTTCTGGATCGGGCGCGGCAGAATGCTGACCTCGACGCTGTTGCCGGCAATATCCTGGCGCTGTACCGGCTCACCCCGCCACAGCTGGCGTATCAACGCGATGTTGTCCAGCATGGTCGCACGACGATTTTCATATCCCTCGGGGTTAATTAAGAAATCTGCCGGATGCCAGCCGGTAGCACAGGAGATCGCCGCGCGCCCCTGCGACAGGTTATCCACCAGCGACCACTCCTCCGCCACCCGCAGGGGGTTATGTAGCGGCAGCACCACGCTGCCCGCCCGCAGCTGAATATTTTTGGTGATCATCGCCAGCGCCGCGTTGAGTACCGCAGGATTGGGAAACAACCCGCCCACTGGCTGGAAGTGACGTTCCGGGGTGATCACCGCGCTGAAACCGTGGCTGTCGGCAAAGCGGGTGCATGCCAGCAATAAATCATATTTATGTTCACTGTCGCTGCCCCCCTCTCCCGAAAAGAAGATCAGCGAGAAATCCATACCCTGATTGCTGGCGGCTGGCGTGGTTTCCGCCGGAGGGGCCGTACCCCGCTGTGCTTTGATCTTCTCCAGCAGCAGCGCGCGTTGCGCCGGGGTCAGACTGTTTAACTTGTCCTGGATATCGCTCATTATGCGCTCTCATCAGTTAGCGGAGTGTCCGATACGGAGGTGGCCAGCGCTTTCTGACGCTGCTGCTGACGTTGATAACGCTTCTTCAGCACCCGCGCATCGTTGGTGCGAAACAGGTAATCCCATAAGGTGATGTAGAACGAGAAATTACACTTCACGTTGCGGTGGTGGCAGAGATGAAATTTGCCGATAGGAATAAAGCGCGTGATGCTGCCATTGATGTTCGGATTGTGATCCAGCACGTTACGCGAGAGAAACACCTCATAAACGTAGTGAAACGCCAGCAGGATCGCGCCATAAATCGGATCAAAAATCGTCAGAATAATCAGTGGAATGGTAAAGGTAATATACACATCCATTGAAGAACGCCATTCACCAAACCAGAAGAAATAGTCGTGCCACGGCGGCAACTGGCTGTCGCCGTAGTTGTAGGCGTGGTGTTTGATATGGCAGTAGCGAACAAAGTTATACTTGAAATTGATGTGTGCAATAACGTGCATGGTGTAGGACCACAGGGTCCATAACAGAAAATAGACCACCAGCTTGAGGACAAAAATCATAACCCTCTCCTGACTAACCGTGAATGATGCGCGGCTGCAGTGCCGCACGGAGCTTAAGAAAACTGGCGCAGCACGTCCCCGACCTTCGGGTGATGTACGATGCCAAAATGATCGGCATCAACCTGATGCAGATCGACCTGTTCCACTAACTGCTCCCACACCCCTAATGCCTCATGGGAATCCCGCGCGCGGAACAGCACAATGCGATCCAGTGCCAGTTTGTTAACCGGCTGCGGCTGATAGCGTTTAAACGCGTGAACCGTATGGGTATACACATCCAGCAGGCGCTGAATTTCCGCATCGCTGGTGCCTGCCGGCACCAGGGCATGCGCCCGCAGTTGCTGGCAAATATCCTCGTGGCGATAGCTTTTGCCCTGCCACGCCAGCAGCTTCTTTTCATCAATCTGCCGTCCGGGTACCGCAGCCAGTTGCAGCACAAAGTTGAACAACACGATTTCATCGGTGGAAAAGCGACTTTTGGTGAGATAAGTGTCAATCATCGACAGCTCCTGCACCTCCTCCCCGGCCTGCTGTAACAGCCGCGCGATTTCATAGGCAATAAAACCGCCCATGGACCAGCCCCCCAGCCGATAAGGTCCCTGCGGTTGTAGCTGGCGAATTTCATCGAGATAGAAAGCGGCCATACTTTCGACGGTGTCATAGGGTGAATCAGGATCGACCAGCGCGTGCGATTGCAGCGCGTAGAAAGGCTGGTTTTCCCCCAGATGGCTGGCCAGCGTAAAGTAGCAGCTGACATTCCCCCCCACCGGATGCACGTAGAACAGCGGCGTTTGACTGCCTTTCTGCTGAATTTTCACCATGCAGCGATCGCTGGCGCTTTGCTCTCCCAGCTGAATGCGCTCCAGCTCATGGGCTAAATCGCCGAGGCGCGGGTATTCAAACAGCAGGCGCAGCGGGATGGTCTGCTGAATTTGCGCCTTGATGCGCGTTGCTACCTGAGTCGCCAGCAGCGAGTCACCGCCGATGGCAAAAAAGTTATCCTGTCGGCCCACCGCCGGACGTTGCAGCAGCGTCTGCCAGCACGCTGCCAGCATCTGCTCCATCGCACTCTGCGGTGGCTGAAAAGCCTCTGCCGTTTCAGTGGCAAAAACCGGGGCGGGTAAACGTTTTTTATCGACTTTACCGTTAACCGTCAGCGGAATGCTGTCGAGGGTCACCAGCGAAACCGGCACCATATAATCCGGTAAAGTTTCCGTGAGCCACTGACGCAGCGCCGCTTCCTGATACGTGCTGTGGTCTGCCACCAGCCAGCTCACCAGTTGCTGCCCACCGTGTGCCGCCTCCTGCGCCAGCACCAGCGCTTTTTGTACGCTGGGGTGCTGCGTCAGCGCAGACTCTACTTCGGCCAGTTCGACGCGGTGCCCGCGGATTTTCACCTGCTGATCGTCACGTCCGGCAAACTCCAGTAAACCATCGCGACGCCAGCGCGCCTGATCGCCGGTCTTAAACAGCATGCCGGGGGCAAACGGGTTCGCCAGGAAACGCGCTGCCGTCAGCCCCGGCTGGTTGATATACCCCAGCGCTACGCCGGTACCGCCAATCCAGAGCGCACCAAAAACCCCCACCGGCAGCGGCTGCATCTGGCTGTCGAGAATATAGACCTCAACGTTATCCAGCGCGGTGCCTACCGGCATCGCACCGCTGGCGACGTAATCCGCTGGCGGTTCAAACATGGTGGCGGTGACCGTGGTTTCCGTCAGGCCGTAATCATTGATCCAGCGGATCGCGCCACGGGTCAGCTGCTGCCAGTGATTCCATACCTCGCCAGCTGCCTGCTCACCGCCCACTATCACCAGTTTCAGGTGATCAGGCACCGGAATGCGGCTGTGACGCAGGTCGGCGACGATATTGTTCCAGTGCGCGGTGGTCAGGTTCATTACGCTGATATTTTCCTGTGCCGTCCAACTGAGGAATGCACCGCTCTCTTCCAGACGCTTCTCTTTCCACAGCACCAGGGTCGCCCCGCGCAATAAGGTCGGGAAAATCTCCTGAATCGACACATCAAAACCAATCGACGTGAACTGCAATACCCGATCGTCTGGCTGCAGATCGAAGCGTTTAATGATGTTAGCGCAGTGGTTCACCACATTTCGGTGGCTGACCATCACCCCTTTCGGCTGTCCGGTAGAGCCGGAGGTATAGATGACGTACATCAGATCGTCAGGCGCATTGAGGCACAGCAACGGGGCGCTGGAAAAATCAGCCAGCTGCGTTGCGACCTCCGCCAGGGAAAAACAGGGTTGCGGGCAGTCGAGGCTGACATCATCCCCACGCAATACCAGCGCGGCCTGCGCGTTGCTGAGCATGTACTGAATACGCTCGGCGGGATTCGCCGGATCGACAGGCAGCCAGGCGGCACCGGCTTTCAGAATACCCAACAGTGCCACCATCATATTCAGCGAGCGATCGGTCACCAGGCCGACAACCGCTCCGCGTCCAACGTTCTGCCCCTGCAGCCAGCGGGCAAACTGACAGGCCTGCTTTTCCAGTTGATGATAGCTGAGCTGCTGCTGACGATAACGCACCGCAATCTGCTGCGGCGTGCGGGCCGCAACCTCGCTAAACAGACGATGCACGCAGTGGTCTGAACCGTTGGCAACAACAGGCCCACGGCACTGCCCGTCCAGCAGTTGCTGCCGCTCCTGCTCAGAGATAATCGGATAGCTGGCAATCGGTCGCTGCGGGTCGGCAACAATCCCCTGCATCAGAGCATCAAGATGTTGCAACAGGCGCGTGACGGTTTCGCTGTCGTACAAATCGGTGTTGTAATCCAGCGCCAGCTGCAACTGTTGTTCAACCAGTGAAAAGGTCAGCGTCAGTTCAAAAGTGGTGGTCCGTTTTTTAAACGCGAAAGGCTCAATGGCCAGATCCGGAGCCAGCTGGTCATATTTTTCCGCCTCCAGCAGCATCACCATCGTCTGGAAAAACAGGTTATGGCTCAGGTTACGCTGGGGTTTTAGCGCCTCAACCAGCTTTTCGTAAGGGACTTCCTGGCGGGCAAATGCGCCAAAGGCGATTTTGCGATTCCGCTTGAGCAGAGTAATAAAATCGGGATTGCCCTGCAGATCGGATTTCAACACCAGAGTGTTGATAAACAGGCCAACCAGTTGGGTGAGTTCAGGTCGGTTACGGGTGGTAATCGGCGTGCCCACCGGAATATCGTCCTGCCCGGTATAACGTTGCAGCAACACCTGCCAGGCCGAATACAGGGTCACAAACAGCGTCACGCCCTGGGCTTTGCTCAGCGCCACTAATCCTTCGGTTAACGCGGGACTGAACGTATGGCGCACGATTGCGCCGTTGTTGGTCATCACGCTGTGACGCGGCCTGTCCATCGGCATTTTCAGCACCGGAGTTTCTCCCCCCAGCTGGTTTTTCCAGTATTCCAGCTGACTGGTATACTCATCGCTTTGCAGCCGCGCCTGCTGCCAGGCCGCATAGTCGGCATACTGTAACGGCAGCGGATCCAGCGTCTCCCCCTGCTGATTATAAAAGGCAAACAGGTCGCGCATGATCAGCTTAAGCGAATCAAAATCGGCAATGATGTGGTGAATGGTAAACAGCAGCAGATGGTGATTTTCAGCCAGCCGCCAGGCCTGGGCGCGTAATAACGGCCCGTGCTCCAGTGAAAAGGGCTGGTTGCCGACCGCTTCCATCTGTTGTCGCGCCGTCTGCTCCTGCACTGACCCAGGCTGGGCGCTGAGATCGGTTAACGGAATATCCAGCGTCAGCGATGGCGCAATACGCTGCTGCGGCTGCTCCTGTTCTGGTGGCATCACGAAGGTGGTACGCAGTGACTCATGACGCGCCACCACGCTATTCAGACTCGCCTGCAGGCGCGCAATATCCAGGTTACCGCGCAGATGAAACGCCATATTGATATTGAAGTGGATCAAATCCGGCTGGAGCTGATGCATAAACCAGATGCGGTACTGATCGGCGGACAGTGGCAGCGGTTGCTGGCGGCTGATACGCGTGAGGGGCAAGGGTTGTAACATAATACTCTCTCTGTCAGTAGTATCGGTTGAGGCGGCAACAGGCATGCCACCCCCTCAGGGAAAGTGATGCGCCTGATAGCCAGTCCGTTACGTCATGAAATCGTTATTATTTGTAGCGTCCCTGCCGCGTGATTACCCACTCAACTTTGCGTCAAGTTCTTCCAGTGACAGACCCTCAGTCAGGCGCAACAGCTCCGCCATCTCAGGATCTTCAACGTCCGCGACTGCCGGCGTAGGTGACTGTCCGGCCAGCGCACTATCAATTTGTGCCGTGATGCCGCGGATAGTGGGGTCCTCAAACAGCACCTCAATACTGAGTTCAATGCCCCACTGCTCCCGCACCTGTGAAATCAGTTGGATCGCCACCAGCGAGGTACCGCCAAGGGCAAAAAAGTCTTCGTCATGCTGGAGGGTTTCCATGCCGAACAATACCCGCCAGATGGCGGCAACCCGCGCTTCGGTACTCTGCGGCACTTCCCCAGTGACAGGAACGGGGTTCGTCCCTTCTGGCGAGGCCGCTGCCGCCGTGACAGCTGCCACAGGGGCAGCTGCAGGGGCTGCCTCCGCAACAGTTTGCTGCGGATAAATTCGCTCAATCCAGTAATGCTGCCGCTGGAAGGGATAGCCCGGCAGAGCGATACGCTGACCCTGCGTCTCAGGCAGTTCGAGGACGACACCGTGACGCCACAGCTGGCCGATGCCCGTCAGCCAGGCATGCAGGTCGCCGCTTTTTTCTTTCGGATGGCGGGACAGCGCCAGCGCACGTTGTGGATTGAGCTGCGCCATTTGCGCCTGCGCCAGACTGGTCAGCACCGTGCCTGGCCCACATTCCACCAGTACCACATCAGGACGCGCCAGAAGTTGCTGCAGTCCCTGATTAAATCGCACCGTGCTGCGCAGGTGATCGCGCCAGTAGCGCGGACTGACCGCCTCTTCTGGCGTAATTTCCCGTCCGGTCAGATTCGCTATCCAGCGCCCAACCGGCGCTTGCCGCGGGCTGTTTGCGACCACTGCCTCAAAGGCGTCCAGCACCGGATCCATCATTGCCGAGTGAAACGCATGCGAAGTCACCAGCAAACGGGTGGTGACGCCAGAATCCTGTAATGCCTGCTGAAAGAGGCTGATTTCGGTTTCCGGCCCGGCGACCACTGCTAACTCAGGCCCATTGACCGCCGCAAGCGACAGCGCAGGCCAGTCGCGCAGCAGAGCAACAAGCGGGGCTTCCGCCAGGGAAACGGATAACATTTTCCCTGGCTCTACCTGCTGCATCAGCTGACCGCGCGTGGCGACCAGCCTGAGCGCAACGTCCGGGGTGAATACGCCACACAGCGTGGCCGCCACCAGTTCTCCAACACTGTGACCAAGCATATGGCTAACCTTAACGCCCTGCGCCAGCAGAGTACGGGCCATGGCGTACTCAATACAGAACAGCGCAGGTTGCGTCACTGCCGTACTGTTGAGCCACGCCAGTTGCGCTTCATCCGGCGCGTCTTGCGTCATCAGGGGATGCAGATCCAGATCAGACTGCTCACGCAGTATCCGGAAACACTGGCTGAGCTCATCGCGAAAAACGGGCAACGACTGCCACAGCTGTTGCGCCATGCCCCAGTATTGCGATCCCTGGCCGGGAAACAGCAGCGCCACTTGCGCTGAGGCCAGTGCTGGCGAGGGCTTGCTGACGCCGCGCTGGAGTTTTTCGCGAGCCTGGTCGAGGGTGCTGGCAGTGAAAACCGCGCGCCAGTCGAAAATTTGTCGCCCGGCGCGCAGCGTGTGCGTGACATCCTGCAAATTAAGAGTTGGCTGATGGTGCAGATGTTGCGCCAAATCGGCAACCGCCTGCTGTAACGCCGCCTCACTGCGGGCGGACAAGGTCAGCAACTGCACCTCATTATTGCCCTCCCCCGCGCTGGCCTGCGCCACAGGTTGCGGAGCTTCTTCCAGAATCAGATGTGCATTAGTGCCGCCCATACCAAAGCTACTGACCGCCGCACGACGCGGATGCGCGTCGGTTGCAGCCCAGGGTATCAGCGTGGTGTGGGGATAAAACGGCGTTTGGGCAAAAGGAATATTCGGATTAGGTCGGGAGAAGTTTATAGTCGGCGGCAGCTGCTTATGATGCAAAGCCAGCGTGGCTTTGATCAGTCCGGCAATCCCCGATGCTGCGCCCAGGTGCCCAATATTGCCTTTCACTGAACCGAGCGCGCAATAGCCTTTGCGTGAGGTTTGCGACTGCCAGACGCGGGTCAGCGCCTCAATTTCAATCGGATCGCCCAGCGGCGTACCGGTACCGTGCGCTTCCACCAGCTGGATGGTGTCCGCATGCACCTCTGACAGGCTCAGCGCTTCTGCAATGGCTGCAGATTGCCCCTGCACGCTGGGTGCGGTAAAGCCCACTTTATCGGCACCATCATTATTGATGGCGCTGCCTTTGATCACCGCGTAAATGGTGTTGCCATCACGCTCAGCGTCTTCAAGGCGTTTTAATACCACCACGCCGAGGCCATTGCCAAACACGGTGCCTGCAGCCTCTGCATCAAATGGCCGGCAGTGGCCATCCGGCGACAGCAAGCCGCCCGCCTGCCAGGGATAACCCGTTTCCTGATCGGCCAGTACCGATACGCCGCCAGAAATGGCCATATCACATTCGCCCGCCAGCAGGCTTTGCACCGCAGTATGTACCGCCACTAACGAGGTCGAACATGACGTCTGAATGGCAATACTCGGGCCACGCAAATTGAGCTTATACGAAAGGCGGGTAGTGAGATAGTCCTTCTCATTACCGTGGCGCACCGCCATTTCACCCAGCGATGCCACCAGCCCCGGCTGGCTATAGATATTCAGTAAATAGCTGCTGGAAAACACCCCGGCATAGACGCCAATGCGCCCCTCATAGCGGGCGGGCACATGCCCGGCGTGCTCCAGCGCATGCCAGCAGCACTCCAGAAAGAGTCGCTGTTGCGGATCGAGGATTTGCGCTTCACGCGGCGTAAGGTGAAAAAAATCGGCATCAAATTGCGCGATATCTTCGAGACAAAATCCGCAGCGGACGTAATCCTTATCGGCAATTTGTTTTTCTGTCACGCCATTGGCACGCAGCGTCTGATCATCAAAGGAAGAAATCCCCTCCTTTCCCTGACAAAGATTTTCCCAAAATGTTGCGAGATCGGGCGCGCCGGGAAATTGACCACTCATACCAATAATAGCTATTTCACTACCGTTTAGTTGAGACACAAACTTCAACCTCGCCAGAAAAAAAAGACATTAATAAAATTAATTTATTTACAAATCACGCTACAATCTCGCAATATTAAATTCAAGCACTATTTAGAAAATTACAACCACATTGCCTTTATATACTTATAAAACAATAAATTAAAAATATTCACTTCTGTATTACATATAAGAGATACCTATGAGTAATGGTAAAGTATTTAATTCCATTTCATTTACATTAAGAAAGATATTGTGCTGGCTTGTGGCCGGATGTTTGCTTGTTTTTATTACCGCCAGCGCAATTGCATTGCTGTTGTTTTACCGGAGTTTGCCTGCAACAGAAGGCGTAGTCAGACTTCCTGCCCTGTCCAGTCCGGTAAAACTGCAGCGTGACGAACGAGGCGTAGCGGAAATTGCCGCAGGTAACCGGGGGGCAGCCAGTTTTGCCCTCGGATATGCCCATGCCCAGGATCGTTTTTTTCAGATGGATCTGTTACGCCGTAGTGCCGCAGGAGAATTAGCTGAGCTACTGGGTGCGGACGCCCTGACAGAAGACCGCCGGCATCGTCCCTGGCTCCTGCGGGAAAAGGCCAGAACGATGGTGCAACATCTGCCCGCCGCACAGCGAGCCCTGTTGCAACAGTACACCGCTGGCGTGAATGCCGGATTGATGCATCTCGGCAGTCGTCCTTTTGAATACTGGCTGCTACGGGAAAAACCTCAGCCCTGGCGGGCAGAAGATGCCTTACTCACTATTTATGCACTGTATCTCGATCTGCAGGAAAATCAGGCCGAGCGGGAATATGCCCGTGGCTGGATAAACAGTCATAGCAGTCCGGCCCAGACAGCGCTGCTGCTACCGGGATCCAGTCGCTGGGATGTGCCATTGCTCGGCCGCCCCCCTGCGCCGCCGAAGATCCCTGCTTACCCACCAGAGTGGTGGGGGAAACGCTCTCCGATCCATGTTCCCATCCCCAGTGAGGCAATGAGAGGGAGTAACGGCTGGCTGGTGAGCGGCCGTCGCAGCATAACCGGCAAGGCGATGCTGGCCAATGATATGCATCTGGAGCTGATGTTACCCACGCTGTGGTACCAGACCACCCTGCTTTATACGATGGACAACGGGCAAACCAGCCAGCAGTCAGGCATCACATTGCCGGGACTACCCATGATGGTATCTGGCAGCAACGGGTATATCTCATGGGGATTTACCAACGCCTATATCGATACCTTTGACTGGGTAACATTACCCGCACGCGCCGCGTCCTGGCCTCTGCGTCGTGAAGTGCTTACCGTCAGCCACGGCAAACCACAGTATCTGGACGTTCATCTCAGCCCCTGGGGGCCGGCCTTTTCAACCGCACAGGGCGAAATGGCGATGCACTGGACAGGTAGCATGCCGGGGGCAGTAAATCTGGATTTCCTGCCGCTGGCGGAGAGTCGTTCGGTTAATGACGCGCTGCGCGCTGCGCCACATTTTGGTCTGCCGGTACAAAACCTGCTGGTTGCTGATAATCAGGGCCATATCGGCTGGACGCTGGCAGGCTGGCTTCCTGATCGGGCCGTTGCGGGAGAAAAAAACAGTTTTCCACTCAAGGCGGAAGACCATCCTGAATGGAGTGCCACACCTATGCCTTCATCCCGTTATCCACAGCTGATTGATCCGCAGGACGGTGTTATCTGGGCTGCGAATAATCGTCAGGATTTTGCTCCCGGCAATGAAGCTTATGATGATGGAGGGGCCGATATGGGCCCGCGCGCGTTCGAAATCAAGCGCCAGCTAATGGGTCAGCCACGATTGAGCCACGACGATATGCGTAATATTCAATTTGATGATCATGCCGTACTGATGGTCGCCTGGCGTGACCTGCTGTTGCCAATGCTGCAGGCCAGCCATCCTCAGGCTGGTTCACCACGCCAGCAGGCTCTTTCCGCTATCACTCAGTGGTCTGGTAGTGCAAGTGCCGATTCGACAGGCTATACCGTGCTCGCGGCCTGGCGTGAGGCGCTCTACCAGGGATTATTTGCTGATTTTGATCGGCAACTGGGGGAGCAGTGGCACAAAGCCAGCTACCTGCGAGCCAACACCCGTTGGGATGAGAGCGTGATGCGTTTGATGGAAAGTGACGCCAAAACCTGGGTACCGGATGGGTATGACGACTGGCCTGATTATGCCCTGCAACAGCTCGATTACGCGCTGCAGACCATCCAGGCCAGCTACCCGCTGGATCAGGCGCAGTGGGGCAGGATGAATACGGTACGTATTGAGCATCCGATTGCGCAGGCGCTGCCATTTCTGCGCCGCTGGCTGGCCGCTCCCGCGCTGCCGCAGTCCGGCGATCATCATGTGCCGCACGTCAGTCAACCGGCCTTTGGTGCCTCCGAGCGCCTGATTGCCTCTCCGGGAGATGAGGCACATGCTACCCTCTCACTGCCCGGTGGTCAGAGCGGAAATCCGCTCAGTTCGTGGTTTCTCGACGGTTTCGACAGCTGGTATCACGGCACGCCGCGCGCGCTGGTTGCCGGAAAGGCGCGTCATACCCTGCAGCTGATGCCACAGAAGGAGACGCCGTGATTCCGGCAGGCCGACATTCACCGGAGCCATTATTAAAGCGCGATTGTTAAGGCCTGGTTTTCCCTGCATCACGCAGGCTGTTGCCGGGAAACGCTGGTACCAATAACGGGTTGCTGTTGAGCAATCTGCTGATTACCCTATAAAAACCCTGTGAGGTCATAATGAAAATTGAGTCATTAAGCAGCCTGTCAGCAAGCCATGATGAATTAGTTATCTTATTAAATGATTGTGTGAAAAGTGGGGCATCCGTGGGTTTTCTGGCCCCACTGGAGGCCGGTGAGGCGGAACAGTACTGGCAGAGCGTTGCCGCCGATCTGGCCGGGGGGGGGCGCACGCTGCTGGTCGCGCGTGAAGCCGGGCGCATCGCTGGTGCCGTACAGATTAGCTATTGTCCAAAGAAAAACGGCAGTCACCGTGCCGAGGTGGAAAAAATGATGGTACATACTGCCTTTCGTCAACGCGGTATTGCCCGGCAATTGATGGCAGAAGTGGAGCGCCAGGCGCAGGCCCGTCAGCGCACACTGCTGGTATTGGATACCCGCACCGGCGACACCGCATCCATTTTGTATCGCAAAGCGGGGTATCAGGAGGCGGGTCAGATCCCACATTTCGCCCGCAGTTCGGCAGGTACAATGGAAGGCACAACCTTTTTTTATAAACTGTTATAAAGCACATTAAATTCAGGGGATAAGCTATACAGGGTAAAAAGCCCCTGCGGGGCTTTTTATTTAACAACAGCAAATGTTGGCGTGATTCTGTTTTTCTTTGGCCGGGCAACCGTCAAGGCATTCCCAACGTATTTACCATTAACCCTCTTCACCTCACCGGATTCAAGCCAGGCTTTTAACGCCTGACCTGCTGACTTCCGCAGTCGGTCCCCCATCTCTGAGGTAAGACGTTCCGTAGAGGTCATATGTTCTTCAGTAACTTTGCGTTGTGACGACATAACTTCTTCCTCCTTTTGAAGTGTTGCTAAAGGCTTCCCAGCCTGCAAAATACGGGTATTAAAATTTACTTTTCACTGCACCGTTTGAGCATACCATCGCCAGATCCACAGATAAAAGGCGGGTTCCATTTGATTTGTTTTTTCAAGATCCCTCCTGAAAGAGATTAACGTTAACAGTGCATATCTGATGCCCACTAACTCACCACCGGTTACAACAGTTGCTGCTGTTGCCGCTGCCGCAGGCTCTGCTCAAAAGTTTGCATCCCCTGCTGGCTGCCGGTTTGTAGTTGTGCCGCCAACTGGTGAGTTTTGCCCTCACGGATAAGATTGGCCACAGCAGGGGTATTGACCAGCACTTCAAACAGTGCAACCCGGCCGCCGGGAGCGGCCACCAGCCGCTGGGCAATCACCGCGCTGAGGCTGCCCGCCAGCTGGCTGCGGATCAGGTATTTTTCATCGCCGGGAAACACATCGGTCAGCCGCTCCACCGCCTGAGGCGCGCCGCGGGTATGTATGGTCGCCAGCACCAGATGGCCGGTTTCTGCCGCGGTTAAGGCGAGTCGGATGGTTTCGCTGTCACGTAACTCGCCCAGCATAATCACATCGGGATCTTCACGCAGCGCTGCGCGCAGGGCAACGGAAAAATGGTCAAAATGACGCCCCTTTTCCCGCTGCTGCACCAGTGAACAGCCATTTTCATGCAGAAATTCCACCGGATCTTCCAGCGTCAGAATATGACGCTGCTGCTGCTGATTAATTTGATCCACCAGCGCCGCCAGGGTAGTAGACTTACCGCTGCCGGTTGCGCCGCTAATCAGGATTAACCCCTCTTCACGCTGTATCAGGGTGTTAGTTATCTCAGGCAGATGCAGGCTTTCCGCCCGTGGACAGCGGCTGGCAATTAAGCGTAGCGCCACTGACAGCCCGCGCCGCTGGTGAAACAGATTGCCGCGCAGCCGCACGCCCTCTCCCAGGGTCAGAGAAAAATCGGCCTGCCCGCGTTCGCACAATTCCTGCTGCTGCTCAGGCGTCAGCCAGCGGTGGGCCATTTTTTCCAGCCAGTCAGTTGGGATCACCGGCCGGTCAGCGATGCACTCCAGCCGTCCGTTACGGCGCCAGAATGGCGGAGTGTGACTGCAGAGGTGCAGATCCCCGGCATTATGCTTTACACTAAGGGCCACGATTTCTTCGATATCCATATTTCCCCCTGACTATGAGTTCGATTGAGCACAACCTACAGCAAGTTCAGCAGAAGATCTCAGCGGCATGCGCCAGCTGCGGCCGCGATCCACAGACAGTGACACTGCTGGCAGTCAGCAAAACCAAACCTGTGAGCGCGATCGAAACTGCGGCGGATGCCGGGCAGATCGCTTTTGGTGAAAATTATGTCCAGGAAGGCGTGGAGAAAGTTCAGCAACTGGCAAACCGGGCGCTGATCTGGCACTTTATTGGTCCGCTGCAATCTAATAAGAGTCGGCTGGTGGCGGAAAATTTTGCCTGGTGTCACACCATCGATCGTCTGCGTATTGCCAGCCGCTTAAATGAGCAGCGTCCGGCCGTCCTGCCGCCGCTGAACGTGCTTATCCAGATCAATATCAGTGACGAGTCCAGTAAAGCCGGCATCAGCCTGGCGGAACTGCCCGCACTGGCTGATGCGATAAGCCAGCTCCCCAGGCTGCGCCTGCGCGGACTGATGGCCATCCCGGCACCGCAGCCGGACTACGCCAGCCAGCTGGCAGTGTGTCAGCAAATGGCCGCAGCATTCAGCGCCCTGCAGCAGAAGTATCCGCAGATTGATACTCTGTCGCTGGGCATGAGTGACGATATGGATGCCGCGATTGCCGCAGGCAGCACCATGGTGCGTATTGGCACCGCAATTTTTGGCGCGCGCGATTATGGCAGCGCCAGCGTTCATCACAACCATTAAGGAACCTCATGTTAGCGTTGATATTTCTGGTCACCACCGTGATATCCATCTACATCAAAGTGCTGTTACTGCGCATCTGGATGCAGTGGGCACGGTGCGACTTCTATAACCCGTTTTCACAGTTTGTAGTGAAGATCACCCAGCCGATCGTTAAACCCCTGCGCCGGATCGTTCCGGCTGTCGGACCGTTCGATACCGCCTCGCTGCTGCTGGCGTATGTGATCAGCGTTCTGCTTGGCCCGATCAGCATGAGGCTGTTTTATCCCGATCCGGTGTTCCTCTATCTGGGGCTGGTGATCATGATCAAAGCCGTGGGGATGCTGATCTTCTGGATGATTATTATCCGTTCGCTTATGAGCTGGGTTAGCCAGGGGCGTAATCCGGTAGATTATGTGTTAATTCAGCTGACTGAGCCGCTGATGGCACCGGTGCGCCGCTTTATTCCACCGATGGGCGGCATTGATTTCTCGGCAATGGCGGTGATCCTCGGCCTGTATGCGCTGAATTTCCTCGGCCTGGAATATATTCCTGGCTGGGTGCAGTTCTGATCCATCCTGTCATCACCCCGCCTGCGGGGTGATCTCACAGCGGCCCGCGGCCGCTGTCAATTCACCTGTTAATTTGCGGATATGTTATGCAAAAAGTGGTACTCGCCACCGGCAATCGCGGCAAAGTCGCTGAAATGGCTGACCTGCTGGCCAGCGTCGGCCTGAATGTGGTCGCCCAGACCGGGCTCGGCGTCGGCTCAGTGGAAGAAACCGGTCTGACCTTTATTGAGAATGCCATTCTTAAAGCGCGTCATGCTTCGGCCATCACCGGCCTGCCCGCCATTGCCGACGATTCCGGTCTGGCGGTGGATGCCCTCGGCGGTGCGCCGGGGATTTATTCCGCGCGCTACGCCGGCGAGGATGCCAGCGATCGGCAGAATCTGGAAAAACTGCTGGACGCGATGCAGGACGTGCCCGACGGCCAGCGTCAGGCGCGGTTTCACTGCGTGCTGGTCTGGCTGCGTCATGCTGAAGATCCCACGCCCATCGTCTGTCACGGCAGCTGGGCTGGCGAAATTGCCCGTGCGCCTGCCGGTGACGGCGGCTTTGGCTACGATCCCATCTTCTGGCTGCCTGAGCTGGGGCGCTGTGCGGCGCAGCTCAGCCGTGAGGAAAAGCGCGCGCTTTCCCATCGCGGCCAGGCGATGAAACTGCTGCTGGAAGCGATGCAGAATGGTTAAGCTGCCGCCATTAAGTCTGTATATCCATATCCCCTGGTGCGTGCAAAAATGCCCTTACTGCGACTTTAATTCTCATGCGCTGAAGGGCGAAGTGCCCCATAAAGAGTATGTGCAGCATCTGCTCAACGACCTGCAGCAGGATCTGCCGCTCACTGGCGGGCGCGGAGTGGCGACCATCTTTATTGGTGGCGGTACTCCCAGCCTGCTGAGCGGTGAAGCCATGCAAATGCTGCTGGATGGCGTGCGCGCCAGCCTGCCGCTGTCACCGCAGGCCGAAATCACCATGGAAGCCAATCCGGGCACGGTGGAAGCCGATCGCTTCAGCGCCTATCAGCGCGCCGGGATTAACCGTATTTCCATTGGCGTACAAAGCTTTGAGCAGGAAAAACTGACCCGGCTGGGGCGCATCCACGGCCCGGATGAAGCCCGACGCGCGGCGAAGCTGGCTACCGGCCTCGGCCTGCGCAGCTTTAACCTCGATCTGATGCACGGGCTGCCGGATCAGTCGCCGCAGCAGGCGCTGGACGATCTGCGCCAGGCGATTGCCCTCGATCCGCCGCATTTGTCGTGGTATCAGCTGACCATTGAACCCAATACGCTGTTTGCTTCCCGTCCGCCGCAGCTGCCGGATGAAGACGATTTATGGGATATTTTTGAGCAGGGCCACCAGCTGTTAAGCGCTGCCGGTTATCAGCAGTATGAAACCTCAGCCTACGCCAAACCCGGCTATCGCTGTGAACATAACCTGAACTACTGGCGCTTTGGTGACTATCTGGGCATTGGCTGTGGCGCGCACGGTAAGCTGACTCAGCCGGACGGCAGCATTATTCGCACCACTAAAACCCGCCATCCGCGCGGTTTTATGAGCGGTAACTATCTGGATAAACGCCATCAGGTCAGCGATGCAGAGAAGCCGTTTGAATTCTTTATGAACCGTTTCCGGCTGCTGGAAGCGGCACCGCGCCACGAGTTTGCTGACTATACCGGGCTGACGGAGGCCAGCATCCGCGCACCGCTGGATGAGGCGTTAAGCAAAGGGTATCTGACGGAGACGTCGCAGCACTGGCAGGTAACAGAGAAAGGCCAGCTGTTTTTAAACTCCCTGCTGGAGCTGTTTCTGGCGGAATAAGACAGCGCACGGAGCCGGGCTCCGTGCGTTCAGGGCATTATTTAATCCCGGCCAGCAGAGCTTTGCGCTGAGTTTCCAGGCCGGTCACCTTCTGACAAACCTGATGGCCGAAGTTACTGAAATCCTGCTCGCGTTCATGCCATTCAGCCTGAATCGACTGCTGTAATCCGCCGAGGTTGCCCATAATCGCCTGCAGTGGGTTTTCGCCACCGCTGGATTTCATGCGCCCCATCTCATTCAGGCTGTCCTGCAGCACCCCGCCCATCGCACTCTGTATCAGCTTATCGCCCTGCTGACGTACCTGACCAATCGCCTGATGATGAAACGCCAGGCCATCACTGCGATGTTCAATAATCCGGTTCATTTGCTGTTTTAACTGGCTGTCGAGGGTGGTCAGACGCTGGCGCACATTGCTTTCTTTACCCAGCTTCTCTACCACGATGTTATCCAGCGCGACCCGACTTTGCTCCAGACGCTCGCGGGCTCCGCGATCGATCCACGGCAGATCGTTCCGCAGCGCCTGCTGGTAAGCCACCGCCTGCTGGCGACTGGCAGCACTGATTTGCAGCGCGGCACCGTTACGCCGGATATCGCCCTGCGGAGAAATGGTCAGATTACCGCTGGCTCCGGTTATCTCTACCTGAGCCGGAGTAATCACAATGTCATCCTGGGGATGCACGTTACACTGATAATCTGCCTGCGCCTGGCTGGCAGCCAGCAGCAGCAAACCGCTAAAAAGCGCCTTACGCATGGAGTTCTCCTTGTTATTAACCCGCGGGGTAAAAGCCTGAAGAGGCGGCTATGCACCCGGCATCTGCTGACGCCGGGCGTAAAAGGACTTCAGGGTTAGTCCCACCAGATATCCAGAAGTTCACTCACTTCCACGGGATTCAGGTTGCGGGCAGTCAGCCAGTTTTTTACCAGTTCACGGTGTTCTTCAGTACATTTTCCGGTTTTCTGCAGGCACACCAGCCCCTGCCACTGCAGATAACCACTGCCATCAAACGCCAGACCGTTAGGCTCGATCACTTCATCGATCAGCGCATCAACGGTGCTGTCGATCGCTTCCACGCTGGTGTCAGCCGGGAAAGTGAACGCCACGGTGAAACCGATTTCCTGAAACTCATCAATATGTAATTTCTTACGAAGACGACGACTACGCTGTACAGCCATTATTTAATCCTCTCAAACATCAGATCCCAAACACCGTGACCAAGACGCTGGCCACGCTGCTCAAATTTAGTCAGTGGCCGCGATTCGGGACGCGGCATCCAGTCAGCAGTTGGCGACTGATTTTTACTACCGGAAATGCTGCTCATCACTTCCAGCATATGTTCAGCATAGGCCTGCCAGTCGGTGGCCATATGGAATACGCCGCCCAGCTTCAGCTTACGCATTACCAGTTCGGCAAACGGCACCTGAACAATACGCCGCTTGTTATGGCGGGCTTTGTGCCAGGGATCGGGGAAAAACAGCTGCACCATCCGCAGCGAGTTATCCGGGATCATGTTTTCCAGTACTTCCACCGCATCATGGCACATCACGCGCAGGTTGCTGACGCCCGCTTCTTCAGCGCTGGCCAGACAGGCTCCCACGCCCGGGGAATGGACTTCAATCCCCAGAAAGTTCTGCCGGGGATTCGCCGCTGCCATCGCCACCAGCGAAGCGCCCATACCAAAACCAATTTCCAGCACCACCGGGGCGTCATTACCGAACAGCTGTGCCATATCGATCGGCTCCGGCTGGTACTCCACGCCCATCACCGGCCACAGGGAATCCAGCGCCTGCTGCTGGCCTTTGGTCAGGCGACCCTGGCGACGCACAAAGCTGCGAATTCGGCGCATGGCGCGGCCATTTTCATCGAACTCAGGGGAAATAACATCATTCTTCATAAATCTGCCTGCGGCTTTGTACCTGATAAAAGCGGCATTATGCCTGCCGACGCGGCAAACATAAAGACCGCCCGGTTAGCGGGCGGTAACTTCGTACTGATGCGAAACGGAGGAATTCAGCGGGGAACGCGCAGCAGCAGCGGAATTAACAGCACGGCAGAAATCAGCGTTGCCAGCGACAGCACGATAAAAAATCCCTGCCACTGCCAGACTTCCATGACTTTTGCCAGCGGATAGCCCGACAGCGCGGCCCCCAGATAACCAAATATCCCGACAAAACCGGTAGCCGCACCCGCTGACTCTTTATGTGCCGATTCCGCCGCCATGCCGATCAGCATCTGTGGGCCAAAAATAAAAAAACCGATCAGGAAAAAGCAGGCCGCATTAAAGAACCAGTGACCGCTCCCCACCATCCACAGTAGCCCGACGCTGAGGAAGATACCCAGCATAAAAATAATATTCATCGGATTGCGGTTACCGTTAAACAGCTTATCTGAGCCCCAGCCGGCGGCCAGGGTGCCGATAAATCCGCCGACCTCCAGCATTGACAGTGCCGAATTTGCCATCACCAGCGGGTAATTATGGCGTTCGGTCAGATACAGGTTGCCCCAGTCATTAATACCGATGCGCACAATATAGACAAACACATAAGAGGCTGCCAGCAGCCATAAAGCGCGATTGGTAAAAATATAGCGCCGCAAGATGGCCGCCAGCGGTAATGCTGCACTCTGCTGCTCCTGCTGCAGTTCCAGCGCGTCACTGCGCCACTGCCCAACGCTGGGTAATCCCATACTTACCGGCCGATCGCGCAGGCGATAACACACAAAGGCCCCGGTGATGATGGCAATAATACCGGGCACAATCATGCCATAGCGCCAGCCATAGTGAACCGTCAGCACCCCGGCCAGCAGTGGGATCAGGGCACCACCGACATTGTGGGAGGTATTACACAGCGCCCACCAGCGCCCGCGCTCATTACGTGAATACCAGGAAGTCAGCAGACGGGAACAGGGCGGCCAGCCCCAGCCCTGAAAAAACGCATTGACCACCCATAATCCGGTAAACAACAGCAGGCCGGAACTGGCACCGAACAGAATATTAAGCACTCCGGTGACCATCAGGCCAACCCCCATAAACCAGCGCGGGTTGGCCATATCACTCAGCATCCCGGAAAAGAAGCGCGAACAGCCATAAACAAGATAAAACAACGTGCCAATCAGCCCGATATCGCTGAGGGTAAAGCCCAGATCGCTGATCATCTGCGGCATAACGTAGTTAAAGCTTTTACGGGTGAAATAAAAAACCGCATAGCCGGCATACATCCCCAGCATAATCTGGATGCGCCAATAGCGGTACAGCTGCTCAACCTCAGCAGGGGTATGAGTTATCTCACGGGCAGGCAGCGCTTTTATCCACTGGAACATACTCAACTCCCTGCGTTTTAGCGGGCGGAAGCCAGCAGCTCAATCGCCTGATGATGCAGTACCGGATCGCCGGCTGCCACCACGGTTGACCCCGATGACAGGGTTAAGGGCTTGCCGTCCCAGTCGCTTATCGCCCCACCCGCGCCTTCAATTACCGGCACCAGCGCGCAGTAATCCACTTCGCGCATCCCGCCGCTGTCGATACTCAGATCGATACGCCCGCTGGCAAGCGCGCCATAGGCATAGCAGGCAGCACCATAGACCCGCCACTGCGTACGCTGTTGCAACAGGCGGTACCCGGCCTGATGCTGCGGCAGGACAAATTCGGTGTTACTGCTCGACATCAGCGCCTGGTTGAGTGCGCCACAGGCGCGGGTGCGCACCGGCTGTCCGTTCAGGGTGGTTTGGATGCCAGCCGCCCCCACCCAACGCTCAGCCACCGCTGGAATATCAATCACCCCCAGCACCGGCCTGCCGTACTGGCACAGCGCCAGCAGGGTGCCGTAAACCGGGATCCCGGCAATAAACTGCCGGGTGCCGTCAATGGGGTCGACCACCCAGACATACTGCCGGTCGTTACCTTCAGCACCCGCCTCTTCGCCGAGAATGCCGTGCGCGGGAAAACGCTGTTTGATCAAGCGCCGAATGGTTGCTTCCACCTGCACATCAGTGTCCGTTACCGGGCTGTTATCTTCCTTACTGACAAATGCCCGTCCGCCGGACAGCTGACGCTGTTGAATAAGGATCTGGCGGCTGGCATCGGCAATTTGTCCGGCAAGCTCCAGGGCACAGCTGACTTCCTGATCCATAACAATCTCCTGACAGATGAAGGTGATGCAGGGCAAGGGATTAATGCCTGCTGTTCAGGGTAGGCAAGCGGGTACAGATTGACTTGAGGATTTTTCGCCCGTGAAGTGACGAAAGCAGCACAGATCCCGGAGTGCGGTCACAGCCTGAAGCGATTCTTCGGTTTACACTCCGACGGCTCTGTGCTGGAATTCCCGCCTGATTTTTTCTGCAACTGAGGTTGGCCGTATACATGATGCAGTCTTCACAATTTTCACAGCAGGTACTGGACTGGTATCAGCTCTACGGGCGAAAAACCCTGCCCTGGCAGCTGGAAAAAACGCCGTATAAAGTCTGGTTATCGGAAGTAATGCTGCAGCAGACCCAGGTCAGCACGGTTATCCCCTACTTTGAGCGGTTTATCAGCCGTTTTCCGGATATCTGCGCCCTGGCTGCCGCACCGCTGGATGAAGTGCTGCATTTGTGGACCGGACTGGGCTATTACGCCCGGGCGCGCAACCTGCATAAAGCGGCTCAGGTAGTGGCAACCCAACATAGCGGACGGTTTCCTGAAACCATGGAACAGGTAACGGATTTGCCCGGCGTAGGCCGTTCCACGGCCGGTGCCATCCTGTCGCTGTCTCTCGGCCAGCACTATCCGATTCTCGATGGCAACGTTAAGCGGGTGCTGGCACGCTGCTATGCGGTCAGCGGCTGGCCGGGCAAAAAAGAGGTGGAAAAATGCCTGTGGCAGCTCAGCGAGCAGGTCACACCGGCTGCGGGCGTTGGTCATTTCAATCAGGCGATGATGGATCTCGGGGCAATGGTCTGTACCCGCAGCAAGCCGAAATGCGAAATCTGCCCGCTCAATAACGGCTGTGTTGCGTATGCTACCGGCAGCCAGGCCAGCTATCCGGGTAAAAAACCGAAACAGACGCTGCCGGTGCGTACCGGCTGGCTGCTGCTAATGCAGCATGATCAGCATGTCTGGCTGGAACAGCGTCCGCCTGTCGGGCTGTGGGGCGGGCTGTACTGTTTTCCGCAGTTTGATAATGAAGACGCCCTGCGCCAGGCCGTGCGCCAGCGCGGGGGAGATGAGCGGGCACTGCAGCAGCAGATCGCCTTCCGCCATACCTTCAGCCATTTCCATCTGGATATTGTGCCGGTACTGCTGGCGTTGCCTGCGCAGCGGGCGGCAATGGATGATGGCGCGGGTCTCTGGTATAACTTAGCCCAGCCGCCCTCCGTTGGGCTGGCTGCGCCGGTGGAACGTTTGCTGCAGCAGTTGCGTCACCCACATCAGCTGGCGCTACGCGCCGGCGTGACCGAAGAGGAAGAATTATGAGCCGCACGATTTTTTGTACCTTTCTGCAACGTGAAGCAGAAGGCCAGGATTTTCAGCTTTACCCCGGCGAGACCGGTAAACGTATCTATAATGAGATATCAAAAGAGGCCTGGTCACAGTGGATGACCAGGCAGACCATGCTGATTAACGAGAAAAAACTCAGCATGATGAACCCGGAAGATCGCCAGCTGCTGGAGCAGGAAATGATTCAGTTCCTGTTTGAAGGCAAAGAT
Source organism: uncultured Erwinia sp. (assembly GCA_945290265.1). GTDB lineage: Bacteria > Pseudomonadota > Gammaproteobacteria > Enterobacterales > Enterobacteriaceae > Erwinia. The sequence goes on from CALYQW010000007.1 coordinate 109,181, forward strand.
GTACATGTTGATGGTTATACCCCGCCGGACAAATAAGCGTTGGGCCTCACAGAAGAGGCCCTCTACATTGCAGGCACAGCTCGAAAAGATGAACAAAAAATTACTGGGTTTACTGGTCATTGCCCCGCTACTGATCTCCTGCTCGGGCAAAAAACCGGTGTTTCATGAAGAATGGGTTAAAGACACCAATGGTTTTGATATTCTGATGGGACAGTTTGCCCATAATATTGAGAATATCTGGGGGATGAATGAAGTGCTGATCGCCGGTCCCAAGGACTATGTGAAGTACAGCGATCAATACTACACCCGCAGCCATATCAACTTTGATGCCGGTACCATTACCATTGAAACCATCGCCGGCACCAACCCTGTCGCCAGCCTGCGTCAGGCGATTATCACCACACTGTTAATGGGCGACGATCCCGGTAATGTCGACCTATACTCTGATGCCAATGATATTCAGATCAGTAAAGAGCCGCTGCTGTATGGTCAGGTACTGGACAATACCGGTCAGCCAATCCGCTGGCAGGGACGCGCCGGAAACTTTGCCGACTACCTGCTGCAAAGCAAACTTCAGCGCCGCAACGCCGGCCTGCATATTATCTGGTCGGTCACTATCCCGATGGTGCCAAACCATCTGGATAAGCGCGCCCATAAATATCTGCCGATGGTGCGTCAGGCCGCTGAGAAATACGGCGTCGATCAGTCGCTGATTCTGGCCATTATGCAAATCGAATCCAGTTTTAACCCGTATGCGGTGAGTAATTCTGACGCGCTGGGCCTGATGCAGGTAGTACAACATACTGCCGGGGTCGATGTATTCCGTATGAAAGGGAAATGGGGCAAGCCAAGCCGCAGCTACCTGCTGGATCCGGAAAAGAATATTGATACCGGTACGGCCTATCTGTCACTGCTGCAGGGCACCTATCTGGCGGGTATTGATAACCCTACCTCGCGCCGCTATGCGGTCATTACCGCCTATAACGGCGGTGCCGGCAGCGTTTTACGGGTATTCTCTGCCGATAAAAATCGTGCTCTTACCGTTATTAATGCGATGTCACCTTCTGATGTCTATCAGCAACTGACGCAGCAACACCCCTCCGCAGAATCACGCCGCTATCTGTATAAAGTGAACAGCGCGCAGAAAAGCTATCACCGCTATTGATCCGCTCACAGCCTGATGGTCTTCAGGCTACCTCCCCTTGCGCCTCTCTGCCGCTAAAACGCCTTGCCTGATCGCCAGGTAACGAAGGCGTCCTTGTCGCGTTGATTTTTCTCATAATTTTAACCGCTAAAAATAAATTTAATTTATTTAAACCTAACATTCAGCTTAATAAAAAGAATTACAAATCTTATATTTAAAAACAACAAACCCTGGCAAATAAACGCACAACACCATGAATCATATATTAAAATGTAATACAAAAAATCTCATGACAATCAAAAAACACTCATAAAAACCTTATCTTTAATCAGGCGTTATTGATAAGCAAAATAAATGTAATATAAACTCAAATCGCTTTACAAAGTTGTGGTCGTGAGCGGGATAACCCCGCGAATAAACGCGTATGGCAGATCGTTATCTGACACTGCGCACCATCCTGACTTAACATTGAAAATGAGGTTAATGTGGAACAGAGGGAATATGTTGAGATATCAGCGTTAACGGCAACCCGCGCCAGAACCCGCCGTTTACTGATTGATACTGCCATACAGTTGTTTGACAGCGGTGCCTGTCCGACAGTCACTGAATTAGCCCAGCACGCTAATCTGTCACGCGCCACCGCTTATCGTTATTTTCCCACTCAAACCGCACTGATTTCCGCAATGGCAGCGGAAACGCTGAACCCGGTGATCAGCTGGCAACCAACCCAACAGGGTGCCTGGGAGCGCATTGATGAACTGCTGAGTTTTGCCCTCCCCCATATGTTAAAACATGAGGGAGCGCTAAGAGCAGCCCAGCACCTGATGCTTACCGGCTGGTCTCAGACTCAGTCAGACGCGGTAGATATTCTGCCTGCCAGAGATACTCTGGCGCGCGGTAAACGTCTGGCGATGCTGAACCGGGTGGTGGAACCACTACACCAGGAGATGTCACCCAGACTGGTAGAACGCGTGGTTCGGGCACTTTCTCTGGTTTACTGTTCTGAGCTTTTCCTGGTGATGAAAGATGTATGGGGCTGCGACAACGACGAACTGCAGGAAACAGGCAAATGGATTGCCCGCGCCATTATCCAGCAGGCCAGAGCAGAAGCTCAGGTACAGGAAGTCGGTTAGTCTGAACAGATGGGGTGTGTCTTCACCCCATCTGCATTCTCCCCTTATCCACGCAGGCTTACCCTCAATTTTCCCGCCCGTTCAGGCAGAGAATCAACCGCAAAAGCAAAATTCGATGAAAAAGAAAACAGTCAGCTGACGTTATGCAATAAACACGTTGACGCCACAGGCTGCTTACGGTTTAATGCGCCCCGTTGCCCGGATAGCTCAGTCGGTAGAGCAGGGGATTGAAAATCCCCGTGTCCTTGGTTCGATTCCGAGTCCGGGCACCACTAATTTTGCATCAAAGCACGCTGGTTAAGAGATGAGAACCTTAACGGGCGGAAAATGCAGGGTCCGGTCATACGGAATGTCCTCCGGTGTTTTCAAGAGCGTTTGCACTGGTTGATATATCCAGAACTTGTCCCTCAAGATGGGGAGCCTGTTCCAGCAGGCTCCCTTTTCTCGATCACCGTTAATCATCCCAGTCAACTACGCTTGTGTCAACAGGTGTAAATTTCTTTCGCCTGTAATATCTGTGTGAAGTGACAGCTCAGCTTCGAGTGTTTTTCCAACGATATCCATCTTCAGCTCAACATATTCCATGGTAGTACTGACACTCCGGTGCCCCAGCAGGTCTTTCACTAACTGGAGATTTCGTTCCGGTGATTTCATCAGTTCCGTTGCCAGCGTATGGCGAAAACGGTGCGGTGAAACCGCAAAGCCACATTCTTTCGAAAGACGCCGAAAAAATGACCGGGTCTGCTGATGGGCCTGCGCTGCATCCCGGGGGACATGTCGGTTAAGGAGTATTCTGTTCACATCAAACAGATAATCATCTTTACCCGCTCCCAGCTTTGTTGATTTTGCTATCAGGTGATGCAGCCGGGGCTTTAACGCACTGACAACGGGAACCCGCCACTCACGGTGTGTCTTACTGCCCTCAAGGCAGAGATCCAGATATCCCTCACGGAGATCGATGTCGCCCAGCCGGATATGCAGCAGCTGATTTAACCGCATCCCCGTATATCTGAACGCATCCAGAACCGCCAGCCAGTACCACGCCGGCCAGAGCGCATTACGCCCTCCCCTGATACCGTGCCCCGCCCGTTCAGCCTCTTCAAATTTCTGCATGACAAGATAAACACGAATCAGCTGCGATCGTGTAAGCGTTTTTTTCTTCCTGGTATCCCGCTGAACATTGCTTTTATTAAAGGGATTTTTCCCCGTAGGGAGGATTTCATGCTCCATCCCGTAATTATACAGCGCCCGCAGATGTGCAATTTTGTTGTTCCACGTCTGTGCCGACTGCCGCTTCTCCTGAAGCAGATAACGCCGCCACTCCAGCACCTGACGGTGCGTAATATGCGCTGGCAGGGTATCGCCAGAATAACGCCTGAACCCTCTGACAACCTTGTTGTAACTCCATTCGGTAGCGGGTCTCAGCCGGTGAGCAAAAAAGTATTCTTCAAGCAGTTCATCCCAGGTAATTTGATTGCACATAGTGTATATCCCGTCAAAAACAGAGCTGATTTCTGATGAAACCCTGTAAAAGTTATTGAAAGAAAATAAGCTGACTGTCTTCGGGAGAGCGTCCCATTTTCAGATGAGTGGCTTTAATCAAATAACCATTGACCTTTTGGAACCGCCCTTGCCGGTCTTCAGAACGGTACAGCTTTGCCCGGGTAAAACGCTCCCCTTTGCGAACACGATGTAGCTGGAGTTTTTCAAACGACATCTGAATCTGCTCCCTGTGACTGTCACTTCCGGTATCTTTCAGGAAAAGAAAGAAAATATCCGGTACCAGAAGGTAAATAAAACCGGCGACGAAATGCACGCGAGAATCATACTGGTTAATCGTTATCCTGCCGGATACCATGCCGTCAGACAGCCAGGCGAGGAACGCCTCTCCCGACCGCCGGGCATCAGCACCGACATTGACCGAGTGCCCCGGTTCTCCCTGCGTGGCGGGCAACAGACTATCAGTATCAGTATCAGTATCAGTATCAGTATCAGTATCAGTATCAGTATCAGT
>CALYQW010000008.1 GCA_945290265.1 uncultured Erwinia sp.
CGATGGTAGTGTGGGGTCTCCCCATGCGAGAGTAGGGAACTGCCAGGCATCAAATATTAGTGTGCTGATATGGCTCAGTTGGTAGAGCGCACCCTTGGTAAGGGTGAGGTCCCCAGTTCGACTCTGGGTATCAGCACCAGTAACAGCGTGAGTTCGGTAAATTAAAGAATTTGCCTGGCGGCTGTAGCGCGGTGGTCCCACCTGACCCCATGCCGAACTCAGAAGTGAAACGCCGTAGCGCCGATGGTAGTGTGGGGTCTCCCCATGCGAGAGTAGGGAACTGCCAGGCATCAAATTGCGATGACCCCAGCCGAAAGGCTGGGGTTTTTTGCTTTGTTGCTTCCCTAAAAAACAGATGGTTATTTCGTGCGTTTCTGTCTTATTTTTTTCTCAATGTTCAGGTTCTGTTTAACTTCGCCGTTTCTTTCTTACTATACTGGCAGCCTTCTTTTCTGTCGGACTGTGTTGGTCTGTGCAGCTGCCTGATAACGCTCCGGATAGTGTGGTCTGTCATCGAACTCCGGATATTAGTAAGGATATTGATATGTCGGACGCCAGTCTTTCACTGAATGCCGTTTCTTTGACTCTTCCCCTGTCCCGTTGGGATACCAGCCCTGAGCAGCAGTCCTCCGTAGTAGGCGAACTGGAGCAGGGAAAAGTTATCTGCCTTCCCGAGCTGGCGTTTGCCTTATCGGAGGAGGAACTGTCGCTGCTCGATCCTGCCGTGGTCGGTCCTAAGCGTAAAAACATCAGCTACCAGCCGCTGAAAGATAAGCTGACGGGCGTAGCCAGGCCAGAACAGGAACCCGCAGTGCGGCAACTGTTGCAGCGTCATTATCAGGCCAGTCGTCAGCTGATCGCGGCGATTTTGCCAGAGTACCAGCAGGTACTGCATTCACCCACTAACAGTCTGCGTTTGCACCCGGTTAAGCGCTGGACGGAAAATACCTCGTGGCGTAAGGATGACAGCCGCCTGCATGTGGATGCGTTCCCTTCACGCCCTAATCAGGGTGAGCGCATTCTGCGCATCTTTACCAATATTAACCCGGCGGGTGAATGCCGCGCCTGGCGCGTAGGCGAACCTTTCCCGAAGCTGGCAGAGCGCTTTGTACCGCGTCTGAAAAGCTACTCAGCGCTGGGAAGCTGGCTGCAAAACGCCGTTGGCATCACCAAAAGTCGCCGCAGCCACTACGACCATCTGATGCTGCAAATGCATGATGCCATGAAGGGCGATGCTGACTATCAGAAGAAGGGACCACAGGTGGCGATTGATTTCCCGGCGGGTAGCAGCTGGATCTGTTTTTCCGATCAGACGCCCCACGCCGCAATGGGAGGACAGTATATGCTGGAGCAAACCTTCCTGCTGCCGGTGAAATCAATGCAGCAGCCGCGGCGGTCACCGCTGCAGGTGCTGGAAACTATGCTCGATAAATCACTAATTTAGCAGCGCTCCGCAACCCGGCCACTCTGGCCGGGTTTTTTGTCTCAGTGATGGCTGAAGCGTTCAAAGCGATAGGGGGCAGGAACCACCACTGGCGCATGACCGGAGACTAAATCCGCTGCCAGCTGTCCCGCCGCCGGTGAGGTGCCAAAGCCGTGGCCGGAAAAGCCTGTTGCCAGGGTTAATCCGGGTAATGAACTGACCGGGCCGATTACCGGATTACTGTCAGGGGTGACATCGATCGTCCCCGCCCAGGACTGCGTAATTTCGGCCTGGCGGAATACCGGCCAGGCTGCGCGCAGATTGTTCATGGCTTCCTGATTCAGCGCCATATTTGCCAGCGGATCCAGCGTGCGGATGCGTTCAAACGGGGTTTGCTGAGTGCCGCTCCAGCGACGAGCCAGTGCCAGATCCTGTAAGAAATACCTGCCCAGTGAAATCCGCAGATTATCGCGTGCATGTTTTAATTGCGGTAAATAACGCATGCCGAGTAACAGATGGTCAGGCGTCAGAGGGGCATCCAGTGCGCCGCGCTGAGTAATAATAAACCCGCCATCATGATGCTGGCGAAATGAAAAGTCCGGTGCGCCAACGGCGACAGAGGTCGGTCCCGTCAGGGTAAGCGAACAACAGATTGGCAGACATATGCGCCAGTGGCGCACCGATTTCGGCATCGTTGAGGGTAAGCATCAGAATGGAGCGCGGCAGTCCCTTCTCGCGGTTAGCAATATTGTAACCATACCATTTTACCCCTGCGGTACAGAAACTGCCGCCGAGGTAGGCGGGCATGGCCATCATGCGCCGGTCAGCCGTGGGTTTAGGCATGGTGGGGAGCGGTGAGTTCTCAGGATATACCACCATCGCGCCGTGAGAATCGTTATTGGCTCCGGCTATGCGGTAATCGCCGTGATACAGCAGGGCGAACATCTCTTCCATGGTATCCACACAAGACACAATGCCAGTCACGCCTGCACGGATTATGTCCGGTTCCGATAAATAAATAAAATCAATCCGGGTCGAGTCTGTCATGAAGTTACCTATGCAATTTGCTGTGTTGTCAGGTGTAAACCTTGTGCTGATACAGAAATAACCCGGCACAGCGATGCCGGTATTGAATATTTGCGACAGGATTTGCCAACCAGAATGGCACAGGGCTTGCTTGCTCCCCGGTACGGCTGCAGGCATACACGGAGCATGCAATGACTCAGATGCCCTTCTCTTGTCACTCCCGGTTTCAACCGGAATAGCCCTGGTTTGTGCTGAACGCAGCACAGCATTACTCGCTGATAGCTTCAGACCATCCGGCGATTTCTCACTTCTACAGTTTTGATTTGGCACCGGGCAGTCAGACTCTGGCTATCCCTGACGGCTGTGTGGATATCCTGTTTGACTGTGATACCTGTAACCCGGGGGCGCGGGTGTGTGGTACCACCCTCGAAGCCCGTAGTGCGAACATGTCCCAGCGCCAGCGCTATTTTGGCGTGCGCTTTGCGCCGGGCGTGAACCCGGACTTTCTTGATGTGATGGCTGAAGAAATCCCTGATCGTGAATTCGGTTTCCTTGAGGCGGTGCCGGATGCCCGCTGTGCCTTTAAGCGGATTGTGCAGACCAGCGATTTTTCCCGTCAGACATCACTGTTTATGGCGTTTTTCGGTGCGCGTCTGGTGCGTAAAATCTCGCCGGTTACGACCCGTATCCTTCGGATACTGCGTCAGCAGCAGGGTAATGTGCGAGTTGACCGGCTGGAAGCGCTGACCGGCTATAACCTGTCGCACCATTCAGCGCCTGTTTCGTCAGGATGTTGGCATGCCTCCGAAAGCCTTCAGCCGCATTCTTCGCTGCCAGTCGGCGCTGAACAGCATTCATCACCAACAGCGTCTGTCATTCAGCGAACTGGCCTGCGATCGGGTTTTAGCGATCAATCGCATTTCCTGCGCGAGTTTAAAAAATTTGTCAGCGCCACGCATCAGCGCCGTATTGCGGATGATGCATACCTGCGCCGGCTGCGTTTTCACTGAGCACTAAAACGGTGCAGGTCTTTACTCCTGCACCGTCCGATATTTCCTATCCCTGCGCGCCGCCCTGAGAAATGATGCCGTGATAAACCGGCTTCAGGCCGTTCCAATTGGCTGAATGATTTCTCTCTTCAAACGAGGACTGGGGGGTATAGGCGTCGATGCTGGCCTTACTGGCTTGCTTCGCGGTACAGTTTGCGATTGCGGCGATGCTGGGCTTTTTCACCCGACTGTTTCTGGCCGCGCACTGGCAGGTACATATTGCCTGGTGGCCGCTCAGTATGCTGTTTGTGGCCATCTTCTGGATACTGGGGATACGGCGGGTAGAGGTGGGGGGCGGCTACTCGGCGTACTGATGCTGGCGGAAACCGGTATCGTTCTGTTGACCGATATTATGATTCTGGTGCATAAAACCGGTGCCTTGAGCTGGCGTACATTTGAGCCTGCGGTATTTATGCAGGGTAACCTGGGCATCACCTTTATCTTTACCATCGCTGCCTTTATTGGTTTTAAATCCACTGCCATCTACGCGAAAGAGTGTCGCAGTTCGCAGAAAACCGTGCCGCGCGCCACCCTTAAACCGATCTGCCAGCGTGGTAAACGCTGGCTGAAGGGGAGCATTAATACAGTGAAGCGGCACCCAGTGGTCGGGTCTTAAAGCGGCGATGGAGCCACATATACTGATCCGGGGCGCGCATGATTTCGCGCTCAATCACCTGGTTCATATAGGCGGCGGCCTGCTGTTCATCACTGACCGGATAGTCGCGTAACTCGGGTTGGATCACCAGTTCATAGCCACTGCGATCGCTGTTGCGGATCAATACCACGGTAATCAGCGCCGGGTTGGCCATGCGGGTCAGCATCCAGGTGCCGCTGGTGGTGGCCGCCTGAGGTACGGCAAACAGCGGGGCAAATACGCTGCCTTTTGGCCCATAGTCCTGGTCCGGAGCGAACCACACCGCTTCACCCTGCTTGAGAGCCTGTACCATACCGCGCAGATTACGTCGGTTAATCATCGCTTTGTTAGAGCGCATACGGCCTTTGGTCTGGACCCATTCCATCAGCTTATTATTGTGAGGGCGATACATCGCCATCATCGGCTGACACAAGCCCATCACCCGGCCACCCAGTTCCAGCGACATAAAATGCACGCCGATGATTAATACGCCACGACCTTCACGCTGAGCATGCTGCAAATGATGTAAACCGTTGACGCTGAACCAGCGTTTGACGCGTTTATCAGACCAGAACCACGCCATCCCGGTCTCCAGCAGCCCCATGCCCAGTGATTCAAAGTTACCCACCACGCGCAGTTCGCGCTGCACCGGATCCATATCAGGAAAGCAGAGCTGCAGATTACGGCGGGTGATGGATACCCGGCGTTTCAGAAAATGCATGGAAGTGCGACCCAGCCAGATACCCAGCCGGTGTAGCAGGGGGTAAGGCAGCTGAACCAGCAGAAAAAGTACGCTGATACCAAACCAGGTCAGCCAGTAGCGCGGTTTTAATAAACCCCACTGAAATTGTTGAGACTCTGTCATAAATACTCGTGCTGATGTTGAAAAAGGGGCGAGCCGCAGGCACACCCGACCCGGGTCGAGTGCATGAGACAGGTATGACACCGTGAAAAGGAATTGGTTAGGTTTATGCGTATTATTAATTGTATATTTTTATTTAATAATGTTGTGTCTATTGAATAAACTGGATGAGGAGTCTAAGTTCGGGGGAAAACGGCACTTCCGATTTGATGAAAATTCCTTTTTTTATAGTCGGTTATGTTATAGCAATCGGCGGGTAGCGCATTTTTTGTTTTTTACAAATCGACCTCCGATTAGTTTCCATCATCTGCTTTCAATATCAATAAGGCACTCAGCTGTTTATAGTGCCTGTCAGAACCGGGATGTCAGTAACTTTATGCCCGCCACACAATAGAACAGCGCCAGACAGGTGCAGAAGATTTTTTCAATGCGTTGAAACGGTCGCATCGCCAGCGTGCTGGAAAAGGCGAGCGCATAAAATGAGAACACCATGATACAAACGAAAAAAACAATCTGCGATGGTTTCTGCCGCAACGGCGTAGTTCATCCCGTCCTTCATTGACAGTGACATAATAGCCACCCAGATAGTTTATCACCAGCAGCAGGCTGGCGACGGTGGCCAGTAAAGACGCGATACCCAGCGTGGCGGTCAGTGCCCGGATCGTTGAACCGGTGGTTACCCCATCGCGGGAACCAGAGCATTTTTGCGATGGCCGCCGATTGCGGTACTCATAAAGGCCATATTACTGGGGCCAGGGCTGAAGGTTGCTAAAATAAGTACTATAAATAACCGTTAACCCGCCTGAAATATGCATTAGTCACCCCGGTAAACAATATGTATTTTATTGCTATCAGGATCAGCAAAGTAAGCGCCGCGGTAGTTATCGCCATACCATTCCCTTAACCATGGCTCGCCCAGCGCGGTTCCGTCCTTTGCCATTGCAGCAGCGAATGATTGATTCACTTTTTCAGGTGAGTCGGCGGGTAATGCCACCCTCGTGCCATTATCCGCCGTTGCAGGTTCACCATTAAAAGGTAAACAGGTATAGAAGCGGAGTAAAAGATGTTCTCTTTGTATCCAGCACAGTGACTCCGGGCCGCCATCTTTTTCAACCTGTCTTCTTATCAGGTCCAGCGGAGCAAGAACGGCATCTTAAAAGACCCCGGCGGTAACCAGACAGCGGACACCTACAGTAATATGGCTGAACATCATGGCTCTCCTGGTTTTCAGGAAGACGTGAATGGAGCATGGGCTCAGAATATACCGGTGATACTGGTTTAGCGTAAAGCACGACTACCGTAAAACCCCGGCAACCAGACGTGATAAAAAAAACCGCTGAAACCCGTCATTGGCCCCTGAGCACCTTCGCCCCGTGCTGAGTAAGATAAGCACAGGCAGATTCCGGCAGGTGGTTATCTGAAATCACCGTATCAAACACCGATAATGGCAACGCCATATAGGTTGCTGCCTGATTAAACTTGGAACTGTCACTTAATAAGATTTTTTTAGCGCTGACCTGGCTGGCGGCGCGCTTTACCGATATTTTTCTCTCGTCCGGGGTGAATATGCCGCGTAAATCCCAGCTGCTGGTTGAGATAAACGCCATATCAATCGCCAGATTCAGCAGGGTGCGTGCCGCTGACTCACCGGTGGCAGAACGATTTTCACGACACAGTGTGCCGCCGGTATGAATCACTCCACACTGGCTGGAATTAATCAGCAGCCGCGTAATTTCAAAGTCATTGGTGACGATTTGCAAATCATCGCGGTGCAAAATTTCTTTTGCCAGCGCCAGGGTGGTGGTACCGGCATCAAGATAGATACAGCATTGTTGCGGGATGTTTTCTGCCGCTAAACGCCCGATAGCGCTTTTTTCATCGCTGTATAAGGTGCTTTTAACCAGATGGCTGGGTTCGGATGACAGTCGATTAATGGAGCGCACGCCGCCGGACACGGAAACCAGTAACCCCTCCTGCTCCAGCTTTCCGACATCGCGACGAATGGTCATATGAGAAACGCCGAGAATATCCGTTAACTCAGTAATACTCGCCGTGCCTCTCTGTTCCAGTAATGCCAGTATATGCTGATGCCGTTCGATGGGTATCAAGATGCTCTCCTTACCAATTTTTCACACTGCAATCATAAGCATTATTAATCATGCGGTTATGCTTATTTTAAATTCTGCTACACCACGTCTGAACATGCCTGGGAGTTAAATATAGCCTGCGCTGATGTGATTTTTTTATAAAAAATTAGCTGTGCGTGATAAGTGTCACATATTCTAACAACGCAGCCGGTATAGTCTATCAATAAGTCACATAATTTCACAATGTTGAGGTATCACATGTCAGTTCAGAAAAACAATGTCTGCATTATTGGGCTGGGATCGATGGGAATGGGCGCTGCGCTGTCATGTATTAAAGCCGGTCTCAATACCTGGGGTGTCGATATTAACCCACAGTCCTGCCAGTCTTTGATCCAGGCGGGGGCGAAAGAAGCGGGCAACAGCGCGATCCCCTTTGCTGCTGAACTTGATGCTGTGTTATTGCTGGTGGTGAATGCGGACCAGGTAAAAAATATTCTGTTTGGCGACAATGCGCTGGCACCACACCTAAAGCCAGGCACCATTGTGATGGTTTCTTCAACGATTTCCGCCGCTGATGCCAGTGAAATTGCCACGAATCTCCGGCAATACGATCTGCTGATGTTGGATGCGCCGGTCTCCGGAGGTGCTGCTAAAGCGGCAACCGGAGACATGACCGTGATGGCATCCGGCAGCGCTGCGGCTTTTGCTGGCTTACAACGGCTTTTAGAGGCGATTGCCGGCAAAGTGTATCGTATTGGTGATGATATTGGCCTCGGTTCAACTGTCAAAATCATCCATCAGCTGCTGGCTGGCGTGCATATCGCGGTAGGTGCCGAAGCCATGGCATTAGCGGCGCGTGCCGGTATTCCTCTCGACACCATGTATGACGTGGTGACCCATGCGGCGGGTAACTCCTGGATGTTTGAAAACCGCATGCAGCATGTGCTTGACGGCGACTACTCGCCAAAATCGGCGGTCGATATTTTTGTTAAAGATCTCGGCCTGGTGAATGACACCGCCCGTTCCCTGAAATTTCCCCTGCCTCTCGCGACCACTGCCCTTAATATGTTCACCTCCGCCAGCAATGCCGGTTACGGGCGTGAAGATGACAGTGCGGTGATCAAGATTTTTAGCGGGATAACATTGCCGGCAAACCGTGCTGAGGGGAAATAAGATGCAACTCGGAGTGATTGCTGACGATTTTACCGGGGCAACGGATATTGCCAGTTTCCTCGTCAAAAATGGTATGTCGACCATCCAGCTTAGCGGCGTACCACAGCAGGATCTGCAGACTGACAACGATGCGGCAGTGGTCAGCCTGAAAACGCGTTCATGCCCGGTGGACTCTGCGATCCAACAATCTTTAGCTGCTCTGAGCTGGCTACAAAAGCAGGGCTGCCAGCAGTTCTATTTTAAATATTGTTCCACTTTTGACAGTACTCCGGAAGGCAACATCGGCCCGGTACTGGATGCGTTATTAGCGGCACTGGGCGAGAAAACCACCATTATCTCTCCGTCGCTGCCCGTCAATGGCAGAACCGTTTACCAGGGGTATCTGTTTGTTGCAGACCAGCTGCTGAACGAGTCGGGCATGCGCAACCACCCGGTTACGCCGATGAAAGACGCGAATTTACTGCGCCTGATTGAATCACAGGCGCAGGGCAAAGCCGGTCTGATCGGCTACAGCATCATGGAACAGGGAAGCGACAGCGTTCGCCAACGGCTGACGGAACTGGCTGGCACCGGCATCAGTTATGTCGTCCTGGATGCGCTAAATGAGCAGCACCTGCTCACCCAGGGGGAAGCGGTACAGGGGCTGAAACTGGTTTCTGGTGGTTCAGGGCTGGCGATGGGGATCGCCCGGGCCTGGGCGCAGAAAAAAGGCGCGGTTGAAGACAGTTCTGCTGCCGGACACCCGGTGCGGGGCAACGCGGTGGTGTTATCCGGCTCCTGCTCGGTGATGACCAATGCACAGGTGGCAGCCTATCAGTCACAGGCAGCGGCGAAAAGCCTCGATTTAGCCGCGTGTTTTGACCATTTTGACCAGTATGTCGCGGAAATATCTGCCTGGGTACGTGAACAGGATAACCACCCACTCGCTCCGCTGGTTTATGCCACCACCGAACCGCAAACCTTAAAGCGCCTGCAGGCAATTTATGGTGATAAAGCCAGCAGTGAAATCGTGGAGCGCTTCTTCGCAAGCCTGGCGGCAGACTTACGGCGACACGGGTTTACCCGCTTTATTATTGCTGGTGGTGAAACTTCCAGTATCGTCGCCCAGACGTTGGGCGTAAAAGCCTTTCATATCGGGCCGACGATCTCTCCCGGTGTGCCCTGGGTGCGCGACAGCGCACAGGATCTGTCACTCGCCTTAAAGTCAGGCAATTTTGGCGATGAAAATTTCTTTGCCCGCGCCCAGCAGGAGTTCCCGCTATGACAGAGCATGAATTACGCCGTGAAATGGTGCATATCGGGGCTTCGTTATTTGCCCGCGGTTATGCGACAGGTTCCGCAGGAAACCTCTCTTTATTACTCCCCGATGGCAATGTGTTAGCCACGCCAACCGGTTCCTGTTTAGGAGAATTACAGGAAGACAGCCTGTCGGTTGTTACCCCGCAAGGTGAATGGATATCAGGCAACAAACCGTCGAAAGAGGTCTCATTCCATCGCGCGGTTTATCAAAACAAGCCTGAGTGCAAAGCGATTGTGCACCTGCACAGCCACTATCTGACGGCGCTTTCCTGCCTGCAGGGGCTGGATACGCAAAACTGCATTCGGCCGTTTACCCCTTATGTGGTGATGCGGATTGGCGATGTGCCGCTAGTGCCTTATTACCGCCCGGGAGATGCGCGTATCGCCACCGATTTAGCCAGACTGGCGCCGCACTATAACGCGTTCCTGCTGGCCAACCACGGTCCGGTGGTAACCGGTTCGTCACTGCGCGAGGCCACCAATAACACCGAAGAATTAGAAGAAACCGCACGCCTGATATTCACATTAAGTCCTCGTGAAATTCGCTATTTAACACCCGATGAAGTCAAAGAGTTGAGATAACTAACTATGCCAAAATTTGCTGCTAACCTCTCGACGATGTTCACCGAACTGCCCTTTATGGAACGTTTTTCTGCGGCGGCGCAGGCCGGGTTTAAGGGCGTAGAATTTCTGTTTCCTTATGAGTACCAGGCGGCCGATATTAAACGCTGCCTGACGGAAAATAATCTGCAGCTGGTGTTGTTCAATACCCTGCCGGGTAACGTTAACGCGGGGGAATGGGGAGTAACGGCGCTGCCAGACCAGGTGGCGTTAGCACGCAAACATATTCAGCTCGCCTTCGATTACGCCTGTGCTCTGGATTGCGATCAGGTGCATGTGATGGCGAGCGTGATTACCCCGGAGATGGATCCTGAACGTTGCGAAACCACGTTTATTGAAAACCTGCGCTATGCGGCCGATTTGTTTGCCGAAAAAGGAAAAAGCCTGCTGATTGAGGCGTTAAACCCGGTATCCCGCGCGCAGTATTTATATTCCAGCCAGTATCAAACCCTGGAGATGGTAAAACGTATTGATCGACCGAACGTTTTTACGCAATTAGATCTGTTCCATGCCCAAAAAGTGGATGGCAATTTAACTAAATTGATTACCGAGTATGCCGGTCAGTATCGCCATATTCAGATTGCTTCTTTGCCTGACCGCCATGAGCCAGATGAGGGTGAAATTAATTATAACTGGATATTTAATCTGTTAGACAGCACCGGCTATATCGGCTGGGTGGGGTGTGAATATAACCCTAAACAAGATACCTTTTCCGGGCTGAAATGGTTCGATAAATATAAAAAATAAGCCCGATAGTTAAAGAAAAAACGCTTACGCCAACACCTTCTGAGGTCTAATTATGTCTACCACTACGCTGTTATTGATAGCGTTAGCCAGCGTAGTCTTGCTGCTATTTCTGGTTATTAAGGCTAAAGCTCACCCTTTTGTGGCTTTACTGATTGTCAGTCTGCTGGTTGCCTTCACTACCGGGATCCCGGCCAGCGATATTATGAAAATCATTGAAAAAGGCATGGGGGGGATATTAGGGCATATTGCCAGCATTATTATTCTCGGCTCGATGCTGGGGGTGCTGATTGAAATGTCCGGTGGTGCCGAATCACTGGCAAATACGCTCACCAAAGCCCTGGGACCGAAAAGAACCATTGCCGCCTTAACCATTGTGGCTTTTATCCTCGGAACACCGGTGTTCTTTGAAGTCGGCTTTATCATCATTATTCCGATGATTTACGGCTTCAGTAAGGTATCTCATGTTTCCCCGCTGAAATTTGGCCTGCCAATGGCTGGGGTGATGCTGGCTGTACATGTTGCGTTACCGACGCACCCGGGAGCGGCGGCGGCGGCAAGCATCCTGCATGCGGATGTTGGCTGGCTGATGTTAGCCGGTCTGTTGATCTCAATGATGGCCGGGATTGTCGGTTATTTTTATTCCCGCCTGCTCAACAGGCGCAATTATCAGCTATCCATCAATGTGTTTGCACAACAGCAAACCGCTGAGCTACCGGGCAATGCAGAGAAAAAATCGCAGCAGCCCCCTCCCGGTGCGCTGGTGATTGCAGGCCTGATTGTGATCCCAATTGCATTAATTGTCTCCGGCACCTTATGCCAGGCCTTGTTAACCGATAGCAACCCGGTGCGCCAGATCATGACCGTGGGCGGTACTCCGCCGGTGGCGCTGTTAATTTCGCTGGGCATCGCCAGCTGGCTGCTGGGCGTTCGTCGTGGCATCAGTGTGAAAAAATTAGGCGAAGTCACCGGCCGGGCGATCCCCTCATCGGCGGATGTGATCCTGGTGGCGGGGGCTGGCGGTGCCTTCGGTGGCGTGTTAGTCGCCTCGGGTATCGGTAATGCCCTGGCCGGGGCGCTGGAAGCCATTCATTTACCGCTGCTGCCGGCGGCGTTTTTGCTGTCCCTGGTGTTACGCGCTTCGCAGGGGTCGGCCACGGTGGCAATACTGACCACCTCCGGGCTGTTATCGCAAGCGGTAGTCGGCCTTGAACCGGCACAAATGGTGCTGGTGGCATTAGCCACCTGTTTTGGTGCTTTAGGCCTTTCGCATGTTAATGATGCGGGCTTCTGGGTGGTGACGCGCTATCTGGGGTTATCGGTGCCTGATGGTTTAAAAACCTGGACGGTACTCACCACCGTGATGGGCGTTGCCGGATTCCTGCTGACCTGGGCCGCCTGGCTGGTGATTTAGAGGCTGCTTAGGCAGCGCAAGGTGCGAGTCACAAGCATATAAAGGCATTATTCCGTAGAATAGTGCTTTTATATAAATATTCAGAGGCATGGCTGTTTAACCGGCCCTCAATAAAAATATTCCTGATAATCGGTTTTTACGGACTAAATCATCAGTCGATATTTTTCCAGCTCAGTCACTGTTTTTGGCAAGCCCAGCTGAAGCAGGCTTTGCAAAAATTGCTCTGGAGTGAGGGAAGGGGTACGCAGGTGTGACCGCTGCATGCTAACCGCTTCAAGCACCAAGGCATGGTTCAGGTCGAAAAGGTCTGATAAAAACTCATCCGGGTGAAGCGCTTCAATATCAAATTCAGCAAGGTTTACGCCAGGGAAATCGGCAAGATTGTAGGTCACAATCACTTCGGAATCTGAGCGGATGGCCGCGGCAAGCACATGCCGGTCATCCTGATCTGGCAGGTTAAGCCCGTCGATAATGCTTTCATAGCCCGTTACGCAGGCATCGCTGAATGCTTTATTCATCAGTGTTTCGGTGCGTTTCAATTGTTCAACCTGAATATCAGGGCGGTTTTTTAGCAGATTTCGCTGCCATTCATCATGTATCAGGTTAGTCCATTTAGGTTGATATAAACCCGTCTTCCCAAGATGCATCAGAAGATCCCGCAGCATTGATGGGTAGAGCACGCAGGCATCAAGAACGGCGGGATAAGGTGAATGTGTCATCAGTAAAAGCCAAGCTCCTGACTTTGTTCCGCCAGCTCGCGCAGTGCCTGCGTACTTTCTTTATCACGCTGATCTTTGTATTTCATCAGGTCTGCGAAAAGAACGCGGCGATGACGGCCAGTTTTATGGAAAGGCAGCTTGCCTTCCTCCAGAAGTTTCACCATATGCGGGCGAGAAACATTCAGGATGTTGGCAGCTTCCTGTGTCGTTAATTCGGCATGCACGGGCACAACCTGAACGGCGTTTCCCGCAGCCAGTTCACCCAGGATACTCATCAGCAGCATCAGTGAAGATGTTGGCAGCTCTATTTGATGAGTGACATCCTGAGCATCCTGAATCGCAATTTTCTGTGTTTCCAGCCGGGTAGACAGGAATGTAGCAAGATCCCTTTGCCCACGTTGAGCTGTCTCAATCTCCCTGGGAGCCGGTAATGTAAGGCTGTTCAGAAGTGAGTTTGTCATTTCAGTATTCCAGTTAGTGTCGGGAGTCAGTTTTATGTTTATGCGGTGACGATTTTAAGTTTTTCGTATGTCAATTTTACGGTTGGCGGTGATTAAAAATAATACTGAATATCACTGTAATCGAAACAATCTGAAATAGCAATAAACGAAACAAACGAAAATTCACACAGAGAATTTGTGTACTATGAAGAGTCATATCAGGTGATGGTCAGGAAGAAATATTCTTTTTTCCGCTCAGAAGCTGCCTGTTGTTTGGCCTGGCGACCTTTCGAGTCCAGTTCCCGACTATGCTGGTAAATGGTATGCATAACCTTATGAATAAAAGGTAAAAAAAAGCACTATCCTCATCAGGAAAGTGCCTTTTTTAGAATCAATCGGGTTTGAACGATCAGTTCATGCCGTACTTTTTCAGTTTCTTACGCAGCGTACCACTGCATCAGCAGTATCTGTCATCCAGTAAACAGGTACGAAACTGGCGACATTTCCTCGCACTGTTGGCGGCGATTGCAGTACTGCTCATTTTGACTCCACAAAAGGGGTGGCGTTATCCTGTTTTTCCAACGCCAGACTATGGAAACAGTGTTCACGATGTTCCGGGTACCTGTGAGGTCAGCATTTACTATGACTGCCACCATCATACCAGACATTAGCTGCGCGCTAGTGTCTCTTTTAAAATATACGTTAGTTTCTCAGGCAATCGCTGCATGCGGGGTAGCCTGATATGGCCTGTTATTAAAGCGGCGGCTAAAATCGTAGGTGTAGCCGAATTTATTTTTGAGAGGGATTGAAAGAGTAAAATTTAGCCGCATATAAAGCATGGTTATTACGCAAAAGGATTCATCATGGCTGGTCAATTAGATGTAGCAGCGAAGCAGATTTTGTGAACGTTGTTAGCCGATTTTAGCGATAGAGGATTGACTGCTAAAGATTTAAAATCTGGCTATGAAGGCCCAAAAATTGAAGCTTTAGCAGTAGCGGTATGCAATGTTGCAGATATTACAACGGTTGATTACGATGTGGCTTTTTCCGATCTCGAAAAGAGCAGTTTGATTAGAACTGGCCCTATGGCAATGTATGATAACGATAGAAACAGCTCTGTTATTATCATTGCATCATATAGTAAACGTGAATATGTTTTTTTAACTGAAGCAGGTTATAAAGAATCCAGGAAGGTACCGAATCGTCCACAGAAAATTCAACGTGTAGTCAATAATTTAACTATTAATGGTGGTCAGTTTGGTAATATGCAAGTCGGGCAAGGTGAGGGGATTAACCAATCGATAGATGCTAATATCACCAGTTCTGATTCAAAGCTTATAGAAAGGTTGATTACTATCCTGGAACAACAGGGGCAGATAGTTAATGATGCTCAGCGCGCTGATATTATTGATGTTGTTGCAGCTGCAAATGATGGTGATGGTAAAGAAGCCAAATCATTGCTGGCTAAAGTCTGTGGACCTGCATGGGAGTCAGTTCAACCAGTCATCTGGCCTATTGTCGGTGATCTTGTTAAGAAAAGTTTAGGTTTCTGATTATTTTTCTGCTCCGGAGAAAATATATGCTTACTTTATTTTCTCCGGAACTATTAATGTCTGGATTTCTTCATGGAGGAATGAGGATTTTAAATATTCATGTGGTGCTTATAGTTGGATTTCAATTTTATCTTCGGTTTTTAAATGCCATCATGCACTTTATCCGCAATCCGATAAATGAGCCAGGCAACGAGAAATCCGAGACATGAAATCAATGCAAACAGGTATTTCCACTCTGATTCTGACATGAAAATAAACCAGAAAAGAAAACCCATGGTAATCAGGTTAATGCTGTCACTGATGCCTGCAATTCCTCTGGATAAAATCACTTTCAATACTTTCATGGCTGCACTCTTTGCAAAAAGTAACGTGATACCTCATCGAACATCCTGCGATTATTTTTCCAAAATAAAGTCGCTGTCTCGAATGGATGCATGCGCTTTTCCAGCAGGAAGTAGAGCAAATCCAGGTTACCCAGGTTCTTAAGATAGCAGTAAAGTTCAGGGTCACGTTGACTCAGCTCTCTTGATGTATAAATCGCCCGCGCCTGAATGGCTCCCAATGAAAGTAGCGATGAAAATGTGAAGCCTGTTAGCATTTTGGCAATCATCCGGTCGGCAAACATGGAACCGATATTACCTAATATAATTCTGTTGGCAACCATGCTCCCTGCAAGCTTTCCGGCACTGTTAAGCCCTGCATCTCTAATTTTTGTAACATCAATCTTATCCAGATAGCGATCAATAATGATATTGGCAATTTTCTGGAGGCTTTTACGGTTAGCAAAACCATTTTTCACCAGCCTGATGCAGCGCTCTCCATCCAGACTGTTGGCCCACCGGCTATCTGTATCAAGATAACTGTAACCGAGATAGAAAAGGTCAACAGGTAACTCAAGGGCACCATTGGCAAAAGATTTTACAAAACTGCTATTTACTTCAAGCGCATCAACCATCTGATTCGCTAAATCTTTGGCATTAATCATCCTGATCTTCCATGATTTATTTTCTTAGTTTAGGAATGTGGAATTTATTTTTTCCAAAAATAACCTATATTTGAAAAATAAATTTTAATAACGGTTAGTAAAATAATCATGTGCGCGTGAAAATACAAGTCAAAATTCTGTTATGAGAAAAGAGTTGCCAGATTTTTTTATAATTCTTAGTAAAAAGCCGCTAAGTCAAATTTTTCCGATACAGATATCATCATTGATGAGAATTGAGGGGCTTTATATTCAATGTCTTTAAAGCATGAGAGTTTATAAATCATGTAAGTATAATTCTATGGATATAATTATCGATAAATCTCTTGAATATATTGATGGAATGAATTTCTTTACCTCTGCGCCACTTCAGTTTGCCGTAAAGGGCTGCGACAGAAAACAGGCCCACTAAAATGAAGGCAACAAAAAGGCACTATCCTCGTCAGGAAAGTGCCTTTTTTTAGAATCAGTCAGGTTTGAACGATTAGTTCATGCCGTACTTTTTCAGTTTCTTACGCAGCGTACCACGGTTGATCCCCATCATCAGGGCCGCACGGGTCTGGTTGCCACGGGTGTATTGCATCACCATATCCAACAGAGGCTGCTCTACTTCAGCCAGTACCAGCTCATACAGGTCATTCACATCCTGACCGTTCAGTTGAGCAAAATAGTTCTTCAATGCCTGTTTGACCGAATCACGCAGTGGCTTTTGAGTCACCTGATCCTGTGAGTTAACGGTGGAAACGGTCAGTACATCAGAATTTACGCGTTGTTCGAACATAGTTCTGTTAGCTCTTTATTTCTGGTTAAGCAAGTTTTTCGAAGTATGCCTCCAACGCCTCCAGCTGTTCGCTGGCATCCTCAATGGCGTTGAATGTGCGCCGAAACTGGTCGTTTGGGGCGTGCTCCTGCAGATACCAGGAGACGTGCTTCCGGGCAATGCGGTATCCCTTGCGCTGACCATAAAAGTCATGCAACTCCCGCAGGTGTCCGATAAGCAAGCGCTTGACTTCAGCCAGTGGCATTGGTGCCAGCAGCTCCCCAGTGTCCAGATAATGCTGGATTTCCCGGAAGATCCACGGTCTTCCCTGAGCTGCACGTCCTATCATCAGGGCATCAGCCCCCGTATAGTCGAGTACAGCTCTGGCTTTATGCGGGTCAGTAATATCTCCGTTCGCGATAATCGGAATGGAAACACTCTGCTTAACTGCCCGAATGCTGTCGTATTCAGCTTCGCCGTTGAACAGACAGGCGCGGGTGCGTCCGTGAATGGTCAGGGCCTGAATACCGCAACCTTCAGCCAGTTGGGCAATCTTAATACAGTTACGGTTGTCAGTATCCCAGCCGGTGCGAATCTTCAGCGTCACAGGCACATCGACTGCATTAACTACCGCCGAGAGGATAGATTGTACCAACCCGGGATATTGCAGCAGTGCCGAACCTGCCATTTTACGATTCACTTTCTTGGCCGGGCACCCCATATTAATATCGATAACCTGCGCGCCCGATGCGGCATTAATGCGCGCGGCGGCGGCCATGTCCTCAGGGTCACAACCTGCAATTTGCACGGTGCGAATACCAGGTTCATCACTGAATACCATGCGCAGGCGCGACTTATCGCTGGCCCAGACTTCCGGGTTTGACGACAGCATCTCGGAAACCGTCATTCCGGCACCCATCTGATAGCACAGTGCGCGGAACGGCCTGTCGGTAATACCGGCCATTGGCGCTGCAATCAGACGGTTTCTGAGCTGGTGATTTCCTATGCGCATGAAAAAAAGTGACCATTGTGTATCCGCAAGGCGGCGTATATTACGCATTTTTTCAGGAAGATGAAAGGCCAAACTTTGAACAATTCATCATCAGGGTGCCTTACCCCCCCTGCTTAAGGTCAGTCTTTGATTTAAAACCATTTTAAAACAGCAGATTAAAAAAATAATGCGTAATGAAGGTTAACGATTTTTCTTTTTTTATGACCTGAAAAACAACATAAATTGCGCCGCTTTGGTTGATATTCAGGATATGTGACCGGTATAAACCTGCCCCACCAGGTTATTTAATGCGTTATTTTGAACCAGGGCAGTGCTCAGAATCCTCACGTACTTCGTGTACGCTGCGGTTTCTGCGCGCTGTCCGTGTTCAAACTAACTTCAACAATCACACCTGATGGGACAGGCTCTGAATCTTGTTCACAGCCGATTTAACCGATAAAAACTTAAGCCTGCTGACGAACGCCGGTAATCCGGCACCATTCCTCTTTCTCTGCCACCGGATCGAGCAGGAAGCGGTCGCGATAAGCTTCACAGACGCTTTCCGCCTGGCTTGCCAGTACGCCGGATAAGCCCAGATGGCCGCCACTTTTAGGCAGCACGCTAATCAGCGGTGCCAGTTCACGCAGCGGACCGGCCAGAATGTTGGCTACCACCACATCCGCCTGCAGGTTTTCCGGCTGTTGGTGAGGTAAATAAAGAGACAGCCGTTCAGACACGCCATTGCGTTCGGCGTTATCCCGGCTGGCCTGGATCGCCTGCGGATCGATATCAATACCAATCGCCTGCGCAGCACCCAGCTTCAGGGCAGCAATCGCCAGGATACCGGAACCGCAGCCAAAATCGATCACGGTTTTACCGGTCAGATCGAGGCCGTCAAGCCAGGTCAGACAGAGCGAGGTGGTCGGATGGGTACCGGTACCAAACGCCAGGCCAGGATCGAGCATCACGTTTACCGCATCCGGGTCGGGCACATCGCGCCAGCTTGGACAGATCCATAAGCGTTTGCCGAACTGCATCGGGTGGAAGTTTTCCATCCACTCGCGTTCCCAGTCCTTATCTTCCAGCTGTTCGATTTTATGGTGGAAGCCGTTACCGAGCAGGGGATGTGGCTCCAGACCGGCAATCACCTGCTGCATATCGGTTTCGGCATCAAACAGACCGATGACATCGGTATCGCCCCACAGGCGGGTTTCGCCAGGTAACGGCTCAAACACCGGATTATCGTGGGTATCCTGGAAGGTGACGGAGACGGCACCGTTCTCAATCAGCGCATCGCCCAGCTCTTCAGCCTGAGCGCCGGTGGTATTAATCTTTATTTGTATCCAGGGCATAGCAATTCTCTTAATCAGTCACAACGTTGGTGGCATCTTCCGCGCTGTGCGCAGGACGCCCAAAGCGGTTGCCAATAATAAAGGCCAGCAGGCTGAGCAGCAGCGACGGCACAATCGGATGAAAGCCGGCTGGCTGCAGATGCAGACTGGCCAGCAGCGTGTAGCAGGCCGCACCGCCGCACATGGCGCTGAGCGCACCCGCCGCATTGGCTTTTTCCCAGTACAACCCCAGCACCAGCGGCCAGAGAAACACCGCTTCCAGCCCGCCAAAAGCCAGCAGATTCAGCCAGATTATCATATCCGGCGGATTCCAGGCGGCCAGCAGCAGGAGTAAGCCCAGTATCAGGGTCACCAGCCGGGTCAGGCGCTTGAGCAGCCGTTCATTATTCTGCTGCTGCGGCCGCAGGCGCAGAAACAGATCTTTGACAATGGTGGCAGAGGACTGCAACAGCTGCGCGTTAATGGTCGACATAATGGCCGCCATCGGCGCGGCCAGGAAGATCCCCGCCGCCAGCGGCGGCAGCACTTTGATCATCAGCGCAGGGATCACCTGGTCGGGGATCGCCAGATCGGGGATCACTGCCCGTCCCAGCGCTCCGGCAAGGTGCATTCCCAGCATCAGTACCGCCACCACTATGCTGCCCAGCAGGATAGCCATATGCACCGCTTTGCTGTCTTTATAGGAAATGCAGCGCACGGCGGTGTGGGGCAGACCAATCACCCCAAAGCACACCAGTACCGAAAACGAGGCCAGAAAGGTGGGGGTAATAATATCGCCGACCCCGGTGGGAGAAAGCAGTTGGGGATCGATCTGCTGCAGACGCTCAACCGCGCTGTGCATCCCGCCTGCGGCGTGGATCACCGCAAACAGCAGCAGAAAGGTCCCCGCCAGCATTACGATCCCCTGCATGGCATCATTCAGCACGCTGGCACGAAAGCCGCCAAACGCGGTATAGAGCGCAATGGTACCGCCAAATATCAGCAGCCCCTGGCCGTAGGGGATCCCGGCGGCGGTTTCCAGCAGGCGCGCCCCGCCGATAAACTGCACCGTCATGGCGGCAATAAAGGCAATCAGCAGGGTCAGGCTGGCCAGCCATACCAGCAGCGGGCTTTGATAACGGGCAAACAGCATGTCATTCAGGGTAACGGCCTGATAGCGACGGGCGAGGATAGCAAATTTTTTCCCCAGCACCCCCAGCGACAGCCATACCGCCGGTACCTGCACCATCGACAGCAGCACCCAGCCCAGGCCGTATTTATAGGCGGCACCCGGGCCACCGATAAATGAGCTGGCGCTAATATAGGTGGTGGTCAGCGTCATGGCCAGCACAAAGCCGCCCATCGAGCGGCTGCCGAGAAAATACTCGGTAAGGAAATTACCGCTGTGGCGCTTGCGCATCGCAAAGACCGATAAGCCCGCCACCAGCAGCAGATAGCCAATCAGAGGCAGAATAATTTCAGCGGTCATGATCGTCCTCAAGGGGGATATCGCGGAAGATAATACGCACCATCAGCCAGCAGAAAATAATAAATATCAGCGGTACCAGCAGGCAGGCGAATTCAAACCAGTGGGGCAGGCCGCTCGAGCCGGGAGCACTGTCAGGCAGCCAGGCACCCAGCGCCCAGCAGGCGAGGTAGGCAACGGCCAGCCAGCATGACCAGCGCGCTTCTTTATTAGCCTGAAGAAAACGTTTATCCATCGGAACCTTCTGCGGAATAAAAACAGGACGCCACCGCCGGTGATAATACCTCAACGGGGCTTCCGGTGATTTCTCATAATGAACGTAAAAGAGGAAGGTGCCCGGATCCGGGCAGATTACCAGAGAGCTGTCTGACTGCAACCGGAGGGTAACCCGCTCTGCCCTGCGGCAGAGCGGGTAGCAGGATGATTAATCCTGCAGACCGAGCTTTTTCTCCAGGTAGTGGATGTTGGTTCCACCGTGCTGGAAGTTCTCGTCTGACATGATTTTCATCTGCAGTTCAGTGTTGGTTTTGATCCCATCGATAATCAGTTCTGCCAGCGCATTTTTCATGCGGGAAATGGCGACATCGCGGTTTTCACCGTAGGTGATCAGCTTACCAATCATTGAATCGTAGTACGGTGGCACGCTGTAACCGGCATAGATATGCGATTCCCAACGCACGCCAAAACCACCTGGCGCGTGGAAGCGGGTGATCTTGCCCGGACTTGGCAGGAAAGTATTCGGATCTTCGGCGTTAATACGGCACTCGACCGCATGACCACGGATCATTACTTCTTCCTGCTTGATTGACAGCGGCTGACCGGCAGCGATACGCAGCTGCTCTTTGATCAGATCCACGCCGGTAATCATTTCGGTAACCGGATGCTCTACCTGAATACGGGTGTTCATCTCGATAAAGTAGAACTCGCCGTTTTCATACAGGAACTCGAAAGTACCTGCACCACGGTAGCCGATCTCAACACAGGCTTTGGTACAACGCTCACCGATATAGCGACGCATTTCTTCGGTGATGCCCGGGGCGGGTGCTTCTTCGACCACTTTTTGGTGACGACGCTGCATAGAACAGTCGCGTTCAGCCAGGTAAATCGCGTTGCCCTGACCATCCGCCAGTACCTGAATCTCGATGTGACGCGGATTCTCCAGATACTTTTCCATATAGACCATATCATTGTTGAAAGCGGCTTTCGCTTCAGCACGGGTCATATTGATCGACTGTTCCAGATCTTTGTCGCTGCGCACCACACGCATACCACGACCGCCGCCGCCGCCGGACGCTTTGATGATCACCGGATAACCAATGCGTTTGGCAAAGGCACGGTTTTTATCCATATCATCCGTCAGAGGGCCATCGGAGCCTGGCACGCAGGGAACACCGGCTTTCTTCATCGCGTTGATAGCGGACACTTTATCGCCCATCAGACGGATGGTGTCGGCTTTGGGACCGATAAAGATAAAGCCGGAGCGCTCAACCTGCTCGGCGAAATCGGCGTTCTCAGACAGGAAGCCGTATCCCGGATGGATGGCTACCGCCCCGGTGATTTCAGCTGCTGAAATCAGCGCCGGAATATTCAGATAACTTTTCACTGACTGAGCCGGACCGATGCAGACGGTTTCGTCTGCCAGCAGCACGTGCTTCAGATCACGATCGGCGGTGGAATGCACGGCTACGGTCTTAATGCCCAACTCTTTACAGGCACGCAGAATGCGCAGCGCGATTTCACCACGGTTTGCAATTACAATTTTATCCAGCATGGCTTGCCTCGTTATTCGATGACGACCAGCGGCTCGTCGAATTCAACAGGCTGACCGCTTTCTACCAGGATCGCTTTTACCACGCCGGATTTATCGGCTTCAATCTGGTTCATCATTTTCATCGCTTCAACGATGCACAGAGTGTCACCGGCGTTCACTTTCTGACCGACTTCAACAAAGGCTTTCGCGTCCGGGCTTGGCGTGCGGTAGAAAGTACCCACCATCGGTGAGCGCACTACGTGACCGCTGATTTCATTTGCGGCTGCCGGCGCTTCAGCGGCTGCCGCAGGGGCAACCGCGGCGGCCAGAGCCGGCTGCTGTGGCTGTTGCATCATTGGTGCCGCGTAAGCCTGCTGCATCATTGGGTAGCCGACATTGGCCGGAGAACGACTGATACGTACTGACTCTTCGCCTTCTGAAATTTCCAGTTCCGCGATACCGGATTCTTCAACCAGTTCGATCAGTTTTTTAATCTTACGAATATCCATGAATGGGGTTCCGTACTCTGTTTAAGTAGATGGTGACAGGCGTTTAACCGCCGTCTGTAAAGCCCAGGAATAGCCGTCGACGCCAAGCCCGCAGATCACGCCGGCAGAAATATCAGAAAGATATGAATGATGGCGAAAAGGTTCACGGGCATGCACGTTTGACAGGTGAACTTCGATAAACGGGATATCCACTGCCAGAAGCGCATCACGCAGCGCAACGCTGGTGTGCGTAAATGCAGCCGGATTGATGACGATATAATCGACCTGGCCTTTAGCCTGGTGGATCCGATCAATTAACACATGTTCCGCATTGGACTGGAGATGGCTCAGGGAAACGTTCAACTGCTCCGCCTGTTGGGTCAGATCGCTGACAATATCATCGAGCGTGGTAACCCCATAGGTTTCCGGCTCACGGCTGCCCAGCAGATTAAGGTTGGGACCGTTTAAAAGCAATATATGTAACTTGCCTGCCATCCTGCTGCCATCCTCCGCGATAATTGAGTTATCGCACAAAATACATTGCCAAACGGCATTTGTCACCTTTTCAGCAGAAATTTAGATCCCGGCGGTCAGAAAATCGCGGCATTATAACCATATCAGCGCAAATAGCAGCTAATTAGTTAACATATCCGCGAAGTTGATTTTAAAGGTAGGATCGGGCAGGTTTTCAGGGAAACCAGCGTTTCAGCTTTTTGTAACGCCATAACAGCAATATGGCGGCGCAGATCGCATACAGCCACGGACGTGGTGACAGCGTTTTAACCGACCAAAGATAGTGAACCGGTGCCAGAATTGCCACCAGGTAGATGAAATTATGCAGACGCTGCCAGTTTTTCCCCATTCTGCGCTGTGCCCACTGCAGTGAGGTCAGCGCCAACAGCAGCAGAACCGACCAGCTGAGAATGCCGAAGGTGAGATAAGGGCGCGAAATCAGTTCCGATCCCAGTAGTGCAAGGTTGTTAATCCCCAGTTCCAGCAGCCAGTAGCTGAGCAAATGCAGACTGGCCCAGCTGAAACACCACAGCCCCACCAGCCGGCGCACGCGGATTAACAGCGGTTGTTTCAGCAGGCGCGCCAGCGGGCTGACGGCCAGGGTGCCCAGCAGAAACTTCAGCGCCATCAGGCCGGTAAAATGCTGAATATCTTTCGCCGGATCGGCACTGAATGCGCCACTTCTGAGGGAAAACAGCAGCCACAGCAGCGGCAGCAGCCCGGTCAGGTGCAGCAGGATTTTTAGCACGGTGATCTGTTTCAGCGTCAGGCGCATCATTCAGAAATACTCCCGCAAATTCATCCCACGATACAGCCGGGCCACCTGATCGCCATAACCATTAAACAGCAGGGTGGGCTGACGTTTGACATCCAGGATTCCACCGCTACCAATCACCCGTTCGCTGGCCTGCGACCAGCGCGGATGGTCAACGTGCGGATTCACATTGGCATAAAAACCGTATTCTTCGGGTGCCAGCTGATTCCAGGTGGTTGGCGGCTGGCAGCTGGTCAGGGTGATTTTGACAATCGACTTGATGCCCTTAAACCCGTATTTCCACGGCACAATCAGACGAATGGGGGCACCATTTTGTGGCGGCAGGGTTTTGCCATACACCCCGGTGGCCAGCAGTGTTAACGGATGCATGGCTTCGTCCAGACGTAAGCCTTCCACATAGGGATAGCTCAGGCCACCGCCGATAAAGCTGTCTTTCTGACCTGGCATTTCATCCGGCGCATAGCGCGTCTGAAAGGCGACAAAGCGAGCTTTGCTGGTGGGTTCGGCCGCCTGCAGCAGTTTTGCCAGTGAAAAACCGACCCAGGGGACCACCATTGACCAGGCTTCCACACAGCGCAGACGGTAAATGCGCTGCTCCATGGCAAAACGCTTAAAAATGGCGTCCATATCCAGCGTCAGCGGTTTTGCCACTTCACCGTCAATCTGCAATTGCCAGCCGTCGGTCTTCAGCGTACCTGCATTTCTGGCGGGAGCGGCTTTATCCAGACCAAACTCGTAAAAGTTATTGTAACCAGTGACTTTATCCTCCGGCGTCAGCGGCAGATCGTTCTGATACTGTGCCGGCCGGGTCAGGGTAATCGGCTTACCCGGCTGAGGTTTGGCAGGCGCATCGCCGCTCAGCCACGACAAAATATCGGCACTGCCGGTGGCGGGGAGTGACAGCGCTGCCGCGCTGATCCCTAACTGTTTCAGCAGCGTGCGGCGACGCAGGAAAAAAATCGCTTCCGGCGTGATATCGTTATCTGTAAGTTTTTTCATTGTCACTCCTCACTGACCGCTACTGACTCAGCCGCCTATATTGACCAGCGTTCGGCCGGTTAGCTGATTATTCAGCAGCTGTTCCGCTGCATCCGCCGCCTGTTCCAGCGTCACTTCATTGACCACCTGCTGATAAAATGCAGCGGGCAGGCTTTCCTGTAAACGTTGCCAGGCCGTGACGCGTTGTGCCTGGGGCACCATTACCGAGTCTACGCCCTGCAGGCGCACATTACGTAAAATAAATGGCATCACGCTGGTGGGTAAGGCCACATCACCGGCCAGACCACAGGCGGCGACCACGCCGCCGTAAGCCGTCTGCGCCAGAACGCTGGCCAGCACCTGACCTCCCACGGTATCAATAGCGGCCGACCAGCGCTGTTTTTCCAGCGGGCGCGAGACGGCGCTGAAATCAGCGCGCGGTAAAATATGCTGCGCACCCAGTTGGCGTAGATAGTCATGCGTGCTCTGCCGCCCACTCACTGCCGTCACCCGGTAGCCGAGATGACTGAGGATGGCTATCGCCGTGCTGCCCACGCCGCCACTGGCCCCGGTCACCAGGATATCACCGCTAGCCGGGGTAATGCCGCCCTGTTCCAGCGCCATCACGCATAGCATGGCGGTAAAGCCTGCTGTACCGAGGATCATCGCCTGACGCACACTGAGACCGGTAGGTAGCGCTACCAGCCAGTCAGCGCTAATCCGCGCCTGCTCTGCGAGACCACCCCAGTGGTTTTCTCCTACCCCCCAGCCGGTTAGCAGCACCGCCTGGCCGGGAGCAAAACGGGAGTCGCTACTGGACTGCACCTTACCGGCAAAATCAATACCGGGCACCATGGGAAAGTGTCGAATAATTTTACCCTTGCCAGTAATGGCCAGCGCATCCTTATAATTAATTCCCGACCAGGCAATATCCACCACCACTTCCCCGGCAGGCAAATCGCTGCTGTCGATGGATTTAATATTCCTGCTTATGTTTCCGTCTGAATTTTCCAAAATTAGAGCCAGCATAATTACCTCTTTTTAATCTAATTAATGGAATTATATCTTGTCATTCCCGCTATTTAGCGGGGGTCGCTGTGCCTGTTCAGTCACATTCTGCGCATTTTGTCACTACGTTGAGCGATTTTCCCATTGTTTTTTAATATTTACTATCGCCAGGGATAATAACTTCTGATACCAAAAAAATTTATGATATTAAGAATCATTACTCGAACGTAGGGGAATCATTGTTTAATAAATTATGGTATTTTTCTTATGTCCGTTACGGACGTAACTAATTTTTTTCGATCATTGCCGAAACGTGTCACCTGCGGCCGTGTTCGTTCCCGTGATGTCATTACATGGACACAAGGATGCGATTAACCACCAAACTTTCTGTAATTATTACGCTGTTATGTGCGCTTACTATGCTGTTAATGCTGGTTGGCTGCGTCGCCAGTTTCTTTTACTTAAGTAATGAGCGCGATGAACAGCGCGTAGCGCGTTTATCCGAAGAAGTTGATCGGGCGTTACTGACCCAAACACCTCAGCAAATTGAAGGCTGGCTGCGTAAGGTGATGAATCCGCTTCATATTCAGCGCATTGAGCTGATAGATCGCAGTGATAACCGGGTGCTGCATATCAACCTGCGTCAGGTATCGCTGTACGATGATGAGCCGAACCGCTACCACTATACTCAGGTCGCCTTAGCGCAACATGCGGATTTAAAGATGCGTATCCGATGGGTGGATCCTACCCGGACTTGGTTTGCATCGATGTTCGGTACCTCCATGATCATTGCTGTCACGACAGTGGTATTGATTATGGCAATGCTCCTGTTGCAGGCGCAGCGCTGGTTGTATCGCCAGCTGAAAGGCATGGAGCGGCTGGAAGCGCGTGCGCAGTTGATTATCTGTGGTGAGCGCAGTTCAGTACGCCCCGGTTCGGTACATGAGTGGCCACCGAAAGCCAGCAGCGCGATTGATCTGCTGCTGTCGGATCTGCGCGAAGCCGGTGAACAACATACCCGTATCGATACGCTTATTCGCTCATTTGCCGCTCAGGACTCGCGTACCGGGCTGAATAACCGCCTGTTCTTTGATAACCAGTTGACCACGCTGCTGGAAGATCCCGAATCGGTAGGTACCCACGGGATGGTGATGATGATCCGCGTCCCGGACTTTGACTTGTTGAATGAAAAGTGGGGGCATAATGCGCTGCAGGACTATCTGTTCGCGCTGGTCAATATGCTGTCTACTTTTGTTCTGCGTTACCCGGGTGCTCTACTGGCACGCTATTTTCGCAGTGACTTTGCAGTGTTGTTACCTCATCGCAGCGTCAAAGATGCTGATGGGATTGCCTCGCAGCTGATCAAGGCGGTGGATTCGCTGCCACCAACGCGCATGCTGAACCGAAGCGATATGATCCATATCGGCATCAGCGGCTGGTCCAGCGGCCAGACCACCCAGCAGGTGATGGAAAATGTTGAACTGGCAACCCGCCATGCCACCCTGCAGGGCGGCAACAACTGGTCAGTGGGGGAAGGAGCCAGCCAGGATAACAGCCGCGGTAGCGTGAAATGGCGCACGCTGCTGGAAAATACCCTTGAGCGCGGTGGCCCTCGGTTGTACCAGAAACCAGCGGTGACTGCCCAGGGCAATGTCCATCACCGTGAAATGATGCCGCGTATCTTTGATGGCGAGAAAGAGCTGCTGGCCGCCGAATATCTGCCAATGGTGCAACAACTGGGACTGGCAGAGCGTTATGACCGGTTGCTGGTGACCAGGATCAAGGCGCTGATGGAGTTGTGGGAAGAAGAAACGCTGGCGATCCCGCTGACGGTGGACTCTATTTTGCAGCGCAGCTTCCTTAACTGGCTGCGCGATATGTTGCTACAGTGCACCCGGGCGCAAAGAAAACGCATTTTATTTGAACTTGCAGAGGCGGATGTGTGTCAACACATCAGCCGGCTGCAACCGGTATTTCATATGTTGTATGGCTTTGGCTGTAGTGTGGCGGTGAATCAGGCCGGGCTGACGGTGGTCAGTACCGCGTATATCAGCCAGCTGCAGGTGAAGTTGATTAAACTCCATCCCGGACTGGTGCGTAATATTGAGCGCCGCATGGAAAACCAGCTCTTTGTTCAGAGTCTGTTGGAAGGCTGTAAAAAAACCGGCACCCAGATATTTGCGGCGGGCGTCCGCTTCCGACAGGAGTGGCAGACGCTCTCTGAACTGGGTTTATCGGGAGGACAGGGCGATTTTTTCGCTTCTTCTCAGCCGGTTGACAGAAATGTGAAAAAATATTCACAAAGATATCGAGTTTAATCTGTGGTTTGGCTGGATTTCACGTAGAATAGCCGCGTGATTGGCGGAGGCCGGTAAAATTTGCCTTCTCCATGAATATGACTAAAAATGCTAACATTTATGTATCTTATGTCTATGTTTTTACCGACCGGGATGCGTCGGGTGCCTGATACAGCGGCTTTTGCTAACTTTTTCCGGCTGCTGGGGTGAATAACCGGACGTGAGACAGCAACGATTTTTCACCGGAACAGTATGTTTTAGCGCCTTGTCGCGGTTCCGTGTGGTTGATAAAGTAAGCGGATTTTCTCATCCGCTCCCAGCTTGCAGGATTATCCTTTAGTATGTTTAAAAAATTCCGTGGCATGTTTTCTAACGACCTGTCCATCGACCTGGGTACAGCCAATACCCTGATTTATGTAAAAGGACAGGGTATCGTACTGAATGAGCCCTCTGTTGTTGCTATCCGACAGGATCGCGCCGGTTCGCCAAAGAGCGTTGCCGCTGTGGGTCATGACGCCAAGCAAATGCTGGGACGTACCCCCGGCAATATCGCGGCGATTCGTCCAATGAAAGACGGTGTGATCGCTGATTTCTTTGTGACTGAAAAAATGCTCCAGCACTTTATCAAACAGGTTCACAGCAACAGCTTTATGCGCCCGAGCCCGCGTGTGCTGGTGTGTGTGCCGGTAGGAGCCACTCAGGTTGAGCGACGTGCAATCCGTGAATCTGCTCAGGGTGCCGGGGCGCGTGAAGTATTCCTGATCGAAGAGCCGATGGCGGCAGCGATTGGTGCCGGTTTACCGGTTTCCGAAGCCACCGGTTCAATGGTGGTGGATATCGGTGGTGGTACCACTGAAGTGGCGGTGATCTCACTTAATGGTGTGGTTTACTCCTCTTCGGTGCGCATTGGTGGTGACCGCTTTGATGAAGCCATCATTAACTATGTGCGTCGTAATTATGGCTCACTGATTGGCGAAGCCACCGCAGAGCGCATCAAGCATGAAATCGGTTCCGCTTACCCTGGCGATGAAGTGCGTGAAATTGAAGTTCGTGGCCGCAACCTGGCCGAAGGCGTACCGCGCGGCTTTACGCTAAACTCCAATGAAATCCTCGAAGCATTGCAGGAACCACTGACCGGGATCGTCAGTGCCGTGATGGTGGCGCTGGAGCAATGTCCGCCAGAGCTGGCGTCTGATATATCCGAACGCGGTATGGTGCTGACCGGCGGCGGCGCGCTGCTGCGCAACCTTGATCGTCTGCTGATGGAAGAAACCGGTATACCGGTAGTCGTGGCAGAAGATCCGCTGACCTGTGTGGCGCGTGGCGGCGGAAAAGCGTTGGAAATGATAGATATGCACGGTGGCGATTTGTTCAGCGAAGAGTAATTTTCCTGAAGGAGCGCAGGTACGCTGTTATCTGCGCTCCTTTTTCATGTTGTTGAGGAAAACGCCCAGTTTATGAAGCCGATTTTCAGCAGGAAATCTTCCCTGCAGCTCCGCCTTTTTTTGGCGCTACTGGTGGCAATAGGTGTAATTATTGCCGATAGCCGGATGGGCGCGTTCACCAAAGTCCGTACTTATATGGACACCGCCGTCAGCCCGTTCTATTTTCTCGCGAACGGCCCTCGCCAGATCCTGGACAGTATTTCTCAAACCCTGGCCTCACGCCAGCAGCTTGAGCTGGAAAACAAAACCCTGCACCGTGAACTGATGCTGAAAAACAGCGAGCTGCTACTGCTCGGCCAGTTTAAGCAGGAAAACGCACGTCTGCGTGAACTGCTCGGCTCGCCACTGCGTCAGGATGAGCAGAAAATGGTGACGCAGGTGATCTCCACCGCCACCGATCCTTATACCGACCAGCTGGTGATTGATAAAGGCAGCGTCAATGGCGTGTATGAAGGGCAGCCGGTCATCAGTGATAAAGGTGTGGTCGGACAGGTGATCGGGGTGGGTAAAATTACCAGCCGGATACTGCTGATTTGTGATGCCGCCCATGCGCTGCCGATTCAGGTACTGCGTAATGATATTCGCGTGATTGCCGCCGGTAATGGCTGTTCGGAAGATCTGCAACTGGAGCATCTGCCGGCTAATACCGATATTCGGGTCGGGGATGTGTTAGTTACATCCGGTCTGGGTGGTCGCTTCCCGGAGGGCTACCCTGTAGGCGTGGTTTCTTCGGTGAAACTGGATACCCAGCGCGCCTATACCGTGATAAAAGCACGTCCCACCGCCGGATTGCAGCGCCTGCGCTATCTGTTATTGTTGTGGGGTGCTGATCGCAATGGTGTTGCACCAATGGCACCGGATGAAGTACACCGCATCGCCAACGAACGTTTAATGCAAATGATGCCACAGGTGCTGCCACCTGCGGCAGATATGGGACCGCCTGCGCCGCCGACAGCCGCGGCGGCGGCGAGTCAGCCGGCAACAGCCGGATCCGCGACAACACCGCGTCCGACGTTGAGTGGAGGTCAGCCTTGAATAGTTACTGCGGTCACGGGCGTTGGGTTATCTGGCTTTCTTTTCTGGTGGCGCTGGTGCTACAGATTATGCCCTGGCCCGATCAATTGTTGATGTACCGTCCGTCATGGCTGCTGTTGCTACTGATTTACTGGGTGCTGGCGTTGCCACATCGGGTGAATGTAGGCACCGGTTTTATGATGGGCTCGGTGATGGATTTGATCTCTGGCTCTACGCTCGGGGTGCGGGCGCTGGCGCTGAGCATTATTGCCTATCTGGTAGCATTTAAATGCCAGCTGTTACGCAACCTGGCGCTGTGGCAGCAGGCCTGCCT
This sequence comes from uncultured Erwinia sp., assembly GCA_945290265.1. Classification (GTDB taxonomy): domain Bacteria; phylum Pseudomonadota; class Gammaproteobacteria; order Enterobacterales; family Enterobacteriaceae; genus Erwinia. The sequence continues at coordinate 31,197 of CALYQW010000008.1, forward strand.
GGTGATGGTGCTGGCGCTGGCGGTTGATGTTATTGTTTTCTGGGCGGAATTTCTGGTAATTAATGTCTCTTTCCGCCCGGAAATATTCTGGGGTAGCGTGATTGATGGTATTCTCTGGCCCTGGCTGTACCTGCTGATGCGTAAGATTCGTCATCAGTTCATCGTACAATAAAGGATCATTATGGTGTCCCTGTATCTGGCTTCCGGCTCTCCGCGTCGTCGTGAACTGCTGACGCAACTTGGCCTCTGCTTTGAACGCCTGGTGACGGAAGTGGAAGAACAGCGCGAGCCGAATGAGCTCCCCACCGACTACGTGCGCCGCCTGGCGCAGGACAAAGCCCGCGCTGGCGTGGCGGTCGCGCCCGCTGATTTACCGGTATTGGGAGCCGATACCATAGTGGTTTTTAATCAGCAGGTGCTGGAAAAGCCGCAAAATGAAGCCGATGCGGCGGCGATGCTGGCACTGCTGTCCGGTCAGACCCATCAGGTGATGACGGCGGTGGCTCTGGCCTCAAAGCATCATCTGCTTGATTGCCTGGTGACCACAGAGGTCACATTCCGTTCGCTAAGTCCCCAGGATATTGCCAGCTATATCGCCAGCGGGGAACCGATGGATAAAGCCGGTGGCTACGGTATTCAGGGGCTGGGCGGCAATTTTGTCAGAAAGATTAACGGCAGCTATCACGCGGTGGTAGGGCTGCCGTTGGTGGAAACCGCTGAATTGCTGCAGCGTTTCCGGCAACTGCGTGACGTAAGAGGACAAGATGACAGCTGAGTTGCTGGTCAATATTACCCCGTCAGAAACCCGTGTCGCCTGGATTGACGGCGGTATCCTGCAGGAAATCCACATTGAACGTGAAGCGCGTCGGGGCATTGTCGGTAATATTTATAAAGGCCGGGTCAGCCGGGTGTTACCGGGGATGCAGGCGGCTTTTGTTGATATCGGTCTGGAGAAAGCCGCCTTTCTGCATGCTTCGGATATTATGCCGCACACTGAGTGCGTTGCCGGCGATGAACGTAAAAATTTCGCGGTGCGCGATATTTCTGAACTGGTGCGCCAGGGGCAGGATTTGATGGTGCAGGTGGTCAAAGATCCCCTTGGCACTAAAGGCGCGCGCCTGACCACCGATATTACCTTACCCTCGCGCTATCTGGTGTTTATGCCGGGTGCCTCGCACGTTGGCGTTTCCCAGCGCATTGACAGTGAGGCCGAACGCGAGCGTCTGAAAGCGGTGGTGGCAGGCTACTGTGATGAACTGGGCGGCTATATTATTCGCACAGCGGCGGAAGGCGTGGGCGAGGATGAACTGGCCTCGGATGCCGCCTATCTCAAGCGTCTGTGGGTAAAGGTGCTGGAGCGTAAAAAACGCAATAAAACCCGCTGCCGTCTGTACGGTGAGGTGGCGCTGTCACAGCGTATCCTGCGTGATTTTGCCGGTGCCGCGCTGGATCGCATCCGTATTGACTCGCGTCAGAGCTGGGAGCAGCTGGTGGAGTTTACCGGTGAATATATTCCGGAAATGACGGCAAAGCTGGAGCTGTATAGCGGTAAACAACCGATCTTCGATCTGTTCGATGTTGAAAATGAAATTCAGCGTTCGCTTGATCGTAAGGTGGAACTGAAATCCGGTGGTTATCTGATTATTGATCAGACCGAAGCCATGACCACCATTGATATCAATACCGGTGCCTTTGTTGGCCACCGCAATCTTGATGAAACCATCTTCAATACTAATATTGAAGCGACCCAGGCTATCGCCCGCCAATTGCGTCTGCGCAATCTGGGCGGCATCATCATTATCGACTTTATTGATATGAGTAACGAAGACCACCGTCGTCGCGTACTACACTCACTGGAACATGCGCTGAGCAAAGATCGGGTGAAAACCGGTATCCACGGCTTCTCTCAGCTGGGGCTGGTGGAAATGACCCGCAAGCGTACCCGTGAGAGCATTGAGCATGTGCTGTGTGAAGACTGTCCGGTGTGCAAAGGCCGCGGTACCCTGAAAACGGTGGAGACGGTGTGTCATGAAATTATGCGTGAAATTGTGCGGGTGCATCACGCCTATGAATCAGACCGTTTTCTGGTGTATGCCTCACCAGCGGTGGCTGAGGCGCTGAAAAGCGATGAATCTCATGCGCTGGCGGAAGTGGAAATTTTCGTTGGTAAGCAGGTCAAGGTTCATATGGAGCCACTCTACACCCAGCAGCAGTTTGATGTGGTAATGATGTAAGTCTGTCGTATTAACTGGTCGTCTCCTGTCCGCGAGATATGCAGAGAGTAGTGAGCTGACGTTGCGTTTACCGGAAGACAAGGAGAGGGTAGTGAGGCGATTGCCGGGGATATTATTGCTGACAGGTGCGGCAACAGTGGTGATTATTGCACTGTTGGTCAGCGGCCTGCGCCTGTTAATGCCTCACCTCAACAGCTGGCGTGAACCCATCCTGGCGCGCGTCACTGCGCTCACCGGGTCGCCGTTGCAGGCCAGCGCGTTAAGCGGCAGCTGGCAAAATTTTGGCCCACAGCTGGAAATCAAAGATATTCAGGCGCAGCTGCCGGATGGCGGGGTGCTGAAGATTCAGCGCGTTACCCTGGCGCTGGATGTCTGGCAGTCGCTGCTGCATCTGCGCTGGCAGTTTCGCGATCTTACCTTCTGGCAGCTGCATCTGACTACCAACACGCCGTTAACCCGACGCAGTGATTCCACCATGGCAACTGACCAGTTGCAGAATCTGTTTCTGCGCCAGTTTGACCACTTTATTCTGCGTGACAGCACCTTTAACTTCGTCACGCCTTCTGACCAGCGAGCCACCCTGGCGATCCCACAGCTGACCTGGCTGAACGAACGCAGCCGCCACCGGGCGGAAGGTGAGGTCAGCCTGTCGAGCATTACCGGGCAGCACGGTGTGGTGCAGGTGCGCCTGGATGTCCGCGACCGTAATGGCTTCCTTGATACCGGCAAAGTCTGGCTGCAGGCGGAAAATATCGACGTAAAACCCTGGCTGAGCCAGTGGGTGCGCGATAAAACCCGTCTGGACAGCGCTAACTTTACGCTGAATGCGTGGATGGATATCAGTAACGGCGATATCGCCGGCGGCGCTATTCACCTGCAGACCGGCGGGGCAGCATGGCAGGGCGACAATACCACACATCATTTGAATGTGGACAACCTGCTGGCGCATATCAGCCGCGTCCAGGGGGGCTGGCAACTGAAGGTGCCGCAGACCCGCTTTATTACTGACGGACAGGCCTGGCCACAGGGGAAACTGGCGCTGCTGTGGCTGCCGGAGAAAACGCAGCCGGAGCTGCGGGTGCGTCTGACCGATGTCGATTTGACTACCCTGGATCCGCTGTTACCCCTTTCAGCACAGCTGGCACCAGAACTGCTGGAGAACTGGCAGCAGTTACGGCCGCGCGGGCGGTTACAGGCCGCCGCCGCCGATATCCCGCTGAATAATCCGCAGCAGACACGCTTTCAGGCGCAGTGGCGCGATCTGGGCTGGCAGGCATGGAAACAGCTGCCGGCGATGGAGCATCTGAATGGTCAGCTGAGCGGCAGCGTCGATGACGGTCGGGTGGCATTCCGGGTGCAGCAGGCGGTGTTGCAGGTGGGTGATACCTTCCGCGCACCGCTGGAGATCAATCAGGCCAGCGGCGCGCTCAGCTGGCAGCACAACGCGCAGGGGCTGACCCTCTCCGGGGAACAGCTGGATGTGCAGGCAAAGTCACTGTGGGGACGCGGGGATTTCCGCTATCAGCAGGTGCAGGGTCAGCCGCCCCGATTGGATATTCTCGCCGGTATTAACGCGACCAATATCGGTGATGCCTGGCGCTATTTCCCGCAAAAGCTGATGGGTAAATCGCTGACAGATTATCTCAGCAGCGCCATTCAGGCAGGGTCCGTAGAAAATGCCACCCTGATTTTCTCCGGTAACCCGCATCAGTTCCCGTTCCACCATAACGAAGGGATGTTCCAGGTGGCGGTACCAGCCAGGAATGCGACCTTTGCTTTCCAGCCCGACTGGTTGCCCCTGACCGATCTGGACGTTGACCTCAACTTTATCAATAACGGGCTGTGGATGGATGCAACGAAAACCCGGCTGGGTGAGGTCAGCGGACGCAATATCCAGGCGGTGATCCCGGATTATATGAAGGAGCGGATTGTTATTGATGGTGATGTCAGCGGTTGCGGTGAGCAGGTTCGTGACTTTTTCAACCACTCGACGTTAAAGAAAACCATTGGCAGCGCGCTGGAACAGCTGAAGGTGACCGGCGAAGTAAGCAGTCGCTTACATCTGGATATCCCGTTTGATGGCGAACAGGTGAAAGCCAGCGGCGACGTCAACCTGCATCATAACCGCGTGCTGATTAAACCGCTGGGCAGCACGCTGCACCAGCTGAGCGGGCGTTTCAGCTTTGACAATGGCAACCTGCACAGTGAACCGATGCAGGCGGAATGGTTTGGTCAGCCGCTGAACGTCAGCTTTACCACCCGTGAAGGCGAAAAAGATTTCCAGGTTGGGGTTAATCTGCAGGCCGACTGGCGACCGGACAAACTGGCGTTGATCCCGGCAGCGTTAAGAGAAAAGCTGGGCGGACATCTGCCGTGGCAGAGTACTGTGTCGATTGTGCTGCTGCATCACGGGGGGGCCACTTATCAGGTGCAGGCCAAAGGGGACTTTAAAGAAGTAAGCAGTCACTTACCTTCGCCGCTGGATAAAACCGATAGCGCAGCGCTGCCGGTACAGGTGGAGGCCAGTGGCGATCTGCACAGCTTTACTCTGAGTGGCACCCTGGCAGACAATCAGCGCTTTAACAGCCGCTGGTTGTTGGGTAAATCGCTGCGTCTGGATCGTGGCGTGCTGACCAATGCGGTGAAAACCCCGCCCCTGCCGGCGTTCCATGGCCTGTATCTTAATCTGCCGCCAATAAACGGTGAGTCCTGGCTGGCGCTGGCGCTGGCGGCAGGAGCCGGCAGTGAGGCAAATAAACAGGCCAGCCTGCTGCCAGGAGAAATCCATTTGCATACTCCGGCGCTGAGCCTTGCGGGTCAGCAGTGGCAGGATTTGACGGCGGAGGTCAGCCAGGATCTTGCCGGTCTGAACGTTAGCGCACAGGGGCGTGAAATTAGGGGTACGCTAAGTATCCGCCATAACGCACCCTGGACAGGCCATATCAAATACCTTTACTACAATCCGCAGTGGCAGCATCATCCGGGGGAAAAAAACACCGCACAGGTTGATGTTAAGACGCTGGACTTCAGCCGCTGGCCGGCGCTGCGTCTTGACTGTGAACAGTGCTGGCTGGCCGGACAGAACTATGGCCACATCCGTGGCAGTATGATCCCGGATGGTCAGACGCTGAAACTGGAAAACGGCCTGATTGACAGCCCCCATGCGCGGCTGACCCTTGCCGGTGAATGGGTCAACGCCCCCGGCGGGCAACGTACCTCGATTAAAGGCAACCTGAGTGGTAACAAAATGGATGCCGCTACCCGCTGGTTTGGTATTGATACCCCGCTGCGTGATTCTCCGTTTAATATCACCTACGATTTGCACTGGCGGGCTAACCCGTGGCAGCCTGATTTCGCCACGCTGAGCGGATTACTCAAGACCCATCTGGGTGCCGGGCAAATTGATGATGTCTCTACCGGCCGCACCGGTCAGTTGCTGCGCCTGGTCAGTTTTGATGCCCTGCTGCGTAAGCTGCGTCTGGATTTCAGAGACACCTTCCGTCAGGGCTTTTACTTTGACTCCATCAACGGTAACGCCTGGATTGATAAAGGGGTAATTCACACTGATAAGCTGCTGATCGACGGGCTGGAAGCCGATATCACCATGAGCGGGCAGATGGATCTGGTGAACCGTGAGATAGATATGCAGGCGATTGTGGCGCCGGAAGTGTCGGCAACCATTGGGGTTGGCGTGGCCTTTGCCATTAACCCGGTGGTGGGGGCGGCAGTGTTTGCCGCCAGCCAGGCGCTGGCACCGCTATGGAATAAAATTTCGCTGCTGCGTTATCACATCAGCGGCTCGCTGGATAAACCGCAGGTCAGTGAAGTGTTGCGGCAACCGCGTGAGCAGGAGAGCAGATGAGTTTGACGTAGCGGCGGAATTGCCGCAGGCTACGCTGATATCATCATTACAGCACCGTGAAGGCTGGTGATAACCGGTCCTCTATTGATAAGCGAGAATTTATGAGTCTTAATCTGGTAAGTGAGCAGTTACTGACTGCCAACAATCTCACTCACAGCGATCTGTTTTCTGTCCTCAGCCAGCTTTCTGAACGTCGGCTTGATTATGCCGATCTCTATTTCCAGTCCAGCTACCATGAATCCTGGGTGCTGGAAGATCGTATTATCAAAGACGGTTCATACAATATTGACCAGGGCGTTGGCGTGCGCGCCATCAGCGGTGAGAAAACCGGCTTTGCCTATGCTGACCAGCTGACGCTGGATGCGTTGCATCAGAGCGCAACGGCCGCACGCAGTATCGTGCGTGAGCAGGGTAATGGTCAGTCGCAGGTGCTGAATGCGCTGCAGCATCGGGCGCTGTATCCACAGCAGGATCCGCTGCACAGCCTGACGCGCGAAGAAAAGATTGCCCTGTTGCACCGCGTGGACAGTGCTGCCCGGGCGGCAGATAAGCGGGTGCAGGAAGTCTCCGTCAGTCTGACCGGCGTTTATGAGCAGGTGCTGGTAGCGGCCACTGATGGCACCCTGGCCGCGGATATTCGTCCGCTGGTGCGTCTGTCGGTCAGCGTCCAGGTGGAAGAAGACGGCAAGCGCGAGCGCGGCAGCAGCGGCGGCGGCGGGCGCTTTGGCTATGAATTCTTCCTGGCTAATGAGTCCGGTGAAGTGCGGGCCGATGCCTGGGCGCGTGAAGCGGTGCGCATGGCGCTGGTGAATCTCAATGCGGTGGCCGCGCCGGCGGGATCGATCCCGGTGGTGCTGGGTGCCGGCTGGCCGGGCGTATTGCTGCATGAAGCGGTGGGGCACGGTCTGGAAGGGGATTTTAACCGCCGTGGCACCTCGGTGTTCAGTGGTCAGATTGGCCAGCTGGTGGCGTCAGAACTGTGCACCGTGGTGGACGATGGCACCCTGGAAGGGCTGCGCGGCTCGCTGGCGATGGATGACGAAGGCGTACCGGGTCAGTACAACGTGCTGATCGAAAATGGCGTGCTGAAGGGCTATATGCAGGACAAACTCAACGCCCGCCTGATGGGGGTTGCGCCAACCGGCAATGGTCGCCGTGAATCCTACGCGCATCTGCCGATGCCACGTATGACCAACACTTATATGCTGGCCGGTCAGTCCACGCCGGAAGAGATTATTGCCAGCGTCGACTACGGCCTGTATGCCCCTAACTTTGGCGGCGGTCAGGTGGATATTACTTCCGGTAAATTTGTCTTCTCGACCTCGGAAGCGTATCTGATCGAAAACGGTAAAGTGACCAAACCGGTGAAGGGGGCAACGCTGATTGGCTCCGGCATTGAAGCGATGCAGCAAATTTCGATGGTCGGCAACGATCTGGCGCTGGACAAAGGCGTTGGCGTTTGTGGCAAAGAAGGCCAGAGCCTGCCGGTCGGCGTAGGTCAGCCCACGCTGAAACTGGATAAACTCACGGTGGGTGGGACTGCCTGATCGTGCACTCCCCGTCAGGCAGGACATGCGCCAGATAGCAGAAACAAAAAGCCCGACTGGTGAGGTCGGGCTTTTTGTTTCCGGCATTCATTGAGTGGTGTCTCTGACCGGAGTGTGGTTCTCTACATCCAACTGCTCAATTTTAAAACAGATACACAGCTATGTCAAAAGCCCGAAAGTTCGTTTATGGTGCTGTGGTTGGCACTGAAAGAATTTCGCTCCAGCGCTCCTCTCATAAATATATAAGCCCTGGCTAAATACAGGTGGTGCTGTGTTTAGTACTCTGGCTGGAGTGAGGTTCTCTACATCCAACGAGAAGAGACCATAGTGACAGGCAGCCCATGAGTAAACTGTGGGATCTCACTCCCTGTAAAGGGAAAGCGGATGATTGATAAAACAATCATTGTTCTCGGTGCGTTAATTTCGTTCCTTGAACTGATTCGTTATCTTCTCCAGTTGATGGGCTGATAACGGAAACGTAGCTAAGGCCGAAGACTAACCCGCTTCGGCCTTTAACCGCCCGCAGTACTTATTCCGCACGAAATTCCTGATAAATTTGCGCCGCTTTCTTAAAATAATCAGTGAGATAATTAATGCACACCTGCACCTTGAGCGGCAGCTTATCTTTTTGCGTGTAGACCGCGTACACCGGGCGGGGCACGGACTGATAGTGAGCAAACAGGATCTCCACCTCGCCGGCTTTAATCTCCTCAAGGATCCACATCAGCGGGACATAAGCGATCCCCGCGCCGGTTTTCAGCCAGCGGATTAACGTCTGTGAATCATTGGTGGCAAAACGTCCCTGCGGCGACAGCCGGATGGAAATCCCCTCCGGTGAGGTCAGTTCTACGTCGTTATCCGGACGCACGCTGTATTCCAGCCAGGAGAAATTACCGATATCCGAAGGTTTTTCCGGCGTACCGTGTTGAACAAGGTAACTTTTAGCGGCGCAGACTACCATCGGCATGGTGCCAATACGGCGTGAAAACAGGCTGGAATCCTGCAGGGCACCAATGCGCAGCACCAAATCCAGGCCATCAGCAATCAGGTCGGGTGCCGGGATGCCGGTCACCAGATTCACCGTCAGTCCCGGATACTCTTTCAGCATCTCGGCAGTCATACTGGCTAGCAGGTTCTGCGACATGGTGGAGGAGCTGCCAATGCGCAGGGTGCCAATCGGGGTATTATTGAACGCCCACAGTTGCTCATGCACCTGCTGAGCCTCTGACATCATGCGGCGGCAGCCCTGAAAGTAAATTTTACCGGCTTCGGTCAGGCCAATGCTGCGGGTACTGCGGTTCAGTAGCTTCACCTGCAGGCTGTCTTCCAGCCGGGCGATAATCTGGCTGACGGCAGAGACGCTGATTTGCAGCTGCTGGGCGGCGGTGGTGAAGGAACCTAACTCCACCACTTTGGTAAACACCGACATACCCTTTAAACGTTCCATTATTAACCCTGGCTTAAAAGTGATTTAGATCACATTTGATGGATAACCGATAGTTAAGCGCGTTACTATAGCATTATTGGGCTGCTGTTCCGCAGTCCCCTGCCTGGTAACAGCCGCAGTACTGACTATGCTCTGGGAACAGCGCCATTGTTGCAAGATCCGCCTTCATCGTTGCATATTTAACATCCCGTAGCAGGATGAGGTCGCGTTGTGTTTAACCCGAACTGGCAGGTAATTAACAAGGGAAAACAATGAGTGTGCTACCGGTTATTGTGGTTTTTGGGATGTCATTTCCCCCCATCTTCTTTGAAATTATGGTTTCACTGATCCTGTTCTGGCTGGTGAGACGGCTGCTGACCCCCAGCGGAATTTACGATCTGGTCTGGCATCCGGCGCTGTTCAACACCGCTTTGTACTGCTGTCTGTTTTATCTGGTATCACGCTTGTTCGTCTGAGGTCATTGTGAAAGCATTAACACGAAAAATTTCCCGTTTTACCATAACTGTGCTGCTGGTGATTGTTGCGGCGGTGCTGATATTTCGCGTCTGGGTGTTTTACACCGAGTCTCCCTGGACGCGTGATGCCAAATTCTCTGCGGACGTCGTGGCGATCGCGCCCGATGTCAGCGGCCTGATCACCGAGGTGCGGGTTCATGATAACCAGCTGGTGCAGCAGGGGCAGATACTGTTTACCATTGACCGGCCACGCTACCAGCAGGCGCTGGCGCAGGCGGAAGCCGATGTGGCTTACTATCAGGCTATTCTGGGTGAGAAAAGCCGTGAAGCCAGTCGCCGTAACCGCCTGGGATCGGTAGCGCTGTCGCGTGAGGCCATTGACCAGGCGAATAACGATTACCAGACCACTGAACATCAGCTGGCGAAAGCCGTAGCGACCCGCGACCTGGCACGGCTGGATCTGCAGCGTACCGAGATTAAAGCCCCGTCAGCAGGCTGGATCACCAACCTTAACGTCTACGGCGGTGAATTTATCACCCGTGGTTCGACGGCAGTAGCGCTGGTTAAACAGCACTCATTCTATGTGCTGGCCTATCTGGAAGAAACCAAACTGGAAGGGATTCGCCCCGGGTATCGGGTAGAGATCACGCCGCTGGGCAGCAACCGCCTGTTGTATGGTTCGGTAGACAGTATCGCGGCCGGGGTCACCAACAGCAGCAGTAGCGTTGACAGTAAAGGGATGGCGACCATCGACTCGAATCTGGAGTGGGTGCGCCTGGCACAACGGGTGCCGGTACGTATTCATCTGGATGCGCAGCCGGGCAACCTCTATCCTTCAGGCACCACGGCGACCGTGGTGATTACCGGTGAGAAGGGGCATGAGCGTGAGACCATTTCGCCCTTTGCCCGCATGATCTATCGCCTGCGTGAGTTTGGGTAAGGGCTGAATCCATGATGCAGTGGTATCGCCTGCGCTTCCCGCTGAAGCTGACGTTCGCTATCTTGCTGGCGCTGATCGTCGGCTTTGTGTTCAATCTGCAAACCCCGCGCTGGGCGGTGATGACCGCCGCCATTGTTGCCGGTGGCACCGCCTTTGCCGCTGGCGGCGATCCCTTTTCCGGCGCGCTGCGCCATCGCGGCATGCTGCGTATTATCGGCACCTTTATTGGCTGTGCGGCGGCGCTGACCTTTATGATCGCCACCATGCGTGCGCCGGTGGTGACGCTGCTGCTGTGCTGCATCTGGGCCGGGGTATGCGTCTGGGTTTCCTCACTGATCAAGGTGGAAAACTCCTATGCCATGGGGCTGGCAGGCTATACCGCGCTGATTATTGTGGTCAGCGTCGATGCTAACGGCTCCCTGTGGCTGGCACCGCAGTTTGCCGTTGAACGTTGCTGTGAAATTATCATCGGCATCGTCTGTGCCGTGCTGGCTGATATGCTGTTCTCACCGCGTTCAGTAAAGCAGGATGTTGACCGTGAGGTCGAGTCGCTGCTGGTGGAGCAGTACCGGCTGATGCAGCTCTGCGTGGCGCATGCGGATAAAGATGAAGTGGACAAGCTCTGGGCGGCGCTGGTGCGGCGCACCACGGCGCTGAAAAGTATGCGTACCCATCTGATGATGGAATCCGGTGGCTGGCATAAAGCCGCCCGCCGCCTTGAGGTGCTGAACAGCCTTTCGCTGACGCTGATCACCCAGGCCTGTGAAACCTTTCTGATCCAGAATTCACGCCCGGAATATGTACCGCCGCAATTTCATCTGTTTTTTGATAAACCGGTTGAGAACATTGCGGATATTCACCGCAATATGAAGCAGATGCGCCGGGTGATTACCGTCAGTGGTAGCCGGCATACCCCGGTGACCATCAGCAGCTGGGTTGGGGCCGCCAGTCGCTATCTGCTGTTAATGAAGGGCATTCAGACCAACAGCAGCATCAGCCTGATTGAACAGGGGGTGCTGAATGCCGAACCGGTGGTCAGGATGCGTTCGGCGGAAAACCGTCATGCGCTGATTAACGGTATCCGTACCTTTGTTGCCACCGCAGTGGGCTCGCTGTTCTGGCTGTGGAGCGGCTGGACGTCTGGCAGCGCAGCAATGATTATGCTGGCGGTAATCACCGCGCTGGCGATGCGGATGCCCAATCCGCTGCTGGTGGCGAAGGATTTTCTCTATGGCATGATCGCTGCGATCCCCATTGGATCGCTGTACTACATGTTTATTATGCCCAATACCCAGCAGAATATGCTGTTGCTGTGTATTGCCCTGGGGCTGCTGGCGTTTATTGCCGGGATCCTGATCCAGCGGCGTCAGATTGGTACTCTGGGGGGGCTGGTGGGTACCTTGAATATTCTGACGCTAAGCAATCCGATGACGTTTAAAGTCAGCAGCTTTATCGACAGTGCGCTGGGCCAGGCCATGGGGTGCTTCCTGGCGTTACTGGTGATCCTGCTGATCCGCGACAGTTCGCGTGAACGCATCGGGCGCACGCTGCTTAACCGCTTTATGTATGCAGCGGTGGCGGCAATGACCACTAATACCGCCCGCCGCCGCGAAAACCATCTGCCTGCGCTTTATCATCAGCTGTTTATGTTGCTGAATTTGTTTCCGGGGGATGTGAATAAATTTCGCCTGGCGCTGACGCTGATTATCGGTCACCAGCGTCTGCGCAATGCCGAGATCCCGATTAACGACGATTTGTCTGCCTTTCACCGCCAGTTACGCAATACGGCGGAAAAAGTGATGGGTGCCGGCAGTGATACCAAACGCGGCCATTATTTTACCCGTTTGCTCTCTGAACTGGATCTCTATCAGCAAAAGCTGGTGCAGTATGATGCCCCGCAGAGTGTCACCGACCCGGTAGCGCGCCTGGCGCTGACGCTGAAGACTTACCAGAACACGCTGATCCAGATTTAGCGCTCCCCACAGGCCTGGCTGTCAGCGGCCTGCTAATCCCTGCCCCATGGCGGTGTATACTTATCTGAGTCAGTCGCTGCCAGTTAGCGCTGGGCGCTGACGTGCGTTCATCACGGAGCCGTCTTTATGCATAAAGAAATATTTGATTTCAACCAGATTAGCGGACAGGACGATTTCTTCGCTCAGTTCAGCCAGCGCTTTGCACTGGCGGCTAACAGTATCCACGATCTTGAAGCCCTGTGGCTGGCCATTGTCTGCCGGCGTATTCCGCTACCGCTGGAGATTGTGTTTACCAATCTCACCCGTGTGGCTCAACGGCGTTACGGTGCGCTGATCCTGCTGATGGAAAATGCGGAAGAAGAGCTGGAAGGGCAGTTTGAATTTAATCGCGGCTGAGAGGGCAGGAAAAAAAGATCCCGCTGAACGGGATCAAAGATTCATGGTGTGGGGTAAAAGGCCCCCTGATAAGGAATGCACGACCTGTGCCTGAAAGCCGCATTCGTTTTTCGTTATATCGTTTCCTCTTTTGACTCCGGCAACCTGGAAGCGGATCACCGGTGAGTTGGGCAGCGTCTCGGCTGTTATTTATACAGCTCAGCAGTGGCGTGATAGCTGCCGTCAAGATGTGCTTCAATTATGCGATATGCGGATGCGCCTTCATTATCGGCTTTCTCAGACAGCTGCTGGCGAATTTCGGTGGGAACACCGTTAATGCCGCTGACGCTAATGGTACCGGTTGGCTGCATATTTTGCTGAATCACCTGTTCATTGCTGACCTGCTGTGCAGCGCCGGCAGAGAATGAGAGAACAGAAGCAAGACCTAAAGCAATGATTGAAAACGTGTTTTTCATGATATTTCTCCAGTTATTGACGTGTGACGGGTCGATAACCAAATCATTCCGAGCAGAAGGAGTTTCTCTCCCGGGTTATCGTTCCGTTACTGCGCCCTGGCCTGTACGGCCAGGTGGGTACGATTATTTGTACAGTTCTGCGGTAGCATGCCAGTTACCGCGCTGACTGTTTTCAATCACCCGATAAGCGCTGGCACCTTTCTCACTGGCTTTAGCTTCCAGAGCCTGGCGAACATCCATCGGTGAACCGGTAATGCCACTGACGCTAACAGTACCGATTGACTGTAAATTTTGCGCCTGATCGTTGTTAAGCAGTTCTGCTGAAAATGCACCAAATGTCAGAGCAGAGAGTACGGTAGTGAGGGCAAGAGTAGTTTTAAAGTTCATAATTTATTCCTTATCAGTAATTTTTATCTTTTTAATTGGTGTGATTCTGATCACGAGACAAGTATAGATCTGATAACTGAAAATATTAATAGCATGCTAATAATTATTTGATGTATTAATCAGGCTTCAGGTGAGGTTTTTATAACGGTAGGTTATAAAAAGTGACGATATTCTGTGCGGGAATGTGATAACTGCTGTGGAAACATTAAGTTGTTCCTCTTTGGCGTTTTGTGCCATAAATCACATTATGCCGGGGAAGGCAGGAGGATAAGGGCTGAAAGCCGCTGTTCAGGAGCAAGTGCAGGCAGTAAGGTGTGCTTAAATAGGATAACAGCGCCGGGAGCTGGAGACTCCCGACGGCGGCAGGGGGTTACAGCTCCTGCTCAAACAGTGCCAGGATCGCATCGTGCAGTTGCTGCACGGTAAAATTGCGTGCCGGAGTAATAAAGATAGTGTCATCGCCGGCGATAGTGCCAAGAATACCTTCAGCTTTGCCCAGCGAATCCAGCAGGCGGGCAATTAACTGCGCCGCGCCTGGGCTGGTGTGGATCACCACCAGCGCATCGTTAAAATCAATATCCAGTACCAGGTTCTTCAACGGACTGGTGGTGGTGGGGACACCAAGCTCTGCGGGCAGGCAGTAAACCATCTCCATTTTAGTATTACGAGTGCGCACCGCACCAAATTTTGTCAGCATGCGCGACACTTTGGACTGATTAATGCTTTCAAAACCTTCCGCCTGCAGCGCGCTGACTATCTCGCCCTGAGAACTGAATTTTTCTTCTTTGAGCAGAGATTTGAACGCTTTAGTCAAATCGTCTTGTTTGGATGAATTACGCATAATGTACCGATATTTTAAGAGACGCTTAACAGAACCCCGTTGGAGTGATGTTGATTATGCAGTTAAATGCATTTTTATGCAAATAAGCCTGGTCACCGCTGCAACCGCCCAGCGCAGAGAATAAAATGTAATCAATGTGCTGCAGTTAGCATAAAAAACAAACAGATTTTGCTGTAATTGATGTTGTTCCAATAAGTGCTATAGGTATAAGGTAGCGACGAAACGCGATATCGGCCTGTTGCTGCACTCTGAATTGCCGTAAACAAGGTGCCGGACTGCCGTACCCGCGCTCAGGAACCAAATACAGCCGCAGTGGTTAGCGTGCTTCACTGTGCCGCAGAAAACGTCTGGGGCAGTCAACATTCGATTTCACGGCATATAACGACACAAACCATTAGGAGTTCAGGATGAAAGTTGCAGTTCTTGGTGCAGCCGGAGGAATTGGTCAGGCTTTAGCCCTGTTGTTAAAAATCCAGTTACCTGCCGGTTCCCGGCTGGCTCTTTATGATATCGCGCCGGTGACTCCAGGTGTGGCGGTTGACCTGAGTCATATTCCCACCGCAGTTGAAATTGAAGGTTTTAGTGGTGAAGATGCCACCGCCGCACTGGCCGGGGCGGACGTGGTGCTGATTTCAGCAGGAGTGGCGCGCAAGCCCGGCATGGATCGTTCCGACCTGTTTAATGTCAACGCCGGGATTATCCGTAACCTGACGCAGCAGATTGCGGAAACCTGTCCGCAGGCCCTGATCGGCATTATTACTAACCCGGTGAACAGTACCGTCGCGATTGCGGCTGATGTGCTGAAACAGGCCGGTTTTTATGATAAAAATCGCCTGTTTGGTATCACCACGCTCGACAGTATCCGCGCCAGTGCCTTTGTCGCTGAGCTAAAGGGTAAACAGCCGGAGCGGGTGAAAGTGCCGGTGATTGGCGGTCATTCCGGCGTGACTATTCTGCCGCTGTTATCGCAGGTCGCGGGCGTGAAATTCAGTGAGCAGGAAGTGGCCGACCTGACCAAACGTATCCAGAACGCCGGTACGGAAGTGGTGGAAGCCAAAGCAGGCGGCGGTTCGGCAACCCTGTCGATGGGGCATGCGGCAGCACAGTTTGGTCTGTCGCTGGTGCGTGCGCTGGTGGGTGAGGAAAACGTGGTGGAATATACCTATGTTGAAGGTGATGGCGCGTATGCTCGTTTCTTTGCTCAGCCGGTATTACTGGGTAAACAGGGTATTGTCGAGCGTAAACCACTGGGGACGCTCAGCCCATTTGAACAACAGGCGCTGGACGCAATGCTGGAAACGCTGAAGAAGGATATTATTCAGGGCGAAGCTTTTGTGAAGTAACCTGCGCTTTGCTCCCCGTTCAGGATACTGATTTGAGCGGGGAGGGGCGGATTTTCTAAGGATTTTACTGACTCTGTTTCACTTCATCGGGATATTCCTGCACGGTCACCGGCAAAGTAAGTTTCTGATTATTCCGGTTTACCGTCACGTCGATCACCGTCCCCGGACGGATTTCTGCCACCTGATCCATGGTTTCCATCGCAGAAACCGCAGGCGAATTGTCCACCATAGTGATCACATCGTGGATTTGCAGGCCGGCCCGCTTTGCCGGGCCATCAGGATTAATCGCAGTAACCACAATTCCCTGCAGATGCTCCAGATTCTCCCCCTGGCCGGTAAAACGCGGGATCTCTTCGCCGGTGATACCGATATAACCGCGGATCACCCGGCCATCGCGGATCAGCTTATCCATAATCCGGGTGGCCAACCGGGTTGGGATGGCAAAGCCCAATCCTTCCGGCGTTTCACCATCGCTGCTTTTATCAAATGACAGGGTATTGATGCCCATCAGTTCGCCCAGCGAGTTGATCAGGGCACCGCCGGAATTACCCCGGTTAATTGAGGCATCGGTCTGTAAAAAGTCCTGGTGGCGTGAAGGGCTGAGGCCAACGCGTCCGGTGGCACCAATAATCCCCTGGGTAACGGTTTGCCCGATATTGTAAGGGTTGCCGATTGCCATCACTACATCACCGATATGCGCGGTACGTTTGGGGTTTATCGGGATCACCGGCAGGTTTGAGGCAGTAATTTTGAGCACCGCCAGGTCGGTCAGGGCATCGGAGCCGACCAGCAGGGCTTCAAAATAGCGCCCGTCCTGCAGGCGGACAATAATCTGGTTGGCATCGTTTATTACGTGGCGATTAGTCAGAATGTAGCCGCGTGGATCCATAATCACGCCAGAGCCCAGTACCGCTGCACCGTTGTTGGTACTGCGATTGTAAACATACACCACGGCAGGCGCTGCCCGGCGCACGCCATCGTTGTAACTTAATGGCTCCAGGTCGGCGCTGTCAGTCCGATGCGTCCACAGATCGACGCCAGGCCGCAGCCCGGGAAGAGCAACTAACAGTATACCGGCCACAAGCAGGCCGAAAATCACGGAACGCAGCAGTTTAGCAAACATGGTTTTACGCGATGGAGGAATAAACGACCGGCAGGATAACATGAGTTGTGCGGGGACAGTACCCTGTACCCGCGCTGAGCGAGTTTAAGGTAGCAACAAATATAGACTTTCTTTGCCGCGTATCACGTTTAATGCCAACAGTGTGGGTTTGGCATCCACCAGTTTGCGTAGCTGAGCCAGGTTTTGCACTGGCGTCCGGTTCACGGCAATAATCACATCGCCTTTAAGTAATCCGAACTGCGCCGCAGGCGTGTCCTTGTCCACATTATCGACCCGCACGCCTTTCACCCCTTCCAGGGTTGTACCGTCACTCAGGGTGGCACCCTGCAGGGCTGGTGTTAACGCTGCGCTTGTTGCCTGGCTGCTGCTGTCGAGTTTAACCTTCAGCGTCAGCGCCTTACCCTTACGCAGCAGGCCAATACTGATTTCCTGACCCGGTGGTGTTGTGCCAATTTTCGCCCGCAGTTCAGCAAAGCTGGTTATTGGCTTGCCGGCCACGCTGGTGATGATATCTCCGGCTTTAATGCCTGCCCGGGCGGCGGCAGAGTCCGGAAGGACCTCATTGACAAATGCACCGCGCTGCACGTCAGCGCCGAAAGCCTGTGCCAGATCGGCAGTCACTTCGGTTCCCTTCACGCCGAGCTGCCCGCGTTTCACCTGGCCATACTGGATCAGCTGATCGGCGAGGCTGATGGCCATATTCGACGGGATGGCAAAACCAATGCCGATATTACCGCCAGAGGCTGCCAGGATCGCGGTATTCAGCCCCACCAGCTCCCCGTTCAGGTTAACCAGTGCACCACCGGAGTTGCCCTGGTTAATGGCGGCATCGGTCTGAATAAAGTTTTCCAGCCCTTCCAGATTCATGCCACTGCGACCGAGGGCGGAGATAATTCCCGAGGTGACGGTCTGACCGAGGCCAAAGGGATTACCGATAGCGACAGCAAAATCACCGACCTGCAGTCGATCGGAGTCGGCAATCTTTATCTGCGTCAGATTGCTGGCATCTTTTAACTGGATTAGCGCGATATCCGTTTGCTCATCGTGCCCCACTTCTTTAGCATCAAATTCGCGTCCGTCACTGAGTTGTACCCGGATGCTGTCAGCACCGCTGACCACATGATTGTTGGTCAGTACATACCCTTTGGCGGCGTTAATAATGATCCCGGACGCCAGCCCTTCAAAGAGTTGCGGGGCCGGGGTGCCCTGGCCCAAAAACGGTGCTAACTGATTGGGGACTTGCTGGACGCCAGGTTGAGCGGCGCTGGCAGAGCCTTCAACGTAAACGCTGACCACCGCAGGCAGCACCTTTTCCAGCATCGGTGCCAGGCTGGGCAGGGGTTGCCCCTGCACCTGGGGGGGCAGTGCGGCGTAACAGGAGGAAACAGCAGCCAGACTGAGGCTGAGACTCAACGCTATGGCGTGTAACAGCCGTTTTTTGTTCATCGCTATAAGGTCCTCGCTACCGGATTACGATGACAGCTGCAGACAGTGGGACGCTGGTTCCCATGCCGCAACTGAATACGTTATGTTCCTGCTGTACGTTCGGGTTCTGTGTCTTGTCTGCGCCCGGAATGGCGCTAACATTCACCTTAGGCAGGCCAGGTAATCAAAACTACGACTGACAGCGATAATAAAATTGAACCACAAACAGGGGCACCCACAGATACCCCTGACGGATTATTTAGTGCGCAGATTTTCGTTGCGCAGCAGGCCGGATGCCCCTTCAGAATAATCCCGCGGCATCTGTACCGGTGCCTGATCGTTATCCGCTTCTGACTCGGTTAACTGATAAGCAAAAGGATTTTTCTCACTCGGCAGATTGGGCAGTAAATCGTTAGAGCCTTTGGCCATGTGTTGATATAGCTGACGGTAGTCATGCGCCATATTGTCCAGCAGTTCTGCGCTGCGGGCAAAATGGTTGGTCAATTCTTCACGATAATCAGCCAGCTCCGCTTTGCTTTTCTCAAGCTCATACTGAAGGCTACGCTGCTCGCGCAGCTTTCTGTTGCCAAAACGCATGACCAGTGCGCCGATAATAAGTCCGACTACCAGCCCAATTAGTGAGTACTCCCAGGTCATAATAGCTCCCGTTTTGTCTTCGTTGTTCCGTAGGTTTTTTTGCTGCAATGACCGTCACTATAACCGCTAATCTTATGGAAGTGGAATCCTGCGACAGCTTCGCTTAGTGTAGAACAACTTTTTTTTAACGATCAATGACCACGCAGCGTCATCTTTTTCAGGGAATATGATTACATTATGCACACGCTATCTCCTCTGGCGCGTTACCAGCAGGCGCTGGATCAGGGTGACTATCAACCCGATGCAGTTCAACGGGAAGCCGTCAGCCGTTTAGATGCTATCTGGCAGGCGCTGTCTGCCTCGCCGGCTCCGTCATCAGCCGCTGCAGGGGGGCTGTTTGGCAGGCTGGGAAAACTGCTGGGGAAAGGGCACGAGTCCCAGCCGGTGGCTCCGCGTGGACTGTATATGTGGGGGGGCGTTGGCCGGGGTAAAACCTGGTTGATGGATATGTTTTTTCAGTCTGTTCCTGGTGAGCGCAAACAACGGTTACATTTCCATCGCTTTATGCTGCGGGTGCATGAGCAGCTGACGGAGTTGCAGGGGCACAGCGATCCGCTGCAAATTGTTGCCGATCGCTTTAAGGCGCAAAGCGACCTGCTGTGTTTTGATGAGTTTTTTGTCTCCGATATCACCGATGCGATGCTGCTGGGAACGCTGATGGAAGCGCTGTTTGCCCGCGGCATGACGCTGGTGGCAACCTCCAATATTCCACCGGATGAACTCTATCGCAATGGCCTGCAGCGCGCGCGTTTCCTGCCAGCCATTGAGATGATCAAGCAGCACTGTGAGATCATGAATGTCGATGCTGGCATTGATTACCGCCTGCGCACCCTGACTTCGGCCCATTTGTGGATGACACCCGCAGGGGCGGAAAGCAGCGCTAAAATGGATCAGATGTTTCAGGCACTGTCTGGTCAGGCGCGGGGGGCGGGGGAGACCTTAACCATTAATCACCGCAGCCTGCCAACGCTTGGAATGGCCGATGGCGTGCTGGCAATGGACTTCCTCACCCTGTGTGGCGAAGGGCGCAGCCAGCATGATTATATTGAGCTGTCGCGCCGTTTCCACAGCGTTTTGCTGTATGATGTGCCGGTGATGATTTATAACACCGAAGACCAGGCCCGGCGCTTCCTGGCGCTGGTAGATGAGTTTTATGAACGCCACGTCAAGCTGGTGGTGGCGGCAGAAACATCACTGTATGAAATTTATCAGGGCACGCGGCTGAAGTTTGAATATCAGCGCTGTATGTCGCGCCTGCAGGAGATGCAGAGCGAGGAGTATCTGCGTCTGACACATTTGCCCTGATAAAAACGTGGGGCACCGGGCGATCGTTCGCAGAAAAGGTTCGATTTTTCCAACCGACTTCTCTATAATCTTGCGACCCCACGTTACAGCAAAGGTTTTTTTTCCCAAAACTCTTTGTGTTCCGGTAACTCTATCCGAAGGGGTGGGCTTACTGGTCAAGATGGTCGTGTGAGCTCCAACCGTTTATTCAAGCGTTTGGGATTTCACCAACGTGTAACTTAATTTGGGTAAGCTTTTAGATGAAAACTTTTACAGCTAAACCAGAAACCGTCCAACGTGACTGGTATGTTGTTGACGCGACAGGCAAAACTTTAGGTCGCCTGGCGACTGAACTGGCTCGTCGTCTGCGCGGTAAACACAAAGCGGAATACACTCCGCACGTCGATACTGGTGATTACATCATTGTTCTGAACGCTGAGAAAGTTGCTGTCACTGGCAATAAGCGTAACGACAAGATTTATTACCATCACACCGGCCACATCGGTGGTATCAAGCAAGCGACCTTCGAAGAGATGATTGCTCGCCGTCCTGAGCGTGTGATTGAAATCGCGGTTAAAGGCATGCTGCCAAAAGGCCCGTTAGGTCGTGCAATGTACCGTAAACTGAAAGTTTACGCGGGCAATGAGCACAACCACGCGGCACAGCAACCGCAAGTTCTTGACATTTAATCGGGATTACAGGCAATGGCTGAGAATCAAAACTACGGCACTGGTCGCCGCAAAAGCTCTTCCGCACGCGTCTTCATCAAGCCGGGTAGCGGTAACATCGTTATCAACCAGCGTTCATTAGAACAGTACTTCGGTCGCGAAACTGCCCGCATGGTAGTTCGTCAGCCGCTGGAACTGCTGGACATGGTAGGTAAATTTGATCTGTACATCACCGTTAAAGGTGGTGGTATCTCCGGTCAGGCTGGTGCGATCCGTCACGGTATCACACGCGCTCTGATGGAGTACGACGAATCTCTGCGTTCCGAACTGCGTAAAGCTGGCTTTGTGACTCGTGATGCTCGTCAGGTTGAACGTAAGAAAGTCGGTCTGCGTAAAGCACGTCGTCGTCCACAGTTCTCCAAACGTTAATTTTCGCATTACTGCGTTTATTATCGAAAAACCCGGTGCTCTGCACCGGGTTTTTTATTTCCAGCGGCAAAAAGCCGCATCAGAATGGTGGAAGTTTGCCATTTTGCCCGCAAATCTGTATTCCACCCCCACAAGCTGGCTAAAATCTGGTAAACTCACAGCAAATTTGTGCCCATCGGCCGGGCAATAGTGAGTCGCCGTCCGGATGGCTCTTCGCAGTAATTATTGGATAAACGTGGAGGTTTACATGGCTGTCGCTGCCAACAAACGTTCGGTCATGACGCTGTTTTCTGGTTCGACTGACATTTTTAGCCATCAGGTGCGTATTGTACTGGCTGAGAAAGGCGTTAGCGTCGAGATTGAGCAAGTTGAGCCGGATAACCTGCCTCAGGATCTGATCGATCTTAACCCTTATGGTAGTGTGCCAACGCTGGTTGACCGTGAGCTGACGTTATATGAATCCCGTATCATCATGGAATATCTCGATGAACGTTTCCCTCATCCGCCGCTGATGCCGGTCTATCCGGTGGCACGTGGTGAGAGCCGTCTGATGATGCATCGGGTTGAGCAGGACTGGTACAGTCTGATGCGTAAAATTGAGAATGGCACCCCGGCTGAAGCCGAGGCCGCGCGTAAGCAACTGCGTGAAGAGCTGCTGGCGATTGCGCCGCTGTTTTCCCGCACTCCGTTCTTTATGAGTGAAGAGTTCAGCCTGGTTGACTGCTATCTGGCTCCGCTGCTGTGGCGTCTGCCGCAGATGGGTATTGAGTTGACCGGTGCCGGTGCCAAAGAGCTGAAAGGCTATATGACGCGCGTCTTCGAGCGTGATTCCTTCCTGGCGTCTCTGACCGAGGCAGAACGCGAAATGCGTCTGCATACCCGGGGCTGACAGTATGGATGATTTGACACAGCTTACCGCTCGTCGTCCTCATCTGCTGCGCGCCTTTTATGCCTGGTTGCTGGAAAACGATCTGACGCCGCATCTGGTGGTGGATATTAACCTGCCGGGCGTGATGGTGCCGCTGGAATATGCCCGCGACGGTCAGATCGTGCTAAATATCGCCCCGCGCGCGGTAGGGAATCTGGATCTGGCGAACGACGAAGTGCGCTTCAATGCGCGCTTTGGTGGAGTACCGCGTCAGGTCAGTGTACCGATGGCTGCGGTGATGGCGATTTATGCCCGTGAAAACGGTGCCGGAACAATGTTTGAGCCGGAACCGGCTTATGAGGGAGCAGAGTCAGCGCAGGCTGAAGCGGATGATGAGACCCCTGAAATAAAGATGTCGGTGATTGATGGCGATCGTCCAGACAGTGACCAGCAGGGTGACGATAATCCGGATAACGATCCGCCACCACGCAGTGGTCGTCCGGCGCTGCGGGTAGTGAAGTAACGCTGTCGCGGTTGTAGCGCATCTGCTGATAAAGCCTGTATCGTTGATGCAGGCTTTTTTGTTGGTTAGACTGGCTGGGGTTATTGTTTTAAGGGCCAGGGATAAAGATCAGGTCAAAGTCAGAAGATGAAGGTCCTTAACAGATTAAGATTTTGTGGCGGTTGTCAGCATTCTCAAGGGTTATGTACAGCGGGCGTATTAACATTTTTTTAGCTGTATGGATATGTTTGAAATAAGTCCATGAGGATATATTTTCTCAGCGTGACATTGAATTCCGGGATTGTTTGCCAGAAATAATTTAAAACCAAACACTCTCTGAAAGATCAACTCACAGAGAGTGCTTTAATAATGTGGAACCCTGGTGTTAGCAGAAAATACGTTCTAAAAACTGCATTCTTGATTAGTAAATCTTGTTTTACCCTCTTAACTTAATACTTTAGTGTTGATAAAGTCAACATAAAAGGAGTCAAAATGTTGTCTGTAATGTATTCTTAATAGTGAGTGGTTAACTAAGTTAATGATTATTAAGCATTTAATGTGGTACTGCTGGCGTCTGAAAATGCTCTGAATTTTGTCCTCGGGGAAATTTTAGCGGGGAACTTATTGAAATAATTCAAATTTATTTATAGCATTTATGTAGGATAGCGGACAGGAATATCGGCAATGAAAGTTTCGGGACTGCAAAGAAAAGAGAATATTATCAATAATATAGAGTATATTATACGCAGTCGGGGCGAAAGCAAAGTTTCCTTTGCAAGTCGTACAGGCGTAACCCGTGCCTCTTTATATAAGATATTAGATGGAAAGGTGAACAATGTTCATCGTTCAACCATAACCCGTATTGCCGATTTTTTCGGAGTCTCCTGTGAAATCATTGAAAACTACGATTTAGAACATTTTGAGCTGGTCGAAAATACGCTTTCCCCAGATGGCAACAAAAATCCCGCCGCTGTACCGGTTATTCCACAGTCTGAATTTATGTCCAGCTTTGAAAGCCGGATCGGTAATCTGGTTACGCAGTATCCTGTGACCTGGTATTTCGGCGATGTTTCCAATATGGTCGCCCTGTCAGTGGAAGATAAAATAGGGAAGATATTCCTCGCCGGAGATACATTAATTATTAAAAGAAAGGCTCGGCCTGTAAATAAACAGCTGGCATTATATTTTTCTGCTAAAAAAGGGTTCTTTATCAGAGAAGGTAGTGAAAGCATTATTTCTTATCCCGAAGAGGGTGAGTCTATGTTGGGTACCGTGGTGGAAGAAAGGATCCAGTAAAAATAGCGGATAATTAACATTGAGGGTGGGTGGGGATGGAAAATAACAAAAAGTATAAGCTGTTGGGGTTTAATCGCTCGAAAGTGATTACAGCCAATATTATGGTGCTGGCTACCGGTAAACATCTCAATATTGGCTTACAGGAGCTGGAAAGTAGCGAAATAGCAGATGATCTAAACCGTAATGAGTTAAAAGCGCTCTATCGTCGATTTTATGGCGATAAAAATACGGTGACATCGTATGAACTTGGTGACAGGAATGAGCGTTCCTGGTATGCTTACTTGATCATCAGTGTTGCACTGGCGGTTATTTATATACTCAGTACGGTCAGCGGCGTGAAGCCCATTCATATACCGATAATCAATTTTGTAGTACCCCCGGCCATCTTATTTTATCCACTTTCTTTTATTTTTGTGGATATTATTAATGAGTTTTACGGACTGCGTATGGCGCGCAGAACCATCTTTATTTCATTTGTCTCCAATACCCTTTTCGTCACCGGGTTATGGCTCACCAGCCTGCTTCCCGGCCTCGCCGAGTGGGAGTTGAATGCCCCCTATAGCGAGTTTGTCCATAGCATTATCGCGGTACTCTTCGCCTCTTCAGCTGCCTGGCTGATATCAGAGAATATTAATGCTGTAATACTCTGTAAAATAAGGGAGTTAACCAACTCCAGATATCTTTTTATCCGCGTAATCACCAGTAATGTGATCGCATCCGCCATTGACAGCGTGATATTTTGTACGCTGGCGTTTTACAATATCCTGAGCGCTGATACGATTAAAACCATGATTATTTCCCAGTTCATTATTAAGTTAGGCTATGCACTAATCGGTGTCGGGCCAATTTATGGGGTCAGGGCGTTATTCAGGAAATATATTAATAATCAGCCCACTTTGCATGAAAACAAGGAACCGGTATGAAAACTGAAGAAATTACTTTGCTGGGTAAAAGCACTGGCTACATTCAGCAATATGCACCGGAATTGCTGGAGTCTCTTCCCCGTTCACGCGGCAGAGATGAAATTAATCTGAAATCAGATAATCTGCCATTCAGCGGATTTGATTTATGGACCGGATTTGAACTTTCCTGGCTGAACGATAAAGGTAAGCCGGTAGTGGCGATCGCGGAATTTTTTATCGCGGCAGACAGCCAGAGCCTGATTGAGTCCAAGTCATTTAAACTCTATCTGAACAGCTTTAATCAGACAAAATTTGCTTCATCGGATGTGGTTGCCGCTACGCTGGAGAAAGATTTGTCTCGGGCCGCTGGGGGCAAAGTGCAGGTGAAGGTTTATCCCGATCTCACGCACTATCCTGCAGTGATTGCCTCGCTGCCGGGTGAATGTATTGACCAGCTGGATATTGAGATCGCTGATTACGATTTTAACCCGGATTATCTGCAACAGGCGGTTTCAGATGAAATGGTAGCGGAAACGCTCAGTTCCAACCTGTTGAAATCTAACTGTCTGGTGACCAATCAACCCGACTGGGGCACGGTGATCATTAAATATGAAGGCAGAAAAATAAACCCTGAGCATCTGCTGCGCTACCTGATTTCATTCAGAACCCATAATGAGTTCCATGAACAGTGCGTGGAGCGGATTTTCAATGATATCAGCCACTACTGTAAACCGGAGAAATTAACCGTGTTTGCCCGCTATACCCGTCGCGGGGGGCTGGATATTAATCCGTTCAGAAGTAACTTTGAGCAGACGCTGCCAGCAGCGCGCCTGGTGCGGCAATAGGGTTATTGCCTCTGACAGGGTGGCGGCCACCAGAATTGGCCGCCTGCTAAGAACTTAATACACGTCGCGCAGATAGCGTTTCTGCTTTTTCAGCTGGTCGATGTAGTTGGCGGTACTTTCTGCCGACAGTCCACCAAAGCGGCTGACAATTTCATACAGCGCCTGATCAACGTCTTTTGCCATCCGTGAGGCATCCCCACAGACGTAGAAGCAGCCGCCTTCTTCCAGCCACGCAAACAGCTCGGCACCCTGTTCCAGCATCCGATCCTGAACATAGATTTTCTCCGCCTGATCGCGTGAGAAGGCCAGATCCAACCGGGTCAACAGTCCGCTTTGCTGCCAGGCGTTCAGCTGATCCTGATAGATAAAGTCATGTTCCTGATGCTGATCGCCAAAGAACAGCCAGTTTTTCCCGCTGGCCCCCAGCGCTTCACGCTCTTCGAGGAAAGCGCGGAATGGTGCAATTCCGGTGCCAGGCCCAACCATAATCAGCGGCGCATTATTGTCTGCCGGCAGGCGGAACGCCTTGTTAGGCGAAATAAAAATCGCCGGCTTCTCGCCGCGTCCGGTACGGTCGCCGAGATAGGTCGAGCAGACGCCGTGACGGGCACGGCTGCTGCTGTGATAGCGCACTGCAGCCACCGTCAGGTGAACGTGATTCGGGTGCGCTTTTGGGCTGGAGGAGATGGAATAAGCGCGGTACTGCAGCGGACGCAGCAGGGCAACAAATTCACTGATGCTCAGGGTGCGCTTCAGCTCCAGCTGCAGCAGATCGAGAGTATCTTTGCCCCACAGCCAGACGCCCAGCGCATCGCGGTCATCATGCTGCAGTACGTGGCGCAGCTCCTGGTTGGTGGTGTTTTCACCGACCCACTCAATCAGCTTGCGTGACGGTTCGGAAATCTCGAACTGCCAGGTCAGCAGATCCCCCAGGCTGCGCTCAAAGCCGGGAACCGGGGTATCGTAGTCGGCTTTCAGTTGCGTCAGCAGCAGTTCAACCAGCTGCGGATCGTTAACCGGGATCACACCCAGCGCGTCACCTGCCTGATAGGTCAGGCCGCTGCCGCTGAGATCGAATTCAATATGACGGATCTCTTTACCGGACTGCTCGCCGGACAGGCGTTTATTGCTGATGATTTCTGCCGCATACGGGTTGTTCTTATTGCTGCCGGGGATCACCGGGGTTTCCGGCAGATTCTCCAGCACCGTGCCGCTGCTGCCCGCGCTGGCGGCAAACTGTGGCATGGACTGCTGCAGCCACTGTTCGGAAGGCTCTTCATACTCGATATCGCAGTCGATACGATCGCTGACGCGTTTCGCCCCCAGCTGCTCCAGACGCATATCAAAGAACTTACCGGCCTGGCAGAAGCCATCATAGCTGGTATCACCAATGGCCAGCACGGCAAAGTGCATATGCTCGAGGCGCGGGGCGGTGCTGGCGGAAAGCGCCTGCCAGAACAGCTGGGCGTTATCCGGCATTTCGCCTTCACCATAGGTTGAGGTGATGATCAGCACATGACGCATGGTGGCAAACAGATCGATGTCGATCTCACCCAGCCCCTGAACCACCGGTACCAGCCCTTTGGCGCGCGCGGATCTGGCGGCGCTCTGTGCCAGCGCCTCGGCATTACCGGTCTGTGAGCCAAACAAAATATTCAGCTGGTTCGTCGAGGTGACGCCAGCGTGACTCGCAGCCTGCGGCTTCTCTTCCAGCACCAGTAGCCGGGAGTGCAGGCCGGCGAGAAAGCCCGCCAGCCAGTATTTTTGTTCGCCATTGAAGGGCGCATCTTCAGGAATATAAGGGATCTTCATCGTATTTACTCAATCCTGTGTTTATGTTCATTTAACCTGCCACCTTTACCCGGGTGGTATCAGGATAATTTGCCAACCGCCGCCGCTAATTCAGGCAGTGCCGCACGGGCAAACAGCTCTTCAAAGTCAGGCAGGCTACCCAGCACCTGACGGTTATACGCATCCTGATAGATTATCCAGCCGTAGGTTGACAGGCTGTCCATGGAGCGAATATTGCGCCGGGTCAGGGCTGCCTTATAATCCGCCATGCGCTTTGCGGCGATCAGGCAGGTCAGCTGCTGGTCGTCATAGCTTTCAATCGCGGCGCGCGCATGGCGCTGCAGCTTGCTAATCAGGGCGAAGTCTTCGGTCATCAGCAGATTGCGTACTGCTTTTTCCACTGCCGCATCGTCCACCGCAGTGCCCTTCGGCAGTCGTGACAGTGCCAGCTGCTGGGCGGTGCTGAGCACGGTGTAATTGTTCAGCAGGATCAGCATCTCCGGAGTATCGGTTGCCCCATAGGCCGGCGCAGCCCCTTCGGCAATCGGCTTGCCTGCGCGCCACGCGGCCTTAAATTTCGCCACCTGATGAGCGGCCAGCGCAGCCGACAACTCTTCCAGCAGATCTTTGCGGCTTTTGGCTTTCAGGATCTCACCGCTGTCCTGATACAGCAGCAGTGA
This sequence comes from uncultured Erwinia sp., assembly GCA_945290265.1. Taxonomy (GTDB): domain Bacteria; phylum Pseudomonadota; class Gammaproteobacteria; order Enterobacterales; family Enterobacteriaceae; genus Erwinia. The sequence continues at coordinate 59,547 of CALYQW010000008.1, forward strand.
GCGCGGCATAATGTACACAAAGTGCTGGCACTCGCTTTCCCAGTTGTCCAGCAGCCAGGCGGCGCGCTCGGAGCCGGTTGCTGCCAGATGCCAGTTCAGCATGGTCAGCACGGTTTGCCGGTGTACCTGAGCCATTTCACTGTCTTCCGCCAGTGAGCCAAACAGCACCGAGTCACGAGCCGCGTAGCGGGCAAATTTGCCGTAAGGATCGTACTGCCAGGCAAAGCCGCCGCTCATGCCGTTACCAAAGCCCTTACCGAAGCTGCCGAGGTTCAGCACCGCTCCGTTGGTCATGTATTCGCAGCAGAAATCGCCCACGCCTTCCACGACCGCACTGGCACCGGAATTACGAACCGCGAAGCGGTCACCGGCCTGACCCTGAACAAACAGTCGGCCACCGGTGGCACCAAACAGCGCGAAGTTACCGATCAGCACGTTACCATCGGCATCCGGCGAGCCGCCGCCAGGGGAAACCACTGCAATCTCACCACCGCACTGGCCTTTACCCACGCCATCGTTACAGGTGCCGGTATGCGCCATCTGCATGCCGTCATTGCAGAACACGCCATAGGACTGCCCGGCCGAGCCGGAAGTCGTAATGCGCACGCTGTGCGGGGCCAGATAATGGCGACCACGATCGTCGCCCAGTACCGCCGACAGGCCATCGCGCGTAGCTGCATCCAGCTGATGGTTCAGCAAACGTTCAATATCAATCGCCAGCTGGCCGCCAACACTTTTGTGGCGATTGTTGAGGGTGATGCCGTTCCCCAGCAGGATCTCGCTGCGTGCTTCGTTAACCAGCTGCTGTTGCAGCGTCTCACCCCATGCGCTGTCGAGGGTAAAGTCTTTTTCCAGATACACCGGACTGGCAATATGAACTTCCGGCACCACGGTTAGCATGGCGCGCAGATCCAGACAGCCCACTTCCAGCGGGTGATCCATCAGGTGCAGCATATCGGCACGGCCACGAGCCTCACGCAGAGAGCGCAGGCCGAGGCGAGCGAGGATTTCCCGCACTTCGTGCGCCACGTTGAGGAAATACTGCGCCAGCTGACGCGGATCGCCATCAAAGGCTTCGGCATTGGTGGTCAGGCCGGCCGGGCATTTGACGTTACAGTTTTTCGCCATCACGCACTTCAGCATCATCAGCGCGGTGGTGCCGAATTCAAAGCTGTCGCCGCCCAGCAAAGCAGATTTCACCACGTCACTGCCGGTTTGCTGCGCGCCCGAGCAGCGCAGCTGCACTTTGTCACGCAGCCCGTTGGCGCACAGCGCCTGGTGGACTTCGGCAATGCCGATTTCCGCTACCCGCCCGGTATATTTCAGGCTGGTAACCGAGGCGGCACCGGTACCGCCGGTATTTCCGGCCACGTTAATCACGTCAGCACCGGCTTTCGCTACGCCAACGGCGATGGTGCCAATCCCTTCTGAGGACACCAGCTTGACGATCACCCGCACCCGCGCAGCTTTACAGTCGTGGATCAGCTGCGCCAGATCTTCAATCGAGTAGGTATCATGGTGCGGTGGTGGCGACACCAGCTCAACGCCAGGGGTACCGCCACGTGCGGCGGCGATTTCCACGGTGACTTTGGCTGACGGCAGCTGGCCGCCTTCGCCGGGTTTCGCGCCCTGACCAATTTTAATTTCCAGTTCTTCCAGCATCGGGTCAGCCAGGTAGGCCGCCCAGACGCCGAAACGACCGGAAGCCAGCTGTTTGATACGTGACGCGCGCAGGGTGCCGTGACGCGAGTAGTGCTCACCCCCTTCACCACAGTTACTCATCCCACCGACCATATTGGTGCCGTGTGCCACCGCCTCATGGGCCGGTGCCACCAGTGCGCCGTGGCTCATTGCACCGGAGGCAAAAGTCCGGGTAATTTCGCAGGCAGGCTGGATTTCACTTAACGGCAGCGCTGGCGCAATGGTGAAGAAGCGCGACAGATAATCGGCAGCTTTGCCCTGCGCCATGATCACCAGGGACTCAGCGCTGACTTCGCTATGTTCGATCTCCGCGCCAAAGCGCGCCTTCAGCGTCTGTAGCAACACTTCCAGACGCTGCTGGTGTGGTTTCAGTCCAGCCACCGCATCCGGCAGGCGCAGCATAAATTCACCTGCCCGGCCGCCGCTTTCACACACCAGCCCGCGCACCGCGAAGCTGTTATTCACCAGCGAATAGCGGTTCAGCTTGCGGCTGAATTCCGCCAGGCTGTCCACATGGGTTAAATCGCAGGGATAGGCCAGGATATCACGCAGCGCAGCCGGGCGGCGCTTACGTTCCTGATACATCAGGCTTGAGAACTGACGGTAGTCCGGGGTGACGGCAAAGTGGTTGATAACCTCATCCGGAATACGTTCAAAGCTGCTGCCGGCAAACGTAGTCTCTTTGATATCGAACGCATTGTTCAGTTTCGCCAGCGTCAGCAGACGCACAAACTGATCGTCTTCGCGCGGTTTATCGGCAAAGCGGATCGGCTGCTCCGTCATATCAATAAAGGTACGCACCGCAATAGTGCCGTAAGAGTGACCAGCACCTTCCGCCCGCTCTTTAAACAGCCCCAGCAGTGGCACTTCGGCTTCACTCTGAATTTTCAGGGCACTTTGATGCCAGTCTACGGCCATCTGCGCGATAGCGGCAAAGCCGGCACCGCCGACCGGGGTTTTGATATTGGGGAAATATTTCTTTAATACGGCATCGTTGGTATCGAGGAAGTTCGGCTCAAAGAATTCGCCGCAGCTGTAGCTTTCCACAGTACAGAGTCCAACTTTACCCATGGTTTTCATCAGCGCTTTTTCAGCCGCTTTGGCATACAGCTTAAAGGCTTTATTGCCGCCTTCGCCTTCACCGTATTTTTGTTCCGCGCGCATCTGCACGCCCAGCGGATAGATCGCTGAGGCACCGAAGCCGAGGGCGGCGGCAATATGGTGTGAAGAGATACTTTGTCCGCTCTCAACTACCAGGGACACGTCCAGACGCAGCCCTTCCTGCACCAGACGCTGGTTAGCAGCGGAGACCACCAGCAGCATCGGGATAGCGGCGCGTGAGGAGGCAATATGGCGGTCGGTCAGCACCGCAATGCCGCCCTGATCGCGGGCAAAATCCACCACCTGTTGCACGAGGTCGTCGACCGCCTGCTCCAGCGCCCGGGCATTCGCCCGACGGCTCTGCTCATCATTGCCGATCACCGGCTGATACAGCATCTCAAAGCGGGCATAAGGGGCGACTTTCTGCTCACGCAGCTGCAGCATATCCAGATGCGAGAGGATAGGGCCGGGCACCACGATTTGTTTGCCTTTGCTGCGTCCCAGGTGGGGTTTGGCCCCCAGCGCAACGCGCATCGTCATCCCGTCCGCTTCACGGATGGAATCCAGCGGCGGGTTGGTCACCTGGGCAAAGCGCTGGGAGAAGTAGTGCGCCATGCCACCTTCATGGTCGGAAAGGGCGTTGATCGCGTTGCCGTAACCCATTGCCGAGATTTTCTCTGCACCGGTTGCCAGCATCGGATCCATCATAAATTTAAAGCTTTCCTGGTTGTAATAGTAGGCAACAAACCGCTGCCAGACTTGCAGATCGCCGCCGTAGCGCAGCGGTGAGCCCTGCTGCTCCGCCGGAACCGCAGGCAGCTCCTGTAGCGTAACACGCGACTGCGCCAGCAGCGCCGGATAGTCTTTCTCTGCTGCCAGTTTTTCCAGCGCTTCAACCGTGGTATAGCTGCGTTTTTCCTGATGATCGTAATAAAGCATGCCGCCGGCTTCGATACGGCCACGGCGCAGCACGCTTTGCGGCGGGAAGGCGATCTGACCGGCTTCGGACATCGCGCCTATATACTCAGCGGTCTCCACCGAGCGCAGCGGACGCAGCCCCAGACGGTCAAGACGGGCACCGATAATCTCACCGTTACCAAAAATCAGTGCTGCCGGGCCATCGTTTTTCTCTTCGTACAGTGAGAAATATTCCAGCATCGCGCGCACGTTGTCTGACAGGGAATCATCGTTCTCCCAGGCCGGTGGCATCATGGAAACCACGGCATAAATCAGCCCGAGGTTATCTTCCATCAGACGACTGTGGAGACTCTGATCGAGGCGTGAACTGTCCGACTGACCGTTTGGGCGCACAATTTTTTTGCCCCGGGCCAGTGCCAGTGCTGCTTCGGCAATACGGTTTTTACGGTCGGTATTCAGCTCACCGTTATGCGCCATCAGCCGGAAGGGCTGCGCCATGGTGGTGTGCGGATCGGTGTTGGTGGAGAAGCGGGTGTGGAAAAACAAACCGCGCACCTGGTGATCGGGATCGGTCAGATCGGCAAAGTAGGGGATTACCTCGCCGGAGTTCAGGCGGGCTTTAAATACCTGAGTACGTGATGACAGCGACAGCGGATAGAGTCCGCCGAATTCTGCTTCAGTAAAAGCACGGGCTTCAATATCCAGCAGGGCGCGATAAATACATTTTTCAAATTCGTTCTGGTCGCTGATGCCCTGCGGGCGGGCAAAGATCCACTGCACAATCGGCAGCTGAAAAGAAATGGCTGCAGGAGGAAGCACCCGGGTATCCAGCGGCAGATCGCGTTTCTTCATCACCTTCAGGCCGTAAGCCGCCAGGGTATCTTCCACCAGGCGTTCGCCGTTGGCGCGCAGTGCCGGATCTTTCGCCACGAAGAAGTTACCGACGCCAAAATGCCCGGCTTCCAGCAGCTGGCCGGTAATTTTGCGGAAGAAGGTCAACGAAAGATCGACGTTGACGCCAGCCCCGTCGCCGACGCCTTCAGCTGACATGCCACCACGGTGGGGAACGGTGCAAAGTGCACTGTGAGCCATCTGAAGGATCTCGTGGGTCTGCTCGCCATCCTTACGCGTAATAAACCCCACGCCGCAGCTGTCATTTTCCTGGGTTGGGTCATATAAACCGTAGGGATAGGATATTGAGTCGGACATTGCGAGCCTCCTTAAAACTTCTCTGGACATTACCTTAGAACCTGATGGTCAGGCTCTTATTGTTTTAGTGATGGAGCACAGCACTCTTGCCGCTGGCTCTCTGTTATTTTCTGCCGCGCGCAGGCGGACACCTGAGGTCAGACGGCTTCAGTCCCGGGGCGAGGCCGCTAAAATTACGGGTATATTAATAATGGAAATAACCGGGCTCCTGAAGGAGTCTTTTATTGCATAGATATGCCGAAAGGCTGAGTCGTAAGACCTGCTTCCAGCGAATTTCCAACTTATCGGGAAAGCGCATCGAGGTCAAATTAAGTAATGACTGAGGTTTTTTAACGTGTTTTTATTGTTATATGACTGATTATTATATGTTTATTCATTGTTTTTAACCGGATTTATATCCTTTGCACCGGACGAGAAGTGTGAGCTGTCTCACTATAGGGCAATAGAGAAATCTCTGCACCGTGCTGGTGCTACCGGGTATTGTTAGCATAAATGGCTGGAGTGATAACAAAAGTCCCGTAAAAATACTGTTTTTAATTCTATACATTAATAGATTTAAAACCGGGGGTACGATAAGAAATTTTAATTGCACGCAGAGTGCTTTTTTTTTCGTAAATAATGAATGATTATTCGACGGGTAAAACAGGATGAAGCGGTCAGACCAAGCCACCGCACAGGAAAAGCGTCGCGATTAACACGCTCCTGGTCATCGGAGCGGCCTTACAGATTATGCAGTTATAAAATTTAGTCAATACCCTGCTGCCCGCTCGTACGCCCGGTGAGCGGATATTTTCTGTGAGGAAAATATTCGTCTGGCGCAGAAGGATGCTTCAGGTCAGCGCAGCGGGCTGATCCTGCACCATCATCGTACATCGGGTCACTGCACTTTTTATGCGCGTCAACGCTTGCGGTTAATGATGGGTCTTTTAGCTGATTCCGGTATGATTATATTTATTACAGGCAGGGAGCGTTATATGAAACAAATTCGGTTATTAGCGCAATATTACGTTGATTTAATGGTGAAGCTGGGGCTGATCCGCTTTTCACTGTTACTGGCATCGGCACTGGTGGTGCTGGCGATGGTGGTACAAATGGCGGTGACCATGGTGCTGCGTGGTCATGTGGAAAGCATTGATATCGTGCGATCCGTGTTCTTTGGTTTGTTAATTACGCCCTGGGCGGTGTATTTCCTGTCGGTGGTGGTAGAGCAGCTGGAAGAGTCACGTCAGCGCTTATCACGGCTGGTGGATAAACTGGAAGTTATGCGGCGCAGCGACGTCGAGCTTAAGCAGCAGATGCAGGGCAATATTACCCGGCTTAATCAGGAGATTGCTGACCGTATTAAGGCGGAAGAAGCTCGCTTACAGGTGGTGACCCGACTGGAAGAGGAGATGGCACGCCGCGAGCAGGCGCAGACTGAGCTGGAACAACAGTCGTCGTTCCTGCGTTCATTTCTTGATGCTTCACCGGATCTGGTTTTTTACCGTAACAGCGATCAGCAATTCTCCGGTTGTAACCGCGCGATGGAGCTGCTGACCGGGAAAAGTGAAAAACAGCTGATTGGCCTGACACCGGCTAAAATTTACGATCGGGATGCGGCAAAAAAAGTCTCAGAAACCGATGAGAAGGTGTTTCGCCACAACGTGTCACTGACTTATGAGCAGTGGCTGTGCTACCCGGACGGACGCAAAGTGTGTTTTGAAATCCGTAAAGTGCCCTACTATGACCGGGTGGGTAAACGTAGCGGATTGATGGGCTTTGGTCGTGATATCACTGAACGTAAGCGTTATCAGGATGCGCTGGAGCAGGCCAGCCGGGAAAAGACCACCTTTATCTCGACCATCAGTCATGAGCTGCGCACGCCGCTGAATGGTATCGTTGGCCTGAGCAGGATCCTGCTGGATACCCGTCTTACTCCGGAACAGAACAACTACCTGAAAACGATTTACGTTTCTGCCATTACGCTGGGTAATATCTTTAACGATGTTATTGAGATGGATAAAATCGAGCGGCGTAAGGTACAGCTTGATAACCAGCCCATTGATTTTACTGGTTTTATAGCCGACCTCGAAAATATCTCAGGGCTACTGACGCAGCCGAAAGGGTTAAAGTTTTCTCTGGTTCACGAGCAGCCCCTGCCACGTAAAATTATCACTGACGGTACCCGACTGCGTCAGATCCTGTGGAATTTGATCGGCAACGCGGTGAAGTTCACTCAGCAGGGTGAAGTGGTGGTGCGGGTCAGTTACCTCAGCAACGACCGCCTGTGTTTTGAAGTGGAAGACTCCGGTATGGGGATCCCACAGGATGAGCAGGAGAAGATCTTTGCCATGTATTATCAGGTTAAAGATCAGCGTGGTGGTAAGCCGGCTACCGGTACTGGCATCGGTCTGGCGGTTTCCCGTCGTCTGGCGCAGAGCATGGGAGGCGATATCACCGTTAGCAGCCAGCCCGGCGAGGGAACCTGTTTTACGCTGACGATTAACGCACCGCGGATAGCGGAAGAGATGGTAGCAGCATTAAACGACGAGCTGCCGCTACCGGCGCTCCATGTACTACTGGTAGAAGATATTGAGTTAAATGTGGTGGTAGCACGTTCAGTGCTGGAGAAATTGGGTAACAGCGTGGAAGTGGCGATGACCGGTGAAGAAGCACTGGCATTGTTTGATCCGCAGGAATTTGATCTGGTACTGCTGGATATCCAGCTACCGGATATGACCGGGCTGGATGTGGCGCGCACTATTCATCAACGCTATGCCGGTCAGCAACTGCCGCCACTGATTGCGCTGACGGCCAACGTACTGAAAGATAAACGTGAGTACTTTGATGCCGGAATGGATGATGTTCTGAGCAAGCCGCTGTCAGTTCCGGCGTTAACCGCGATGATCAAGCAACACTGGGACTGCCATTCTCGACCGATCCCCGCCGTCAGCGTTACCGTCAGCGACAGTCATCATCTGGAACTACTGGATATTGCGATGCTGGAACAGTATCTGGATCTGGTGGGACCGCAGCTGATCTATCAAAGCCTGAAAATGTTCGAGAAAATGATGCCAGGTTATATGGAAATTCTGGAGCTGAATATGACGGCCCGTGATAAACAGGGAATTGCCGAGGAAGGGCATAAGATTAAAGGTGCAGCTGGTTCGGTAGGGTTACTTCACCTGCAGCAAATCGCTAAGCAGATCCAGAATTCGGACTTACCAGCCTGGTGGGATAACGTACAGGAATGGATTGACGAGCTGAAACGTGACTGGCGTCATGATGTCAGTGTGCTGCGTGACTGGGTTGACAGTGCTGGAAAAAAATGACCCCGACCGAAGCCGGGGTGCGCGAATACTGCGCCAACACCAGGGAAATGGGTACCTGTACTATTCTGATTAGAATTTCGTCGAGAGCACGGGTTGAAAATCGGTGTTGAGTCTACTTACATCTGTCAACTACTTTAGCAAAACTTACATCACACGTTAGCTGAATCGTTAAGATGTGTGATGTCATGCAAATTTTGGCTTTGTAAAACCGTAATTTAGTTAATCAGTAAAGTAACGAACCTTCTTATGTATACAGAAAATGCTACCTGAGAATAATTTACCGTTTCTCTCTGCACAAAATAAATGCTTTTAGCCTGGTCATTATGCTATGGATAGCCGTATGGGTAAAGGAAAACTTAGCATTTTTTTACAGATTAACTGATTGTTATCAATAGTTTTTGTTTCCTTTATGTTAGAAATTTCTGAAAACATCTGTTTTTGTTGGAAAAATTCTTGCTGTTTTCCGTAAGAATGGTGTAACAGGTGGCAATTCAGCGAGGCAGCCTGCATGTTGCTTTGGTTATCAAAGCGGGAAAAATCCTTAATTTTATTTATACCTGAGGTAAAATTTTCAGGAAAATTCATTAAAGTGAAAATTTTTGCATTAATGATAAGAAAATTGAATTAATTTTTCGGAAAGTAATAACTTAAGTAGCTAATTTCGTCGCCGTTACTGAATGAGCAGTAAGCGGTCTCCTGTCAGCCAAATTATCAGTTATAACAGGGTAATGGATGAGCCGTCGTAATCGCCATATCTTGGCAAGGTTAAAATGGGTTTTAGTTCGTGCTGTGTTCAGTGTGCTGGTGCTGTGGCCGACTGCGATTATTGCATTTGCTTACCTGCCGGTGCCTTTTTCCGCGGTGATGACAGAACGGCAGCTGAATGCCTGGCTCAGCGGTAATTTTAGCTATGTTGCCCATTCGGATTGGGTGGGGCATGAACGTATTTCTCCCTGGATGAAGCTGGCAGTGATTGCTGCCGAAGATCAGCATTTTCCCACCCATTGGGGATTTGACCTTGACGCTATTCAGTCGGTGTTAATCAGTCAGGGAGAGGGGGCGCAGGTTCGCGGTGCCTCGACTTTATCCCAGCAGACGGCAAAAAACCTGTTTTTATGGGATGGGCGCAGCTGGCTGCGTAAAGGAATGGAAGCGGGATTAACGCTCGGGTTGGAAACCGTATGGAGTAAAAGACGTATCCTGACTGTATATCTGAATATTGCTGAAATGGGTAACGGCACCTTTGGTGCAGAAGCTGCCGCACAGCGTTACTTCCATAAACCTGCCAGTCGGTTAACTATGTCCGAGGCGGCGCTGCTGGCGGCGGTGTTACCTAATCCGCTCCGTTTCCAGGCTGACAGACCCTCCGGCTATATTCGTCAGCGCCAGCAGTGGATTATGCGGCAAATGAAGCAACTGGGGGGGGAGGGGTTTTTGCGCCAGCACCAGTTGGATTAACCGGTTATGTCATACGCTGGCGGTTATTCTTCATCAAAGCCAGCATTAAACAGGTCGATGACTGCCGCCAGCGCTTCCGCTTCCTGAGAGCCGCTGGCTTCAATTTCAATATGCCCTCCCTGAGCTGAGTCCAGCATCAGCAGCGCGATAACGCTACTGGCTTCCGCTTCCGTTCCACTCTCATTACGTAACAGCACTTCAGCATCAAAACTTTGTACCAGCTCGAACAGCTTCATTGCCGGGCGGGCATGCATACCCAGTTTGTTTTTGATTTCAACAGTTTGGCTGATGGTCATGATTTTCGTTTTTCCAGAGTGCGGTGGCGCAACTGAACATTTTTTCCCCGTGAACGGAAATAATCTGCCAGCTGCTCAGCAACATACACTGAGCGGTGTTTGCCGCCGGTACAACCAATAGCGACAGTCAGATAGCTACGATTATTGGTTTCCAGCATCGGTAACCACTGTTCAAGATAGCTGCGGGTTTGATAGATAAAGTTATGAACATCCGTATGACGATCGAGGAAGGCGGCAACCGGCCGGTCCAGTCCGGTTAACGGGCGTAGTTTAGGGTCCCAGTGTGGGTTGGGTAAAAAACGCACGTCAAAAACATAGTCTGCATCAATCGGAATGCCGTGTTTGAAGCCGAAGGACTCAAAAACCATCGTCAGTTCACGCTCGCGTTTGCCCAGCAGGCGGGTGCGCAGCATTTCAGCCAGTTCGTGTACTGACATTTCTGATGTATCGACAATCAAATCGGCCCGTGAACGCAGGGGTTCCAGCAGATCGTTCTCCTCATCAATGGCGCTTTCCAGCGACAGATTTTTACTGGAGAGGGGATGCAGTCTGCGCGTGTCGCTGTAACGCCGGATCAGAGTATTACGGCCGGCATCCAGAAACAGCAGCTGGGGTGAAAAACAGTCAGGCAGGCTGTTGAGCGCGTTTTCAAAAACTTCCTGCGATTCCGGCATATTGCGGACGTCGATACTCACCGCTGCTGACATATTGCGTTCGCAGAGTGAGGCGGCAAGGCTGGGTAACAGCACCACCGGCAGGTTATCCACGCAATAAAAACCCATATCTTCCAGCGCGCGCAGTGCCACTGATTTACCGGAGCCCGATCGACCGCTGACGATCATCAGAACCATTGACAGTTCCCCTAATTTAAACCGCTTCCCGCGTTTCAGCCGTCTGCTTTACCACGAGAAAAAATGTTTGGTTGAGGATCTATTCTTGATCCTCAGTGATAATCTCATACAGATCTTCATCGCTTTGCGCAGCGCGCATCCGGCGACATACCGTCTTGTCATCCAGGCGCTTTGCCACCAGTGACAGGGTGTGCAAATGCGTCTTGCACTGATCGGCGGGAACCAGCAGGGCAAACAGCAAATCGACCGGCTGGTTATCGATAGCATCAAACACAATCGGCTGCTCGAGGTGGATAAATACGCCAACCGCGCGCAGCGTATCTTCTGCCAGCTTACCGTGGGGAATAGCAATCCCGTTACCAATGCCGGTGCTGCCCAGTCTTTCGCGCGTCAGGATTGCATCAAATATGGTCTGGTGTGGCAAATTCAGCTGTTGTGCCGCCAGCTCACTGATAATCTCCAGCGCCCGCTTTTTACTCTGGCAATGAACGTTGTTACGGGTGCAGGACGGACTCAGTACCGAGCTCAGTTCCAGTTTCAGATCGTTTTTCATAATAATTTCACTTTAGTGATCACTTCCGCAGGGCCGTCAGTCTGCTTTCTCCTGGGGTGCAGAGTGCTGACTGCCATATGATTAACGGCGCCTGCTCCCGTAAGGAACACGAGCCGGGAACGCTGAGATCCATCATCCGGGTTCAGGAAATAATCAGTGCAGGGTGCATGCTAGTGTTGTTTTAGCTTTTCTTTATGTTTACTCAACTGGCGCGACAGCTTGTCAAGCAGGCCATCTATCGCCGCGTACATATCTTTCTCTTCTGATGTTGCGTGCAACTCCGCGCCGTTTACATGTAAGGTAGCATCTGCAATCTGGGTTACTTTTTCCACTTTAAGCACGATATAGACCTGATTGATATGGTCAAAATATTGCTCAAGCTTGGCAAATTTCGTCGTAACGAAAGTGCGCAGTGGCTCGGTAATTTCAACATTCTGTCCGGTAATATTGAGTTGCATGATGTCTTCCTTCTCTGTGTAGTCAGATCAGCTGTTTACGCTGGTTTGATGGCGGGATGGACAAAGACTCGCGATATTTTGCCACAGTCCGGCGGGCAACCATAATCCCCTGTTGAGAAAGCAGGGTCGTTAGCTTGCTGTCGCTCAGAGGCTTGGCTGGATTCTCGGCGGCAATCAGTTTTTTTACCAGCGCACGGATCGCCGTGGAGGAGGCTTCCCCCCCGCTGTCGGTACTGACATGGCTGGAAAAGAAATATTTTAGCTCAAAAACGCCGCGCGGACTGTGCAGGTATTTCTGGGTTGTGACGCGTGAGATGGTGGATTCGTGCATTTCCACTTCGCTGGCGATATCGGCCAGTACCATGGGGCGCATAAACTCCTCACCCTGTTCAAAGAAAGCCTGTTGTTGCTCCACAATGCAGCGGGTTACCCGCAACAGGGTATCGTTGCGGCTATCCAGACTTTTAATCAGCCAGCGCGCTTCCTGCAGATTATTACGAATAAACTGCGTATCGTTGTCATTGCGCGAGGAGCTGCCCAGCGAAGCGTAATGCTGGTTGATCCCCAGACGCGGTAAGCTGTCGGCGTTTAATTCGACCTGCCAGCGCTGATTAACCTTACGTACCACCACATCCGGAATGACATATTCCGGTTCCTGCGTATTGATTGACTGGCCGGGGCGCGGATCGAGCGACTGGATCAGCTGCATGGCGCTTTTTAGCACATCTTCCTTGAGCCGGGTCACGCGCATCAGGCTCCGAAAGTCGTGATTGGCCAGCAAATCAAGATGCTCACCCACGATCACTCTGGCTTCCTGCAGCAGCGGCACATCGGCGGAAAATTGCGACAACTGTATCAGCAGGCAGTCACGCAGATCGCGGGCGCACACGCCAACCGGATCAAAACGCTGAACGCGCTTCAGCACTGCTTCAATTTCATCCATGCTCAGCTCATCATTGCCCATGCTGTCATAGATATCCTGCAGTGACACGGTCAGATAACCGGTGTTGTCCACGGCATCAACGATGGAAGTCGCGATAGCGCGATCGGTATCGGTGAAAGGCGTCAGTTCCACCTGCCACATCAGATAATTCTGCAGGGTCTGGGTAGTTTCTCCCTGATACAGCGGCAGTTCATCGTCATGATAGTCGGCTTTGGTGCCTGACGGCGTACCGGCGGTGTACATTTCATCCCAGGCGGCATCCAGCGGCAGATCCTGTGGAATATCCGGCTGCTCGAGCGCTTCTCGTGTATCCAGTGCGTCCGTTTCCTGGTGCTCATGGCTGTCAATTTCGTCATGAGGATCGGTTTGCTCAAGCAGAGGGTTACTTTCCAGCGCCTGCTGAATTTCCTGTTGAAGTTCAAACGTGGAAAGTTGCAGCAGACGAATAGCCTGCTGCAACTGGGGCGTCATGGCAAGCTGTTGATTCAGCCTGAGTTGTAAACCTTGCTTCATGTTCAGGATCGTTGTTCCCCGGAAATCTTACCTGAAGGGCACCTTATCAGAGTCTGAACTCTTCGCCCAGGTAGACACGTTTAACCTGTTCGTCTTCCAGAATTGCTTCCGGCGTGCCATGAGCGATTAAATGCCCCTGGCTGACAATATAAGCCCGTTCACAGACCGCCAGTGTCTCACGCACGTTATGGTCGGTGATCAGGACACCCAGTCCGCTATCCCGCAGATGTTCGATAATTTTTTTAATATCAATAACGGAAATAGGATCAACGCCGGCAAACGGCTCATCAAGCAAAATAAATTTTGGATTGGCGGCCAGGGCGCGGGCGATCTCGACACGGCGACGCTCACCACCGGAAAGTGACTGGCCGAGGTTGTCACGCAGATGTTGAATATGGAACTCTTCCATCAGTTCATTGGCGCGATCGGTGCGCTGTGCGTTGCTCAGATCGTCGCGGATCTGTAGCACCGCCATTAGGTTGTCGAATACGCTCAGGCGACGGAAGATAGACGCCTCCTGTGGCAGATAGCCAATACCGCGCCGCGCACGGGCATGTAAAGGCAGGATGCTGATATCTTCCTCGTCAATCACAATACGTCCCGCATCACGCGGCACAATGCCCACGACCATGTAGAAAGTGGTGGTTTTGCCCGCCCCGTTCGGTCCCAGTAATCCCACGATTTCGCCGGATTTAACCTCCAGGCTAACATCTTCAACCACGCGGCGACCTTTATACGCCTTCGCCAGGTTTTCAGCTACTAAGGTTGCCATATCTGTTATTTACTCTTTGTCTGACCGTTTGATGAGGCGTTTTTATCCTGCAGTTGAGATGGTACAAGAACGGTGGTGACGCGTTTACCGCTGTTGCCATAGGCCTGCATTTTCTGTTCTTTTACCAGATAAGTAATACGATCGCCTTTCACGTTGCTGTCCAGCTGTTCCAGGTAGGCGCGATCGGTTAACTCAATGAAATCTTTCGCCAGTTCGTAGTGCATCTTCTGCGCATGGCCTTTCACCGGTTTGCCGTTATCCTGCATCTGGTAGAAGGTGGCAGGATTGCCATAAGCATCAACAATAGTTTTATTGCTGTCGCCGCCGGGCCGGGTTACCACCACTTTGTCCGCCGTAATTTTAATTGAGCCCTGCGTCACGATGACATTACCGGTGAAGGTGGCGACGTTGCCCTGCATATCCAGAGCCTGATTCGCTGAATCAACATTGACTGGCTTATTCGAGTCGCCGGTCAGTGCCAGCGCGGGAATGCTGGTGGCCAGAAACAGGCTGGCGATCAATAATTTAAGGCTGTGTTGCATTTTGGATTTCATAAGAGGTCTTGACCTTTTCAATTAACTCAGCGGTTTTGTCGCGTAAATTACCACGCATCTTCAGACCCGTGGAGTTAAAGCTACGGCCATAAAGCGTGACTCTGTCCGCGGAAGTAATATCCTGGCTAATCAGGTTGACCTGGGCATTATCGGTTTTAATCCGTTCCAGCTGGGCATCCTGCGAGAGGCTGTTCACTTCCACATGGCCGTAAAGATACAGCATGCGATCCTGGGTCAGTTTGGCTTTATCGGCGCGCACTGACCAGGTCGGTACTTTGTTTTGATCATAGGTGGTCATGATCGGGTTATCGAACCAGGTCACTGTCTCATTATCGAAATAGGTGACTTTGTCCGAGATCAGTTTATAGGCCAGCCCACCTGTCGGGTTATATACCAGAGTATGTGAGTTGTCACTCAGATAGGTCGGTTCATTATTACTGGTGGTCTGTAGCTCGCGCTGACTGTCGGGATCCGCCAGATTCCAGCCGATAAGTGCCAGGGCGATCAGAGCCAGCACCAGTGTAATCCAGCGGTTTGAGGTACTCATATGGACTGCCCTTTGGCCATATCAAACTTATCCTGCGCAATTAAAATCAGATCGCAGATTTCTCGTACTGCGCCACGCCCACCGGCAATCCGGGTCACATAGTCCGCACGCGGCAGCATCGCTGGGTGCGCATCAGCAACCGTAACGCTCAGCCCTGCGTCTGCCATCACCGGCCAGTCAATTAAGTCATCGCCGATAAAGGCGACCTGTTCGGTCTGCAGTGACAGTTTATCCAGAAGTTCACGGAAGGCCAGCGTCTTATCTGACTGCCCCTGGTAAAGATGGGTAATCCCCAGTGTTGCGCAGCGATCTTCCAGCAGCTTCGCTTTGCGGCCGGTAATAATAGCGACTTCTGTTCCACTGATCAGCAGGCAGCGAATACCGTAACCATCCCGGACGTTAAACGCTTTCAGCTCTTCGCCGTTGTTACCCTGATAAATCAGGCCGTCAGACAGGACGCCGTCAACATCACAAATCAGCAGTTTGATCTGACGGGCTTTGGCCATCACCGTCTGGGTGACGGGACCATAGCAGGTATCTACGGTGGCGACTGAATTACTCATGATGATTTATTTCCTCGTTAAACCACGCCAGCGCGCAGCATATCATGCATATGGATCACGCCCAGCAGATGATCGCCATCAGCAACCATGACACAGGTAATATTTTTACTCTGCATCAGATTCAGCGCATCCACCGCCAGCATCTTCGGGCGTACCCGGATGCCACCAGGGGTCATGACGCTTTCGATACTGGCATGTTGAATATCAATGCCCATATCAAATACGCGGCGCAAGTCACCGTCGGTAAAAATACCCTCAATGATCATGTCATCGGTACAGATGACCGTCATACCCAGATTTTTACTGGTAATTTCAAGCAGGGCGCTGCGTAGTGAGGCATGGCGATCAATATGGGGGATTTCCTGCCCGGTGTGCATGATATCATCCACGCGCAGCAGTAACTTACGACCGAGTGCCCCGCCGGGGTGGGAAAGAGCAAAATCTTCGGCGGTAAATCCGCGCGCTTTCAGTAAGGCGACGGCCAGGGCATCGCCCATCACCAGGGTGGCGGTGGTACTGGACGTCGGTGCCAGACCAAGCGGACAGGCTTCCTGCGGGACGCTAACACACAGATGAATATCTGCGGCGCGCCCCATGGCACTGTCAGGGCGGCTGGTCATGCAGATTAAGGCAACATGCAGCCGTTTCAGCACTGGGATTAAAGCCAAAATTTCCGAAGATTCGCCGGAATTAGAGACAGCAATCACCACATCAGCCGGGGTGACCATGCCTAAGTCGCCATGGCTGGCTTCGCCGGGATGCACAAAAAAAGCTGGCGTGCCGGTACTGGCAAAGGTCGCCGCCATTTTTTTACCGATATGGCCGGATTTCCCCATACCCATTACCACGACTTTGCCACTGCAACGCGCAATCATCTGACAGGCGTGGGTAAAATCGTCGTTAATAAACTGTCCGAGCTGTTCAAGTCCTTCACGTTCTATCTGCAGCACCTCTTTCCCGGCCTGTTGATAGTCGAATTCAGGGGATAGTGTAATATCAGCCATAAATAATCACTCCTTTACCAGAAGGTTGCGGCGGGAAAACAGGTGAGGATCCCTACCCAGACAATAAATCCGCACAGCAGCAGCGCCCCGGCAAACCGGCCAATCCAGCGATTAGGTTTCAAACAAAACAGGGTAAACAGCGTGCTGACACCCAGCATAATCCAGTAATCACGGGAAAACGCGTTGGGATCGAAGCTACCGGGATGGATCAGCGCCGGGATGCCCAATACCAGCACCAGATTATAAATGTTTGCCCCGATCAGATTGCCGATGGCAATATCATCTTCGCCCTTTAACGCGCCGGCAATCACCGTTGCCAGTTCCGGCAAACTGGTCCCTACCGACAAAATGGTCAGGCCGATCACCAGTTCGCTAATGCCAAAGTAGTTTGCCAGCACCGTGGCATTATCAATCACCATACTGGTAGACATTGGCAGCATCAGCAGAGCGACCGCAAGCCAGAGAAAGGCAACGGTATTACCACTGTCATCGCGCGGCAGCTCGGCCACCTGTTCACGGGGCAGAGAATCATTATTTTCCCGTTCAGCGCGACAGGTAATACGGCAGGCACATACCAGCCAGACAGCAGCCATGGCCAGTAAGGCCAGGCCATCCATGATACTTAATTGATTATCAACCAAAATAATGCCGCACAGCAGGGTGACCAGCAGCATTAACGGCAGTTCGCGGCGAATAAGATTTGACTGCACGGTCAGGGGATGAAGGAGGGCCGCGCCACCCAGGATTAGCAGAATATTGGTTATATTGGATCCCAGCGCAGTGCCAAGTACAATGTCCATCTGACCGTGGCTGGCTGCTGACAGTGAAATAATCAATTCCGGCAATGAAGTGCCGATCCCTACCACCGTCATGCCAATGATCAGCGGGGGTATCCCAAAGGAACGGCATAAAATTGCAGCGCTAAACACTAAACGATCGGCTCCATATATCAGTATTACCAGGCCAATGATCAAGAGTATTGTCGCTACAAGCATTAAAAGTCCTTAAATCGGATATAATCGTTAGATGCCTGCTGCCAAAAATGCCAGGCAATGAGTGCTTTTACTGCCAGCGATTCTGACGATCTCAGGGCAAAAAGTAAAACACATGGCAATTTTAGCTAATGATGCGGCCTGAGATTCTGCAAGAGTATTCCGTACTGAAGGTAACAGGTTACCCTTCAGGTCAAATAATCGCCTGGAAATAAGGATTGAAGTCACAATGAGCCAGACGCAGAGAAACCTGGTGGATGTACGCGGAGTCAGCTTTTGCCGCGGAAATCGCCCGATTTTCGATAATATCTCGCTGACGGTGCCTGAAGGAAAAATTACCGCCATAATGGGGCCGTCGGGTATTGGTAAGACGACGCTGTTGCGTCTGATAGGTGGACAAATCCCTCCGGACAGCGGCGAAATATGGTTCAATGGCGTAAACATTCCCAGCTTATCCCGCTCGGGTCTGTATGAGACGCGTAAAAAGATGAGCATGTTGTTCCAGTCGGGTGCGTTGTTTACTGATTTAAGCGTATTTGACAACGTTGCCTGGCCACTGCGTGAGCATACTCAGCTTCCGGAGCCCCTGTTGCACAGTGTGGTGATGATGAAGCTGGAAGCGGTGGGCCTGCGCGGCGCGGCGAATCTCAAACCTTCAGAGCTGTCTGGCGGTATGGCCCGCCGTGCCGCACTGGCCAGAGCGATTGCGCTTGAGCCGGATCTGGTGATGTTTGATGAACCCTTTGTTGGACAGGATCCGATCACTATGGGGGTACTGGTTAAACTGATTGATGAACTTAATCATGCTCTGGGAGTGACCTGTATCGTGGTGTCTCACGATGTACCGGAAGTGCTGAGTATTGCTGATTATGCCTACATTATTGCCGATCAGAAGGTGATTGCGCACGGCACTGCGGCACAGCTGCGGGAAGAGCAGGACCCCCGCGTGCGCCAGTTTATTGACGGGATTGCTGACGGGCCCGTGCCGTTCCGTTTTCCCGCTGGTAACTATCTCGATGATTTAGTGGGCTCAGGGAGTTAACACACTGATGTTTCTACAAGCACTGGCGTCACTGGGGCGTCAGGGATTTGATATCTGCGCGTCCTTCGGGCGCGCCGGACTGATGCTGTTCCATGCACTGGTTGGCATTCCGCGTTTTCGTAAACATGCACCTTTACTGGTTAATCAACTGTACAGTACTGGCGTACAGTCGTTAGTCATTATCATTGTCTCCGGATTATTTATTGGCATGGTACTGGGCCTGCAGGGCTATCTGGTACTGAGTACCTATGGCGCGGAAAGCAGCCTGGGCATGATGGTGGCGCTGTCGCTGCTACGTGAGCTGGGGCCGGTGGTGACGGCGTTGTTGTTTGCCGGGCGTGCCGGCTCGGCACTGACGGCAGAAATTGGCCTGATGAAAGCCACTGAACAGCTTTCCAGTATGGAAATGATGGCGGTTGACCCCCTGCGGCGCATAATCTCGCCGCGTTTCTGGGCGGGAACCTTCAGTATGCCACTGCTGTCACTGATTTTTGTGGCGGTCGGTATCCTCGGCGGGGCGTTAGTGGGCGTCAGTTGGAAGGGCATTGATACCGGCTTTTTCTGGTCGGCAATGCAGAATGCGGTTGATGTCAGAGAGGATATCATCAACTGCGTGATTAAAAGTCTGGTCTTTGCGGTGACAGTAACCTGGATTGCGCTGTTCAATGGTTATGATGCTATTCCAACCTCAGAGGGAATCAGCCGTGCGACTACCCGTACCGTGGTGCACGCTTCACTGGCGGTACTTGGTTTAGATTTTGTGCTTACGGCACTGATGTTTGGGAACTGATGTGATGCAAACGAAAAAGAGTGAAATTTGGGTAGGGATATTTTTGTTGCTGGCACTGTGTGCAGCCGTGTTTCTTTGCCTGCGGGTGGCGGATTTGCGCTCCGTTGGCAATGAGTCAACCTGGAAACTGTATGCCACCTTTGACAACATCGGTGGTCTGAAAACCGGTTCACCAGTCAAAGTGGGTGGTGTCGTCATTGGCCGGGTTACCGACATTTCGCTGGATGCCAAAAACTACTCACCGCGTGTCACTATGGATATTGAAGATCAGTACAACAATATCCCGGATACCAGCTCGCTGGCGGTACGTACCTCGGGGCTGTTAGGTGAACAGTATCTGGCGCTGAATATCGGGTTTGATGACCCGGATATGGGCACCAATATGCTGAAGGACGGCAGTACGCTTCAGGACACAAAATCTGCCATGGTGCTGGAAGATCTGATCGGTCAGTTCCTTTACAAAAGCGGTGACGGCAACGATAAGCAGACCCCTGCAGAGAAAACTAACCCAGAAGAGGGCAAATAATGTTTAAACGTTTACTGATGGTGGCAATGCTGGTTATTGTGCCACTGGCTGCTAATGCAGCTGACCAGAGCAATCCTTACAAAAAGATGAGTGAAGCGGCGGCGAAAACCTTCACCCGTCTGAAAAACGAGCAGCCCAAAATCAGGCAGAACCCGAACTATCTGCGTGAGGTGGTGCGTCAGGAACTGCTGCCGTATGTGCAGATAAAATATGCCGGTGCCCTGGTATTAGGTCGCTTCTACAAAGACGCCACCCCGGCACAGCGCGATGCTTACTTCAAGGCTTTTGGTGATTATCTGGCGCAGTCCTACGGCCAGGCGCTGGCAATGTACAACGGTCAGACTTACCAGATTGCCCCCGAGCAACCGCTGGGCGATGCCACCATCCTGGCTATCCGCGTGAGCATCATCGATCCTAATGGCCGTCCGCCGGTTCGCCTGGATTTCCAGTGGCGTAAAAACAGCCGCAGCGGTGACTGGCAGGCGTATGACATGATTGCCGAAGGCGTCAGCATGATCACCACCAAGCAGAATGAGTGGGCGGATATTCTGCGTCAGAAAGGCATTGATGGCTTAACCGAACGTCTTAAATCCTATGCCAACCAGCCAATTACTCTGGATAAAAAGCAGTAATGGCTGAGCAATTACACTGGCAGACGGAAAATGGTCAGCTAAGCCTGTACGGTGAACTTGAGCAGGAAACGCTGCTGCCCTTATGGCAGCAGCATCAGCAACTGATGAAGCAGGTTGATATCATTGATGTGTCGGGTCTGGATCGGGTTGATTCCGGTGGTCTCGCGCTACTGGTGCATCTGCAACAGGCTGGATTACAGCAGGGTAAAGTGCCGCGCTTCACCGGTATTACTGACAAATTACGTACGCTGATCGTGCTTTATAATTTGCAGAACATTATTGCTGACCAGTGCTGATCCTGTCCGCAGCACGGACTGACCGGGTTAATCCCGGCGGAACGTGCTGAGTTCACTGAAGTTTACCGTCAGGGAGCTGTCAACGCTCCCTGGATCATAGCGATGCCAGTCGCCTCTTCGGTCTTTGTTTCCCGCCTCAATCTCCTGCCTGGAGTGCGTTTGCTTATTTCAGCGCAGGGCATATTCTACTAATATGGTGGCCGGTTTATTATCAGGTGAATGTAAAACATCATGGAAAATAGTGAAATTCAGTCCGTGCTGAT
The DNA here is from genome assembly GCA_945290265.1 of uncultured Erwinia sp. Lineage (GTDB taxonomy): Bacteria > Pseudomonadota > Gammaproteobacteria > Enterobacterales > Enterobacteriaceae > Erwinia. The sequence continues at coordinate 80,840 of CALYQW010000008.1, forward strand.
GGGCGCGTTACCCCTGCAGGAAGTTCATGTCAGTGGCGATGGCAGCCATTTCCAGGTTATCGCGGTGGGTGAACTCTTTGGTGAGTTGAGCCGTGTAAAAAAACAGCAGACGGTCTATGCTCCCCTGATGGCTTACATCGCGGACAACCGTATTCATGCGGTGTCTATTAAAACCTATACGCCTGATGAGTGGGCGCGTGACCGTAAGCTTAACGGTTTTTAAGCAGTATCAGCGTTTCACCACCCGGTGCGGTGGTGAAACGCTGGCTGTAGATTTCTGATCTGACAATATATGAGCGGTTGCAATGGATAAATTTCGTGTACAGGGTCCAACCCGACTGAGCGGTGAAGTGACAATCTCCGGGGCGAAAAATGCCGCCCTTCCGATCCTGTTCGCTGCACTGCTGGCGGAAGAGCCGGTAGAAATTCAAAACGTACCTGAGCTTAAGGACATTGACACCACCATGAAGCTGCTCAGCCAGCTGGGTGTCCGGACTGAGCGTAACGGTGCAGTATTTCTGGATGCCAGTAACGTTGACGTCTACTGCGCACCTTATGATCTGGTTAAAACCATGCGTGCCTCCATCTGGGCACTGGGTCCGCTGGTGGCCCGCTTTGGTCAGGGCCAGGTTTCCCTGCCTGGCGGCTGTGCCATTGGTGCCCGTCCGGTCGATCTGCATATCACCGGTCTGGAACAGCTGGGTGCAAAAATTGTACTGGAAGAGGGCTATGTTAAAGCCTCGGTCGACGGCCGGCTGAAGGGTGCCCATATTGTGATGGACAAGGTCAGCGTGGGTGCGACCGTCACCATTATGAGCGCAGCAACTCTGGCAACCGGTATCACGGTAATCGAGAATGCAGCGCGCGAGCCGGAAATCACCGATACCGCTAACTTCCTCAACACCCTGGGTGCAAAAATCAGCGGTGCCGGCACGGATAAGATCACCATCGAAGGGGTTGACCGTCTGGGTGGTGGCGTGTACCGCGTATTACCGGATCGGATCGAAACCGGGACTTTCCTGATCGCCGCCGCCGTTTCTGGCGGTAAAGTCGTGTGCCGTGATGCGCGCCCGGATACCCTTGATGCAGTGCTGGCTAAACTGCGTGAAGCTGGCGCAGATATTGAGCTGGGCGATAACTGGGTTAGCCTGGATATGCACGGTAAACGCCCGAAAGCGGTGAACTTCCGTACTGCTCCCCATCCGGGCTTTCCTACTGATATGCAGGCGCAATTCAGTCTGCTGAATCTGGTGGCTGAAGGCACCGGGGTGATTACGGAAACCATCTTTGAAAATCGCTTTATGCACCTTCCTGAGCTGATTCGTATGGGTGCACATGCAGAGATTGAAAGCAATACCGCCATTTGTCACGGCGTCGAGAAGCTGTCCGGTGCGCAGGTCATGGCGACAGACTTACGTGCTTCAGCCAGCCTGGTTCTGGCAGGCTGTATTGCTGAAGGGATTACCATTGTTGATCGCATCTATCACATTGATCGCGGTTACGAGCATATTGAGAGCAAACTGATCGCAATCGGTGCCAATATTCAGCGTATTCATGGCGACGAATAAGCGCGTTGACTGAAGAACTACAAGGGTCGGCAGACAGACGTTTACCGGCCCTTTTTTTTATTTGCGGATCAGCTTCTGTCGGTCGATAAGCTGTCTGGTCTGGGGATCGTAATAGCGGCTGGGCCAGATTTCGGCAGGATGAACATTCAGCGCATTGGCAATCAGCCATTCTCCTTTAGGCCAGGGGCGGCAGAGTGTGTTCGCTAGCGTGGATGAACTTAAGCCCGCCAGACGAGATTGTGCGGCCAGGGTGGTGCCACTCTTGCGTAAGGCAGCAATAATATCTGCCGGATGCCAGTCTTGTAGTAGGTTGCGTTTCATATGCGTATCCTTGTGCATTAAAAAAATCCAGGGATTGCTCAGTTCCTGAAAAGGGTTTGCCATTGCAGCTGTCAGTCCACTGGATTTATTGTCTGTTTCAGGATTACTTATATCAAATATATATTTATTGATTCCAGTAAATTATAGTCGAATAATGGTTTCTGAGCGGTATTACGCAATTTAAACATAATGAGTAAGTCGTCGTGGTTAGTTCAGATCTGGCGATTGGGTCTGGTGCAGTGGTGTGTGAAATAGTGAGAGACGGCGGGAGAATTTAGCGGATGTTTTCCAGCGGATTATAACCTAACTTACTGATTAAAATATGCTTAAGTGCGGCATAAGCGTGCTGCTCACGCTTATGCCTGCGGTCAGAATGCGCGTTGAACGGACATATGAGCCAGCGCTTCCAGCGCCTGGCGCCATGGGGAGTCCGGCAAAATTTGCAGGGCGTTGATGGCTTTATCCGCTTCCCGTTCGGCAGCCTGACGGGTCCAGTCCAGCGAACCGCACTCACGCATGGTTTCCAAAACGGGTTCCAAAAGATGACGTCCGTTGCCTTCTTCAATTGCCTTACGGATCATCGCAGCCTGCGCCGGTTTCGCATGGCGCATGGCATGTAACAGCGGCAGGGTCGGTTTACCTTCGCTGAGATCGTCGCCGACATTTTTTCCCAGCGTTTTATCATCCGCGCTGTAATCCAACAGATCGTCGATCAGCTGAAAAGCGGTACCGATATAACGGCCATAATCCTGCATTGCCTGCTCCTGCTCTGCGCTGGCACCTGCCAGGATTGCGGAAGACTGCGCGGCGGCTTCAAACAGACGGGCGGTTTTACTGTAAATAACCCGCATATAGTTTACTTCAGTGATATCGGGATCGTTGCAGTTCATCAACTGCATCACTTCCCCTTCCGCGATCACGTTGACCGCTTCCGACATCAGCGCCAGCACTTTAAGTGAGCCGAGGCTGGTCATCATCTGAAAAGCGCGGGTATAGATAAAATCACCTACCAGCACGCTGGCAGCATTGCCAAAGGCGGCATTCGCGGTCGCTTTACCACGGCGCATGTCGGACTCATCAACCACATCATCGTGCAACAACGTGGCGGTATGGATAAATTCAATCAGCGCGGCAACGGTAATATGCTGTTGGCCCTGATACTGATTAACGGCACGCGCAGCCAGCACCGCAATCATTGGGCGAATACGTTTGCCACCACCACTGATGATGTAATGACCTAACTGATTGATAAGGGATACATCCGAGTTCAGTTGGTCGAAAATTGTCGCATTGACAGCCGCCATATCCTGCGCGGTGAGTTCGTTTATCTGTTCTAAGTTCATTAGTTTTTTCAGCTTTTACCTGCTCAGTTGCTGCAATGATAAGCGCCTTACCCGTGCCTGTGGTATTAAATCTGTGACAGATTGTACTTGAAAAACGCAGCGGTGAAACGTATCCATTGGTGCTGAGTTTTTTTTCTGCAAGACAGTGCAACAGGCACTTGTCATTAGAAGTGAAGTTGCGTAGAATTCGCGCCCTATTGTGAATATTTATAGCGCAGCCTGAAATCATGAGAAGGCGAGCGCGGAAGCGGAGTTTATATGTACGCGGTTTTCCAAAGTGGTGGTAAACAACACCGAGTAAGCGAAGGTCAGACCGTTCGCCTGGAAAAGCTGGACATCGCAACCGGTGAAACTATTGAGTTCGACCAGGTTCTGATGATTGCCAATGGTGAAGATGTGAAAATCGGTGCGCCTTTAGTTTCAGGTGGCTTGGTTAAAGCAGAAATCGTAGCTCACGGTCGTGGCGACAAGATCAAAATTGTTAAGTTCCGTCGTCGTAAGCACTACCGTAAGCAGCAGGGTCACCGTCAGTGGTTCACTGACGTGAAGATCACTGGCATCAGCGCCTAAGAGGAGATCTGACAAATGGCACATAAAAAAGCTGGCGGCTCGACTCGTAACGGTCGTGACTCCAATGCAAAACGTCTGGGCGTAAAACGTTTCGGCGGCGAATCTGTTCTGGCTGGTAGCATCATCGTTCGTCAGCGTGGCACCAAGTTCCATGCTGGTACCAACGTAGGCTGTGGTCGTGACCACACCCTGTTTGCTACCGCGAACGGTAAAGTTCAGTTTGAAGTTAAAGGTCCGAACAACCGTAAATACATCAGCATCGTTGCTGAGTAAGGTTTTCGTGCCGCAGAGCGAGCATCAGCGCGTACTGCAACGATAATGAAAAGCCCCGCATCAGCATGCGGGGCTTTTTACATTCTGTCAGGAAACCATCGTATGTCAGTAAACAGGCAACAGGCTGGAGCAGGTATTGCACTTGCACTGGTAACGGCGATTTGCTGGGGCTCATTGCCGATTGCAATGAAGCAGGTGCTGCAGGTGATGGATCCTTTCACCGTGGTATTTTACCGATTTTCACTGGCGGCGCTGGGGCTGGGGATCATGCTGGCGTTAACCCGTCGGTTGCCGCCGGTCAGCTTTTTGCGGCAACCGCGTAAGCTGCTGCTGCTGGCTATCGCTACCGGTGGACTGGTGGGAAATTTTGTCCTGTTCAGCTCCTCGTTACAGTACCTCAGCCCGACGGCCTCGCAGGTGATTGCTCAGGTTGCGCCAGCGGGGATGATGCTGGCCAGCGTATTTATTTTGAAAGAAAAGATGCGTGCCAACCAGATTTTCGGCGGCCTGTTATTGCTCTGTGGTCTGGCGATGTTTTTTAACACCAGCCTGCTGGATATTTTTACCCATCTCACCGGCTATTCCTGGGGTATTGTACTGGGAGTGAGTGCGGCGCTGGTGTGGGTAACCTATGGTGTGACGCAAAAGATTTTGGGGCGCTCATTAGGCTCTCAGCAGATCTTATTTTTGTTGTACACTTTATGTGCTGCTGCCTTGCTGCCGTTCACACACTTTTCGCAGCTACTGCAACTAAACGGCTGGCAGCTGAGTTGCCTGATTTTTTGCGTGTTGAATACGCTACTCGGTTACGGTGCACTGGCGGAAGCCTATGCACGCTGGCAGGCGGCGCAGGTTAGCGCAATCGTGACGCTGACACCGCTGTTTACCCTGCTGTTTTCAGAATTATTATCGCTTGCCTGGTCCGGGGTATTTGCCATTCCGACTCTGGATATGCTCGGATTTATCGGGGCACTGGTCGTGGTGTCAGGTACTATGTTTTCTGCTATTGGTCATCGCTTATGGCCACGGCGGAGTCCTCCCGCAGCGGTGTCTGTACACCGGCTCCCGGGTGAATAAGTGACGGAGAAGTAAAATGAAGTTTGTTGATGAAGCGACGATTCTGGTCGTTGCGGGCGATGGGGGTAACGGCTGCGTCAGCTTCCGTCGTGAAAAATATATTCCGCGAGGGGGGCCTGACGGCGGAGACGGCGGTGACGGCGGTGACGTCTACATGCTGGCCGACGAAAACCTGAATACCCTGATCGATTATCGTTTTGAAAAGTCTTTCCGTGCCGAGCGCGGTCAGAATGGTCAGAGCCGTGACTGCACCGGTAAACGTGGTAAGGATATTATTATCAAAGTGCCGGTGGGAACGCGCATTATCGATCAGGGTACCGGTGAAACCCTGGGGGATATGACTCACCACCAGCAAAAGATGATGGTCGCCAAAGGTGGCTGGCACGGGCTGGGGAATACGCGTTTCAAATCGTCGGTAAACCGCACGCCGCGTCAGAAAACCATGGGTACCCCGGGCGAAAAGCGTGACCTGCAGCTGGAGCTGATGCTGCTGGCGGATGTGGGGATGCTCGGGCTGCCAAACGCCGGTAAATCGACCTTTATTCGCGCGGTCTCGGCAGCGAAACCCAAAGTTGCTGACTATCCGTTTACCACCCTGGTGCCGAGCCTGGGGGTGGTGCGTATGGATAGCGAACAGAGCTTTGTGGTGGCCGATATTCCTGGCCTGATCGAAGGTGCATCAGATGGCGCTGGCCTGGGCATCCGCTTCCTGAAGCATCTGGAACGTTGCCGGGTACTGTTACACACCATTGATCTGGCACCGATTGATGAAAGCGATCCCGTGGAAAATGCCCGCATTATCCTGGCTGAACTGGAAAAATACAGTGATAAGCTGTACCAGAAGCCACGCTGGCTGGTATTTAACAAAGTCGATTTGATCGATGCGGAAGAAGCCGCTGCACGGGCAACAGCGATTGCTGAGGCACTGGGATGGACCGATAAATATTATCTTATTTCCGCTGCCAATCGTTCCGGGATAAATGAACTGTGCTGGGATCTGATGTCGTTTATCAAAGCCAACCCTAAAGAAGCTGAACTGGCGGTCAAACAGCCAGAGAAAGTGGAGTTTATGTGGGATGACTATCACCGTCAGCAGTTGGAAGAGGCTCAACAGGCGGTAGAAGATGATGAAGAGTGGGATGACGACTGGGATGAGGAAGACGACGAAGGCGTCGAAATCATCTATCAGCGTTAGTTAGCACGCATAGCCAGGATGGCCGTTTGCCATCCTGGCGCTGGCTGAATTAACTGTAATACTGACTGCAAAATAAGCAAAATCGGATTTGTTTCCAACGTGCGAGTATCAGTAGTAAAAAAAGTGGATCAGGCACTTGTCACCACCGCAAAGTTAGTCCATAATCCTGTTCGTTCTGTTGGGAATGAGTTAAAAACCCTTTACAGACAGATAGTTAGAGAAAAGAGTTGATATCATGACTCGCTTCATATATTGTACGACACCTGCTGCGTCAGATGCAGTCAGTAGCAGTAACCACTCCTAAGCGGGAATAGCTCAGTTGGTAGAGCACGACCTTGCCAAGGTCGGGGTCGCGAGTTCGAGTCTCGTTTCCCGCTCCAAAAAAATTCCATTATACAACTCCACCTCTCTGTCAATGACAGTGTGCATAACGTGGTTAATTACGTGTTTAAGAAAAGTGTTGTGAACAGAGTTATCCACAGGTTGTTTTAATGGATTAACCCTGTTAACAGACTTTTTCACATATCTCTGGTTTGTTTAATTTGATGTTTTATAAAGTTTTTTTAGCTCATAAAATTAAGTAATTTGTCCGATGAGATTTTTATATCGCTTGATTGAAAAGCCTTTTTTATTTTTATTCACAGAATGTGGAAAAGATTATCATAAATCTGAATAAGCCCGTCACCATTATTTGAACCCGTTGATCTTAGGATCTGCCTTGCAAATTTGCCAGTTTGATCGCGCTATAATCCTAAGATTTTTCTTAACGGTGATATCAGCCGTGATTCCGGTACGCCAGCCATAAATCCCCGCGCGCCTTAATCCTGAGGTATTATTATCGTTTTGCATTATTTTCTCCCACTTTTTGAGCCGGAGAAGCAGATCATAACGGTTATCCAGCCATCAGGCACCGGTCAGGTTACATTCGCGAGGATAAAGCATGAAGCAGTCTGCGCAACATCCCTTTCATCGGGCATTACCCGGCCCGGTGTGGCCTGTAGAACAAATAAAACGCCTGGAGCGTGAGGGCGCTGACGCACTGGGGATCAGTCTGTTTGAGCTGATGCAGCGGGCAGGGGAAGCTGCCTTCAGCCAACTGCGTGAACGTTGGCCGAGAGCCCGGCACTGCCTGGTTTTATGTGGTGCAGGCAACAATGGCGGGGATGGCTATATTGTTGCCCGACTGGCTCAGGCCAGCGGGATTGCAGTGACGTTAATTGCGGTTGAAGGCAAACATCCGTTGCCTGAAGAAGCCAGGCAGGCCAGGCAGGCCTGGCTGGCTGCCGGTGGCGTGATCCACGATCCGGCAATCGTCTGGCCGGGATCAGTGGACATCATTGTGGATGCACTGCTGGGAACCGGCCTGCAGCAGGTGCCTGTTACGCCTTATGCTGAACTGATCGAGAAAGCTAATCAGCATCCGGCAGCCATTTTAGCGCTGGATATTCCGTCCGGTTTGGTGGCGGATAATGGCACTGTCCCGGGTAAGGCGATCATGGCACAGTTCACGCTGACTTTTGTGGCGCTGAAGCCGGGGTTACTGACCGGGAAGGCGCGGGACTACACCGGGCAGCTGGATTACCATGCGTTAGGGCTGGAATCCTGGTTGGAAACGCAGTCTGCACCCATCGAACGTATTGATGCCGGACAACTGGCAGGCTGGCTGCCCCCGCGCAGGGCGACATCCCATAAAGGCAATCACGGGCGGCTGCTGGCAGTGGGAGGAGACCAGGGTACGGCGGGGGCGATCCGTATGACGGCGGAAGCTGCACTGCGCTGTGGATCGGGCACGGTAAGGGTGTTGACCCATAAAGAGAATATTGCGCCATTACTCGCGGCGCGACCAGAACTGATGGTGCAGGAGATGACGGCAGACAGCCTGACTAACGGTCTGGAGTGGGCGGATATGATTGTGATCGGCCCGGGCCTTGGCCAGGGAAGTTGGGGAAAACAGGCGCTGAGGAAAATAGAAAATTCTCAGAAGCCTATGCTTTGGGATGCTGATGCGATTAACCTGCTGGCAATCAGCCCCGATAAACGTCAAAATCGAATACTTACCCCGCACCCCGGTGAAGCCGCGCGGTTGCTGAATACCAGCGTAAGTGAAATTGAAAGTGACCGCTTACATGCCGTGAAGCTTCTGGTAAAGCGTTATGGTGGCGTGGTGGTATTGAAGGGTGCCGGTACCCTGATAGCCGATAATCAGGGAGCGCTGGCGGTGGCGGATGTAGGTAACGCCGGCATGGCAACGGGGGGAATGGGGGACGTGCTGTCCGGCATTATTGGCAGCCTGGCGGGGCAGGGTTTATCCTTGTTCCGTGCCGCCTGTGCAGGTTGTGTAGTGCATGGTGCTGCGGCTGATGTCCTGGCGACTCGCTACGGTACACGTGGTATGTTAGCAACCGATCTGTTTACTGAACTATATCTGTTTGTCAATCCTGAGATCTCGAATACGAACCAATGATGACCTGTGAAATCGCATTGCCTGATGAGGCAGCAACCCTCGCTCTGGGAGCCAGACTTGCTCATGCCTGTCGCGTTGCCGCCACGATTTATTTGTACGGCGATCTGGGTGCCGGAAAAACCACCTTCAGCCGGGGTTTTTTGCAGGCACTTGGGCATCAGGGAAAAGTGAAAAGCCCGACTTACACTCTGGTTGAACCTTATATGTTGCCAGATCGTCATGTCTATCACTTCGATCTTTATCGCCTGGCCGATCCCGAAGAGCTGGAATTTATGGGGATCCGCGACTATTTCAGTGGCGACAGTCTGTGCCTGGTGGAATGGCCACAACAGGGCGCCGGGGTGTTACCCGAACCCGATCTTGAACTGACGCTGAACTATCAGGGACATGCGCGTCAGGCACAGTTACGTGCCTGTTCAGCGGTTGGTGAACAATTAGTGCAAAGTGCGGTACAGGATAATCATCAATGATTTTACGGATTAAATCCTGGTGTCTGCTGGCTGTACTGTTACTCAGCTGTGGTTCCCTGGCCGCCAGTCTGTCCGATATTCAGGTGTCCAATGGCAGCAATCAGGCCACACTGACCCTGAGTTTCGCCGCTCAACCGATTTATGCCTTCTTCCCGTTACATAACCCGGAACGGGTGGTGCTGGATATCCGGCAAAGTGGCGTGGTAAAAGGGCTGCCGCTGACCTTCAGTGGTAACAATCTGGTAAAACGCATTCGCCCCAGCCTGGCGAAGGACAGTCAGAGTATTCGGCTGGTATTTGAGCTGACGCAGCCAGGTAAAACCCAGGCTCGAACTGTGCGCAGTGGCAACAGCTGGCAGGTGGTGTTTACCATTACCGGACGTCAGGCCAGAGGGGCAGCAACCGCGCCGGTGAGTGAAGCGCCAACGCTTGAGCGTGCACCTACCGCTGCGAATCCTTTTAACGGCCAGCGCACCACGCTGACCACCAGCGGTAATCAGGTGGCTCGTCCGCGCAGCACGCGCAGCCAAAATGATACCGTCATCGTGGCGATTGATGCTGGTCATGGCGGTCAGGATCCGGGAGCAATCGGTGCCGGAGGGTTAAAAGAGAAAAATGTTACCATCGCGGTCGCACATAAACTGCAGGCGCTGCTGAATGATGACCCAATGTTTAAAGGAGTGCTGACGCGCAACGGTGACTATTTTATCTCCGTGATGGGGCGATCCGAAGTGGCGCGTAAGCAGAATGCCAATCTTCTGGTGTCTATTCATGCCGATGCAGCCCCCAGCCGCAGCGCTGCTGGTGCCTCGGTGTGGGTACTGTCTAACCGGCGGGCAAACAGTGAAATGGCCGGCTGGCTGGAGCAGCATGAGAAACAGTCGGAATTGCTGGGTGGAGCCGGTGACCTGCTGGCTAACAGCCAGGCCGATCCCTACCTCAGTCAGGCGGTGCTCGATCTGCAGTTTGGTCACTCACAGCGGGTCGGTTACGATGTTGCTGTTAAAGTGATCGCCCAGTTAAAACGTATCGGCTCACTGCATAAACGTTTACCGGAGCATGCCAGCCTGGGCGTATTGCGCTCGCCGGATATTCCTTCACTGCTGGTTGAAACCGGCTTTATCAGTAACCCTTCGGAGGAGCGACTGCTTGGCAGTAGCGCATACCAGCAGAAGATTGCCGAGGCGATATATCATGGCCTGCGCTATTACTTCCTGGCGCACCCGCTACAGTCGGTCCCAAAGGAGGAAAACCGCTCGCAGCAGACAGCGCCGGCGGTTAATGTAGTCGCTATCCCGGCTCCGGCCGGCACCCGCTACAGCGGCCCGGTTCAGCGTCATGTGGTAGCCAGGGGCGAAACCCTGTCCGGGATTGCCGCCCGTTATGGGGTCAGCATGGCGATGTTACGTGAGCTGAACCAGTTAAAACGCGACGTGATGTGGACCGGGCAGCGGCTGAAAGTGCCAGCGGGCAGCCCACCGCCCAGGCAGCCAAAGCCAAAACCAACGCGACACAAAGTGGTGCGTGGTGATGCACTGACGGCGATTGCGGCGCATTATGGCGTTAGCGCGGCCAGTATCCGCCAGGCGAACAAAATGAAGACGCAGAATGTGATGCTGGGGCAAACCCTGATTATCCCGGCGTCGTAACCCGCAGCAACATACAGAAAGGATATCCCATGCCGATTCAGGTTTTACCCCCACAGCTGGCTAACCAGATTGCCGCAGGTGAAGTGGTAGAACGCCCGGCATCCGTGGTTAAAGAGCTGGTGGAAAACAGTCTTGATGCCGGGGCAACGCGCATTGATATTGATATCGAAAAAGGGGGCGCCAAACTAATCCGCATTCGTGACAACGGTTGCGGCATTGGTAAAGATGAACTGGCGATGGCACTGGCGCGGCATGCGACCAGTAAAATTACCTCACTGGACGATCTGGAAGCGATTATAAGCCTCGGTTTTCGTGGCGAAGCGCTGGCCAGTATCAGTTCGGTGGCGCGTCTGACGCTGACATCCCGCACCGCCGACCAGAACGAAGCCTGGCAGGCTTATGCTGAAGGGCGCGATCAGGCGGTGACGATCAAACCGGCGGCTCACCCGCCAGGCACTACGCTGGAGGTGCTGGATCTGTTCTACAACACCCCCGCCCGGCGTAAATTTATGCGCACCGAAAAAACCGAATTCACCCATATTGATGAAGTGATCCGCCGGATTGCGCTGGCACGTTTTGATGTCGCGATTTCGTTAACCCACAATGGCAAACTGATCCGCCAGTATCGTGGGGTGAATGATGACAGCCAACGCGAACGGCGTTTGGGGGCGATTTGTGGCACCACCTTTATCAGTCATGCGTTGAAAATTGAGTGGCAGCATGGCGATTTGGCACTGCGCGGCTGGGTGGCCGATCCTGTCGGGTCACGTTCTCTGAGCGAATTGCAGTACTGCTATGTCAACGGGCGCATGATGCGAGACCGGTTAATCAATCATGCCATCCGTCAGGCATATCAGGATAAGCTCGGCGATCAGCATCTGCCGGCTTATGTCCTGTATCTGGAAATCGATCCCCATCAGGTAGATGTTAATGTACATCCAGCCAAGCATGAGGTGCGCTTTCATCAGTCGCGTCTGGTGCATGATTTTATCTATCAGGGCGTAATGAGCGTGTTACAGGAGAGCAAGGTAAGCGCCCGCGCTCTGCTGGAAGAGGTGGAACCGCCGGTATACCGGGCACCAGAAAACCGTCAGTCTGCTGGAGGGAATCACTTTTCTGCGCCGGCGCGCGCGCCCTCGTCGGGTGGACACCAGGCTGGCAGCTGGACACGTCAGGAGCCGGTGTATCAACAGCGGGAAGGGCGTGCGTATCAGCAGCTGCTTGAAACACCGCCGTGCGCACCGGCGGAACCTGCGCCAGTGGAGGTTACTGCAGGCGCGCAGCGCGCTGAACCGCAGGGATCCACGCCGCTGGCCGGGCAGTCGCACAGCTTTGGCCGGGTACTGAGTGTGGTGCAGCAGCAGTATGCGCTGGTAGAAAATACCCGCGGGCTGGCATTAGTGGCGCTGGAGGTGGCCGGCCGCTGGCTGAAGCAGGCGCAGCTGGACCCGAAAGAGGGAGAACTGAAGCCACAGCCGCTGCTGATCCCCGTGCGACTGAAAACCGGCAAAGCAGAACGAGATGCTGCACAACAGCATGGCGCGCTGCTGAGTCAGTTAGGCATCGACCTGCGTACCGATGGGCAATATTTGATGCTGCGCACGGTGCCTTTACCTTTGCGGCAACAAAATTTACAAAACTTGATTCCTGAGCTGTTAGGCTACTGCGCCCGGCAGCAGGATGTTTCGACCAGCCAGATAGCGCACTGGCTGGCGCGTCAGGCGGTGACAGAACATCAGCACTGGAATCACTCGCAGGCGATTGCACTGCTGGCTGAGGTTGAGCGACTTTGCCCCCGGCTGGTAACATCACCGCCTTCCGGTTTATTACAGCTAATCGATATCAAAACGGCGCTGAATGCCCTGAATAATGAGTGAAAAATCCACGGCTGGCCTGCCTGAGGCAATCTTTTTAATGGGGCCTACTGCCTCCGGGAAAACGGCGTTGGCGATGAGCTTATGCAAGTTGTTACCGGTTGAGCTGATTAGCGTTGATTCAGCCCTGATTTATCGTGGTATGGATATTGGTACGGCCAAGCCAACTGTTGATGAACTGCGTCTGGCTCCTCACCGTCTGCTGGATATCCGCGATCCGGCTGAAAGCTATTCGGCAGCAGATTTCCGTCGTGATGCCCTCGCCGAAATGGCGGATATCACCCGGCGAGGCAATATCCCGCTATTGGTGGGGGGGACCATGCTGTATTTCAAAGCATTGTTGGAAGGATTATCGCCGTTGCCCCCGGCCGATCCGCAGATCCGTCAGCGTATTGAACAAAGCGCCAGTGAAAAAGGTTGGGAAGCGCTGCACCACCAGTTATGTGATATTGATCCTGTCGCTGGTAGTCGTATTCATCCGAATGATCCCCAGAGACTTTCACGGGCACTGGAAGTTTTTTTTATTTCAGGTAAAACTTTAACCGAACTAACAAAGACGTCTGGCGAAGCCCTGCCTTATGCTGTCTCCCAGTTTGCTATCGCACCCGCGAATCGCGAACTGATCCATCAGCGTATCGAGCAGCGTTTTCATCAGATGCTGGCGTCAGGATTTGAAGCGGAAGCTCGGGCACTTCTTGCACGAGGTGATTTGCATACGGATATGCCTTCCATTCGTTGTGTTGGTTATCGCCAGATGTGGTCATTTTTATCTGGTGAAATTGATTACGATGACATGGTTTATAAGGGGATTTGCGCTACCCGTCAGTTGGCTAAACGCCAGATGACATGGCTTCGTGGCTGGCAGGATGTTCACTGGCTGGATAGCGAGCAACCTGATGCAGCCTGTGCCCGTGTATTACAGGTTCTTAGTGCGAAGCATGGGTGATTGTGTACAATTGGGGGGTTAAGGTGCGCAAATTTTTCGTCGTATTCGAACCCCCTGGGTTCTTAAAGTTACAAACAACAAGCAAATAAGGAAAAAACAGAATGGCTAAGGGGCAATCATTACAGGATCCGTTCTTAAACGCACTGCGTCGTGAACGTGTTCCTGTTTCAATTTATCTGGTTAACGGTATCAAACTGCAGGGGCAGATTGAGTCATTCGATCAGTTTGTTATTTTACTTAAAAACACGGTCAGTCAGATGGTGTACAAACACGCTATCTCTACTGTTGTACCTTCCCGCCCGGTTTCTCATCACAGCAACAATACCGGTGGTAGCAGTAACTATCATCATGGTGGTAGCAATCAGGGGGCAGCCTCACAGCCTCAACAGGACAGCAACGACGCCGAATAAGTCGTCTGACTGCCTCTCTGTGACGGGGAGCTTTCAAGAATTCCCCGTCCGGATACGTTAATTTTCAGTGACAGAACACAGTCTTCAGCAACCTGGTAACAGCTTGCTCAGGTAATTGATTTTGACGAGTATGGCCCGGGGCCCGGGCGCAATAGGTTCGAGAGGTTTAAAGGTTGTTTGACCGTTATGATGCCGGCGAGCAGGCCGTACTGGTACACATCTATTTTTCACAAGACAAAGATATGGAAGACCTGCAGGAGTTTGAAGCTCTGGTCTCTTCTGCTGGCGTTGAGGCACTGCGGGTGATTACCGGCAGTCGCAAAGCGCCACATCCCAAATATTTTGTCGGTGAAGGAAAAGCTGTAGAAGTCGCACAGGCAGTCAAAGAGAGCGGTGCATCCGTCGTGCTGTTTGATCATGCCCTTACTCCGGCACAGGAACGCAATATTGAGCGGCTGTGCGAGTGTCGTGTGATTGACCGAACCGGATTAATTCTGGATATATTTGCCCAGCGTGCGCGCACCCATGAAGGGAAGCTTCAGGTTGAACTGGCGCAGCTGCGCCATCTTGCGACACGTTTGGTACGTGGCTGGACGCATCTGGAGCGCCAGAAAGGGGGGATTGGTTTACGTGGCCCGGGTGAAACCCAGCTGGAAACCGACCGTCGTCTGCTACGCAACCGGATTACCTTAATTCTTTCCCGCCTTGAGCGCGTAGAAAAGCAGCGAGAGCAGGGCAGGCAGGCGCGTAACAAAGCCGACATACCCACCGTATCTTTGGTGGGTTACACCAACGCCGGTAAATCGACGTTGTTTAACCGACTGACCTCTGCCGAGGTGTATGCGGCCGATCAGCTGTTTGCCACGCTCGATCCAACGTTGCGCAGAGTGGATGTCATCGATGTCGGAGAAGTGGTACTGGCGGATACCGTGGGGTTTATTCGCCACCTGCCGCACGACCTGGTGGCGGCGTTTAAGGCAACGCTACAGGAAACCCGCCAGGCAACCCTGTTACTGCACGTGGTGGATGCGGCCGATCTGCGTCTCGATGAAAATATAGAGGCGGTCAATGAGGTATTGACAGAGATCGAATCTGACGAGATCCCCACGCTGTTGGTAATGAATAAAATCGATATGCTGGAGGGCTTTGAACCGCGTATCGATCGTAACGAAGAAAATCTGCCTGTCCGCGTCTGGCTTTCCGCCCAAAGCGGTGCCGGGTTGCCATTACTGTTTCAGGCGCTGAGTGAGCGCCTGGCCGGTGAGATCGCGCAGTACCACTTATGCATACCGCCACAGGCAGGACGGTTGCGGAGTCGTTTCTATCAACTACAGGCGATAGAAAAAGAGTGGATTGAAGAAGACGGTAGCGTAGGGCTTGCCATACGTCTGCCGATTGTTGACTGGCACCGGTTATGCAAACAGGAACCGGAGCTGGTGAATTACATTGTTAACTGATTTTGCCTGACATGCGCATTCCACTCAGGGATGCCACCGCACACACAATTAATGGAGTATAAACATGGCGTGGAATCAGCCCGGAAATAACGGACAGGACCGCGACCCGTGGGGAAGCAGCAATAATCAAGGCAGCAACTCTGGGGGAAATAAAGGTGGCCGTGATAAAGGTCCGCCTGATTTAGATGATATCTTCCGTAAACTTGGCAATAAGCTGGGTGGCCTGGGCGGTGGAAGCAATAAAAACCCAAATGACGGCGGTCAACGCCCGGCGGGTGGCGGACGCCTGTTTGGGATTGCGACTGTTGCGGCGGTAGTTATCTGGGCTGGCAGCGGTTTTTATACCATCAAAGAAGCCGAACGTGGCGTGGTCACACGCTTCGGTAAATTCAGTCATCTGGTGGAGCCGGGCCTGAACTGGAAGCCGACCTTTATCGATCATGTACGTGCCGTCAACGTTGAAGCAGTGCGTGAGCTGTCGGCGGCCGGCACCATGCTGACATCAGATGAAAACGTGGTGCGGGTGGAGATGAACGTGCAGTACCGGGTCACTAACCCGGAACGTTATCTGTTTGCGGTCACCAGTGCCGATGACAGCCTGCGTCAGGCGACTGACAGCGCCCTGCGTGGCGTGATTGGCCGCTCCACCATGGATCGTATTCTGACCGAAGGCCGTACCGTGGTGCGCAGTGAAACTCAGCGCGATCTGGAAGAAACCATTCGTCCTTACGATATGGGGATTACTCTGCTGGACGTTAACTTTCAGACGGCACGACCACCGGAGGCAGTGAAAGCGGCCTTTGATGATGCGATTGCCGCGCGTGAAAACCGCGAGCAGTCGATTCGTGAAGCTGAAGCCTACGCCAATGATAAGCTGCCACGCGCCCGTGGTGATGCGCAGGGCATTTTGGAAAAAGCCCGTGCTTACAAAGCGCGCGTGACGCTGGAAGCTCAGGGGGAAGTGGACAGTTTTGCCCGTATTCTGCCGGAATATAAAGCGGCACCGGCCATTACCCGTGAACGTTTGTATATCGAAGCGATGGAGCGGGTGCTGGGCCATACCCGCAAAGTGCTGATTAACGATAAATCTAACAGCATGATGGTGTTGCCTCTGGAGCAGCTGATGCGCAGCCAGCCGGCGGGCCGCAGCTCGCAGAGCAACAGCAATAACGTATCATCGTCCGGCCAGCTAAACAGTAGTGAACGCGTCAGCAACAGCAGTTCGTCGTTCAATCCCGATGATATTATGGATCAGCGCCGGGCCAATGCTCAGCGCAACGACACCCAGCGCGAAGGGAGTGAATAAGCGATGCGTAATAAGCCATTAATCGTTCTGTTGATTGCGGTGCTGGTGGTGCTGTATGCATCACTGTTTGTGGTGCCGGAAGGTCAGCGTGGCATTGTGCTGCGTTTCAGCAAGGTGCTGCGTGACGGCGAAAATAAACCGCTGGTGTATGCGCCAGGGCTGCACTTTAAGCTGCCTTTCCTGACCACGGTGAAAATGCTGGATGCCCGTATCCAGACCATGGATAACCAGGCGGATCGCTTTGTCACCAAAGAGAAAAAAGATCTGATCGTCGATTCTTACATTAAGTGGCGCATCAGTGACTTCAGCCGTTACTATTTGGCCACCGGTGGTGGTGATATTTCACAGGCTGAAGTGCTGTTGAAACGTAAATTCAGTGACCGTCTGCGCTCTGAAATTGGTCGTCTGGACGTGAAAGATATCGTCACCGACTCCCGCGGCCGTCTGACCACCGATGTGCGTGATGTGCTGAATAACGGTAGCGCCGGTCAGGATGAAACCTCGGCAGATGATGCAATTGCAACGGCTGCGGCACGAGTGGAGCGCGAAACCACCGGTAAATCGCTGGAAGTGAACCCGAACAGTATGGCGGCACTGGGGATTGAAGTGGTGGATGTGCGCATTAAGCAGATCAACCTGCCAACCGAAGTCTCTGATGCGATCTTTGCCCGTATGCGTGCCGAGCGTGAGTCTGTTGCCCGCAGTCAGCGTGCACAGGGGGCAGAAGAAGCGGCTAAAGTGCGTGCTCAGGCGGATTACGAGGTGGATCGTACTCTGGCGGAAGCCCGCCGTCAGGCGCTGATCACCCGGGGTGAAGGGGATGCCGAAGCGGCAAAACTGTTTGCTGATGCCTTCAGTCACGATCCTGACTTCTATGCCTTTATTCGTAGCCTGCGTGCTTATGAAAACAGCTTTAAAAATAATCAGGATGTGATCGTGCTCAGTCCGGACAGTGATTTCTTCCGCTTTATGAAGAACCCGTCCAGCGCCGCGCGCTAACTGATATTGACAGTCATTCAGGGGCCGGAAATTCCGGCCCTTTTTTATGAGGGAAGGATAAGCAGAATATGAACAGCACAGTTTGGATGGCACTGGCACTGGTTTTGATTGTTGAAGGGCTGGGGCCAGTGCTGACGCCGCGCATCTGGCGGCGGATGCTTTTATCGTTCGCACGCCAACCGGATGCGCTGCTGCGCCGGGTTGGCGGCGGCCTGGTGGTGGCGGGGCTGGTGATCTGGTGGATGCTGAACCACAGCCCGGCTGGTTAAATCAGCAGAACCTGCCGGCAACAAAAAAAGCAGCAATCGTATGCTAAAACAGCTGAAAGACAAAAATGACGATGGTAGAATCCATTTTTAAGCAATCGGTGATTTTAAGAAATGGGTAAGAACGTCGTCGTACTGGGCACCCAATGGGGTGACGAAGGTAAAGGAAAGATTGTTGACCTCCTGACGGAACGTGCAAAATACGTTGTGCGCTATCAGGGCGGCCATAATGCTGGACATACGCTAGTCATCAACGGTGAGAAAACCGTCCTCCACTTAATTCCATCTGGCATCCTGCGTGAAAACGTCACCAGCATCATCGGCAACGGTGTGGTGCTGTCGCCTGCTGCGCTGATGAAAGAGATGAAAGGTCTGGAAGATCGCGGTTTCCCGGTACGTGACCGTCTGTTTATCTCTGAAGCCTGCCCGCTGATCCTTGAGTATCACGTGGCACTGGACGTGGCGCGGGAAAAAGCGCGCGGTGCCAAAGCGATTGGTACTACCGGTCGCGGTATCGGCCCGGCTTACGAAGATAAAGTTGCCCGTCGCGGCCTGCGTGTAGGCGATCTGTTTAATAAAGAAACCTTTGCTGCCAAGCTGAAAGAAGTGATGGAATACCATAACTTCCAGCTGGTGAACTTCTATCATGCCGACGCGGTTGACTATGATAAGGTGCTGGCCGATATCATGGCGGTGGCCGATATTCTGACCGGTATGGTGATTGACGTCTCAGAAGTGCTGGATACGGCGCGTCAGCGTGGCGATCTGATCATGTTTGAAGGTGCTCAGGGTACGCTGCTGGATATTGACCACGGTACTTATCCGTATGTGACCTCTTCCAACACCACTGCCGGTGGCGTGGCGACAGGTTCCGGTATTGGCCCGCGTTACGTAGACTACGTGCTGGGTATCGTTAAAGCCTACTCTACCCGCGTGGGGGCCGGTCCGTTCCCGACCGAACTGTTTGATGAAACCGGCGAATTCCTGTGTGAGAAAGGCAACGAATTTGGTGCCACCACCGGGCGTCGTCGTCGTACCGGCTGGCTGGATGCGGTTGCCGTGCGCCGTGCGGTGCAAATCAACTCGCTGTCCGGTTTCTGCATGACCAAACTGGACGTGCTGGACGGCCTGAAAGAAGTGAAAATCTGTACTGCCTACCGGATGCCGGATGGTCGTGAAGTTAGCACTACGCCGCTGGCCGCTGAAGGCTGGGAAGGGATTGAACCGATTTATGAAACGCTGCCAGGCTGGAGCGAATCCACTTTTGGTATAAAAACGCTGGAAGGCCTGCCACAGGCGGCGCGTAATTACATTAAGCGTGTAGAAGAAGTGACGGGTGTTCCGGTTGATATTATTTCTACCGGCCCTGATCGCAGTGAAACCATGATCCTGCGCGATCCGTTTGACGCATAATCATCTTACTGGCCGGGGATCGCCTGGCCAGGCTTTTTCCCGTTCGGATCTTCTGCCGTTCCCGTCAGCTGTTTTCACTGTCAACATCAATTTAAATAAAATAGCCCATTTTACGATGGCTGGTTTATTATCATTGTTAATATAACGTTTTCTGCAGCGAATAAGGGCACGCATTTTTCCTGAGGTGATGGTGCAACTAACGCAGCCTGTTAATGACAGCGCATATAGCCAACCTCGAATGACGACACAGTTGAGCCGGATAACCGGTCCGAAGTGCCTTATTCGCACAATCAAATTTCACTGAATGCATTGATTTCATTCAGTTATTGACAACGGAGGAACCTCGATGTCAAAAGATCCTTTTCAGGAAAGAGAAGCTGAGAAGTACGAAAATCCGATCCCCAGCCGTGAGTTTATTCTGGCTCACCTGGATAAGCGTGAAAAGCCGGCCAGTCGTGAAGAGCTGGCGGAAGAACTCGCGATTAGCGGTGAAGAGCAAATTGAAGCGCTGCGTCGTCGCCTGCGCGCAATGGAGCGTGATGGTCAGCTGGTCTTCACCCGCCGTCAGTGCTACGCGTTGCCGGAGCGTTTAGATCTGCTGAAAGGTAAAGTGATTGGTCACCGCGATGGCTACGGCTTTCTGCGCATTGACGGCAGCAAAGACGATCTCTATCTGCCAGCAGAACAGATGAAAATGTGTATGCATGGCGATCTGATCCTCGCCCAGGCGATGGGTGCCGATCGTAAAGGCCGCCGTGAAGCGCGGGTAGTGCGGGTGCTGGAGCCACGTAACAGTCAGATCGTGGGTCGCTACTTTACCGATGCCGGTGCCGGCTTTGTGGTGCCGGACGACAGCCGTCTCAGCTTCGATATTCTGATCCCGGCAGAGGAGCAGATGAGCGCGCGCATGGGCTATGTGGTGGTGGTCGAACTGACCCAGCGCCCAAACCGTCGCACTAAAGCTATTGGTAAGATCGTCGAAGTGCTGGGCGATAATATGGGCACCGGCATGGCCGTGGATATGGCGCTGCGTACTCATGATATTCCCCACGTCTGGCCTGCTGAGCTGGAAAAACAGATCGCCGGATTAAGCGAAGAAGTACCGGAAGCGGCCAAAGCTAACCGCGTCGATCTGCGCGATCTGCCGCTGGTCACTATTGATGGCGAAGATGCCCGCGACTTTGATGATGCGGTGTTCTGTGAACCTAAACGCGGCGGTGGCTGGCGTTTATGGGTGGCAATTGCCGACGTCAGCTATTACGTGCGCCCGGGAACCCCGCTTGATGCAGAAGCAGTCAACCGCGGCACCTCGGTTTACTTCCCGTCTCAGGTAGTGCCGATGCTGCCGGAAGTGCTGTCCAACGGCCTGTGCTCGCTGAATCCGGAAGTGGATCGCCTGTGTATGGTGTGTGAAATGACCATTTCATCTACCGGTAAGCTGACCGGGTATAAGCACTACGAAGCGGTGATGAACTCCTTTGCCCGCCTGACCTATAACAAGGTGTGGCATATTCTGCAGGGCGACCAGCAGCTGCGCGAACATTATCAGCCGCTGGTAAAAGACCTGGAAGAACTGCACCGTATGTATCTGGTGCTGGAAAAAGCGCGCGAGCAGCGTGGCGGCATCTCGTTTGAGACCGAAGAAGCGAAATTTATTTTCAATGCCGAACGGCGCATTGAGCGGGTGGAGCAGGTGGCGCGTAACGATGCGCACAAGCTGATTGAAGAGTGCATGATCCTCGCCAATATCGCTTCCGCACGCTTTGTGGAAAAGAACCACGAGCCGGCGCTGTTCCGCGATCACGATCGCCCTTCTGAAGACAGCATCAAAAGCTTCCGCTCGGTGCTGAATGAGCTGGGGCTGACGCTGCCGGGTGGCAATAAGCCACAGCCGCTGGACTATGCCGAACTGCTGAATCAGATTGCCGGTCGTCCCGATCACGAAATGCTGCAAACCATGCTGCTGCGTTCGATGAAGCAGGCGGTCTACGATCCGGAAAACCGCGGTCACTTTGGTCTGGCGCTGGCGTCTTATGCGCACTTTACCTCGCCGATCCGCCGTTATCCCGATCTGCTGCTGCACCGGGCGATCAAATATCTGCTGGCGAAAGAAAACGGCACGCTGAAAGGCAATACCACTCCAACCGGTGGCTTCCACTACGATATGCAGCAGATGTTGCAACTGGGTCAACACTGCTCGATGGCCGAGCGGCGCGCTGATGAAGCGACCCGCGATGTGGCGGACTGGCTGAAGTGTGACTTTATGCAGGATCACGTGGGCGAAACCTTTAACGGCGTGATCTCCAGCGTCACCGGCTTTGGCTTCTTTGTGCGCCTGAACGATCTGTTTATCGACGGGCTGGTGCATGTTTCTACTCTGGATAATGACTACTACCGCTTTGATGCGGTGGGCCAGCGCCTGATCGGTGAATCCGGTGGCCGCACCTATCGCCTTGGCGATATTGTTGAAGTGCGGGTGGATGCGGTGCATATGGATGAGCGTAAAATTGATTTCGCGCTGATCTCCAGTACCCGTAAACCGCGTGGTGAAGGCAAAACGGAACGCGAACGCGAAAAACGTGGCGGTGCGGCGAAAAACAGCGGCAGCCGCCGTCGTTTCGCCAGTAAAGGCAAAAACTTTGAGCCGGACAGCGCTTTCCGCCCGGCAAAAGAGAACGCCAGCGCCCCGGCAGAGAAAAAAGCGCGCAAGGCTTCTGATAAAACGCGTAAAATCGCTGCCACCACCAAAGCGAAACGCAGTAAAAAAAGAGCCGACAGCGCGGAGTAATCCGCCGGATCTCACGCTCTGTAGCGGGCCGCAAGCGGCCCGCTTCCTCTATGATATTGACCTTGAGTAATCTGAACCATGAGTGAAATTATTTTCGGTATCCACGCCGTGCAGGCGCTGCTCGACAACGATCCGCAGCGGATTCAGGAAGTGTTTATCCTGAAGGGGCGCGACGATCGTCGCCTGCAAACGCTGGTAAAGGCGCTGGAAGCGAACGGGATAGTGATCCAGGTTGCCAGCCGTCAGATGCTGGACAGCAAAAGTGACGGCGCGGTGCATCAGGGGATCATCGCCCGCATCAAGCCAGGGCGTCAGTATCAGGAAGTGGATCTGCCCGATCTGCTGGAGAGCCTGGACCGCCCGTTATTACTGATCCTCGATGGCGTTACCGATCCGCATAACCTCGGAGCCTGTCTGCGCAGTGCGGACGCTGCCGGTGTGCATGCGGTGATCGTACCCAAAGATCGTTCAGCGCAGCTGAATGCCACGGCGAAAAAGGTCGCCTGTGGTGCGGCCGAACATGTGCCGCTGATCCGGGTAACCAATCTGGCTCGCACCATGCGCCTGTTGCAGGAATCGAACATCTGGATCGTCGGTACGGCGGGTGAAGCGGATCATACCCTGCATCAAAGTAAAATGACCGGCCCGATGGCGCTGGTAATGGGTGCTGAAGGGGAAGGGATGCGTCGTCTGACGCGTGAACACTGCGATGAACTGATTAGCATTCCGATGGCGGGCAGCGTGTCTTCGCTGAATGTCTCGGTAGCCACTGGCATCTGTTTATTTGAGGCGGTCAGACAGCGTAACTGATGCAAAACAGGCGCGGAGCGGAAGGTTATCCGGCTCCGCACCCTGTCAGATTTTCTGCTTATTTAACAATAGTAAATGCGGTGGTGACATGCTTAACACCACTGACCCGGCTGGCGATATCAGCCGCCGCCTGTCCTTCCTCGGTGGTCACCAGACCCAGCAGGAATACCTCGCCATTTTCGGTAGTCACTTTCACATTGGACGATTTCACCCGATCGCTGCCCAGCAGTTTGGAGCGCACTTTGGTGGTGATCCAGGTATCTGCTGAGGCGGTACCGAAGGTCACATTATTACCGGTACGAATTTCGTTATACACCTCACTGGCACCGTCTACCCCCACCGCAATCTGTTTGGCACGCAGTGACAGATCGGCACTCGGGCTTTGGCCGGTCAGCAGCACATGTCCCTGATAGGCAGTGACCACGATATGGGTGGTTTTTTTGATCTGCTCATCTTTCGCCAGCGCGTTAGAGACGCGCAGCTCCAGGGTGCCGTCATCGACCTGGGTGCCGACGCTACGCGGATCGGTAGCTGATTTGGTGGCAACCGCTGCGCTGCCAACAACCGCTGCGGCGATGCACCCCTGTAACATTAATGCGGCCAGTACTACCGCACAAGCTGATAAAGCTCTCATCCCGGCTCCTTAACTATCCTGATGGGGAAATAACGTGTTATCGATCAAATCACACAGGCAATTCAGGGTCAGCATATGCATCTCCTGAATCCTTGCGCTGCGGTGTGAGGGAATACGGATCTCCACATCCTGTGGGCCTAACAGTCCGGCAACTTCACCACCATCATAACCGGTTAACGCGATGATATTCATATCGCGCGTGACCGCGGCTTCAACGGCTTTGACAATATCGCGGCTGTTACCACGGGTAGAGACAGCCAGCAGGATATCCCCCGCCTGACCGAGTGCGCGCACCTGCTTGGCATAGACTTCATCATGCAGACGGTCGTTGCCAATGGCGGTTAACAGCACATTGTCGGCGCTGAGTGCCAGCGCGGGTAAGCCCGGACGCTCGGTTTCAAAACGGTTAATCATGCTGGCAGCAAAATGCTGGGCATTAGCGCTGGAGGTGCCATTGCCACAGCTCAGTATTTTGTTACCATTCAGCAGTGACTGCACAATGGTCATTGCGGCGCGCGAGATCGCATCCGGCAGGGCTTCAGCCGCCGCGATTTGGGTTTGAATACTCTCAGTAAAACAGACTTTAATTCTTTCCAGCACAATATCACCTGGTTAGTTTAACCTGCCTTGCTTCACCTCAGACCGCGGGGAAAACAAAGGTTATCAGGTTATTAGTGTGCGCTAAACGCATTGGGTAGCCATTCCACCTGCTCACCGGTAATGGCTACCACATCGAAACGACAGTCGCTACTGGCGAAACTCTGATCCCGCTCATTCAACCACAGTGCAGCAGCCCGTAACAACTTTTGCTGCTTGTGCAGGGTAATACTGGCGGCGGCACCACCAAAGCGGTCACTGCGACGATAGCGCACTTCAACAAAGACCAGGGTCTGGCCATCACGCATAATAAGGTCGATCTCTCCGCCCCGGTAACGCACATTGGCGGCGATAAAGCACAGACCCTGGTTTTCCAGCAGGCGGCGCGCCTGACGTTCACAGTGCGCCCCCTGACGGACACGACTCAGGATGCCGGAACGATCTCTCCATGACGGTACTGATTCCATTGTAACTTCCTGCTAATCACACAATCGGCGTTAGCGCTCAGGGTGCCGGAATTTCCGTTCAGATGAAAGCCTGCATGCTGCCGTATTTCATTGAAATGACTGGCCAGCGCCCAGGCATCACTGCCCATGGCATACAGGCGTACCAGAGAATGGTTGTTATCAAATTGGCTGGCAGCCTGCTGCAACTGTACCGGGTTGGAACCGGACAGCAGCGGCGCATCGCTAAACTGTAAGCCTTCCATTTCAAAACGATAATCAGTACCGGCTCCGGCCTGGTAGCTGCGCGAGCTGGCGTACAGCCCAATATTGTTGCGGCTGCTGACACGCATTGCGATCATCGGTTTAATTAACGCCATCTCATCCTGAGTCGCGATGATATACACCGAGTCGATATTGCCACTGTCGCTGGTGATCGGAGTATCGCTGACCGGTGCCGGGATGTTCAGACCGGCAATGGTGATGCCCTGTGGCTGTGCAGACGGCAGGCTAACCGGCGTACCGCTAAGGCGGATACCGGCTCCGCCGTTAAGGCCCTGTCGCAGCTCAGCGGTCGAACCAAACTGCTGCTGCTGCACGGTGCCGCCACCGAGCTTCTGCCACTCGCTGGCGAAAGCCTGTCTGACGCGATCACCCAGATTGCTGCGCGGCAACAGTAACAGGGGCGCGCGTTTACCCTGATCCCACATATGGTGAGCGGCATCACGGGCTTCATCTTCCGGCGACAGGGAGAAGTAGCAGATATTCGGACGGTTCTGCACTTTCTCCGGCTCGTTCAGCGCCAGGATATTCAGCGTGGTTGGACTTTGTGGCAGCTGTGCTACCTGCTCTTTAATTAACGGCCCGACCACCAGGGTGGCACCATCACGCTGTGCCTGCGCCAGCAGCTGGTCGATGGGCTGACTGGCGGTATCATACACCTGCACCTGGGTGTTGCTGGCCGCTGGCGTGCTCACCGCTGGCGGCGTAGTGGCCGCAGGGGATGCCTGAGCAGGTTGTTCAGTAGCTTCAGGGGCAGACGGACTGACTATGCCATCCGCCGTGTTGCTGGTGGCAGCTGCCGGAGCAACAGACGTTGCCGGGGCAGGAGGGGCAGCGTGGACACCGTTACGGGCATCGTCAAAACCTTTCTGAATGGCGCTGGCAAACGCCTGCGCCTGGCCGCTTAACGGCAGCAGCAGGGCGATTTTGTCAGTAGAGGCCGGGCTGTAATTCGCAACCTGGCTCAGTGCTATCGGCAGCATTTTGGCCGCCGGATTATGTGGATAACGAGTCTGCCAGTCGCTGATAGCGCTTTTCAGCTTATCGGCATCGCTGTTATTGCTGCGGTAAACGTTCAGCAGATCCAGCCAACCTTGCAGCACATTCTCGTCAGCATTGATTGAAATATTGTTGATCTGATCGGCAGAGAACTGCGTCAGGGTATGCCAGGTGGTATCAATATTTTTCTGGCGATCGCCAGGGGTGGTGAGCAGCGGCTGACGGGCGATATAGGCGCGCAACAGATCCAGTGACGGCTTCCCCTGACTGGCGGCGATCTGTAGCTGATAATAGCGTACCTGCTGATCCTTCGACAGAATTGTTGGATCGACCTGTTTCAGGCTCTGGCTCACTGCCGGTAAATTGTGTCGGGTCAGCTGATACTGAGCAAGCAGTAGCGCCTGCTCCTGCTGCTGAGCACGGCTTAAATCCTGAGGCAACTGCGTCAGCTGTTGCTGCGCCTGCGCAGGCTGGCCTTCGTTTAACATCGCTTTGATAGCGAGTAATTGCCAGTTAACCTTGTTATCATCGCTACTTTGCTGCATCTGCTGCAAATAATAGCCTGAGGTGGAAGTGGCCGGCCCCTGGATATTCACCGAGGGTGGGGTCTGCGGTGCCTGGCCGGTACAACCGGCAAAAATCAGAGAAGCCAGCAGCAAGGGTACGGTGCGTACGGCTTTGCTATAAACGTGTTTCGAAGGAAGCATACTGTATCCAGTGATGTTTTTTTCAAGATGCTCAATATTAAATCGGCTATTCGGATCAAACAATGAAACAACACGATCGCGCAGAGATTTCTGCCAGCACGCTCTATATTGTTCCAACCCCGATCGGTAACCTGGGTGATATCACCCAGCGTGCGCTGACGGTGTTAGCGGGCGTCGATCTGATTGCTGCGGAAGACACGCGCCACACCGGACTGCTGCTGCAACATTTCGCGATTACGGCGCGTCTGTTTGCCCTGCACGATCATAATGAGCAGCAGCGGGCAGAATCGCTGCTGGCGAAGCTGCGTGATGGACAAAGCATAGCGTTAGTTTCCGATGCAGGCACCCCCTTAATTAACGATCCGGGTTACCATCTGGTGCGGTTATGCCGCGAAGCCGGTATTCGGGTGGTGCCACTGCCCGGTGCCTGTGCGGCGATTGCCGCCCTGAGTGCCGCCGGTTTGCCTTCCGATCGCTTCTGTTACGAAGGATTTCTGCCTGCCAAAAGTAAGGGGCGCTGCGATACCCTGCGCGCGCTCGAGCAGGAGCCGCGTACGCTAATTTTTTATGAATCCACCCACCGCCTGCTCGACAGCTTGCAGGATATGGTAAGCGTGCTGGGGCCTGAGCGCTATGTGGTGCTGGCGCGTGAAATCACCAAAACCTGGGAAACCATCTATGGTGCGCCGGTGGGGGAACTGCTGGCCTGGGTGCAGGAAGATGAAAACCGCCGTAAGGGCGAGATGGTACTGATAGTTGAAGGTTATCATGCCGCAGACGATGCGCTGCCGCCGGAGGCGCTGCGTACCCTGGCGCTGCTGCAGGGGGAGCTGCCGCTGAAAAAAGCGGCGGCGCTGGCGGCGGAAATCCACGGTGTGAAAAAAAATGCGCTGTATAAGTATGCCCTGGCGCAGCAGGGTGAGTGACAAGCGGGATAAAACCCTATACACTGCGCGCCGAAGCTGACCAGACAGTCGCCGCTTTGTTGCCGTCCTCTTCGGGGAGACAGACAGAGGGGAGGAAAGTCCGGGCTCCACAGGGCAGGGTGCCAGGTAACGCCTGGGGGGCGCAAGCCCACGACCAGTGCAACAGAGAGCAAACCGCCGATGGCCCACTGGGGGGATCAGGTAAGGGTGAAAGGGTGCGGTAAGAGCGCACCGCGCGTCTGGTAACAGTTCGCGGCACGGTAAACTCCACCCGGAGCAAGGCCAAATAGGGGTTCAACAGGTACGGCCCGTACTGAACCCGGGTAGGCTGCTTGAGCCAGTGAGCGATTGCTGGCCTAGATGAATGACTGTCCACGACAGAACCCGGCTTACCGGTCAGCTTCAACTCATTCAAAAACATTACGTTGGTGTGTCTCAGAGCAAAATGGGATACACCAACGGTTGTTATACCCCCCGGATATTCCGCCATAACGTCATCTACTGTGTTTGCTTCGTTTTCTTGATTGCCCGTTTTTTCCTTTCTCTTTGAAGACTGATGTACCGCCGCTACGTATTTATCATTTCCAGTATTAGTTCGTCTGTTCCACTGTCTGTGGATCTACCGGATACTTTCCCGAATAAAAATATTATAAAAAAAGTTAAGCACCTCCTTGAAAAACGGCAAAAGCCACAATATAAGCATGGCTACTTTGCATGTTCAAAAAAGAGTTGCTATGTCACATCCGTTTGGAAAATACATATCAAAAGAGCAAAAGCATGAATTAAATTACTGGTTAAAAAACACGATTTCAAAGAAAGTAGTGGCAACAGGGAAGCTCTCTGTTGCTTGATTGGTTCTACGAAGAAGGCTTTGGAAATGGATAACAATGAGCATTTAGAACATACCAAGTTAGGCAGCCACTATGATGAATTTGGATGGCTGTATAAGGGGTTTGAGGTCCAATGGAACGAAAACGTACGTTAAGGAGTTAATTCATAGTTC
>CALYQW010000009.1 GCA_945290265.1 uncultured Erwinia sp.
TTCGCTTCCCCTGTGCAGCGGGACAGGAGGAAGCGATCGGATGACAAATCAAAACAGCGCGACTTTGATCCCCAGCGCAATCAACACGCCGCCCAGCACCTTATCAATCACCCGCTGGGCTTTAGCCAGTCCGCGACGAACCGGTGCGCTCTGGATCAGGATCACCAGCAGCGGCCACCAGACCAGTGACATGCCGATAATAATTCCGGCATAGCCTGCTTTTTCCGCCAGACCGGAGTTGACGTTCAGCACCTGGGTAAACACTGACAGAAAAAACAGCGTGGCTTTTGGATTCAGCAGGTTACACAGATAACCCTGCATAAACGCTTTTTTCAGCGAGGTTTTCTCCGGCTGAAGTTTGCTGAGATCCATCTTACTGTTGCCGTGCGAACGTAAAGCCTGGATACCAATCCAGATCAGATAAGCGGCACCAACATATTTCAGCAGCATAAACAGCCAGGGGGTAGTGGTGATCACCACCGCCAGACCGGCGACACAATAGGCCATATGGGTGCTGACGCCGCAAATAACGCCGAAGGCGGTGACCAGTGCCGCCGGACGCGGGTAGCGGGCGGCATTTTTGATCACCAGAAAAAAATCCGGTCCAGGAGAAAGCATTCCCAGAGCGGCAATGGTGGCAACAAATAAGCTGGTTTCTAACATAGTGAGATGGCCGTATACCCAATGAAGGGGCGATTTTAGCATGTCTTTTCCATTCAGCGCGGCAAATTGTGGCCTGTCAGCCATAATTAGATCGGGTCATATTCCTGCTGACTTTGCTGTTATCTCCGTCACCGCTATCGACGAAAGTTTCACCTTTACGTATGATGGCGAAAATTTTTTTCCTGTTGAGTTTTTTTATGATGATAAGCCTGATTGCGGCCCTGGCGGCCGATCGTGTCATTGGGATGGAAAATGCGATGCCGTGGCACCTGCCTGCAGATCTGGCATGGTTTAAGCGTCATACCCTGAATAAGCCGGTAATCATGGGGCGGCGCACCTGGGAATCCATTGGCCGCCCGCTACCGGGACGTCTGAATATTGTGATTAGCAGTAAGCCGGGCGATGCCGGCGGCGTGACATGGGTGACGTCTATCGAAGCGGCGCTGGCTGCCGCTGGAGAGGTGGAAGAGGTGATGGTGATCGGTGGTGGTCGTATTTACGAGCAGCTGCTGCCCCAGGCCGGACGTCTCTATCTGACCCATATCGATGCTGAAGTGGAAGGCGATACCCACTTTCCGGATTATGCACCGGATCAATGGGTGTCCGGATTCAGCGAATTTCATGATGCGGATGCACAAAATTCGCACAGCTTTTGTTTTGAGATCCTTGACCGTCGCTAAAGCGGGCAATGGCAGGTGGACAGGTTCAGCGTCCACCTGCCGCAATTACTTCTCCCGCTTGTGCTGCCCCTGCTGCACAAAGCGCTGTTTATCTTCCCAGCGCAACATGGTCAGCATGCCTCCCCAGCAGCAGCCAGTATCCAGGCCGATAATCCCTTCCGGCGTTCCTCTGCCTTCCAGTGATGCCCAATGTCCGAATACCACGGTATAGTCATGGGGAACCGGCCCTGCAATGTTGAACCAGGGTTTTAGCGGCGGCGTGGCATTTTCCGGAGAATCTTTGCAGATCATATCCAGCTGGCCGTTGGGAAAACAGTAGCGCATCCGGGTCAGGGCATTGGTGCTGAAACGCAGGCGCGCCAGACCTTTCAGCTCCGGCGACCAGTTATTGGGCATATCACCGTACATGGCATCCATAAACAGCGGATAGGTATCACTGCGCAGCACGGCTTCAACTTCAGCGGCGCAGCTTTTCGCCGTGTCAATATCCCACTGAGGGGTGATCCCGGCATGAGCCATCACCAGTTTTTTTTCTTCATCCAACTGCAGCAGTGGCTGACGGCGCAGCCAGTTAAGCAGTTCATCCACATCTTGCGCTTCCAGCAGCGGCGTCAGGCGATCCTTCGGCTTATTACGGCTGATGCCGGCATAGACCGCCAGCAGATGCAGGTCGTGGTTACCCAGCACCAGCCGCACGGCATCGCCCAGCGAGCGAACAAAACGCAGCACATCGAGGGAAGCCGGCCCGCGTGCTACCAGGTCGCCAGTCAGCCACAGCTGATCCTGTTGGGGGTTAAAATCGACCTGATTAAGCAGAGCACGAAGCTCATCGTAACAGCCATGAATATCGCCGATAAGGTAAGTGCTCATAACATCTGTCCTGATAAAAGCGAAATGCGCCGGGTTCTGAATCGCCAGCACCCGCAGCTGGCGCGTAACGCACGCGCCGTGCCGCCGGGTGACTAGTGAATATGGTGGGTGACTGCCAGACGGAAGACAGGGATATCGACCAGGAACGCTGAGCCATCACTGTCGATCATCTGGTAATGGCCCTGCATGGTGCCAATCGGGGTTTCCAGGATCGCGCCGCTGGTGTAGCGGAACTCTTCTCCGGGGGCAATATGCGGTTGTTCACCGACTACGCCTTCCCCCTGAACTTCGGTTTCGCGGCCATTACCATTGGTGATAAGCCAGTAACGACCCAGCAACTGAACCGGCGTACGTCCGAGGTTACGGATAGTGATGGTGTAAGCAAAGACAAAACGCTGCTCGTCAGGAACTGACTGCGACCTGACATAGCTGCTTTGAACATGAACACAAACACGAACCTGAGACGTCTCGACCATGATCAGTTCTCCTGTGGATGCTTACTCAGCCAGTTTGCCAGCTGGCAATACTGAGCTACGGTAATATTTTCAGCACGAAGCGTTTGATCAATATTCAGCTCATCCAGAATCTCAGCGGAGAACAGGTGACCCAGGCTGTTACGCAGCGTTTTGCGGCGTTTACCAAAGGCTTCTGTTGTGATGCGACTGAGAACCCGCACATCTTCAACCGGGTATGGCAGTGTGGCGTAAGGCATCAGGCGAACGACGGCTGAATCCACTTTCGGTGCCGGAGTAAAGGACTCCGGTGGTACTTCCAGCACCGGGATCACCTGACAGTAATACTGTGCCATCACGCTGAGACGACCGTAAGCTTTACTGCCGGGTCCGGCGACCAGACGATTGACCACTTCCTTTTGCAGCATAAAGTGCATATCCCGGATAATACCCACATAGCTGAAAAGATGAAACATCAGCGGGGTGGAGATATTATACGGCAGGTTACCAAATACCCGCAGGGTCTGACCTTTTTCCTGTGAAAATGCTGCGAAATCAAAGGTCATTGCATCCTGCTGAAAAATAGTCAGCTTAGGGCCAAGGAAGGGGTGAGTCTGCAGACGTGCGGCCAGATCGCGGTCTAACTCAATGACCGTCATGGCATCCACCCGTTCACCGACTGGCTCTGTCAGCGCGCCCAGACCGGGACCGATCTCAACAATGGTTTCGCCAGGTTGCGGGTGAATGGCATTAACAATGCTGTCGATAATATAGCGATCGTTAAGGAAGTTCTGACCAAAACGTTTGCGGGCAAAGTGGCCCTGATGGACGCGATTATTCATTACTGCTCTTAATCATAGTAATGGCGAGGTTAAGCGCCGTCTTAAAGCTTCCCGCATCGGCCTGACCGCGGCCAGCCAGCTCAAGGGCTGTGCCGTGGTCAACGGACGTGCGGATAAATGGCAGACCGAGGGTAATATTAACCGCCCGGCCAAAGCCCTGATATTTTAACACCGGTAAGCCCTGATCGTGATACATCGCCAGCACCGCATCGGCATGTTGCAGATATTTAGGCTGGAACAGGGTATCCGCAGGCAGTGGACCGGTGAGACTGATGCCCTGCTGACGCAGCTCATCCAGTGCGGGAATGATCGTATCGATCTCTTCACGCCCCATATGACCCCCTTCACCGGCATGTGGATTAAGACCACAGACCAGAATATGCGGGCTGGATTTGCCGAATTTCGTCCGTAAATCATCATGCAGAATGGTGATCACTTCATGCAGGCTGTCACGGGTAATAGCGGCAGCGACATCTTTCAGCGGCAAATGGGTAGTTGCCAGCGCCACGCGTAATTCTTCCGTGGCCAGCATCATTACCACCCGCTGACAGCCAGCCCGTTCGGCAAAAAATTCGGTATGACCACTAAACGCAATGCCGGCATCGTTGATAATGCCTTTGTGTACCGGACCGGTAATTAACGCCGCGAACTCGCCGTGCAGACAGCCATCACAGGCGCGGGCAAGGGATGCCAGCACATAGTGACTGTTATCAGCGCACAGCTCACCGGCGACAGCCGGTTGCGCCAGGCTAACCGGCAAAACGGTTAATGACCCCGCTGCCTGTGGCTGCGGTGTGCTGCCGGGCTGGTAATCATGTAACTGCAACGGTAATTGTAATGCTGCTGCGCGGGCGCGCAGCAGTTGAGGATCGGCACAGACCACCAGTTCAACTGGCCAGGCCTGCTGCGCCAGTTGAATAATCAGCTCGGGACCAATCCCGGCTGGCTCGCCGGGAGTGATAACAACCCGCTGGTTACTGGGCATTCGGATCGAGGATCTTCACATAGGCTGCTGCACGTTGTTCCTGCATCCAGGTTTGCGCTTCTTCAGCAAACTTACGGTTAAACAGCATACGGTACGCGCGTTCTTTCTGCGCCGAGTCGGTTCTGTCCACTTTACGGGTATCCAGCAGCTGAATCAGATGCCAGCCGAATGAGGAGTGAACCACCTGGCTGGTTTCGCCTTTTTTCAGCTGTAACAGTGCATCGCGGAATGCCGGATCGTAAACTTCCGGTGAGCTCCAGCCGAGGTCACCGCCCTGGTTAGCTGAGCCCGGATCCTGTGAATACTGTTTTGCCGCCTGAGCAAAAGTAATTTTGCCGCTGTTAATCTCAGCAGCCAGCTCGCGCAGTTGCACCCGCGCCTGATCGTCAGACAGGATCGGAGAAGGCTTCAGCAGGATATGACGGGCGTGAACTTCGGTTACCGAGATATTTCGCATCCCGCCGCGCAGATCGTTCACTTTCAGAATATGAAAACCCACGCCGGAACGGATGGGGCCGATGATATCGCCTTTTTTCGCGGTAGCCAGTGCCCCGGCAAACAGGGATGGCAATTCCTGAATACGTCCCCAGCCCATATTACCGCCTTTCAGCGCCTGGGCATCGGCAGAGTAGGCGATCGCCAGCTTGCCAAAATCAGCACCGTCTTTCAACTGGGCCACCAGCTTCTGTGCCAGCTGCTCCTGGTCGTCGGTCTGCTCACGGGTCGGGTTTTCCGGCAATGGCAGCAGGATATGGCTGAGGTTTAATTCAGTACCGGCATCATTCTGGGAGCCGATCTGCGATGCCAGCTGATCCACTTCCTGCGGCAGGATGGTGATCCGGCGGCGCACTTCGTTATTACGCACTTCAGAAGTCAGCATCTCTTTACGGATCTGCTCACGGTAGGTGGCAAAACTCATACCATCATAAGCCAGACGGCTACGCAGTTGAGCAACGCTTAACTTGTTCTGAGCGGCAATATTGGCAATGGCATCATCCAGCTGGGCATCACTAATCTGCATCCCGTTTTGACGCGCCATGCCCAGTAAAATAGAGTCCATCACCAGACGTTCCATAATCTGACGGCGTAGCGTTCTGTCATCAGGTAACTGCTGACCAGCCTGCTGTGCCTGGCCTTTAATCGACTGCATCATGCCGTCGACATCACTTTCCAGCACCACACCGTTATTCACCACGGCGGCAACTTTATCAACAACCTGTGGCGCTGCGAACGCGGTGCTGGCTGTTAGCGTTACACCGAGGATCAGCATTCTCCAGTTCTTCATACTTTTTCCATTCTTTTATCCGCACTGCGCGGGTTGGCGTATTACAGATTACAACATCAGAAAGCGCGCTGATAAGGCATAATGCCCTGTCGCAGCATTTCACCGGTGCCTAAGCCATAGTTCGGGCTGAGGCCACGCAGTTCAATGTTGAACGAGATTTTATTGTCGTACTGACTGTCATTGTTTTTCCAGCTGGTGATCTTACGCTCATAGCCCAGACGGATCGCATAACAGCAGGAGCTGTACTGCACACCCAGCAGCTGATCGGCTGGCTGATTGGCTTTGGTATCGTAATACCACGCGCCCACCACTGACCAGGCATCGGCCAATGGCCAGCTGGCGGTAGCACCTACCTGCGATATCCCTTTCTGATAAAGCGGGTTGGTGTACTGGCTCAGCGTCTGCTTAACATATTCCTCGCTGGTGTAACGGTAATTAAACTGCACCATCCGGTCAGCATCCTGCCGCCACTCCAATACCGCATTCCCCTGCGAGACATTGTTCAGCCGGGTGTCATACTGCAAGCCACCGCGTGCAGCCCACTGATCGCTGATTTTCCAGTAGCTGTCGCCGGCCCAGACCAGACTACCGCGATCGTCATTACTGGTGGTATTCAGGCCGGTGCGTGCCGGGGTAAACGAATAGATTTGACCAATGGAAGCATTAAAACGTTCAACCAGATCGTTATCAAAAATACGGGTAGTGACCCCGGTGGTCACCTGGTTGGCCGACGCGATGCGATCCAGGCCGCTGTAAGTGCGGTCGCGGAACAGACCGGTATAGTCGGTTTGCAGCAGGGTTGAGTCGTAGGCACGAATATCGCTCTGATTACGATAAGGCACATACAGATACTGCATCCGTGGTTCCAGCGTCTGGGTATAGCCTGGTGACCAGTTCATATCACGGTCAAAGACCATCTTGCCGTCAACTTTAAACTGCGGCATGACCCGGTTAACGGAGTTTTTCAGCTGGTTATTACTGCTGGTAGACAGTGAATTATAGTAATCAATATCAGTCTGCTCATAGTGCGTCGCCAGCAGTTTCGCTTCGGTATTCAGGCTGCCCCAGCCGTTAGACAGCGGCAGATTCAGCGTTGGCTCGACGTGCAGACGCGTGACATCTGGCAGATTTTGGTTCACGTTAGTGAATTTAACCGCCTGTGCATACAGGTGGGCATCGAGTGGCCCCAGGTCATTTTTATAGTAGTTAAAGTCAAACTGCGGTTCAGCACGATAGACATCATTGGTGGTTTGGGTAGAGAAAATCTGGAACTGCTTGGTAGAAAGCGTGGCATTCCAGTTATCATCGGCATAGCCGACGCTAAATTTCTGCGTCACGTAACCATCAGTGGTTGAACCGTAAGTCGAGTCCAGATCGGTAAAATAATCGGGATCGCTGGCTTTGGTGTAATCAACGTCAAAGCGCCAGTGCTTATCGTAAACGCCGGAATGACGCCAGACATACAGCCAGCGGCTGGAGTTGCTGTCATCGGGGTTTTCGTCCCGGTATTTGCGGTCAGAGCTTAAATAGTCAAACTCCATCAGACCGGCACCCGCGTCTGACAGATAGCGGAACTCGTTCTGCCACTGCATACCCCGACGACTGATATAGTGTGGTGTCAGGGTGGCGTCCGCCTGCGGTGCAATATTCCAGTAGTAAGGCAGCACAAATTCAAAGCCGCTGTTACTGCTGTATTTAGCATTGGGGATCAGAAAGCCGGAACGGCGTTTATCACCTACCGGTAACTGCAAATAAGGGCTGTAGAAAACTGGCACCGGACCGAGCTTAAAGCGCGCGTTCCAAATCTCCAAAAGTTGTTCATCTCGGTCATGAATGATTTCCGTTCCCACCACGCTCCAGCTGTTTTGCCCCGGCAGGCAGGAAGTAAACGAACCGTTTTCCAGAATCGCGTAGCGGTTATCACCACGCAGTTTCATCTGGTCAGCGTCACCGCGTCCCTGGCGTCCGACCATCTGGTAGTTACCGTTCCAGACGTTGGTATCTTTGGTGTTCAGATTGGACCAGGCTTTCGGGCCTTTCAGAATAATCTGGTTATCGTCATAGTGGACATTGCCCAGTGCATCCACCGTGCGTACCGGATCGGGATGCTGCGGCAGCATTTTCTGATGCAGCTGCACTTCATCTGACTGCAGACGGCTGTTCCCCTGGGTAATATCCACATTTCCGGTGAAAACCGCATTATCAGGGTAATTACCTTTGGCGTTATCAGCGTCAATATTCACCGGGAGCTGGTTGGTTTCTTTGCCCTGCACCAGTGGACGGGTATAAGCAGGGACACCCAGCATACATTGTGATGCCAGGTCATCAGCCAGAGCGTACTGGCCGTAAAGTGCTGAGCCAATCAGAGTGGCCAGCAGGGTCGGTAATCTTTTTTTCATACGCGGTATCTGGAATTCCATGAGCACTGGCATCATGCCGATAAACGGTCAGAGACTAACGCACCCGGCTGCATTGCGCTAGTTTAATCCTGGTTGTTTGATTGCTTCCCCATTAGGCGACGAGGCAAATGCCGGGTATGATAATGCAATTTTTAGCCTGTGGCATGGCGAATTGAGGATTATATGCGCTATTGGGGAAAAGTAATTGGTCTGATTCTGGGCGTTATGTCAGGTTTGGGCTTCTGGGGAGTGCTGACCGGCCTGTTAATCGGGCACTTTATCGACAGCGCGCTGCCAGCCAAAAGCGGACAACATAATCGCCAGGCGCTGTTTTTTCGCACCACATTTCGCGTAATGGGGCATTTAACCAAATCCAAAGGCCGGGTCACCACTGCCGATATTCAGATGGCTTCGCAGCTGATGGATCGGATGCAGTTGC
The DNA here is from genome assembly GCA_945290265.1 of uncultured Erwinia sp. Classification (GTDB taxonomy): domain Bacteria; phylum Pseudomonadota; class Gammaproteobacteria; order Enterobacterales; family Enterobacteriaceae; genus Erwinia. The sequence goes on from CALYQW010000009.1 coordinate 8,616, forward strand.
ATGGTGATGCCCGCCTGCTGGCACAGCAGGCGTTTCGTGAAGGAAAAAACGAAAATTACCCGCTGCGCAGTGAACTGCGCCAACTGCGTCATGCCTGCTTTGCGCGCTTTGATTTAATTCGTATGTTTCTGGAGATCCAGATTCAGGCGGCGTTTGCCGATGGTGAGCTGCATCCTAATGAGCGCGAAGTACTGTTTGTGATCGCCGATGAGCTGGGTATCTCGCGGGTACAGTTTGACAACTTTCTGCGCATGGTGGCAGGTGGTCAGCATTTTGGTGGCAGCAGCGGGCAGAGTCAGGCGGGTGGAGGCTTCAGTGCCGGACGCAGCGGCCCAACGCTGGAAGATGCCTGTAGCGTGCTGGGGGTAAAAAGCAGCGACGACGCGACCACGATAAAGCGCGCTTACCGTAAGCAGATGGCGGAACATCACCCCGATAAGCTGGTGGCCAAAGGCTTACCGCCGGAAATGATGGAAATGGCTAAGGAAAAAGCGCAAGGCATTCAGGCCGCTTACGATCTGATTAAGCGCGAGAAGGGCTTCAAATAAATTATGGCTCTGCCGCAGGCCGGCAGAGCAACGTCCATCCACCGAACTTAAGGCTGCCCGGTCAGCGCAGTAAAACTTAAAAATCCGCCGGCTGGCGAAAGGTCATTGGCGTGCCGTACTTTGGATGCGTAATGGTCAGGCTTTCAGCATGCAGCTGCAGGCGGGGGGCCACGGTTAGCGCCTCTTCATGGGCGTAAAAGCGATCGCCGAGAATCGGATGACCGATAGCCAGCAGATGTACCCGCAGCTGATGCGAACGTCCGGTGATCGGGCTGAGCTGCACCCGTGCGCTGTTATCCGCCGCATAGTCCAGCACCTGATAATGGGTCTGTGCTGGTTTGCCGCTGTCAAAGCACACTTTCTGCTTCGGACGATTGGGCCAGTCACAGACTAAAGGCAGATCGATCAGGCCTGTTTCCGGCTGCGGATGCCCCCAGACGCGCGCCACATAGGTTTTTTGTGGCTCCCGCTCGCGAAACTGGCGTTTAAGCTCCCGCTCTGCCGCTTTATTCAGCGCCACCACCAGCACGCCGCTGGTGGCCATATCCAGCCGGTGCACCGACTCGGCGGCCGGATAATCGCGCTGGATACGGGTCATAATGCTGTCTTTATGCTCTGCGAGGCGTCCGGGGACGGACAGCAGGCCGCTGGGCTTGTTGACCACCATAATATGCTGATCCTGGTAGAGCACATGCAGCCAGGGTTCCAGCGGCGGGTTATAGGGTTCCATCATACGTTTCTCAACGGGGCCGGACGCTGCCGGCCCCTGGCTGTTACTGATGCGTGACCACAATCAGACGCAGCGCATCGAGACGCCAGCCAGCCTGATCCAGATTCAGCAGCACCTGTTCACGATTCTGCTCCAGAGTATCAATCTCATCCTGACGGATATTCGGATTCACCGCACTCAGCGCCTGCAAACGTGACAGTTCGGCACTCAGGGTTTCATTGGCTTTGGCCCGTGCGTCATCAATCAGCTTACGCGCTTCTGCCGCCGCCTGATCTTCCGACAGTCGGATAAGTTCGTGAACTTCCTTTTGTACCGCATTCACCAGTTTGCTGCCGTTATGTCGGTTAACCGAGTTCAGCTGACGGTTAAAGCTTTCGAACTCCACTTTATTCGCCAGATTATTGCCTTTGCTGTCCATCAGCATCCGCAACGGCGTTGGCGGCAGGAAGCGGGTCAGCTGCAGCTGCTTCGGTGCCTGGGCTTCCACCACATAAATCAGTTCCAGCAGCAGGGTGCCGACCGGCAGCGCCTTATTTTTCAGTAGTGACAGGGCGCAGCTGCCCGTATCACCGGACAGGATCAGATCCAACCCGTTCCGGATGATCGGATGCTCCCAACTGACGTACTGTGCATCTTCACGCGACAGCGCCTGGTTGCGGTTAAAGGTGATGGTACAGCCTTCTTCCGGCAGACCGGGGAAATCCGGCACCAGCATATGATCGCCCGGCGTCAGTATGATCAGATTATCGCTGCGATCTTCCTGGTTGATTCCGACAATATCAAACAGGTTCAGCGCAAAGTTCACCAGCTCAATATCGTTATCCTGCTCGCTAATGCGATCCGCCAGCGCCTGTGCCTGTTCGCCGCCGTTAGAGTTCAGCTCCAGCAAACGATCGCGCCCCTGTTCCAGCTGGGTTTTCAGCGCATCATGTTGGCTGCGGCAGTCGCTGATAAAGCGCTCCAGGCCTTCGCTGTTTTCCGGTGCGGCGAGGTAATTCACCAGCTGGTCAAATACCCTGTCATAGATGGCGCGTCCGGTCGGGCAGGTGTGCTCGAAGGCATCCAGTCCCTGGTGATACCACTCCAGCATCACCGACTGAGCGGTTTTTTCCAGGTAGGGAACGTGGATCTGAATATCGTGCGCCTGACCGATACGATCCAGACGGCCAATACGCTGCTCCAGCAGATCCGGGTTAAACGGCAGATCGAACATCACCATCTGGCTGGCAAACTGGAAATTACGGCCTTCGGAGCCGATTTCAGAACACAGCAGCACCTGCGCGCCGTCTTCCTCAGACGCAAACCAGGCGGCCGCGCGATCACGTTCAATAATCGACAGACCTTCATGGAACACGGCAGCGCGGATCGCTTCGCGCTCGCGCAGCACCTGCTCCAGCTGCAGTGCGGTGGCGGCTTTGGCGCAGATCACCAGCACTTTTTTATCGCGATTGCTGGTCAGGAAGCCCAACAGCCACTCCACGCGCGGATCAAAGTTCCACCAGGTACCGCTGTCACCTTCAAATTCCTGATAAATCTGCTCCGGGTAGAGCATATCCAGCGCGCGGTCGCCCACGGTTTTACGGGCGCTCATAATGCCGGACACTTTAATGGCGGTCTGATACTGACCCGGCAGCGGCAGGCGGATCTGATGCAGTTCGCGTTTCGGGAAGCCTTTAACACCGTTGCGGGTATTACGGAACAGGACGCGGCTGGTGCCGTGGCGATCCATCAACATTTTGATCAGTTCCTGACGCGCGGCGGCGTTACCGGCTCCCTCACTGTTTGCCGCCTGCAGTAGCGGTTCAATATCCTGCTCACTGACCAGATCGTTTAAGCGGTTCAGCTCGTCATTAGTCAGTTTCTTATCTGCCAGCAGCATCGCTACCGCATCGGCCACCGGACGGAAATGCTGCTGCTCTGCGACAAACTGCGTAAAATCATGGAAGCGATTAGGATCAAGCAGGCGCAGACGGGCAAAGTGGCTTTCCAGCCCCAGCTGCTCCGGAGTAGCGGTCAGCAGCAGCACGCCGGGGATCTGTTCCGCCAGTTGCTCAATCACCTGATATTCGCGGCTCGGTGCCTCTTCAGACCACACCAGATGGTGCGCTTCATCTACCACCATCAGATCCCATTCGGCAGCGGCCAGCAGTTCCAGGCGCTGCTTGTTGCGCCGCACAAAGTCCAGTGAGCAGATAATCAGCTGTTCAGTGTCAAACGGGTTATCGCTGTCCTGCTGCGCTTCGCTGTAGCGGCTGTCATCAAACAGCGCAAAGCGCAGATTAAAGCGGCGCAGCATTTCTACCAGCCACTGATGTTGCAGAGTTTCCGGCACGATAATCAGCACGCGCTCGGCACGTCCGGCCAGCAGTTGCTGGTGGATAATCATCCCGGCTTCAATGGTTTTACCCAGACCCACTTCGTCAGCCAGCAGCACGCGCGGCGCATGACGGCGACCGACATCATGGGCAATATGCAGCTGATGGGGGATCAGGCTGGTACGGGTACCACGCAGGCCGCTGGTATCCAGACGGTACTGCTCGCTCTGATATTTACGCGCCCGGTATCGCAGGGCAAAGCGTGACATGCGGTCAAGCTGACCGGCAAACAGGCGATCCTGGGGTTTGCCAAACACCAGCTTACTGTCCAGCATCACTTCACGCAGCTTAACGCCTGACTCGCCGGTATCCTGACGGGTGCCGGTATAGCTGACTACGCCATTGTCAGTGCTGACGTCATCAACCGTTAACTGCCAGCCTTCATGGCTGGTGATGGTATCACCCGGATTAAAGATGACGCGGGTGATAGGAGAATCATTGACCGCGTACAGGCGGTTCTCGCCAGTGGCAGGAAACAGCAGTGTTACCATTCGGGTATCTACCGCAACAACAGTCCCTAATCCCAGTTCGCTTTCCGTGTCGCTTATCCAACGTTGACCAAGTGTAAAAGGCATAAATATTCGGCTCGATTCCTGTCTGGTGTGTTTCAGGCAATAGTGCAACGTCCGGGCATCAGCTGCCTGGCGTTAAATTCAGAACGATTTATTTTGAGGAAGGGGACTATGGTACTGCAAGGCTGGCGCGGCGTCACCTGTCAAAAAAGCCCTAATTGTCCGCTGACCAGCGTTGCGAAGTCCTCATCGATGAAGGGTAAAATGCCGTCGGCCACTGGCTGGAGCTGACGCGACAGATAGTGGTTATAGTCAAGCGGCGTGCTGCGCGCTTCCAGCGGCTCCGGGCCGGAGGTGGCGATTACATAGCGAATTTTACCGCCATTCTGGTACTGCAGTGGCCGCCCCAGCTGCTGATTACGCTCATCGGCAATACGTGCGGCGCGCACATGCGGCGGCACGTTACGTTGATAATCATCCAGCGGACGGCGCAGGCGCTTGCTGTAAATCAGCTGGTCGTCCAGTTCGCCTGCCAGCAGCTGGCGCACGGTTTCGCGGATAAAGTCCTGGCAGGGCTGACGGGTAAAAATGCGCAGATAGAGCTGTTGCTGAAATTTTTGCGCCAGCGGGGTCCAGTCGGTGCGTACCGTTTCCAGCCCCTTAAATACCATCTGCGGCTGATCGTCAGTCTGCACCAGCCCGGCGTAACGCTTTTTACTGCCCTGATCGGTGCCGCGAATAGTAGGCATCAGAAAGCGGCAGTAGTGGGCTTCATACTCCAGTTCCAGTGCGCTCTCCAGCTGATATTCCTGCACCAGATGCTGGCACCACCAGGCATTCACTTTGGCGGCCAGCCGCTGACCGGTGGCTGCCGCATCGGCTTCGGCATACGCCGATTTCAGCCAGACAAAGGTGGAGTCAGTATCACCGTAAATCACGTCAAAGCCCTCTTCTTCAATCAGGCGGCGGGTCTGCTGCATAATCTCGTGGCCGCGCAGCGTAATCGATGAGGCGAGGCGCGGATCGAAAAACCGGCAGGCGCTGGTGCCCAGTACGCCGTAAAAGGCATTCATAATGATTTTCAGCGCCTGCGAAAGCGGCGGATTATGCTGCTTTTTCGCCTGCTCACGTCCCTGCCAGATCTGGCTGACAATCGCCGGCAAACAGTTATGCTGGCGGGAAAAGCGTGCGCCAAGAAATCCCGGCACCGAATCGGCATCATCGGGGTGCGCCAGTCCCTCCACCAGGCCGATGGGGTCGATCAGAAAAGTGCGGATAATCGACGGGTACAGGCTTTTATAGTCCAGTACCAGCACCGAATCATACAGTCCGGGGCGCGAATCCATCACATAGCCACCGGGGCTGGCCTGCGGCGGTTTTTCACCCATATTGGGGGCGACAAATCCGGCGCGGTGCATACGCGGTAAGTAGAGGTGGCTGAATGCCGCCACTGAACCGCCGTGGCGATCGGCGGCCAGCCCGGTCACGGCTGCGCGCTCCAGCAAAAACGGCATCAGCTTTGTGTGCTGAAAAATACGCGTTACCAGCTCGCAGTCTTTCAGGTTGTAGCGTGCCAGCGCCGGTTTATCCTGATTAAAACGCTGCTCAATCTCATCCATCCGCTGCCAGGGGGAACTGGTATCTTTGCCTTCCCCCAGCAGGGTTTGCGCCACATGCTCCAGACTGAATGAATCAAAATTCCAGAAGGCGGACTTCAGCGCTTCAATGCCATCAATAATCAGCCGCCCGCTGGCCTGGGCAAAAAATACCCCCGGCTTAAAGCCGTGTTCGCGCCATTCCAGCAGATCGCCACGACGCCCCAGCCGTAGCGGAATAGCGTAGCGATCGGCATGTTTCTGTAACACCCGCAGATCAAACTGCACCACATTCCAGCCAATCACCACGTCCGGATCATGGCGGGCAAACCAGGCATTGAGTTTTTCCAGCAGCTGCGGGCGGCTGGCAACGTACTCCAGATTAAAATCCAGCGTTGAAGCATCGCCATTTTCCGGCCCCAGCATATACACATCACGCTGACCGCAGCCCTCGAGGCCAATACAGGACAGTTCGCCGTGGCGGCTGGTTTCGATATCCAGCGACACCCATTTCAGCTCCGGGCGGTAATCAGGATGCGGCTTCAGGCGGGTATGGCGCAGGCGCTGACCGTCAGGCTGGCCGCTGAACCACAGCGGGGCGGTAATAAAGCGCTCCATCAGAAAGCGATCCGGCGGACGCACATCGGCTTCATACACGGCAACACCGTTTTCGCGCAGCAGTTTTTCCAGCTTCAGCAACTGGCGGTACGCCGGGCAGTACAGGCCCACCACCGGGCGCTGGTGGAAATCTTTCAGTGCCAGCGTGGCGAAACGCCAGTGCTTTTCCTGCGCCAGCAGCGCGCTGGCCGCCGCCTGTTGCTCAACCGGCACAAAGGCCACGCACTCTTGCGCAGGCAGCACCACCTGCTGCGGGCCGTTATCGGTGGCCAGCCACAGCGTGATTTCACTGCCCGCTGGCGTATCCCGCCAGTGGCGGGTCAGTACAAACCCTGCTTGTGCGTCGTTCACCCCGGCCCCTCAGTTTGCTAATAACTGAATAATATTAGCATGTTTATTTATACAGTAGTGAGCTGGCGATGTTTTTTACTTCAGGATTTATCCAAAACCGGGGGTGTACGGAGTTGTGGGGGAAAGCCGAAGAACTGTTTTTGCAACTGGCAAACAGCAAATGCAAAATCGATACAAAAATCTGAATTTTTTGAAGAAGACTGTTATCCATAAACGCGAATTAGTTATGCTTGACCCCCGCAACGATGTCATACATGTGCAGTATTCTTAATACAGGGAGAGTGAGAATGACGTGGACCTATAAGCAAAGCTCAGGTGAGTTATTTCATAATGGGCATTTTGTTGAAAAAGGCTATTCTGGCCGCATGACCAATAAAAACAACCCTGAACGGCAACAGGTAAAAGGTCTGGGGCCATTACCCAGGGGAACTTATCGTATTACCGGGCAATCACGATCTAAAGGGCCAATGACAATTATTCTGATCCAGACATCCGGGGAAGGATTTGGCAGAAGTGCTTTTCGTATACATGAAGAAAAGGTTCACGGTGTTCCTGGATGAGCATCTGAAGGATGCATTATTATGGGGCCAGTAACCCGCAAACGCATTCTTGACTCAGGTGATACCCGACTGGAAGTAATCCGATGAAATATGTAACTGGTTTATTGTTTTTTTCCCTGTTCTTTGCCGGGTTCAGTTATGGCAAGACCTCTGAAAGTATAAATACCACTGAAAAAAGGGAGTTAAACTCTGTTATTGATTGTGTGGCCAGCGGTGAACATACTTGTATAGATACATCACTAAACACCGCAGAAAGTCTTACTCTGAAAGACAGTATCAGGCTGAGAAAGGCGCTGGCACATTCCCTGATAACACATACGAACAATACGCTTGTCTTTTTTGCTGAAGTGGATAAAAGGATTGCTGAGAGAGGCCATTCTGCCATCAGAGATAACGCTGGTACGGATTCCGTCTGCGCTTATATGGTGGACAGTAGCAAATATGACAGGGTGTCCTTTTTTAAATACTATTTCATCGCCAAAACAAAGCTGGAAAAAACAGGTGCTAAAGGTAAAGCTTGCCTGGAACTGATGGATGCTTCAGTGGAAGAAATTATCTATGAAGAAAAAGCAGGGAAGATGATTTGGGGGAATAGTCAATATCCATTTTGATTTGGATAATCGAAGAAAGGATAGCAGGGATCCATGATGCAGCGGAATCCCTGTTGGAAATATTATTCAGAGGTGGTGTCTGAATTAGTGCTTTTTTGCATAGTTACATGATACTTGCCATCATCACGAACTAACCATTCTTTTATAATGCGCACGAAGTCCTGACGGTAGTACCCTCTGTTGACGCGATCAGACCTGCTTTACCGCAGCTAATGTTGGCTACCCCATCTCTTTGCTGATTATTTATACATTTTCTGGCCGGGTATCTCTATTACTTCAGGATTTATCCAAAACAAGCCTTGACGCTGTGGCAAGGGCTTAGCAGAATCCAGGGCTGGTTTATTTGATCTGGACGCGTATGGAAGCCTGGCTACAACACCTTATTACTCAGTCGCTGGCGTGGTCGTTACTGGCGGTGGGCCTGGTGGCGTTTTTTGAGTCGCTGGCGCTGGTCGGGCTGCTGCTGCCGGGAACGGTGCTGATGGCCTCCTTTGGCACGTTGATCGGCAGCGGTCAGGTGGCGCTGTATCCGGCCTGGGGGGCGGGTATTATCGGCTGTCTGCTGGGTGACTGGATTTCCTATCTGATTGGCTGGCAGTTTAAAGGGCCGCTGCACCGCTGGTCATTTATTAAAAAACACCAGACGATGATGGATAAAACCGAACATGCGCTGCATCAGCACAGCATGTTTACCATTATTGTTGGCCGCTTTATTGGCCCGACGCGCCCGCTGATCCCGCTGGTAGCGGGGATGTTGGAGCTGCCGGTACGCAAGTTTATCCCGCCGAATATTATTGGCTGTGTGTTCTGGCCACCGCTGTATCTGCTGCCGGGAATTCTGGCCGGGGTAGCGATTGACGTGCCGCAGGATGCGCGCAGCGCAATGTTTAAATGGCTGCTGCTGGCGGTAGCGTTGTTGCTGTGGCTGGGCGGCTGGCTGTGCTGGCGCTGGGCGCGCAGTCACAAGCCGCAGGACTGGGCCACGCCTTATCTGCCGTCTGCGCGCCTGCGCTGGCTGGCTCCGCTGGTGACCCTGCTGGCGCTGAGTGGACTGGTGGCGCTGCAGTTTCATCCGATGATGCCGGTTTTCCGTCATTTGCTGTGGCAGGTGTTTTTCTGACGCCTGCCGTTCAGCGCGGGCCGATCCCCAGTATTTCCGCCGCTTCGACCTCGCCGCGCTGCAGCTGCGCGGTGTCGCCATCCCAGTAAACCCGGCCATCAACAATCAGCAGGCTGCGCGCTGCAATGCGCGCGGCATCCTCAATGCTGTGTGACACCATCAGCAGGGTGATCTGACGTTCGGCGCAGACTTCATCCACCAGCGCCAGCATCTCTTTACGCAGCGCCGGATCGAGCGCTGAAAAGGGCTCATCCAGCAGCAGGATCGGCTGCTGACGCACCAGACAGCGGGCGAGGGCGGCGCGCTGACGCTGCCCGCCCGACAGCTGATGCGGTAAGCGCTGCAGCTGTTCCTCTAATCCCACCCGGGTGGCAATTGCCTGCAGCTGTTGCTGCTGAGCGGCGCTCAGTTTCAGCCCCGGATGCATCCCCAGGCCAATATTCTGCGCCACCGTCAGATGAGGGAATAAATTATTCTCCTGAAACAGCATCGACACCGGGCGGCGCGAGGGCGGCACATCATCCTGCCTGCTGCCGTTCAACCACAGCTCGCCGCTGCTGACCGCCAGAAAGCCGGCGATCAGACTCAGCAGGGTACTTTTTCCGGCACCGCTGGGACCGAGGATCGCCAGGCGTTCTCCGGCATCGGCGCTGAAGGTAAAGCGCATTGGCAGATGATGGTAGAGGTAAGTCAGATTAGTCAGCGTGATCATGTTTGCCCGGCAATGTTTCAATCAGAGTAAACAGCAGAAAGCACAGCAACAACAGCAGTAATGCGGTGACTGCGCCATCGCTGCTGCGATAGGCACCGATCTGCTGGTAGAGGTAAAAAGGCAGGGTGCGGAAGTCCTCATTACCAAACAGCGCCACTACGCCAAAATCACCGATGGACAGCACGCAGGCAAAGGCCAGCGCCTGGGCCAGCGGACGCGCCAGCGCGCGTAACTCAATCAGGCGCAGCCGGTTCCAGCCGCGAATATCCAGTGCCAGGCACAAGCGGTTATAGCGGGCGGCGATATCGGTCAGCGGGTTTTCCAGCACTTTCATCGCATAAGGGATGGCCATTAAGGCGTTGGTAAAAATCACCACGCCATCGGCAGACTCAGGCAACCCCACGCTGTTATTCAGCAGTAAAAAGAAGCCGGTTGCCAGCACGATCCCCGGCATGGCGAGGATTAGCATGCCGCTCAGCTCCAGGCTTTGTCCCCAGCGCAGATGCTGGCGCAGGCGCAGCTCGCGGCTGCTCCACAGCAGCATCATGGTCAGCAGCACGCTGAGCAATCCGGCACCGGCAGCGATGCGCAGCGAGGTCCAGGTGGCCAGCCACAGCGCAGGCTGTTGCAGTACGCCGCGGAGGCTCTGATTCAGCCCGTCCACCACCACCGCCAGCAGCGGCGGCAGGATCAGTAGTAGCGCGAGGATAATCAGCAGCGTATCCGCGCAGCGCGCCGCCAGGCTGTCAGCGGGATTACGCCAGCTGCCGTGGCTGCTGCTGCCGGCGGGGAGATTTTTATTCAGCCGCTGGCTGAGCACCACCAGACCGAGACAGCACACCAGCTGTAACAGCGCCAGCAGGGCGGCGCGCCCCGGATCGTAGTCGTAACTCAGCGCCTGATAAATCGCCAGCTCAAGAGTGGTGGCCTGCGGCCCGCCCCCCAGCGCCAGTACCGTGGCAAAGCTGGCAAAGCACAGCATACAAATCAGCGCCGCCGCCGGTAACAGCTGGCGCTGTAACCACGGCCACTCTACTATTCGCAACTGCTGCCAGCCGGACAGTCCCAGCTGCGCCGCCAGCTGGCGCTGCTCGGTGGGGATTTGCTGTAAAGCCTGTAACAGCAGGCGGGTAGCCAGCGGCAGGTTAAAGAAGACGTGTGCCAGCAGAATACCCTGCAGGCCGTAGGGCGAAAATAACCAGGGAATGCCCAGCAGTGCGCATAGCTGTGCCAGCCAGCCCTGGCGACCATAGACGCTGAGAATACCAAACACCGCCACCAGCACCGGCAGCACCAGGGTCATGGCGCACAGGCGCAGCAGCGTGCTGCGGCCAGGAAAGCGGCGGCGATACAGCGCGCGCGCCAGCGGTATGGCGGGCAGGGTAGCCAGCAGGGTCGAGAGCAACGCCTGCCACAGCGAAAAGCGCAGTACATGCCACAGGTAGCTGTCCGACCACAGGCTCCGCCAGTCGGCGTTTGGTGCGCTGAACCACAGCGCGCCAAACGCCAGCAGGGCAACGGCCAGCAGCAGCAGCGCCACGCTGGCACCGGGCAGCAGCCAGCCGGGGATCAGTGGCTGACGGCGCGTTGCCATGCGGCAATCCACTGGCCGCGCTGGCTGGCAACCTGCTGAGGGGTAAACTCAAGGGTGGTGGCAGGCACCGTCAGGGAATCAAACCCGGCTGGCAGCGGAGTTTTTACTGCCGGGTACATCCAGTTACCGGTGGCCATCTGCTGCTGGAAGGCGGGCGTCAGCATAAACTGCAGGAACTGATGCGCCAGCTGCGGTTGTTTGCTGGATTTCAGCTGACCGGCCACTTCCACCTGTAAATAATGCCCTTCGCTAAAGTTGGCGGCAGCAAAACGATCGTCTTTCTCCGAGATCAGATGCCAGGCCGGGGAAGTGGTATAGCTCAGCACCATATCACTTTCGCCTTTCAGGAACAGGCCGTAGGCTTCGCTCCAGCCTTTGGTGACGGTGACGGTTTTCTGCGCCAGCTTTTGCCAGGCAGCAGGAGCCTGATCGCCATACACCTTTTGCATCCACAGCAGCAGCCCCAGCCCCGGGGTGCTGGTACGCGGATCTTCATAAATGATTTTCAGCGGGCGATCGCTTTCCACCAGCTGCTTCAGGCTGGTGGGCGGATTGGGCAGCTTAGTTTTGTTATACACAAAGGCAAACCAGCCGTAGTCATAAGGCACAAAGGTACTGCTATGCCAGCCACCCGGTACGCTGCTGCTGGCGGTGTCCACCTTAGATGGGGCGAACAGGCCGGTTTTTTCCGCGGCATCCAGCAGATTGTTATCCAGACCCAGCACCACATCGGCCTTGCTGTTTTTTCCTTCCATTCGCACCCGATTCAGCAGCGCTACGCCATCGGCCAGCGCGACAAATTTCAGTTCGCAGTCACAGCTGGCTTCAAAGGCTTTTTTCACCGCCGCGCCGGGGCCCCAGTCGGCGGCAAAGGAATCATAGGTGTAGACGGTCAGCGTTTCTTTTGCCTGGGCTGACAGGGCGCACAGCGCCAGCAGTGGCAGCAATTTTTTTAGCATGATGGATCGGTTCCTCAGGGCCTGGCCGGTTGGTAGTGGATGATTCTAGAGATGTGTGCCTGCCAGCGCCACACTTTTGCCCGCTTGTAGTTAACTTCGGCGAAAACTCTTTGAATAGTGCTCCAGGCAGAAAGGCAATTGAATGAAATTCCTGTGAAATGTACAACTAAATGCCCATGTAAGGAGATTATTTTGCGCACATATAAGACTATTCAGCTTTGTACTAAGACTTCAGAAGTACCCGATGCAGCGACTCATGTCGAGCCGGTTGAAATAGCATACGGAGAGGGTACTCCGGCAGCCTTGATAAGCAAGGCTGCATTTGAAGCCTGCCAAAACGCCATACTTGATGCGGAGTTCAATGTCATTATGCAACGTCATGGCCATACCATTGAATTACTGACAAACAGATAGAGACATAAAGTAAGGGTACTGGCTTTCGCTTATTCCACCTTCTTACCTCGTTAAATTTGCATCAAGCTATCACTCAATCTCAGATATTTAGACGCCATTGCGAAAGCAGGATTATGCCTCCGGTGGTGCAAACCAGGCAGATTTAAAATCAAACCAGCCGAGGGTGTTCATTTTCACGCCGCGCATACTCTGCTGGCCGTGCAGCTGTAGCCAGTGATGAAACAGCGGGTGCAGATAGCCCTCGCTGACCAGCTGTTTACACCACTCGGCCAGGTTCAGCTTCTGAGCGCGCCACTGGCGCGCGTCCTGCTGCCAGTTCACCGGAATGCAGTGCTGCATCAGCGGTGATCCATACAGTTGATAAAACAGTGAGAATTCCAGCGGCAGGGTAAAGTTGGCGCTGCCCAGCCAGAGATCGCTGACCGCCTCACCACGCTGCCACTGCTGGTGATCGATCTCCTGCGTATTCAGGGTTACGCCGTGAGCGGCCAGTACCGGTTTCAGCAAGCGGGCGATGCCCTGATGCTCCATATGCTGGTTATACCAGGTCAGGGTCAGGGTGGTCAGGCCCGCCGGTTTTTCTGGCGGCACCATGCCATTGCGGTGATGCCAGCGCGGCAGGATCCCCCAGGCCGGGAACCAGTAACGCTGGCAGGCAATCCCCCCCTGATCGAGCAGGGTAATCGGATTAAAGATGGCGCTGATCCAGTGGCGTATCGCCTGGCTGCGTCCCGCTTCTGAACGCTGATCGAATAACAGAAAGTAACACCCTTCTTCCAGACGGCTCTCCTCTGGCTGTTCGTCGGTGCGATCGCTTTGCAGTTTTACCCCGGAATAGACCAGATCTTCGCTGATCTCCGGCAGTACCCAGATATTGACCTCATCAATCAGCGCGCGGTAACCAAAATAGTCATCAAACGCGCGGATCCGCAGCTGGTTGCGGTTATTATGCGCTACCGCGTAAGGGCCGGTGCCGCTGGGCTGGCTGGCAAAGTTTTCCATTGATGGCCACTCGCGCGGCAGGATCATCGCGCTGACGCTGCCCAGCAGCCAGGGCAGCCAGCTGTCCGCCTGATTTAAATAAATATCCAGCGTCCACGGCTGGTGGGACTCAATGCGCTCGAAATGTTCAAACAGCGGTTGCTGCTGCAGCCGGTTTAGCGAGGCGATTACATCTGCCATCTCCAGCTCGCGACCGTGGTGGAAATGAATGGCCGGGCGCAGATAAAAACGCCAGTGCTGCGGGGATAGTTGCTGCCAGTGGTGGGCAATATCCGGCTCGGCTGCCCCGTTTTCCTCATTTATACGCGTCAGTCCGCTAAAGATTTGCCGTACGAGGTGGGTTTCTGAACGTCGTAGTGGCAGGCCGGGCAGCAGATCCAGCAGCGGGCGGTAGTAAAGTACCCGCAGAATATGCCGACCCTGACGGAAGCTGCGCCCGAGGTGGGACTGCAGCATCTGCCGCACCCGGGTTTTATCACCCACCAGTTGCACCAGCTGATCGATACGATCCTGCTCCAGCAGCGCATCCGCGCGCTGTTGCTGTAACGCCAGCCCGGTACAGAGGAAATGCAGCCGCGAGCGTTTACCGCGTCCGGCTTCTGCCTGCCACTCCAGCCAGCCCGCCTGCTGCATCGCATTCAGCAGGTTACGCATATGGCGGCGGGAGCAGCTTAAGCGCAGCGCCAGCTCGTTCAGGGTGGTTTCCTGCGTTTGCCCCTCGCAACACTGCCAGAGGCGGATAAACTGCTGCTGTAAACGCGTCGAGGACATAAAAGGGGAACTCCACTCTGAAAGCCGTCTGTTTTTCCTGCCCATTATTATGGCAATAATTAACGCAGATGGAAGAGTGGGAGAATACGGCAACGTATTGCTCTTCGTCGCTTACAGGAAGGCGTGCTGTCAGTAAAAGCAGCAAAGCCGGAAGACGTTTTTGAACAGGGTAAATTTTCCCAGCCAGCGGCGAAGGTCGCTGGCTTTTTTATTGGGTGTTCAGGACAAATGATCAACGCAGAAATGCGTGCTGTTGCTGCTCGTAGCGCGTGATGGCATCTTCATGTTGCAGCGTTAAACCAATCGCATCCAGTCCGTTCAGCAGACAGCGGCGGCGGAAGGGATCGATGGTAAACGAATACACCTTATCACCGGCCAGCACCTGCTGGTTTTCCAGATCCACGGTAAAACGCATCCCCGGCTGAGCGCTGACCAGCTGGAACAGCTCTTCGACCTCAGCTTCACTGAACGTAATCAGCAGCAGCTGGTTATTAAAGGCGTTGGTAGTGAAGATATCGGCAAAGTCCCTGCCGATAATCACCTGAAAGCCGTAATCGGTTAGCGCCCAGGGGGCATGTTCCCGCGATGAGCCGCAGCCAAAGTTTTCCCGGGTCAGCATAATGCTGGCATTGGCGAACGGTGGCTGATTGAGGATAAAGTCGGGGTCAGGGATCTGACCTTCGGCATCCAGATAGCGCCAGTCATAGAACAGATTGCGGCCAAATCCGGTGCGCGTCACCATCTGCAAAAACTGCTTGGGAATAATCGCATCGGTATCGACGTTAGCGGTATCCAGCGGCAGCACAATGCCGCTGTGGCGGGTGAATTTTTTCGCCATAATCTTTTACTCCTGCTCGCGGATATCTGCGAAATGACCGGCAATTGCGGCGGCGGCGGCCATTGCCGGGCTGACCAGGTGGGTGCGGCCACCGCGTCCCTGACGCCCTTCAAAGTTGCGGTTGCTGGTAGAAGCGCAGCGTTCTCCGGGGTTCAGCCGGTCGTTATTCATTGCCAGACACATCGAGCAGCCGGGCAGTCGCCATTCGAAACCGGCATCGGTAAAAATTTTATCCAGCCCTTCTGCTTCCGCCTGGGTTTTTACCGGCGCGGATCCAGGCACCACATAAGCCTGCACGCCCTGAGCAATTTTATGCCCTTTAGCCACCGCCGCCGCCGCACGTAAATCTTCGATACGTGAATTGGTACAGGAGCCGATAAATACTTTATCCACCGGCACTTCGGTCAGACGGATACCCGGCTTCAGATCCATATAGGCCAGCGCCTTTTCAGCCGAAGCGCGTTCCAGCGGATCGCTGATAGTGGCCGGATCGGGAATGGTGTCACTGATAGCCATCACCTGGCCGGGATTGGTGCCCCAGGTGACCTGCGGCGCGATGCTGGCCGCATCCAGCGTCACCACTTTGTCATAGTTGGCACCAGGATCGCTTTTCAGCGTGCGCCAGTAAGCTACCGCCTGCGGCCAGTCGGCATCTGATGGCGCAAAGCGGCGGCCTTTCACATAGTCAAAGGTGGTATCGTCCGGCGCAATCAGCCCGGCTTTGGCACCCAGTTCAATCGCCATATTGCATAACGTCATACGGCCTTCCATGCTCAGGGCTTCCACCACCGGGCCGCAGAACTCGACAACATGGCCGTTACCGCCACCGCTGCCTACTTTGCCGATAATCGACAGCGCAATATCTTTCGCGGTGATCCCCGCCGCTACCTGACCCGTCACCCGGATCTGCATGGTTTTGGCCCGGTTCTGTTTCAGGGTCTGGGTCGCCAGCACATGCTCAACTTCAGAGGTGCCGATACCAAACGCCAGCGCGCCCATCGCACCGTGGGTAGAGGTATGTGAATCGCCGCATACCAGGGTCATCCCCGGCAGCGACAGCCCCTGTTCGGGGCCGATCACATGCACAATGCCCTGCCAGGGGTGATTCAAATCGAACAGCGGCACGCCAAAAGCTTCGCAGTTTTTAATCAGCAGGCTCATCTGGATGCGCGCCATCTCGTTACCATCGAGGATATCGCGGCTCTGCGTCGAGACGTTGTGATCCATGGTGGCGAAGGTTTTTTTCGGCTGGCGCACCGGACGATGATGCGCACGCAGGCCATCAAACGCCTGCGCCGAGGTGACCTCATGCACCAGATGGCGATCGATATAGATCAGCGGCGTTTCCCCGGCAACCTCGCGCACCACATGGGCATCAAACAGTTTTTCATACAGGGTTTTCTTCATACGCCTTCACCAATTAAGCGGGCGATAATATCCCCCATTTCATCGGTGGCGATAGCGGCACCGTTACCTGCCAGATCCCCGGTGCGGTGACCGGCGGCCAGAGCACGGTTAATCGCCCGCTCAACCGCATCAGCGGCCTCGGTGGCCTGCAGGCTGTAGCGCAGCAGCAGCGCCAGTGACAGGATCTGGGCAATCGGGTTTGCCACGTTTTTCCCGGCAATATCCGGCGCAGAGCCGCCAGCGGGTTCATACAGGCCGAATCCCTGTGCGTTCAGGCTGGCAGAGGGCAGCAGTCCCATGGAACCGGTGATCATCGCGCACTCATCAGAAAGAATATCGCCGAACAGGTTTGAGCACAGGATCACGTCAAACTGGGACGGGGCTTTAATCAGCTGCATAGTGGCATTGTCGATATACATATGACTCAGCGCTACGTCCGGATAATCGGCAGCGACTTCAGTCACTACCTGACGCCAGAGAATCGACGACTGCAGCACGTTGGCTTTATCTATCGAGGTCACTTTTTTGCTGCGCAGACGGGCGGATTCAAAGGCGATACGCGCGATACGCTCAATTTCATAACGGTGATAAATTTCGGTATCCCAGGCTCGCTCCTGTGCGCCGCTGCCCTCGCGCCCTTTGGGCTGACCGAAATAGATGCCGCCGGTCAGTTCGCGCACCACCAGAATATCAAATCCCTGCGCAGCGATATCCTGACGCAGAGGGCAGAAGGCCTGCAGATCCTGATATAAACGCGCCGGGCGCAGGTTACTGAACAACTTAAAGTGTTCGCGTAAGGGTAACAGCGCGCCACGCTCCGGCTGTTCAGCCGGTGGCAGGTGTTCCCATTTTGGGCCGCCTACGGAACCAAACAGGATGGCATCTGCCTGCTCACAGCCTCTAACCGTTTCCGTTGGCAGCGGCACCCCGTGACGGTCAATTGCGCAGCCGCCGACAGCGTATTCACGGGTGGTAATGCGTAAACCAAAGCGCTGACTGACGGCATTCAGTACCTTGGTGGCCTGAGCCATGACTTCCGGGCCAATGCCATCGCCGGGTAATACCGCAATATGAAATTCTGCTGAGGCCATTACACCATCTCCCTGTTTGGCTGCATGGATTTGCTCTGCAGCTCCTGCTCAACCTGACGGGCGCGCCAGATATTATTCAGCGCGTGGATCATCGCTTTGGCAGAGGACTCGACAATATCGGTCGCCAGACCGACGCCGTGGAATTTACGTCCCTGGTAGCTGACGACAATATCGACCTGGCCCAGCGCGTCTTTACCCTGACCTTTGGCGCTCAGGTTGTAGCTGACCAGCTCAGTCTCAAAGTCGGTAATGCGATTAATCGCCTGATAAATCGCATCTACCGAACCATTACCGGTGGCGGCTTCGGTTTTTTGCTCATCGCCGCAGTTCAGCTGAACGGTGGCGGTAGAAATCACGCTGGAACCTGACTGAATATTGAAGTTTTCCAGAGAGAAATATTCCGGCTCTTCCGACTGTTTATTAATAAAGGCCAGCGCTTCCAGGTCGTAATCAAATACCTGGCCTTTTTTATCGGCCAGCACTTTAAAGGCATCGTACAGGGTATCCAGATTGTAATCGGATTCGCTGTAGCCCATTTCTTCCATCCGGTGCTTCACCGCCGCCCGACCGGAGCGCGATGTCAGATTTAACTGAACCTGTTTCAGACCAATAGATTCCGGGGTCAGGATTTCATAATTTTCGCGGTTCTTCAGTACGCCATCCTGGTGAATACCGGAAGAGTGAGCAAAAGCATTGGAGCCAATAATCGCTTTATGTGCCGGGATTGGCATATTACAGATCTGACTGACGGTCTGGCAGGTGCGATAAATTTCCTGGTGATTAACTCGCGTATGGACATTCATTAACTGGCCACGGGTTTTAATCGCCATAATCACTTCTTCCAGCGCACAGTTACCGGCACGCTCGCCCAGACCGTTCATCGCACCTTCGATCTGACGTGCGCCAGCATTAACGGCGGCCAGCGAGTTACCCACCGCCATCCCCAGGTCGTCATGGGTATGAACTGACAGGATAGCTTTATCAATATTTGGCACCCGCTCACGCAGCGCGCTGAAGATGCTGGCGTATTCGTAAGGCAGGGTGTAACCGACGGTGTCCGGGATATTTATGGTGGTGGCACCGGCATTGATTGCCGCTTCGACCACCCGGCAAAGATCGTCAATCGGGGTGCGGCCACCGTCTTCACAGGAGAATTCGACATCGTCGGTATAATTGCGCGCGCGCTTTACCATTTTCACCGCACGTTCAATCACTTCCGGCAGGGTGCTGCGCAGTTTAGTGGCGATATGCATAGGTGAAGTGGCTAAAAAGGTGTGAATACGGAAGGCATCAGCGACCCTCAGTGCTTCCCAGGCTGCATCAATATCTTTTTCGACGCAGCGCGCCAGGGCGCATACGCGGCTGTTTTTGATCTGACGGGCAATGCTCTGCACTGACTCAAAATCCCCCGGGGAGGAGACCGGGAAACCCACTTCCATTACGTCCACGCCCATGCGTTCCAGCGCCAGGGCGATTTGCAGCTTTTCTTTGACACTCAGACTGGCCTGTAACGCCTGCTCGCCATCGCGCAGTGTGGTATCGAAAATAATAACCTGTTGGCTCATGGAATAGTTCCTTGTGGTGTTGATGCGTCGTCACTGCGGGCATAAAAAAACCCGCGCAGTGCGCGGGTTTTTTGTTTTGTCAGCCTGAATCAGTTTCTGATCCCGCCCACAACTCTCCCGCGCAGCGAAGGTGCGTTAAGTAGTAGAGACAGGAGGCGGATAAAACCAGTCATTGCTTCAGACCCCGTAAAAGTAAAGTTCCAATAGTGATACCCGATAAACCGTAAGGCTGTCAAGATGATTATCCAGGTAAATTATGATGGAGTAGCGGGCTGGTAAAGAAATAAATCAGCCGTGAAAGGAAACTGAGAGAATAATAACTTTCTGACATCATTACCCTTGCTGTTAATAATTGAAGTACCCGGGCGCGTAATAAGCCTGGTTAAAACAGCCTCTCTGTAACTTATTGTAATAATTATGGTTGGTGGGTTTTTTTCTGGTTTATCTGCTGTGGATCCTGCTCTCGATGGCGCGATGTTTTAATTTTAATTATCAATACAGAATATAAATCCAGGAGTCTTCGCTTTCTTACCAATAACAGCTAAAGGGGGCTTGTTATAATTTTCATAACAAAAGGATAGCGTCGGAAAGGCCGTGCTGATTAGTATAATCTTCTGTGGTGGCAGCGTTATCTCAGTATTATTCTCGTCAATCACCCTGGCAGGCAGCAGCATAAACATCAGACCTTCAGGCGCAGGCACCGGCTGGCGTTTGCCTGCTCACTTTTCTGCGGTTAAGGTGATTGCCACAATAACGGGCGCTGCCCGCTCTCACTTATACCGGAAATTGATCCCGAGTACGGGCGCTGGACATGATTTCCAGCGTCTGCATACAGAACCTCGGTTTGAACTTATCTGCTGACGCAAAGGCGGCAGATAACTCAGTACCTTACGCCTGGAGGCAAAAATGGAAATGTTGTCAGGAGCTGAAATGGTGGTCCGATCGTTGATCGATCAGGGCATCAGGCATGTTTTCGGCTATCCCGGTGGAGCCGTCCTCGATATTTATGACGCTCTGCAAACCGTTGGAGGTGTGGATCATATTCTGGTACGCCATGAACAGGCGGCAGTGCATATGGCCGATGGCTATGCCCGTGCCACCGGTGAGGTTGGCGTGGTGCTGGTTACTTCCGGACCCGGCGCGACCAATGCGATTACCGGTATTGCTACCGCCTATATGGATTCGATCCCGATGGTGGTGCTGTCCGGCCAGGTGATGTCTTCCCTGATTGGCTTCGATGCGTTTCAGGAGTGCGACATGGTGGGAATTTCCCGCCCGATCGTCAAACACAGCTTTATGATCAAGCAGGTGGAAGATATCCCCACCATTATGAAAAAAGCCTTCTGGCTGGCCGCCAGCGGCCGTCCCGGGCCGGTGGTGGTCGATTTGCCGAAAGATATGATGAGCCCGGCGCATAAGCAGCCCTATTTCTGGCCAGAAACCGTCAGTATGCGCTCCTATAATCCCACTGTTCAGGGACATAAGGGTCAGATAAAACGCGCGGTACAGACGCTGATGGCTGCGCAGAAGCCGGTGATTTATGCCGGCGGCGGAGTCATCACTGCGGACTGCCATCACGAGCTGCGTCAGTTAGCTGAACAGCTGAAAACGCCGGTCACCACGTCACTGATGGGGCTGGGGGCTTTCCCGGCAACCCATGCGCAAAGTCTTGGTATGCTGGGCATGCACGGCACTTACCAGGCGAATATGACCATGCACCACGCGGACGTGATTTTTGCCGTAGGCGTGCGTTTTGACGATCGCACCACCAATAATCTGGCGAAATATTGTCCTGATGCCACCGTGGTACATATTGATATTGACCCGACCTCAATTTCTAAAACAGTGGCGGCGGATATTCCGGTGGTGGGGGATGCCAGAATGGTGCTGCAGCAAATGTTGAAACTGCTGGCGCAGAATGAGGCCGCGCAGGGTGGTTTGAGCGACTGGTGGCAGCAGATCGATCAGTGGCGTGGGTGTCAGTGCCTGGATTACGATCGCCACAGTGAAAAAATCAAACCACAGGCGGCGATTGAAGCACTGTACCGTCTGACCAGCGGTGCAGCCTATGTCACCTCGGACGTGGGTCAACATCAGATGTTTACCGCGCTGCATTATCCGTTCGATAAGCCGCGCCACTGGATTAATTCCGGCGGGCTGGGCACCATGGGTTTTGGTTTACCGGCCGCACTGGGTGTAAAGCTGGCGCTGCCCCGGGAAACCGTGGTCTGCGTAACCGGGGATGGCAGTATTCAGATGAATATTCAGGAGCTGTCCACCGCCCTGCAGTATGGCATACCGGTGCTGGTACTGAATCTCAACAACCGTTTCCTCGGTATGGTGAAACAGTGGCAGGACATGATCTATTCGGGGCGCCATTCGCAAAGTTATATGGAATCGCTGCCGGATTTTGTCCGCCTGGCGGAAGCCTATGGTCACTGCGGGATTTCGATCAACCACCCCGACGAACTGGAAAGCAAACTGGCTGAAGCGCTGAAACTGGTGGCACAGGAGCGTCTGGTGCTTGTTGACGTGGCCGTTGACAGCAATGAACACGTATACCCGATGCAGATCCGTGGCGGAGGAATGGACGAAATGTGGCTGAGCAAAACGGAGAGGACTTAATCATGCGTCGCGTATTATCGGTACTGCTGGAAAATGAGCCGGGTGCGTTGTCCCGGGTAGTGGGGCTGTTCTCCCAGCGTGGTTACAATATTGACAGTCTGACGGTGGCTCCGACGGATGATCCCACGCTGTCGCGCATGACTATTCAAACCCTGGGTGATGACAAAGCGCTGGAACAGATCGAAAAACAGCTGCACAAGCTGGTGGATGTGCTGCGGGTCAGCGAGCTGGTACAGGGTGCCTTTGTTGAACGTGAAATTATGCTGGTGAAAATTCAGGCCAGCGGTCAGGGGCGTGAAGAGGTAAAACGTAACGCGGATATCTTCCGTGGGCAGATTGTTGACGTTACTTCTTCGCTGTATACGGTTCAGCTGGCGGGAACCAGTGACAAACTGGACGCTTTTCTTAACAGCGTTCGTGAAGTGGCAGAAATTATTGAAGTTGCCCGCTCAGGCGTGGTTGGCGTAGCGCGTGGCGACAGAATTATGCGTTAATTTCGCGCGTCTCTGTCACGCTGAAAATGGGGGCAGGCATCAGTGTACGCTGGTGTCATCCCGCCGGTTACAGTGAGATGTTCAAGAAAAACCACTGACCCGGCGCTGTGCCGGGTTTTCATTTTTACGCTTAAACACCCATATACAGATTAAAAGCGGTTGCTCACGGCTCTTTTCTGCGGTTATATGTCAAATATCTCTTATCCATAGCCGTTTTATGGCTATTTTCAGCCGCTGTGGCGTTCGACGTGTGGGGTTATAGTGAAACTGGATGAAATAGCGCGCCTCGCGGGGGTTTCGCGTACCACAGCCAGCTATGTGATTAATGGCAAGGCAAAACAGTACCGCGTCAGTGATAAAACCGTCGAGAAAGTGATGGCGGTGGTACGTGAGCACAACTATCACCCTAATGCGGTGGCCGCCGGATTGCGTGCCGGACGTACCCGCTCCATCGGGCTGGTAATCCCCGATCTGGAAAACACCAGCTATACGCGCATTGCTAATTACCTTGAGCGTCAGGCGCGCCAGCGCGGATATCAGCTGCTGATCGCCTGTTCTGAGGATCAGCCGGACAACGAAATGCGTTGCGTTGAGCACCTGCTGCAGCGTCAGGTGGATGCCATTATTGTGTCGACTGCGTTACAGCCGGAGCACCCGTTTTATCAGCGCTGGGTAAACCAGACGCTGCCGATTATTGCCCTTGACCGGCCACTGGATCGCGAGCATTTTACCAGCGTGGTCGGGGCCGATCAGGATGATGCTCAAACGTTGGCCGCCGAGTTACGCCAGCAGCCAGTGAAAGATGTGCTGTTCCTGGGAGCACTGCCGGAACTGTCAGTCAGTTTTTTACGTGAACTGGGGTTCCGAGATGCCTGGGAAGGCGACGAGCGGCCAATACATTTTATTTATGCTGACAGTTTTGAACGTCATTCTGCCGCGGCCTGCTTTGAAAACTACCTTGACAGTCATGCGATGCCGGAGGCTTTATTTACCACCTCATTTGGGTTGTTACAGGGCGTAATGGATGCCATGTTGAAGCGTGAAGGCCACTTACCCAAAGATTTGGCCATCGCCACCTTTGGTGACCACGAGTTGTTGGATTTTCTGGAATGTCCGGTACTGGCGGTTGGTCAGCGTCACCGTGACGTGGCAGAGCGGGTGCTGGAACTGGTGCTGGCGAGTCTGGATGAACCGAGAAAACCAAAACCCGGTTTAACCCGAATCCGACGAAACCTTTATCGCCGGGGCTGTTTAAATCGTAAACCTTAGTAAAAGTGGAAGATTGATTTTTCAATCCGGCGGTGAAAACCGCCGTGGTTGTTTATACGGATAAGTAAATAAATATTATCGCTTGGGGGAAATTAATTTCCCCATACATCAAACGTGGCTGCTAGCAGATAAATTTATTGGTTTACCAGGTTATTTTGAGCCTGATAATGATGCAGCGCAGGACTGCCGTTACGCTGCTGATTCAATTTTATCCCGGTTATGCTCGTAACCGGATTCAGAAAGACCTTAAATCTTGCTGCAGCATAAATTAGCGAATAAAGGGTTATTTGGTGCAACAGCGGCGATTTTTTCTGTCAAACTCCAAAAGAAGATAGAAATTTCTTCCAGTATTCATCGGTTTATTTTTAGTATCTCTTTTCCTTCCGTGCAATAGCCGTCTGCGAAGGGAGAATTCCCTCGCAGAAATAATCTTATTCGCCTCCTGCCATAGCTTGACAATGTTTTCATTCGCTCCGTACACTCTTTTAGTGGGAATTTGTGGGTTAAAGTGGTGAATGGGGGTGAGACTGGCATGTTCCGTGGAGCAACGTTAGTCAATCTCGACAGCAAAGGGCGGCTGGCCGTACCCGTGCGCTATCGTGAAAAGCTGATTGATGAATCTGAAGGGCAAATGGTATGCACCATTGACCTTCATCAGCCCTGTCTGCTGCTTTACACCCTGCCTGAATGGGAAATTATTGAACAGAAACTGTCGCGCTTATCCAGTATGAACCCGGCAGAACGTCGCGTTCAGCGTCTGCTTCTTGGCCATGCCAGTGAATGTCAGATGGACAGTGCCGGACGTTTATTGCTGGCCGGAACCCTGCGTCAGCACGCCAGTCTGACCAAAGAAGTGATGCTGGTCGGACAGTTTAACAAGTTTGAGCTGTGGGATGAACAGACCTGGTATCAGCAGGTGAGGGATGATATCGACGCAGAACAGACGTCTCAGCAACCGTTGTCTGAGCGATTACAGGATTTATCGTTATAGCTATGCTGGAAACTTTTAAACATACCACCGTGTTATTAGACGAGGCAGTTAATGGCCTCAATATCAAACCTGATGGCATCTATATCGATGGCACTTTTGGGCGTGGCGGACATTCGCGCCTGATCCTTTCCCATCTGGGGGAGCAGGGGAAACTTATCGCAATTGATCGCGATCCGCAGGCGATAGCGGCGGCGGCTAAAATTAGCGATCCCCGTTTCAGTATTATTCACGGTCCGTTTTCTGCGCTGAGCGAATATATGGAACAGCGCGGCCTGCTGGGTAAAGTCGACGGTATTCTGCTTGATCTGGGCGTGTCTTCGCCACAGCTGGATGACGCCGGACGCGGTTTTTCCTTTATGCGTGACGGACCGCTGGATATGCGCATGGATCCGACCCGGGGTCTGTCGGCGGCAGACTGGCTGCTGCAGGCGGAAGAAAGTGATATCGCCTTTGTGCTGAAGACCTTTGGCGAGGAGCGTTTTGCGAAGCGTATTGCCCGCGCCATTGTTGAGCGTAACCGTGAACAACCGATGACGCGTACCAAGGAACTGGCTGACGTGATTTATGCTGCCACGCCAGTTAAAGATAAATTTAAGCACCCGGCTACGCGCAGTTTTCAGGCGATCCGCATCTGGGTAAACAGTGAACTGGACGAGATTGAGCAGGCGCTGAAAGGGGCATTAATTACCCTGGCACCGACAGGACGTTTGTCGGTTATCAGCTTCCACTCGCTGGAAGATCGCATCGTGAAGCGTTTTATGCGGGAACAGAGTCGCGGGGCGCAGATCCCGCACGGTTTACCGATGACTGAAGCGCAGTTAAGTCAGTTGGGAGGACGCCAGCTGAAAGCCCTCGGCAAGATGATGCCGGGTGAAGCGGAAGTGGCAGAGAACCCGCGTGCGCGCAGTTCAGTGCTGCGTATTGCAGAGCGTACCGCATCATGATGGGCAACGAGCGTCACAGTCTGCCCGGGGTAATTGTTGGCGATTTGCTGCGGCACGCCAAAATCCCGCTGATTTTACTGATCGCGGTACTGGTTTCTTCCATTCTGGTGGTCACTACGGCACATAAAACCCGCCTGTTGACCGCCCAGCGTGAACAGCTGGTACTGGAACGTGACGCGCTGGATATCGAATGGCGTAACCTGATTCTGGAAGAAAATGCGTTGGGCGATCACAGTCGTGTTGAACGTATCGCTACGGAGAAACTCCAGATGCAGCATGTTGATCCTTCTAAAGAAATTATTGTGGTGCAGCAATAAGGAAAACCGGACTCAATGAGAGTCGTGAAGAAAACACAGAAGTCAAAACGGACAGAAAAAAAGGCCAGCTTTATTAGCTGGCGTTTTGGTTTGCTGTGTGGCTGCATTGTTCTGGCACTGGCAGGGCTGCTGCTGCGCGTTGCCTGGCTACAGGTGATCAACCCGGATCGCCTGGTGCGCGAAGGGGATATGCGTTCACTGCGCGTGCAGCCGGTGCCGGCGGCGCGCGGAATGATCGTTGATCGTGCCGGCCGCCCTCTGGCGGTCAGCGTACCAGTTAATGCCGTCTGGGCCGATCCTAAAGTGCTGCATGAAAAAGGCGGTGTGATTTTTGACAGCCGCTGGAAGGCGCTGGCGGATGCGCTCTCCATTCCTCTCGACCAACTGGCTGCACGCATAAATGCCAACCCTAAAGGACGTTTTGTCTATCTTGCCCGTCAGGTTAACCCGGCGATTGGCGACTACATTAAAAAACTGAAATTGCACGGCATCTTCCTGCGGGAAGAGTCACGCCGTTATTACCCGGCGGGGCAGGTCACTTCCCATTTGATCGGCTTTACCAACATTGACGGTCAGGGGATTGAAGGGGTCGAGAAAAGCTTTGATAAGTGGCTCACCGGCCAGCCGGGTGAACGCACGGTGCGTAAAGATCGCTTCGGTCGGGTGATTGAAGATATTTCCTCGGTGGACAGCCAGGCGGCACATAATCTGGCGCTCAGTATTGACGAACGTCTGCAGGCACAGGTGTACCGTGAACTGAGTAATGCGGTGGCGTTCAACAAAGCGGAATCGGGCACGGCGGTACTGGTGGATGTGAATACCGGCGAAGTGCTGGCGATGGCTAACAGCCCGGCCTATAACCCGAATAACCTGAGCGGTGTCACCAAAGACGTGATGCGTAACCGGGCGATTACCGATATTTTCGAGCCTGGCTCTACGGTGAAGCCGATGGTGGTAATGACCGCATTACAGCGTGGCGTGGTGCGGGAAAACAGCGTGCTGAACACCACCCCCTTCCGCATTAGCGGTCACGAGATTAAAGACGTGGCGCGTTACAACGAACTGACGCTGACCGGGGTGCTGCAGAAATCTTCCAACGTTGGCGTTTCACGTATGGCGCTGGCGATGCCTTCCAACGCGTTGACCGACACATACTCACGCTTTGGGCTGGGGAAACCGACCAATCTGGGGTTGGTGGGGGAAAGTAGCGGCCTGTATCCGTCCAAACAGCGCTGGTCCGATCTGGAAAGGGCGACCTTCTCCTTTGGCTACGGGCTGATGGTGACGCCGCTACAGCTGGCCAGAGTATACGCCACTATTGGCAGCTACGGGGTGTTTCGCCCGCTGTCGATTACTAAAGTTGATCCGCCGGTAGCCGGGCAGCGGGTATTTCATGAAGCGCTGGTACGTACCGTGATGCGTATGATGGAAAGCGTGGCGCTGCCGGGTGGTGGTGGTGTGAAAGCGGCCATCAAAGGCTACCGCATTGCCATTAAAACCGGTACGGCGAAGAAAGTCGGGCCGGACGGCAAATACGTCAACAAATATATCGCTTATACGGCAGGCGTGGCGCCTGCCAGTCATCCTCGTTTTGCGCTGGTAGTGGTGATTAACGATCCTCAGGCCGGTAAGTATTACGGTGGTGCCATTTCTGCACCGGTATTTGGGGCCATTATGGGCAGCGTTCTGCGTACGATGAACGTTGAGCCGGATGCCATCCCCACCAGCGACAAAAGTGAAATAGCTATTAACAAGAGTGAGGGTTCGAGTGACCGATCGTAACCTGCGCGACCTGCTGGCACCCTGGGTGCCTGATGTACCGGAGCGTCCGCTGCGAGAAATGATTCTGGACAGTCGCCTGGTGGCGGCTGGCGACCTGTTTGTGGCGATTAAAGGCCATGCCAGCGATGGCCGCCATTTTATACCGCAGGCGATTGCCCAGGGTGTCGCGGCGGTGATCGCCGAGGCCGAAGGTGGAGCGCATGAAGGGCATATCGTGATCAAACACGGCGTGCCGGTGATTTACCTGAGCCAGCTGCCCCAGCGCCTGTCGGCGCTGGCAGGGCGTTTTTATCAACAGCCGGGTGAAAAACTGAAGCTGGTGGGGGTAACCGGGACTAACGGTAAAACCACCACCACGCAATTGCTGGCCCAGTGGGCGCAGCTGCTGGGGGAAACCGGTGCGGTCATGGGCACCGTTGGCAATGGCCTGTATGGCCAGCTGTCACCGGCTGAAAATACCACCGGCTCAGCGGTTGATATTCAGCATATGCTGGATTCTCTGGTACGTCAGGGCGCAACGCTGGCGGCGATGGAGGTCTCTTCTCACGGCCTGGTACAGCACCGCGTGGCGGCACTGCCGTTTGCCGCCGCCGTGTTTACTAACCTCAGCCGCGATCACCTCGATTATCACGGTGATATGACCCGCTATGAAGCCGCCAAGTGGCTGTTGTTCTCCGAGCATCAGGTGGCGCAAAATATTATCAACACCGACGATGACGCCGGTCTGCGCTGGCTGCAACAGCTGCCGGATGCAGTGGCGGTGACGATGGAAAATCGTCTTCCTGTCGACTGGCACGGCCGCTGGGTGAAAGCGGATAACGTTAGCTACCACGATGGCGGTGCCCGGGTACGCTTCACCTCCAGTTGGGGAAGCGGCGAAATTGACAGCCGTTTGATGGGCGCATTTAACGTCAGCAATCTTTTGGTCGCTTTGGCTACTTTGCTGGCGCTGAATTATCCGCTGGCCTCCCTGACCGCCACGGCCAGTCAGCTGCAGCCGGTAACCGGACGAATGGAAGTGTTTACGGTAGCAGGCAAACCCACCGTGGTGGTCGATTATGCACATACTCCGGATGCCTTAGAGAAAGCGTTGCTTGCCGCACGGCTGCACTGCCACGGTCGCCTGTGGTGCGTGTTTGGCTGTGGTGGCGATCGTGACAAAGGTAAGCGCCCATTGATGGGGGCGATTGCCGAGCAGTATGCGGATGTGGTGGTGGTCACTGACGATAATCCTCGCAGCGAAGACGCAATGGCGATTATCAAAGACGTGCTGAGTGGCATGCTCGATCCGGGACGTGCCCGGGCCATGCCGGGACGTGCCGAAGCGGTGACCAGTGCGGTCATGCAGGCGCAGGACGGCGATATTGTGCTGGTGGCCGGCAAAGGTCATGAAGATTACCAGATCATCGGCAGTCAGCGCTTTGACTACTCGGACCGGCTGACGGTCGCTGCGCTGCTGGGGGTGATGGCATGATTGCCTTCAGCCTGCAGCAACTGGCAGAAATCACCGGGGGGCGTCTGGAAGGAGCCGATGCTCTGATTGAAGCGGTGACCACCGATACCCGTAATGTGAGCGCGGGCAGCCTGTTTATTGCGCTGCAGGGTGAGCGTTTTGATGCCCATAACTTTGCCGAGCAGGCTGTTTCTGCAGGCGCACAGGCTCTGCTGGTAAGTAAGCACTTACCGGTGGCGGTGGCTCACGTGATTGTCGCCGATACCCGTATTGCACTGGGGCAACTGGCTGCCTGGGTGCGTCAGCAGTCGCAGGCCAGAGTGGTCGCTCTGACCGGTTCATCGGGAAAAACCTCGGTGAAAGAGATGACGGCAGCCATTCTGCAGCAGTGTGGCACCACGCTGTATACCGCCGGCAACCTCAACAACGATATCGGCGTCCCGCTGACCTTACTGCGTCTGACCGCAGCGCATCAGTATGCGGTGATCGAACTGGGCGCGAATCACCAGGGCGAAATCGCCTGGACCGTTGGGCTGACACGTCCGGAAACCGCGCTAGTCAACAATCTGGCTGCGGCGCATCTGGAAGGGTTTGGTTCGCTGGCCGGCGTGGCGCAGGCCAAGGGGGAAATATTCAGCGGTCTGCCTGCCGGTGGCACCGCGATTATTAACTGTGACAGTAACGACTGGCCGCGCTGGCAGCCCTCTCTGCAGGATAAAACCGTCTGGCGTTTTGCCCCGGAACAGCGTGGCGACAGTGATTTTTATACCAGTGAACTGACATTCAGCGCCGAAGGAACGGCATTCCGCTTGCATACCCCTCAGGGCAGCATCCCGGTCTGCCTGCCGTTACCCGGACGACACAATATCGCTAATGCCCTGGCCGCAGCGGCGCTGGCGATGTCGGTAGGGGCTTCGCTCTATGCTATCCAACAGGGGCTAAGTCAGCTGAACGCGGTGCCGGGGCGGTTGTATCCGATCCGGCTGGGCGACAACCGGTTATTGCTGGATGACAGCTATAACGCCAATGTCGGCTCCATGACCGCTGCGGCTCAGGTACTGGCCGATATGCCGGGTTACCGGGTGATGATTGTCGGGGATATGGGCGAGCTGGGTGCCGATACCGCCGACTGTCACCGTCAGGTGGGCGAGGTCGCCCGTCTGGCCGGGATTGATAAAGTGTTAAGTGTCGGCATCCACAGTAAAGGCATCAGTGATGCCAGTGGTGTTGGTGAGCATTTCAGTGACAAAGCCGCGCTCTGCGAGCGTGCGCTGACGCTGCTGACTGAACATCAACAAATTACCGTATTAGTTAAAGGTTCCCGTAGTGCCGCTATGGAGCAGGTAGTACTAACCTTACAGGAGAAAGGTGCATGTTAGTCTGGCTGGCCGAGCATCTGATTTCATTATATTCCGGCTTCAACGTTTTCAGTTATCTAACGTTTCGCGCGATTGTCAGTTTACTGACGGCGCTGTTTATCTCCCTGTGGATGGGGCCGCGCATGATTGCGCGCCTGCAGGAAATGTCATTCGGGCAGGTGGTACGTAACGATGGCCCTGAATCTCATTTCAGCAAGCGCGGGACTCCCACCATGGGCGGGATTATGATCCTGACTTCCATCACCATTTCCGTGCTGTTGTGGGCCTATCCCTTTAACCCGTACGTCTGGTGTGTCCTGGTAGTGCTGATAGGGTACGGTATTGTCGGTTTCGTTGATGACTACCGCAAAGTAGTGCGTAAAGACACCAAAGGGCTGATTGCCCGCTGGAAATACTTCTGGCAGTCGGTGATCGCGCTGGGCGTGGCGTTCACCATGTATATGGTCGGCAAAGATACCCCCGCTACGCAGCTGGTGGTGCCATTTTTCAAGGACGTGATGCCACAGCTGGGGCTGTTGTATCTGCTATTAAGCTACTTTGTGATTGTCGGCACCAGTAACGCGGTAAATCTGACCGATGGGCTGGATGGCCTGGCGATCATGCCAACCGTGTTTGTCGCCGCCGGGTTTGCGCTGGTGGCCTGGGCGACCGGTAACGTGAAGTTTGCTGAATACCTGCATATCCCTTATCTGCGTCATGCCGGGGAACTGGTGATTGTCTGTACTGCCATTGTCGGTGCGGGGCTGGGGTTCCTGTGGTTTAACACCTATCCGGCGCAGGTATTTATGGGCGATGTCGGCTCGCTGGCGCTGGGTGGCGCGCTGGGCACTATTGCCGTACTGCTGCGCCAGGAGTTCCTGCTGGTAATTATGGGCGGCGTATTTGTGGTGGAAACGATGTCGGTGATCCTGCAGGTGGGTTCATTCAAGCTGCGCGGCCAGCGCATTTTCCGTATGGCACCTATCCATCACCACTATGAGCTGAAAGGCTGGCCGGAGCCGCGCGTCATCGTGCGCTTCTGGATTATTTCGCTGATGCTGGTGCTGATTGGCCTGGCAACACTGAAGGTGCGTTAATCATGGCTGACTATCAGGGTAAACAGGTGGTGATCATCGGGTTGGGGCTGACCGGCCTCTCCTGTGTTGATTTCTTTGTCGCGCGTGGCGTCACGCCGCGCGTTATGGATACCCGTGTGATGCCTGTTGGCCTTGAAAAGTTACCGGAAAATGTTGAGCGCTGGCTGGGATCGCTGAATGACGACTGGCTGCTGGCCGCCGACCTGATTGTTGCCAGCCCCGGGCTGGCGCTGGCGCATCCGTCACTGGCGGCAGCGGCGCAAGCCGGGGTGGAGATCGTTGGCGATATTGAACTGTTCTGCCGCGAAGCCCAGGCACCGATAGTGGCCATTACCGGCTCCAACGGCAAAAGCACCGTAACCACCCTGGTAGGCGAAATGTCGAAAACCGCCGGCTGGCAGGTGGGGGTTGGCGGCAATATTGGCCTGCCGGCGCTGAAACTGCTGGAAACCCCGGCGGATCTTTATGTGCTGGAGCTGTCCAGTTTTCAGCTGGAAACCACCCACAGCCTGCATGCCGTGGCGGCCACCATCCTGAACGTCAGCGAAGATCATATGGATCGCTATCCGCTGGGGATGCAGCAGTATCGTGCCGCCAAGCTGCGAATTTATGAAAACGCCAAAGTATGCGTGGTGAATGCTGACGATGGCATGACCATGCCGGAGCGTGGCGCGGATGCGCGCTGTATCAGCTTTGGCGTTGATGTTGGTGATTATCACCTGAATCATCAGCAGGGCAGCACCTGGCTGCGGGTGTGCGGCGAAAAAGTGCTGAACACTGATGAGATGCGGATGGTGGGTCAGCATAACTATACCAATGCCCTGGCCGCGCTGGCGCTCGCGGATGCGGTGGGACTGCCGCGCGCCACCAGTTTGCAGACGTTAACCACCTTTACCGGTCTGGCGCACCGCTTCCAGCTGGTGTGGGAGCACAAAGGTGTGCGCTGGATCAACGATTCCAAAGCCACCAATGTCGGCAGCACCGAGGCGGCGCTATCCGGGCTGAATGTCAAAGGCACCTTGTGGCTGCTGCTGGGCGGCGACGGTAAATCAGCTGATTTCAGCCCGCTTAAGGCGCACTTACAAGGCGACCATATCCGGGTGTACTGCTTTGGTCGCGATGCCGCCGCACTGGCCGCGTTACGTCCGGAGATTTCCCGTCAGACGGAAAACATGGAGCAGGCGATCAGAGAGATTGCACCGCAGACACAGCCGGGCGACCTGGTGCTGCTGTCGCCAGCCTGCGCCAGCCTCGATCAGTTTAAGAATTTTGAACACCGGGGCGAGCTGTTCGCCCGGCTGGCAGAGGAGGCAGGTTAATGCGTCTTGCTGCACTGGGATTTGTGGGCCGTCTGACCGGTGGCCTGATTGGCGGAACTGCGCAACGCCTGAAAAACTGGGTAATGGGAGCGCGTGAAAGCGATACCAGCACCCTGGTACTGTATGACCGCACCCTGCTGTGGCTGACCTTTGGCCTGGCAATCCTCGGATTTGTGATGGTGACCTCGGCCTCAATGCCGGTGGGGCAGCGCCTGTCTGACGATCCCTTCTATTTTGCCCGGCGTGATGCATTTTACCTGCTGCTGGCGCTGGGAATTGCCGTGGTGACGCTACGCGTGCCAATGGATTTCTGGCAGCGTTACAGCAATATGATGCTGCTGGCAACGGTGGTGATGCTGCTGGTGGTGCTGGTGGTAGGCAGCTCGGTTAACGGGGCGTCGCGCTGGATTGCGCTGGGGCCGCTGCGTATTCAGCCTGCTGAATTATCCAAACTGTCGCTGTTTTGCTATCTCGCCAGCTATCTGGTCCGTAAGGTAGACGAAGTGCGCAATAACTTTTGGGGCTTCTGTAAACCGATGGGCGTGATGGTGGTGCTGGCGGTACTGCTGCTGGCGCAGCCCGATCTGGGGACGGTGGTGGTGCTGTTTGTCACTACCCTGGCCATGCTGTTTCTTGCCGGTGCCAAGCTGTGGCAGTTTCTGGCGATTATCGGTTCCGGGATCTTCGCCGTTTGCCTGCTGATTGTGGCTGAACCCTATCGCATGCGTCGCGTCACCTCCTTCTGGAATCCGTGGGAAGATCCCTTCGGCAGCGGCTATCAGCTGACCCAGTCACTGATGGCCTTTGGACGTGGTGAACTCTGGGGACAGGGACTGGGGAACTCGGTGCAGAAACTGGAATATTTACCGGAAGCACATACTGACTTTATCTTCTCAATTATTGGGGAGGAATTGGGTTATATCGGTGTGGTTTTAGCGCTGTTAATGGTATTCTTCGTCGCTTTTCGCGCCATGTCGATTGGACGACGCGCACTGGAGAACGATCAGCGCTTTTCCGGCTTTCTGGCCTGCTCTATTGGCGTCTGGTTCAGCTTCCAGGCGCTGGTAAATGTCGGCGCGGCGGCGGCGATGCTGCCGACCAAAGGTCTGACATTACCGCTGATCAGTTATGGTGGTTCGAGTTTGATCATTATGTCTACCGCCATCGTATTTTTGTTACGCATAGATTTTGAAACGCGTCTGGCGAAAGCGCAGGCGTTTACGCGAGGGTAGTCGATGAGTGGAAAGCGACTGATGGTGATGGCTGGCGGTACCGGTGGACACGTTTTCCCCGGACTGGCGGTTGCCCACTATCTGATGGCGCAGGGCTGGCAGGTGCGCTGGCTTGGCACGGCTGACCGTATGGAAGCCCGTTTAGTGCCTGAACAGGGTATCGACATTGAGTTTATCCGTATCAGTGGTCTGCGCGGTAAAGGAATCAAGGCATTGCTGGCCGCGCCGCTGCGAATTTTTCAGGCATGGCGTCAGGCGCGGAAAATTATGCAAGCCTGGCAGCCTGACGTAGTGCTGGGAATGGGCGGCTACGTTTCCGGCCCCGGCGGCCTTGCGGCCTGGAGTTGCGGTATTTCGGTGGTGCTGCATGAGCAGAATGGTATTGCCGGACTGACCAACAAGTGGCTGGCAAAAATCGCCACCAAAGTGATGCAGGCATTTCCGGGGGCGTTCCCCAACGCTGAGGTGGTGGGCAACCCGGTGCGTAACGATTTACTGGCACTGCCTCTGCCGGCGGTGCGTTTAGCCGATCGCAATGGCCCGGTGCGGGTGCTGGTGATTGGCGGCAGCCAGGGGGCGCGGGTACTGAACCAGACGCTGCCCGAGGTTGCGGCTCTGCTGGGCGATAACATCACCCTCTGGCATCAGGTGGGGAAAGGGGCGCTGGAAAGCGTCAATCGGGCTTATGCCGCGTTGAACCAGACGCAGCATCGTGTGTCGGAGTTTATCGACGATATGGCTGCTGCCTATGGCTGGGCTGACGTGGTGGTATGTCGCTCCGGCGCGCTGACCGTCAGCGAAGTGGCCGCCTGTGGTTTAGCCGCGATCTTTGTGCCGTTTCAGCATAAGGATCGTCAGCAGTACTGGAATGCGCTGCCGTTAGAGCAGGCTGGTGCGGCAAAAATTTATGAACAGCCGCAATTTACCTCGCAGGCGGTGGCAGCCACGCTGTCCGGCTGGGATCGCGCCACGCTGTTAGCCATGGCGGAAAAAGCCCGGGCAGTGGCCATTCCGGACGCTACCGAACGGGTGGCTGCCGAGGTCAGTAAGGCGGCAGGTAATTAATTTTGACGGAGCCTGCGCAGGCGGCTCTGAACGTGGGTGCAAAGGCACACTGACAGGCATAAAGAGATGAATACACAACAACTGGCGAAACTGCGTTCTGTCGTGCCCGAGATGCGTCGCGTCCGGCACATTCACTTTGTTGGCATCGGTGGTGCCGGCATGGGCGGTATTGCCGAAGTGTTGGCCAATGAAGGTTATCAGATTAGCGGATCCGATCTGGCACCCAATGCCGTGACGCAGCATTTGCAGGGGCTGGGTGCCACGGTTTATTTCAACCACCGGCCGGAAAATGTCAGTGATGCCAGCGTGGTGGTGGTGTCTACTGCGGTGGCTCAGGATAACCCGGAAGTGGTGGCCGCGCGTGAAGCGCGAATCCCGGTGATCCGCCGCGCCGAAATGCTGGCCGAGCTAATGCGTTTCCGCCACGGTATTGCGGTCGCCGGTACTCACGGTAAAACCACCACTACGGCAATGGTGTCCAGTATTTATGCCGAAGGTGGGCTGGATCCGACCTTTGTTAATGGCGGTCTGGTGAAAGCTGCCGGCACTCACGCCCGCTTAGGCAGCAGTCGGTATCTGATCGCTGAAGCGGACGAGAGCGATGCCTCGTTTTTGCATTTGCAGCCGATGGTAGCGATTGTGACCAATATCGAAGCCGACCATATGGATACTTACCAGGGCGACTTTGAGAATCTGAAGCAGACGTTTATTAATTTTTTACACAATTTACCGTTTTACGGGCGGGCCGTGCTCTGTGTCGATGACCCGGTAGTGCGGGACCTGATCCCGCAGGTAGGGCGTCAGATCACCACTTATGGTTTCAGTGATGATGCCGATGTACGGGTAGAGGATTATCGCCAGCAGGGCGCTCAGGGGCACTTTACGCTGGTGCGTCATGATAAACCGCTGATGCAGGTGACGCTGAATGCGCCGGGTCGCCACAACGCGCTGAATGCGGCAGCAGCGGTAGCAGTTGCTACTGAAGAAGGTATTGAAGACAGCGAAATTCTTACGGCACTGGAGAGCTTCCAGGGAACTGGACGCCGCTTCGACTTTCTCGGGGAATATCCGCTGGAAAACGGCAGTGCGATGCTGGTGGATGATTATGGTCACCATCCCACCGAAGTCGATGTCACCATTAAAGCGGCACGCGCTGGCTGGCCGGATAAAAATCTGGTGATGATTTTTCAGCCGCACCGCTATACCCGTACCCGTGATTTGTACGATGATTTTGCTAATGTGCTGTCGCAGGTTGATGTATTGCTGATGCTGGGAGTCTATGCGGCGGGCGAAACGCCGATCCCGGGAGCCGACAGCCGCTCACTGTGTCGCACTATTCGTGGCCGTGGAAAAATTGATCCTATCCTGGTTTCTGAGCATGAGGCGGTACTGGAAATGTTACTGCCGAAGCTGACCGGTAACGATCTGATCCTGGTTCAGGGTGCGGGTAATGTCGGACGTATTGCGCGCCAGCTGGCCGGGAAAAAGTTACAACTGCAGACTAATGAAGGGGAATAAGATGGCGGATAAAGTTGCCGTATTACTGGGTGGAACATCCGCAGAGCGCGATGTCTCACTGCTTTCGGGTGCGGCAGTGCTGGCGGGTCTGAAAGAGACTGGTGTTGATGCACATTCGGTAGATATCCGTGATTTTCCGGTAATGGGTCTGAAGGACGCGGGCTTTACTAAAGCATTTATTGCCCTACACGGGCGCGGGGGCGAAGACGGTACGCTGCAGGGCGTACTGGAGTTTTTATCTATCCCCTATACTGGCAGTGGCGTGATGGCGTCGGCTATCACCATGGACAAATTGCGCAGTAAATATCTGTGGCAGGGCTGTGGGCTGCCGGTGGCACCTTTTGTGGCGTTAACCCGGGCACAGATGGACGCCGGGCTGAGCAGCGAGGTTGAAGCGCGTATCAGCGCGCTTGGGCTGCCGCTGTTTGTTAAGCCGAGCCGTGAGGGCTCCAGCGTGGGGATTTCGCGGGTTAACCAGGCGACTGAACTGCCAGCCGCGCTGACTGAAGCGTTTCGTTATGATGATGAAGTGCTGGTTGAAGCCTTTCTTAGCGGCCCGGAATACACCATCGCGGTGATTGGCGAGGAAGTGATGCCTTCCATCCGTATCCAGACTGCCAGCGAGTTTTATGATTATCAGGCAAAGTATATCTCTGATGAAACGCAGTATTTTTGTCCGAGCGGGCTGAGTGCAGAGCAGGAAGATGAACTGAAAGCGTTAACGCTGGCGGCATGGCGCTCGCTGGGCTGTAGTGGCTGGGGGCGCGTTGACGTGATGATGGGCGGTGACGGTCAGTTTTACCTGCTGGAGGTGAATACCTCTCCGGGGATGACCAGTCACAGTCTGGTGCCAATGGCGGCGAAACAAGCCGGTATGAGCTTCCCGCAGCTGGTTGCGCGTATTCTGGAACTGGCTGACTGATATGTCTCAGGCGGCTCTGAACGTCCGTAACCGTGACGCAGCGGAAAAAGCCCGCTCCGGTCGGAGCAACGGCACGCGTCTCGCCGGCATCGTGTTTCTGCTGATGGTGATTGGCGTCATGCTGGCAGGTGGTCTGGTGGTGTTGAAGTGGATGAATGATGCCTCAAGACTGCCACTTTCACGGCTGGTGGTCACCGGGCAGATGCGTTACACCACGCATGATGATATCCGCCAGGCGATCCTGTCTCTGGGCGAGCCGGGCACGTTTATGTCGCAGAATGTGGACATTATCCAGCAACAAATTGAACGATTACCTTGGATCCAACAGGTTAGTGTACGCAAACAGTGGCCGGATGAGCTAAAAATACATTTAGTGGAATATATTCCTGTTGCGCGCTGGAATGATGTACACATGGTTGATGCCGCAGGGAAATCCTTCAGCATCCCGGCCAGCCATCTGGGTAAAGAGAAACTGCCCATGCTGTATGGCCCGGAAGGCAGTGAAAGTGAGGTGCTGACCGGCTTTCACCAGATGCAGGCTTTGCTGGCGTCGGCCAGATTTAAGCTGAAAGCGGCATCAATGACGGCAAGACGCTCGTGGCAGCTGGTACTGGATGATGATACCCGCCTTGAACTGGGGCGTACGGATGATATGAAGCGCCTGACGCGATTTATCGCGTTGTATCCTACCCTGTTACAGCAGGGGCAGGCGGAGAATAAACGTATCAGCTACGTAGATTTACGTTACGACTCCGGCGCAGCAGTAGGATGGACTCCGGCACTCATGACAAACGCTGACAGCGATCAGCAACAGAATCAGGCACAGGTTAAACAACAATGATCAAGTCGACGGACAGAAAACTGGTAGTTGGACTGGAGATAGGTACCGCGAAGGTTGCCGCCTTAGTGGGGGAAGTTCTGCCCGATGGCATGGTCAATATTATCGGGGTTGGCAGCTGCCCGTCCCGTGGGATGGATAAAGGTGGCGTAAACGACCTGGAGTCGGTAGTCAAATGCGTACAGCGTGCTATCGATCAGGCGGAGCTGATGGCGGACTGCCAGATTTCCTCGGTGTATCTGGCGTTATCCGGAAAACATATCAGTTGCCAGAACGAAATAGGGATGGTTCCTATTTCAGAAGAAGAAGTAACTATGGAGGATGTGGAAAATGTGGTCCATACCGCGAAATCCGTAAGGGTTCGTGATGAACATCGCATCCTGCACGTCATTCCTCAGGAATATGCGATTGACTATCAGGAAGGGATAAAAAATCCGGTAGGGTTGTCAGGTGTGCGCATGCAGGCAAAAGTCCATCTGATCACCTGCCATAACGATATGGCTAAAAATATCGTGAAGGCGGTGGAACGGTGTGGTCTGAAAGTTGACCAGCTCATCTTTGCCGGTCTCGCGGCCAGCTATGCTGTATTGACGGAAGATGAACGCGAACTGGGCGTCTGTGTCGTGGATATTGGCGGTGGAACCATGGATATTGCCGTCTATACTGGCGGTGCGCTGCGCCACACCAAAGTGATTCCTTATGCCGGGAATGTGGTGACCAGTGATATCGCCTATGCTTTTGGCACGCCGCCAACCGATGCGGAAGCGATTAAAGTGCGTCATGGCTGTGCGCTGGGCTCAATTGTAGGTAAAGACGAAAATGTCGAAGTGCCGAGTGTCGGTGGCCGACCTCCGCGCAGCCTGCAGCGCCAGACGCTGGCTGAAGTGATTGAGCCGCGTTACACCGAACTGCTTAATCTGGTAAATGATGAAATCCTGCAATTGCAGGAACAGCTGCGCCAGCAGGGCGTGAAGCACCATCTGGCGGCGGGGATTGTCCTGACCGGCGGTGCCGCGCAGATTGAAGGGCTGGCAGACTGCGCCCAACGGGTATTCCACACCCAGGTGCGTATCGGCCAGCCGCTGAATATTACCGGATTAACCGACTATGCGCAGGAGCCGTACTACTCTACTGCAGTAGGGCTGCTGCATTACGGAAAAGAGTCTCACCTGAATGGTGAGGCTGACGTCGAAAAAAGAGCCTCAGTGGGTAACTGGTTCAAGAAAATCAACAGCTGGCTGAGAAAAGAGTTTTAATTTGTACCGAGGGGAGCCGGCTAAAGCCATTTAGTCATCCCCGGTTTACAAACACATAACGGAGAGAAATTATGTTTGAACCTATGGAATTAACCAATGACGCGGTGATTAAAGTCATCGGCGTCGGCGGCGGCGGCGGTAACGCCGTAGAACATATGGTCCGTGAGCGTATTGAAGGCGTGGAATTCTTCGCGGTGAATACCGATGCTCAGGCACTGCGGAAGACTGCCGTTGGGCAAACCATCCAGATTGGTAATGGAATTACCAAAGGTCTGGGTGCGGGGGCGAACCCGGAAGTTGGCCGCAACTCAGCTGAAGAAGATCGTGAAGCGCTGCGTCAGGCACTGGAAGGTGCAGACATGGTGTTTATCGCTGCCGGCATGGGGGGCGGTACGGGTACGGGTGCTGCCCCGGTGGTGGCTGAAGTGGCGAAGGACCTGGGCATCCTCACCGTTGCCGTGGTGACCAAACCCTTCAATTTTGAAGGCAAAAAGCGTATGGCTTTTGCCGAGCAGGGGATCGCTGAGCTGTCCAAGCATGTGGACTCGCTGATCACCATCCCTAACGACAAACTGCTGAAAGTGCTGGGCCGCGGTATCTCCCTGCTGGATGCGTTTGGCGCAGCGAATGACGTACTGAAAGGCGCGGTGCAGGGTATTGCCGAGCTTATCACCCGTCCGGGTCTGATGAACGTTGACTTCGCCGACGTGCGCACCGTGATGTCCGAAATGGGTTATGCCATGATGGGATCCGGCGTAGCCTGTGGTGAAGACCGTGCTGAAGAAGCCGCTGAAATGGCGATTTCCAGTCCGCTGCTGGAAGATATCGATCTGTCCGGTGCGCGTGGTGTGCTGGTTAACATCACCGCTGGTTTCGACCTGCGTCTGGATGAGTTCGAGACCGTGGGTAACACCATCCGTGCCTTTGCATCCGACAACGCCACTGTGGTTATTGGTACTTCACTGGATCCGGAAATGAACGATGAGCTGCGCGTCACCGTGGTGGCTACCGGTATCGGTATGGACAAACGTCCTGAAATTACCCTGGTCACTAACAAGCAACCAGCTCAGCCGGTAATCGACCATCGTTATCAGCAGCACGGTATGTCACCGCTGCCGCAGGAACAGAAACCTGCTGCTAAAGTGGTCAACGAGCCGGGTGCCGCTGCAGGTAAAGAGCCTGACTATCTGGACATTCCTGCTTTTCTGCGGAAACAGGCAGACTAAGAATTGTCAGTTAATAGTAAATTCGGCTCTTTGTGCTAAACTGTCGCCGCGTCGGTCTGGTAAACTCATGACCGGATGGTAAATTTTTGCGAGATAATGCGATGATCAAACAACGGACATTAAAACGTATCGTGCAGACGACAGGTGTCGGTTTACATACCGGCAAGAAAGTCACGCTGACCTTACGCCCGGCGCCGGCTAATACCGGGGTCATCTATCGTCGCACTGACTTGAATCCACCGGTTGATTTCCCGGCTGATGCCAAATCCGTGCGTGATACCATGCTCTGTACTTGCCTGGTTAATGAGCATGACGTGCGTATTTCAACGGTCGAACACCTGAATGCAGCCCTGGCAAGTTTGGGGATTGATAATATTGTGGTGGAAGTGAACGCGCCTGAAATTCCCATTATGGATGGCAGCGCCGCACCCTTTATTTATCTGCTCATGGACGCCGGCATTGAGGAGCTGAACAACGCCAAGAAATTTGTCCGCATCAAACAGCCTGTTCGGGTTGAAGATGGTGACAAATGGGCGGAGTTTACCCCGTATAATGGTTTCTCACTGGATTTCACCATTGACTTTAACCATCCTGCGATTGACTCCGGCTCACAGCGCTACCGTATGGAGTTCTCTGCGGAAGCCTTTGCCCGTCAGATAAGCCGGGCGCGTACCTTTGGTTTTATGCGCGATATTGAAGCACTGCAGTCACGCGGCCTGTGCCTGGGCGGCAGCTTCGATTGTGCCATCGTGGTAGATGACTACCGCGTGCTGAACGAAGATGGCCTGCGCTTTGAAGACGAATTTGTGCGTCATAAAATGCTGGATGCGGTAGGTGACCTGTTTATGTGCGGTCACAACATCATCGGTGCATTTACGGCGTATAAATCCGGCCACGCACTGAACAACAAGCTGTTGCAGGCAGTACTGGCGCGCCAGGAAGCCTGGGAATGGGCAACGTTTGAAGATGAAGCCGAACTTCCTGTGACCTTTAAAGCGCCAAACCTGGTGCTGGCATAAGCTGGTACTCAGTTTCCGCCGGCCCTTCCCGGCGGAGAAAGCAGGATTAACGACTGGTTGAGCGGGTACTCTCTCCGGCGCGCGCAGCCAGTCGTTCTAATGTTTCTTTCAGCTTTTTCGGACTGCGCTCCGCTACTCCACGTAAAATCTCCGCACTGTCTGCGCTTAGCTGGCGTAATAACGGTTTTTCAACGGTTGTTGGCTGAGTGCTGCTTTCTTGCACGGATTTCTGCCCTTTTGCAGCCAGCGAGGGATTTATCCTGATGTCGATCGCCGTTAATGATGGTAATATCTGGCTGCGTAATGCCGATAATAAACTGGACTGTTCATAGCGTAAACGCATCAGCCAGCTGGCATTCGCCGTTTCAATAACCAGAATTCCCTGACGGAAATTTGCCACGCGGCACCAGGGATGTAACTGTGCCGGAATAATCCCCTGCACTGCACGATTAAGCTGGTTCAACGCAATGGCGCGTTGCTGCACCTGTTGCAGAACGCTTTGCTGCTGAGCCTGATCGAAAAAAATTTCAATTGATTGTGGGCGACTATCACGCATAGCAAGCTCCGGCGGAACACTGTGATTGGTATTCTAAATTGTTGGCGACAATTTGGCAGGCGTTTTTTCTGGCCACATCTCCTGTTGGGGATGGTCGCGGCTACGCTTGGCCTGCCACAGGCATCAGCCCACGATCGCGCGGCTTTAGCAGAAACTCCATCGCGCAGCCTGAATATCGGTTGCGTCAGCGCTATCGACCATCTGGCGTTACTGCAAAGCAGCCTGCGCCGCGCATCCTGCAATGTTGATTACTGGCATCAACATGCTATCCGCACGGTTATTCGCCATCTCTCTTTCACCCTGACGCCGGCGGTTGCCGAACCTGCTCAGCCTTTGCAGGCGCATCAGCAGCGCGCATTACTCAATACGCTGAACGCGTTACTCACGCTTGAGGTTCAGCCCGCGGCGACGATTCGCTCTGTGGCGCTGCCTGATATCCGCGCAACGTCCGGCTACTGTTGTCGCTTATGGCTGGCGCAGGTGCAGGGGATCCGCGCCGGACCTGCCCTTCTCATCTGATAAAAAAATTCTGTCTGAAACCTATTATTACAAAGTCACCATCACCGGTGATTAAGAGAAGCTATTGATTATGTTAACGAAAATACTGACTAAAATTTTTGGCAGCAGCAACGATCGTACGCTGCGCCGCATGCGCAAAGTTGTTGAGCAGATTAATCAGATGGAGCCGGATTTTGAAAAACTGTCTGATGATGAGCTGAAAGCGAAAACCGTCGAATTCCGTGCCCGTCTGGAAAAAGGCGAAGTGCTGGAAAACCTGATCCCGGAAGCTTTTGCTACCGTGCGTGAAGCCAGTAAGCGTGTGTTTGGTATGCGCCACTTTGACGTACAGCTGCTGGGCGGTATGGTACTGAACGAGCGCTGTATTGCCGAGATGCGTACCGGTGAAGGTAAAACCCTGACGGCAACCCTGCCTGCTTATCTGAACGCCCTGAGCGGCAAAGGCGTTCACGTTGTCACGGTGAACGACTATCTGGCACAGCGTGATGCGGAAAATAACCGTGGGCTGTTTGAGTTCCTCGGACTGAGCATCGGCATTAACCTGCCGGGCATGCCGGCACCGGCCAAGCGTGAAGCTTATGCGGCGGATATTACCTACGGCACCAACAATGAATACGGCTTTGACTATTTGCGTGACAATATGGCGTTCAGCCCGGAAGAGCGGGTACAACGCAAGCTGCACTATGCGCTGGTGGATGAGGTTGACTCGATTCTGATTGATGAAGCGCGTACCCCGCTGATTATCTCCGGCCCGGCGGAAGACAGTTCAGAACTGTATATCAAGGTAAACAAAATCATTCCTGGTCTGATCCGTCAGGAAAAAGAAGATTCCGATACCTTCCAGGGAGAAGGTCACTTTTCTGTAGACGAAAAAGCGCGCCAGGTTCATCTGACTGAGCGCGGCCTGGTGGCGATTGAAGAGCTGATGGTCAGCGAAGGGATCATGCAGGAAGGTGAATCCCTCTACTCGCCTAATAACATTATGATGATGCACCACGTTACAGCGGCGCTGCGTGCTCATGTGCTGTTTACCCGTGACGTTGATTACATTGTTAAAGATGGTGAAGTGATCATCGTTGATGAACACACCGGGCGTACCATGCAGGGACGTCGCTGGTCTGATGGTCTGCATCAGGCAGTCGAAGCCAAAGAAGGCGTTGAGATTCAGAACGAAAACCAGACGCTGGCTTCAATCACTTTCCAGAACTACTTCCGTCTGTATGAAAAACTGGCGGGTATGACCGGTACTGCAGATACCGAAGCCTTTGAATTCAGTTCGA
Source organism: uncultured Erwinia sp. (assembly GCA_945290265.1). Taxonomy (GTDB): domain Bacteria; phylum Pseudomonadota; class Gammaproteobacteria; order Enterobacterales; family Enterobacteriaceae; genus Erwinia. Next base: position 53,069 of record CALYQW010000009.1, read on the forward strand.
TCTATAAGCTGGATACCATTGTGGTGCCAACCAACCGGCCAATGGTGCGTAAAGATATGGCTGACCTGGTCTATATGACCGAGAAAGAGAAAATCGATGCCATTATCGAAGATATCCGTGAGCGCACGGCGAACGGTCAACCGGTGCTGGTAGGGACGATTTCCATCGAAAAATCAGAAGTGGTCTCTAACGAACTGACGCGCGCCGGTATCAAACACGCAGTACTGAATGCTAAATTCCATGCCCGTGAAGCGGATATCGTGGCACAGGCAGGCCAGCCGGGTGCGGTGACTATCGCCACCAATATGGCCGGTCGTGGTACCGATATTGTGCTGGGGGGAAGCTGGCAGGCGGAGGTCGCTGCGCTGACTGAACCGACAGAAGAGCAGATTGCTGAGATCAAACGTCACTGGCAGGTTCGTCATGATGCTGTGCTGGCTTCCGGTGGTCTGCATATCATTGGTACTGAGCGCCATGAATCACGCCGTATTGATAACCAGCTGCGCGGTCGTTCCGGCCGTCAGGGTGATAACGGCTCTTCACGTTTCTACCTGTCTATGGAAGATGCGCTGATGCGTATTTTCGCTTCAGATCGTGTCACCAATATGATGCGTAAGCTGGGGATGAAACCTGGCGAAGCCATTGAACACCCGTGGGTGACGAAAGCGATTGCCAATGCGCAGCGTAAAGTTGAAAGCCGCAACTTTGATATCCGTAAACAGCTGCTGGAATATGACGATGTGGCCAACGATCAGCGCCGTGCCATTTACTCCCAGCGTAACGAGCTGTTAGATGTGTCTGATGTGTCCGAAACCATCAACAGCATTCGTGAAGACGTGTTTAAAGCGACCATCGACAGCTTTATTCCACCGCAGTCACTGGAAGAAATGTGGGATGTGCCTGGTTTGCAGGAGCGTCTGAAAACCGACTTTGATCTTGATCTGCCGATTGCTGAGTGGCTGGATAAAGAGCCAGAACTACATGAAGAAACGCTGCGCGAGCGTATTATGCAGCAGGCGCAGGAAATGTATCACGGTAAAGAAGAAGTGGTTGGCGCTGAAATGATGCGCAACTTCGAGAAAGGCGTGATGTTGCAAACCCTGGACTCGTTGTGGAAAGAGCACCTGGCTGCGATGGATTATCTGCGTCAGGGGATTCATCTGCGCGGCTATGCGCAGAAAGATCCTAAGCAGGAGTACAAGCGTGAATCCTTTGCGATGTTTGCGGCGATGCTGGAATCCCTGAAATATGAGGTGGTCAGCTCGCTGAGCAAGGTTCAGGTACGCATGCCGGAAGAAGTTGAGCAGATGGAAGAACATCGTCGTCAGGAAGCTGAGCGCCTTGCGCAGCATCAGCAGTTGAGTCATCTGAATGATGATGATCAGGCTGCTCAGTCACTGGCGGCCCAGGGTGGCGATCGAAAAATAGGCCGCAACGATCTCTGTCCTTGTGGTTCCGGAAAAAAATATAAGCAGTGTCATGGCCGTCTGGTCTGATAATCTGCAGGGGCCCCGTCAGGGGCCTTTTTTTGGGTACTTTTCTGAGATTTTGCCTGCTTTCTCTGTGCGTTTTATAGTGAGCAAAGCGGCTGCCACATGCTCAGCGGCTGAAAAATCCTCTAAGGGTATTTAGCCAGGCAGGGGAGTGATCGGCAGAGTTCGCAGGAGAGTGGCGCTGTACTGATTCTGTCCGTGTATGACGCGCTTTTATTTCAGGTTGCGCTGGCTGATTTATTTTTCGTAATAAACTTTTGTCCAGTTTCAAACCATAGTAGGGAACCGTAACCAGAATGCCTGCAGGAAGCTGATTACGTTGAAAAAGCGCACGTAACTGAAAGACCATTTGATGATAATTATTACTGCGTACCGGCAGCTGGCTTTCGCACCAGACAACACTGATAATATCTTTTTTACTGGTTATATTTTTCAGTAAACAGATTAGCAATCTTTTCTGGCTTTCAGTAATAGAAATTTTTTTGTTAAGCTGAGGGAATATAAGTTTATTATTCAGACAGTCAACATCCAGTACATCTTCAAACTGGATGTTTTCAATATTGATAATATTCTCGCACTGGACAAGAGTGAACATTTCTTGTTTATTCCTTTGTGACTTTTACTGTAATGGCAAGCAAAAAATGCCAACGGATGAGTGACGCTGTTCAACACTGTTATCGCTTCAGAGGTGCGATTTTTTCTCCGCATCCCAATATTAAAACTGAATAATTTTAACGCAAGAGCAATGTGTTTTATTAATTTATGAAATCATGAAATATAATTTAACTTACTTTGTTATTGAAATTTATTGCCGCTAAAATTGGGTGATTAATCTACAGGTGGCGGGGAATCAGCAACCTGTTTTTAACCAGGAGACTTAATTCGCTTATGTATTAATATTAGCGCAGGATATATCGGGCATTATAATATACTTTTAACATATCAACATCATAGGGTTGATGATATGCTGCGGTTAATCTGGAGTCGCACCAGGCAACGATGATATTATTAAGCATTATTTTTGCTCTGCTTTGACGGGGAAGGCACCCGATAACGTCATAGCCTGACAACTGGATAATCATGAAACATTTACAGGTCGTAATTGGGATAATCCGCAGATCGGATAACAATATCTTTCTGGCTCAGCGGGCCGCGGATTCTTCAATGGCAAATATGTGGGAGTTTCCGGGGGGGAAAATCGAGCCGGGTGAAACACCAAAGCAGGCACTGACGCGCGAGTTACAGGAAGAAACCGGGATCGAGGTGGTATCCGCTCAGGCCTGGGATCGTGTTGAACATATCTACGACGATCTGATGCTGACGCTTCATTTCTTTATGGTGGATAAATGGCATGGTGAACCCTGGGGAAGGGAAGGTCAGCCTTCGCGTTGGGTCGCTCAGCGTGATTTACAGGCGGATGAGTTTCCACCAGCCAATGCGGACATTGTGGCGCGCCTGTTGGCTGAAGCCACTGCCTGATTAGCATACTCCTGACGGACAGGCTCTGTCCGTCAGAGAAGCACAAAGGCTGAAGGTTCGCTGACTCAGTCAGTGTCCGGCGAGGCTTCACTCCATTCTTCGCTTTCGTTCTGTTCACCGCGACTGGCAATACGCTTTTCTTCAGCCGCCCATTCGCCCAAATCTATTAGCTGGCAGCGTTTAGAGCAGAATGGACGCCAGTGACTTGCTCCATTCCAGATAACCGCTTTGCCACATCCGGGGCAGTCTACTTTAGTGATCACATTCATCGCTGACTCTCTTAACAGCAGGCAAGTTCAAAATCCAGTCGTGCGGGTACTTCGCCGCGTTCACTGTCCAGAGGCATAAAACGAATGGCGTAACGGCTTTTATGGCCGGAAACCTGGGGGTAAAGGGAAGCACTCAGCTGGATTTGCAGACGTAACAAATCGGCGTCTTCAGCGTTATCCTGGAAGAAACCATTCAGGCTGGTGTGATTACGGAAGGTGCCGGCCTGGCGGATCAGCTCAAGTACCAGTGCCAGCGCATCCTGAATCGGAGCCAGTGATGCCATCCATTCTGCGACCTGCTGATCGCGGATATTTTGCTCAATATGCAACCAGATATGCAGGGTCGGCAGATCAAAGTTACAGCAACCGCCGGGGATACTCAGGCGCTGGCGTACCAGACCTATCAGCCGGTTTTCGCGCAATAACTGTCCCATTCTGGGAGCCGCCATCAGGATTTCTGCACGCTTTTTGAGATTACTGCTGAGTGCTTCGACACGCGAGATATCGACACCCGGTATTTCGGACCACTGACGTAATTTCTGTTGCTGGCGCTCTAATTCTTTCAGAATATCAGTACGCAATTCCCCCCGTTCAAACACATCCAGCAGCTCGGCAAGATTACGGAAAAAGGTTAGCGTACTCAGGTGGTTAACCAGTGGCTGACATTCAGAAAGCTGCTTAAGCAGGAACTCAATACGTAGCCAGGTGCGCATTTTTTCATTCAGTGGATACTCAAAAAGAACTGTTGTACTCATGCTGTTAGTCCCGATCGGTTGCCGCAGCCAGCGCCAGATAACGCTGATTGAGTTCGGCAACGTGAGCCGCCACCGCTTCGGGTGAGGCTGCGTTATCAATAATGTCATCTGCGGTTGCCAGGCGCATTTCACGTGTTGCCTGGGCAGCCAGAATATTTTCCGCCTGGACACGGCTGACCCCATCACGTGCCATGGTACGGGCCAGCTGGCTTTCCCGATCAAGATCGACGACCAGTACCCGGTCAGCCTGATGCTGCAGGTTATTTTCCACCAGTAGGGGGACAACCCATAAACACCATGCAGAACGCGCCGATGTTAACTGACGACGTGTCTCCGCATGGATAAGAGGATGTAACAGGTTATTAAGCCACTGCTTATCGGCGGGTGAGCTAAAAATAGTCTGACGAAGCTGCGGCCGGTTCAGGGTGCCGTCAGCCAGCAGTATTTGATCACCAAAACGCTGATGGATCGCAGCCAGTGCAGGCTGACCGGGTTCCACAACCTGACGGGCAATAACGTCAGCATCAACGACATCAATGCCCAGCCGGGCAAAGGCAAGTGCAATGGTACTTTTTCCGCTGCCGATGCCGCCGGTCAGCGCCACGGTATAGGACATAGCCTTCTACTCTCAGCCGCTGCTGTTATCAAACCGGGCGGAATTATACCGATTTTTCTGGCATAACAATGGTGACATTAAGCCCGGATAACAGCGCTGTTTTACGCATATAATTACTGGATTGTAGCGCAGATATGCATAATTTCGCACTTTTGATCCGCTGTTTTTGACGCATTAAATCTGAGCCAGATGAAGATTTTAGCGACATCAGTCAGTAATTTGACCATTCTGGCTGAAAAACCGGCACTTTCAACAATGATACCTGATGGAACAGGCTCTGAAGGTTGAGCGGACTAACTTAATGTATCACCCAGCCGAAAGACGGGCAAATACATGGCAATCACCAGCGTGCCAACAATCAGCCCGGTGATAACCATCATCAGGGGTTCCAGCGTTGCAGCCAGATTATCCGCGCGTTGATGTGTTTGCGTCTGGTGCCAGTCGGCCAGTCGCGCCAGCATCAGATCAAGGGAGCCGGATTCTTCCCCGACTTTAATCAGTTGATAACATAAAGGGGTAAACAGCGGATGCGAACGTATTATCTGACAGAGCGGATTACCGGCGGCGATATGCCGTTGTAACTCACAGAGGGCCTCGCGCCACAACAGGTGGTCCAGCGTGTTTTCGGCTGCCTGCAGGCTCTGCAACAGGGTTAATCCTGAATGTTGGGTCAGAGAAAGCGTGGTGTAAATCTGGCTCAGCTGGCTGCCGCGGTACAATGCCGCGAGTGCCGGTAACGCCAGTAACAGTTGCTGTTCACGTCGCTGCCAGTTTTGGGATTTTTGGCTTTGTCGGCGACGAAAAAGGGCGGCGAAGAATAAGAGTAAAAGCAGCACCGGAGCCAGATGCTGTAGCTGCTGTGACAGTGCAATGATTGCCCGGGTAAAAAGGGGAAGCGGGGCATCAAAGGTCTGATAAATCGCGACGAATTCCGGCAACACCACCAGCATCAGTCCGATGCTGACAACCAGAGCGACGGCCAGCACCAGTAACGGATAGCGCAGCGCTTTTTTGACCTTCAGACGTAATTGCCGCTGTTGTTCCTGTTGACGGGCTAAACGCAGACAGCATTCATCCAGGGTGCCGGTCAGTTCACCCGTATGGATCAGTGCAGCATAGAGTGGGGGAAAAATATCGGGCCACATACCCAGAGCTTGCGAAAAGGGAAAGCCGCTGGCGATATGTTGCTGCAGGCTGTTGAGCAGAGCCTGCCAGCCTGGATCGGGGTGATCTTGCGCCAGTAACTGCAGGCTGCCAGTCAGCGGCATCCCGGCTTTTAACAGGGTTGCCAGTTGCCGCACGAAAGCAATCTTATGGATTTCGCGCCAGTGGCTACTACGGTAATCCCGTCCGGCATACACTTTTAGCGGTAGTTGTCCGGCTGCGGTTAACAGCCCGAGTACCTGTTCCCGACTGTTGGCAAATTGGTAACCCTGAAAAAGTTTGCCGCTGTCATCTGTAGCCTGCCAGCGAAACAACTGGCGTTTAGTCATCGGCTTCCCCGGTCACCCTGGTCAGTTCTTCCAGCGTGGTGTCTCCGCGGTTAACCAGATGCAGTCCGGCAACAAACAGGGAGTTCATCCCCTGCTGTTGGGCGATCAGGAACAGTTCATCAGGAGCCGCCCCCTGTGCCAACGCATTTTGTAACCGGGGAGTGATAACCAGCACTTCGAATAGCGGCACCCGGCCATAATAGCCTGAAAAACAGCGTTCACAGCCGCCGGCACGCCAGTTCTTAACCGTACCGGGCCAGATGCGGGAAGGGAAGTGTGCCAAAGCTTCTGCTGGCTGGCGGCAGTGGGGACACAACCTGCGCACCAGCCTTTGGGCAATAACCAGTTTAAGCGCGGAAGCGAGTAAATAGCCCGGCACTCCCATCTGGCCCATTCTCACCAGGGTTTCGGTGGTGGAATTGGTGTGCAGCGTTGACAGCACCAGATGGCCAGTCTGGGCGGCTTTAACTGCAATACTGGCTGTTTCGCTGTCACGAATTTCTCCCAGCATAATCACATCGGGATCCTGACGTAGCAGTGCACGTAATATGCAGTGGAAATCCAGACCGGATTTAGGGTGAACCTGTGTTTGATTCACACCGGAAAGTGGGATCTCAATGGGATCTTCTACGCTGCACAGATTACGGCTGGCGATATTCAGCCAACTGAGACCACTGTAAAGCGTAAACGTTTTGCCGCTGCCGGTTGGTCCGGTGACCAGAATCAATCCCTGCGGACGTGACAATGCCTGTCGGTAGTGCTTCAGCAGTGGAGCTGGCATCCCTAATTTCTCCAGAGAGATTGCCTGTGCATCGCTTTGCTGCAAGCGGATAACGGCCTTTTCGCCAAAGCGGGTCGGCAGCGTTGAAAGCCTGAATGAAGTCGGCTGATTGTCCAGCTGCAGTGAAAATTGCCCGTCCTGGGGGATGCGGCGTTCAGCAATATCCAGACTGGCAAGAATTTTGAGTCTTGCCAGCAATTGTGCACTGTTTTCATCGGTCACGTCCGGCAGCTTTTGCAGAACACCATCCACCCGCAGCCGGATCCGCACTCCCTGCTGTTGCGGTTCAATGTGAATATCAGACGCCCGCTTCTGTAGTGCCTGTAACAGCAACAGGTTGATGCGTTCAATCACCGTATTGCTGTTTTGCTGTGCAGAGAGGGGCTCCTGATGGCGGATAAACTGTTCCAGCCGGGCCTGTGGCCAGTATTCGACTTCAATGGTGCAATGCGAAGCAAAACGCAACTCGGTCATCATCTCCTCTGGCGGGGGAGTCGCCACTGCGATATGGAGTTGTTGTGCGCTACATTTGATAATCGCCGCCTGGTAACGCTGACAGATAGTTTCAACGGCGCGCTGACTGGCTGATTTCATGATGGCTCCTGCTCAAAGCGGAACAGTTCCTGACAGCCCTGAACCAGACTGGCTGACTCGCTGGTACAGTGACGCTGCCAGCGGAGTTGCCCCTGATCGCCGTTCCATAACGGGGTCAGTTGAACGCTAAGCCCTTTCAGGCTTTCCTGGCCGGTAACGTTGATCACCCCGGCGGTGACGCTCAATGCTGAGACATAGCGTGATGTGGCCGCATTGGGAATGCCATTATCTCCGCTGTTACAGATGGCCGGGTTGCCGCGTTCGATAGTGCATAACTCCACGGCGGTTTTGAATGGGATGGTAGTTTGCAGCATGTCGGTAAGCGCCGCTTTTTGTAGGTATCCCTGGTAGGCGGGCAGACCGATGGCGCTTAAAATAGCGACGATAGCGATGACTATCATCAGTTCAATTAAGGTAAATCCCTGTTGGGTATTCATAGCGAACCTCAGGCTGGTTAACGAGCAGGCACCATAACCAGCGACCAGGCTCACGGCGACAGGAGATATTGAATTTTCAGAGACGGATTGGAGGGAATTTACCGGTTTGCAGTGGGTTACAGTCGGCGCTGTGATGCAGTATAAAAAAACCAGCATCAGGTGCTGGCTGTTGTATAGGTTAAGCCGTGCTAGCGGGATCAGCTAAAACGCATCGACAGGTCGAGCGCGCGGACATGTTTAGTCAGTGCTCCGATGGAAATATAGTCAACGCCGGTTTCAGCAAAAGTACGTAGTGCCGCATCAGTGACGTTGCCGGAGACTTCCAACAAGGCGCGATTATCGCTGAGCTTCACGGCCTGACGCATCTGCTCAAGGTTAAAATTATCCAGCATCACGATATCTGCACCGGCCTGCAGTGCCTGCTCCAGTTCATCCAGCGTTTCTACTTCGACTTCTATCGGAACATCCGGATGCAGCCAGCTGGCTTTTTCAACAGCCTTAGTGACTGAGCCACAGGCGATAATATGATTTTCTTTGATTACAAAGGCGTCAGACAGCCCCAGACGGTGATTGGCACCGCCCCCGCACAACACGGCGTATTTCAGTGCGGTGCGCAGTCCGGGCAGCGTTTTACGGGTATCCAGCAGCTGGGTGCGGGATGCTTCCAGCAGGGCGACATAGCGGCTGACTTCAGTGGCAACGCCGGACAGGGTTTGCACGAAATTCAGCGCGGTGCGCTTTGCGGTTAGAATAAGTGCCGCAGGGCCGGTGACTTTAAACAGTGACCGATCTGCGTTGATCCGATCCCCGTCTTCCACCTGCCAGGTAATTTGTGTCTGCTGACCTAACTGAATAAACCCTCTTCCACCCAACGCTTACCGCAGAAGACGCCGGCCTCACGTGAGATCACTACAGCATGAGCCAGGGTATCCGCAGCAATCAGACTGGCGGTAATATCATTTTCCGGGGCGATTTCTCCCCCCAAATCTTCACGTAATGCCTGGGAGACGCTGAACGGAATATCGTTTTCAATGCGTTCCATCAGTTCTGCAACGACGGCTGTCTGCATCATACCGGCGGAAGTCATGAGATCTCTCCGTAATAGCAGTAACAGAAGGCATTTATGCTAGCGGGTTTGACGGTGGCTTACCAGCGAAGCGCCGGTTTAGTAGTTGCGCTGAGCGGACTGAAGGTGCTGAAATCAGTTGCTGCTCCCGTTACTGACCTTGCGCCATAAAAAAACCGTTACCGTCCTTCGGCTGAGCACGTTGTGATGCAAAAAGTGTGGCTTCTGCTTTACGTTGAAAGAAATGGCCTGCAGCATAGAGTGAAAGCAATGCGTTAAAACTATCATGCTGTCTCGCTCAATGCTGACATTTATGGGGGGTAGGCAATCATGCTGTTGCAGGATGGATGGATACAGGGCATCAAACACGTTATTTCGCCACACGTTAATCAGCGGCCGGACGGGCAGGCACCGACCTTACTGGTTATTCATAATATCAGTCTGCCACCGGGTGAATTTGGCGGGCCGTGGATTGATGCACTGTTTACCGGTCAGTTGGATCCGCTGGCGCATCCTTACTTTGCCGACATCCATCAGTTACGGGTTTCGGCGCATTGCCTGATCCGTCGCGATGGAGAAATTGTACAATATGTACCCTTCCATCTGCGGGCCTGGCATGCCGGCGTTTCCTGCTATCAGGGCCGCAGTGTCTGCAATGATTTCTCCATTGGTATCGAACTGGAAGGAACGGATGAACTGCCTTATACCGATGCACAGTACCGGGCACTGCAACAGGTAACCCTACTGCTGGCAGAACAATATCCCGGTATTGAGCAACATCTTACCGGGCACAGTGATATTGCGCCCGGACGTAAAACCGACCCCGGTCCCGGCTTTGACTGGCAACGTTATAAACATAGCCTGACAACAGGTTAATACACAGGAGATTTAGGGCATGACGTTATTCAGCCTACTACTGGTTCTCGGTTGGGAACGCTTATACAAAATGGGGGAACACTGGCAGCTGGAAAGGTATCTGACGCCGCTGTTCAATGGTAGTCGTCACTTTTCATTGTGGCGCACGCTGGGGATGACGCTGCTGGCGATGGCGATTACTGCGATCTGCCTGCATGGCTTACAGGGATTGTTCTTTGGCGTACCGCTGCTGGTGTTTTGGGTGCTGGTTGGCCTGTTATGCATTGGTGCCGGCACGGTGCGTTTACACTATCACGCTTATCTGCAAGCGGCTGCGCGCAATCAAACGGATGCGCATAATGCGATGGCAGAAGAGCTGGCATTAATTCATGGTATTCCCGGTGACTGCGACGAACGCAGCTATCTGCGTGAGCTACAGAATGCTTTATTGTGGATTAATTACCGTTTTTATCTGGCTCCTGTCTTCTGGTTCGTCGCTGGTGGTCGCTGGGGACCGGTACTGCTGGTGGGGTATGCGTTTCTGCGTGCCTGGCAGAGCTGGCTGGCGCGGCAGCACCATCCGCTGTCGCGTACCCAGTCGGGGGTTGATACCCTGCTGCACTGGATTGACTGGATCCCGGTGCGACTGGTGGGGGTAGCTTATGCGCTGCTGGGACATGGTGAACGTGCTTTGCCGGCCTGGTTCGCCAGAATGGGTGACTTCCACACCCCGCAGTATAAAGTTCTGACCCAGTTGGCCCAGTTCTCACTGGCGCATGATCCTCACAGCGATAAAGTTGAAACGCCGAAAGTTGCTGTGGCCCTGGCGAAAAAGATCTCTTTGATACTGATTGTGGTGGTCGCCCTGTTGACCATTTACGGCACCCTGGTCTAAGAGCCTGTCCAATCAGGCTATTTTATTTGTCATTTTGAACCAGGGCAGTGCTCAGAATCCTCACGTACTACCTGTACGCTGCGGTTCCTGCGCGCTGGCCGTGTCCAAACTGACTTCAACAATGACGCCTTCCGGGACAGGTTCTAACGCTTACCGGGCACCCTGCGGTGGCCGGTAACGTTGCTAACTACCGCTAAAACGCTTTTTAAAGATGTAACCCACACTGAGTAATATCATCCACAGCGGGATCAGCCACACCGAAATCGCCATCCCGGGCGTAATGGCCATAATTACCAGAATGCCCGCCATAAACAGCAGGCAGATCCAGTTTCCCAGCGGATAAAACAGTGCCGGAAAGCGGGTTTTCACGCCCTGCTGAAATTTTTTACGCCGGAATTTCAGGTGTGCAAGGCTGATCATCGACCAGTTAATCACCAGAGCGGAGACCACCAGCGCCATCAGCAGACCAAAGGCCTCATCCGGCATCAGGTAATTCAGTAACACGCATAAGGCGGTGGTGGCAGCAGAAACCAGTACCGTCGCCACCGGTACGCCGCGCTGGTTGACGTTTAGTAGTGCACGGGGCGCATTTCCCTGCTGTGCCAGGCCAAACAGCATCCGGCTGTTACAGTAGACACAGCTGTTATATACCGACAGGGCGGCGGTCAGGATCACCACATTCAGGGTATTTGCCACCAGCGCATCGCCCAGTTCATGAAAAATCAGCACAAACGGGCTGGTGTCGGCATTAACCCGCGTCCAGGGTAACAGTGACAGCAACACCACCAGTGAGCCGATATAGAAAATCAGGATACGGTACAGCACCTGGTTGGTGGCTTTGGGAATGGCGGTTTCCGGGTTACGGGCTTCGGCTGCGGTGATCCCCACCAGTTCCAGGCCACCAAATGAAAACATAATAATGGTCATTACCATCACCAGGCCGCTAACGCCGTTGGGAAAAAAACCACCCTGTTGCCAGAGGTTACGCACACCAGCCTGCGGCCCGGCCTGATGGCTCACCAGCAGCCAGACGCCGAACAGGATCATGGCGATCACCGCGACCACTTTAATGATCGAGAACCAAAACTCCATTTCACCAAAAATATTCACCCGACTGAGATTGATGGCGTTGATTAGCACAAAGAACGCCGCAGCGGAAACCCAGGTGGGGATTTCCGGCCACCAGAATTGTACGTATTTGCCAACGGCAGTCAGTTCGGCCATTGCCACCAGGATGTACAGCACCCAGTAATTCCAGCCGGAGAGAAAACCCGCAAAATTGCCCCAGTATTTACCGGCGAAATAGCTGAAACTGCCGGCCACCGGCTCTTCTACCACCATCTCACCCAGCTGGCGCATAATTAAAAAGGCGATAAATCCGGCGATAAGGTAGCCCAGAATAACGCCCGGTCCGGCAGACTGTATAACCGATGCGCTGCCAAGAAACAGTCCGGTGCCAATGGCACCGCCCAGTGCAATCAGCTGGATATGACGATTTTTCAGCCCGCGTTGTAGTGCTTCACCCTGTTGCTGAATCATAAGTGCCCTCATGAGGAAAGCGGCGGCGGATGACAGCGATATCATCCACCACCAGCGGGTTAGCGACCTTTTGCTTTCGGACTGATTGCATAGCCAGCCGCCAGTACCAGCAGCCACAGCGGGATCAGCCAGACAGAAATCATCATGCCCGGCGTCAGTGCCATAATTACCAGCACACCGGCCATAAAGACCAGACACAGCCAGTTACCCAGCGGATAGAACAGCGCTTTAAACTGAATACGGGAACCGTTAAGCACCGCCGCTTTACGGAAGCGCAGGTGCGACAGGCTAATCATCGCCCAGTTAATAATCAGCGTAGACACCACCAGTGCCATCAGCAGTTCCAGTGCGGATGCGGGCATCAGGTAGTTAATTAACACGCAGAAGGCCGTAGCGCAGGCAGAAACCAGCACGGTATTAACCGGCACACCACGACGGTTTAGTTTAAGCAGGGTTTTAGGGGCATTCCCCTGTTTGGCCAGACCAAACAGCATGCGGCTGTTGCAGTAAACGCAACTGTTATACACCGACAGCGCCGCCGTCAGGATGACCAGATTCAGTGCATTCGCCGTCAGGCTGTCACCAATTTCGTGAAAAATCAGCACGAAGGGGCTGGTGTTAGCCGTCACATGCGTCCAGGGCAGCAGGGAGAGCAGTACCGCCAGCGAACCCACGTAAAAAATAACAATACGGTAGATCAGCTGATTGATGGCTTTTGGGATGCTGTGTTGCGGATCTTCAGCCTCTGCAGCGGTCAGGCCGACCATCTCCAGGCCGCCAAAAGAAAACATAATTACCGCCATCATCATTACCAGGCCGTTCAGGCCATTGGGCATAAAGCCACCCTGCTGCCATAAATTGGTGATGCTCGCCTGGGGCCCTCCGTTGCCGCTGAACAGCAGCCAACCGCCGAACAGGATCATGGCGGTAACGGCAAAAACTTTAATGATGGCAAACCAGAACTCCATCTCACCAAACACTTTGACATTAGTCAGATTGATGGCGTTAATCACCACAAAAAACAGCGCGGCGGTGGCCCAGGTGGGAATTTCCGGCCACCAGAACTGCACGTAGTGACCCACGGCAGTCAGTTCGGTCATCGCGACCAGAACATACAGCGCCCAGTTATTCCAGCCTGAGAGGAAACCGGCATAGCCGCCCCAATACTTATCGGCAAAATGGCTGAAGCTACCGGCGACCGGTTCTTCAACCAGCATTTCTCCCAACTGGCGCATAATTAAAAAGGCAATAAAACCGGCAATAATAAAGCCAAGAATTATCGACGGGCCGGCGGACTTGATCACCGATGCGCTGCCAAGAAACAGGCCGGTGCCAACTGAACCACCTAAGGCGATAAGCTGAATATGACGGTTTTTTAAGCCGCGTTGCAGCGTCTCGCTTTGCTGTTGTTCCATACATCCCTCGTGAGGTCGTTAAATCGTGCAGTAGCAGTGGGTATAATGCGTGGTATTGTATTGAAATGTTTACGCTTGCGGGTGAGCGAAAATCAGGAAGACTCTACCATGTCGGAAAGAATAATGTTATAGGCGCTGATTTGCACCTGTTTTCTCAGCCCTTTGAGGGTTGTGCTGAAAAAAAGGACTGTTTGCGCTTCTCTCTGTCGGCCGGACAGCAGAAAGCCAGGCAGACGCAAAACGGTTATTTCCTGACAATACTTTGCTTATTATTGGAGCTAACCGCATTATCAGGTTATCGGGTGGTAAATCGCACTGATACTCTCTGCGTCCCAGTGGGTGCTGCCTTGTGATGAAAGCATAAGTTGCCTGGGACCGGGCTGTGGCGATATGGACATAAGGTACATACTTTGTTATTTTTACCGGCATGTTTTGGTAATTGGTATTACCAATTAACTCTGGTAAATCATAGACAGAGAAAATATGTCTTACAGCAAGATCCGCCAGCCCAGACTTTCAGATGCCATTGAACAGCAGCTGGAGTCCCTGATTATGGAGGGAACGCTGCGTCCCGGAGAGAAGCTGCTGCCTGAGCGTGAGCTGGCGCTGCAGTTTGATGTCTCCCGCCCCTCATTACGGGAAGCTATTCAGCGACTGGAAGCAAAAGGATTGCTGTTACGCCGTCAGGGTGGTGGCACCTTTGTCCGGGATAAACTGTGGCAAAGTCTGAGCGATCCGCTGGTGGCGCTGGTGGCTGAACACCCCGAGTCGCAGTTTGACCTGCTGGAAACACGTCACGCGCTGGAAGGCATCGCCGCTTATTACGCGGCACTGCGTGGCACCGATGCCGATTTTTTACGTATCCGTGATTTCCACCTGCGTATTCAGACTGCCCAGCAAAGTGGCGATCTGGATGCAGAAGCGGATGCTGTGATCCAGTATCAGATCGCGGTCACTGAAGCGGCGCATAATGTGGTGCTGCTGCATCTGGTGCGCAGCATGGGACAGATGCTGGAACAGAATGTCAGACAGAATTTTGAGTTGCTTTATTCCCGCCGGGAGATGCTGGCAAAAGTGAGCGATCATCGCGCCAGTATCTTTCACGCGATTGTGGCTCGCCAGCCGGAACAGGCGCGCGAGGCTTCACATCGCCACCTGGCATTTATTGAGGAAATATTGCTGGACAGAAGCAGAGAGCAGAGTCGACGTGAACGCTCTTTGCGACGTCTTCAGCAGCGCAAGGATTAGCGTGATTTGACACACGGTAACTGTACCCGGTTTACGGGTACCAACACGGGCCTGTCTCTTTAATGCTTTGCCAGCCGGGCTGAGCAAAACATAAAGAGACAGGCTCCGGACTATTCAACGTATAAGACACAGATAAGGAATACCCCCATGTCAGAACGTTTAAACAATGACGTGGATCCGATCGAAACCCGCGACTGGCTACAGGCGATCGAATCGGTCATCCGTGAAGAAGGTGTTGAACGCGCACAGTATCTGATTGATCAGGTGCTGAGCGAAGCACGTAAAGGCGGCGTAAACGTGGCTGCCGGTGCCGGAGCCCATAATTACATCAACTCTATTGCGGTTGAAGATGAACCGGCGTACCCGGGTAACACGTCACTGGAGCGTCGTATCCGTTCTGCGATCCGCTGGAACGCGATTATGGCGGTTCTGCGTGCGTCAAAGAAAGATCTGGAACTGGGCGGCCATATGTCTTCCTTCCAGTCTTCTGCCACCGTGTATGACGTGTGCTTTAACCACTTCTTCCGTGCGCGTAACGACAAAGATGGCGGCGACCTGGTGTACTTCCAGGGCCATATCTCTCCGGGGATTTACGCGCGCGCCTTCCTGGAAGGTCGTCTGACTGAAGAGCAGATGAACAACTTCCGCCAGGAAGTTCACGGTAAAGGGCTTTCTTCTTACCCGCATCCGAAACTGATGCCTGATTTCTGGCAGTTCCCAACCGTATCAATGGGTCTGGGACCCCTGGGGGCGATTTACCAGGCTAAATTCCTGAAATACCTTGAGCACCGTGGTCTGAAAGATACCTCTCAGCAGACCGTTTACGCCTTCCTGGGCGACGGTGAGATGGATGAACCAGAATCCAAAGGTGCGATCACCATCGCCACCCGTGAAAAACTGGATAACCTGGTCTTCATTATCAACTGTAACCTGCAGCGTTTGGATGGCCCGGTCACCGGTAACGGTAAGATCATTAATGAACTGGAAGGTATCTTTGGTGGTGCCGGCTGGGAAGTGATCAAAGTAATCTGGGGCGGTCGCTGGGACGAACTGCTGCGTAAAGATACCAGCGGTAAGCTGATCCAGCTGATGAACGAAACCGTTGACGGCGACTATCAGACCTTTAAATCGAAAAATGGCGCTTACGTGCGTGAACACTTCTTCGGTAAATATCCTGAAACCGCTGAGCTGGTGAAAGAGATGACCGATGATGAGATCTGGTCTCTGAACCGTGGTGGTCACGATCCGAAGAAAATCTTTGCGGCACTGAAAAAAGCCCAGGATACCAAAGGCAAGCCGATCGTTATTCTGGCGCATACCGTTAAAGGCTACGGTATGGGTGACACTGCGGAAGGTAAAAACATCGCGCATCAGGTGAAGAAAATGAACATGGACGGCGTGCGTTACGTGCGCGATCGTTTCAACGTCCCTGTTGCTGATGCTGACATTGAAAAACTGCCGTACGTGACCTTTGAAAAAGGGTCTGACGAGTACAATTACCTGCATGGTCAGCGTGAAAAACTGGGTGGCTATCTGCCAACCCGTCAGGCCAACTTCAGCGAAAAGCTGGAGATGCCTGCGCTGGAAGATTTCCGCCAGCTGCTGGATGAGCAGAGCAAAGAGATCTCTACCACCATCGCCTTTGTGCGTGCCCTGAACGTGATGCTGAAAAACCCGTCGATCAAAGATCGTCTGGTGCCTATCATCGCCGATGAAGCGCGCACTTTCGGTATGGAAGGTCTGTTCCGTCAGATTGGTATTTACAGCCCGAACGGCCAGCAGTACACCCCGCAGGACCGTGAGCAGGTTGCTTACTATAAAGAAGACGAAAAAGGTCAGATCCTGCAGGAAGGTATCAACGAACTGGGTGCCGGTGCTTCGTGGCTGGCGGCAGCGACTTCTTACAGCACCAACAACCTGCCGATGATCCCGTTCTACATCTACTACTCGATGTTCGGTTTCCAACGTATCGGCGATCTGTGCTGGGCAGCTGGCGACCAGCAGGCGCGCGGCTTCCTGGTGGGCGGTACTTCCGGACGTACTACCCTGAATGGTGAAGGTCTGCAGCATGAAGATGGCCACAGCCACATTCAGTCACTGACTATTCCTAACTGTATCTCTTACGACCCGGCTTACGCCTATGAAGTGGCCGTGATTATGCATGATGGTCTGGTGCGTATGTACGGTGAAGCGCAGGAGAATGTGTACTACTACATCACCACGCTGAACGAAAACTACCATATGCCAGCCATGCCGGAAGGCGCGGAAGAGGGTATCCGTAAGGGTATCTATAAGCTGGAAACCCTGGAAGGCAGCAAAGGGAAAGTGCAGCTGCTGGGCTCCGGTTCTATCCTGCGTCACGTGCGTGAAGCGGCACAGATCCTGGCGAAAGATTACGGTATCGGCTCTGACGTTTACAGCGTGACTTCATTCACTGAACTGGCGCGTGACGGTCAGGATTGTGAGCGCTGGAACATGCTGCACCCAACCGAAGAAGCGCGCGTTCCTTACATCGCTCAGGTAATGAGTGAAGCGCCAGCGGTAGCGTCTACCGACTATATGAAATTGTTCGCCGAACAGGTTCGCAGCTACATTCCGGCCAGCGATTACCGCGTACTGGGTACCGACGGCTTTGGTCGTTCAGACAGCCGTGAAAACCTGCGTCACCACTTTGAAGTGGATGCATCTTACGTGGTGGTTGCGGCGCTGGGTGAACTGGCTAAACGCGGCGAGATTGATAAGAAAGTGGTTGCAGAGGCTATCACTAAGTTCGACATTGATGCCGATAAAGTTAATCCGCGTCTGGCATAAGAGGTAAAGAGTCATGTCTATCGAAATCAATGTACCGGATATTGGTGCGGATGAAGTCGAAGTTACCGAAATCCTGGTCAAGGTGGGTGACAGCGTTACCGCTGAGCAGTCGCTGATCGTGGTTGAAGGTGACAAAGCGTCAATGGAAGTCCCCTCGCCGCAGGCGGGGGTGGTTAAAGAGATCAAAGTGGCTGTCGGTGACAAAGTTGAAACCGGCAAGCTGATTATGGTCTTCGAGGCCGCAGGCGACAGCGCAGCCCCGGCGGCGGCGCAGCCTGCAGCGGCCCCGGCCCCGGCCGCAGCGGCAGCCAGCGCGGCAAAAGACGTTACTGTGCCGGATATCGGTGATGATGAAGTTGAAGTCACTGAGATCATGGTTAAAGTTGGCGACAGCGTGACCGCTGAGCAGTCCATTCTGACGGTGGAAGGTGATAAAGCGTCAATGGAAGTGCCGGCACCGTTTGCTGGCGTAGTAAAAGAGATCAAAATCAGCACTGGTGATAAGGTCAGCACCGGTAGCCTGGTAATGGTATTTGAAGTGGCGGGCAGTGCGCCAGCTGCAGCGCAGCAGGCAGCGGCTCCGGCGGCACCAGCAGCTGCACCGGCAGCCAGCGCGGCGAAAGACGTTAACGTGCCGGATATTGGCGGTGATGAAGTCGAAGTGACTGAAATCATGGTTAAGGTTGGCGACAGCGTGACTGCTGAGCAGTCCATTCTGACGGTTGAAGGCGATAAAGCCTCAATGGAAGTCCCGGCACCGTTTGCGGGCGTGGTGAAAGAGATCAAAGTCAGCACCGGCGATAAAGTCAGCACCGGCAGCCTGGTGATGGTGTTTGAAGTGGCGGGCAGCGCCCCGGCCGCTCAGCCAGCAGCAGCTCCTCAGCCACAGGCTGCGGCACCGACAGCAGCGCCTGCCGCTGCGCCGGTACCTGCTACCACGGCAGGTGCCAAGTCTGAATTTGCAGAGAACGATGCTTACGTCCATGCCACCCCGGTTATCCGCCGTCTGGCGCGTGAATTTGGCGTTAACCTGGCCAAAGTCAAAGGAACCGGTCGTAAAGGGCGTATTCTGAAAGAAGACGTGCAGAGCTACGTCAAAGACGCGGTAAAACGCGCGGAAGCGGCACCTGCGGCTGCCGGTGGTGGTCTGCCTGGCATGCTGCCGTGGCCGAAAGTTGACTTCAGCAAGTTCGGTGAAATCGAAGAAGTCGAGATGGGGCGTATCCAGAAAATTTCTGGTGCCAACCTGAGCCGCAACTGGGTAGTTATTCCTCATGTGACGCAGCACGATAAGGCTGATATCACTGACGTGGAAAACTTCCGTAAGCAGCAGAATGCGGAAGCCGAGAAGAAGAAACAGGATCTGAAGATCACTCCGCTGGTATTTATTATGAAAGCGGCGGCCAAAGCGCTGGAAGAATTCCCACGCTTTAACAGCTCACTGTCTGAAGACGGTCAGAAGCTGACGTTGAAAAAATATATCAATATCGGTGTGGCGGTTGATACGCCAAACGGGCTGGTGGTTCCGGTATTCAAAGATGTTAACAAAAAAGGCATCGTTGAACTGTCGCGCGAACTGGCGGTGATCTCGAAGAAAGCCCGTGACGGTAAGCTGACCGCGTCAGATATGCAGGGTGGATGCTTCACCATTTCCAGCCTGGGCGGCATTGGCGGTACTTCCTTTACCCCAATTGTTAATGCTCCGGAAGTGGCGATCCTCGGCGTGTCTAAATCAGCGATGGAGCCGGTCTGGAACGGTAAAGAGTTTGTACCCCGTCTGATGCTGCCACTGTCACTGTCCTTTGACCATCGGGTGATTGATGGTGCGGCAGGTGCGCGCTTCGCGGCGTATATTGCCACCATCATGGCAGATATTCGCCGTCTGGTGATGTAACCAGCAACAAGGCCGGCAATTGCCGGCCTTGTGCTTTACAGAACGGTTTCGCGTTGGCGCTTTACTGCGCGTTTACTCTCTTTAAAAGACGATTTTTTGTACTGACTGAGTAAAGAGTAAGCGGGCGTGTTGCGACAACCGGATAATACAGAGAAATGATATTCGTAACGCAGTGGTTTGCAGTTTATTAACAATTCTGTAAACTCTTGCGGTAAACGCGTCCCGGTGGATGAAGGACGTTGAAAGCATTAGCAGTCTGACCCGCCGGTATATCAATTAAGAGGTCATGATGAGTACAGAAATTAAAACTCAGGTGGTGGTACTGGGAGCAGGTCCTGCGGGATACTCTGCCGCGTTTCGTGCAGCGGATTTAGGTCTGGAGACCGTAATCGTTGAGCGTTACAGCACCCTGGGTGGTGTCTGCCTGAATGTTGGCTGTATCCCCTCCAAAGCTCTGCTGCATGTGGCAAAAGTTATCGAAGAAGCGAAAGCCCTCGAAGCTCATGGCATTGTGTTTGGCAAGCCGCAGACTGACATTACCAAAATCCGCAGCTGGAAAGAAAAAGTTATTGGCCAGCTGACCGGTGGCCTGGCGGGTATGGCCAAAGGGCGTAAAGTGAAAGTGGTCAACGGCCTGGCGAAATTTACCGGTGCTAACACCATGGTGGTTGAAGGCGAAAACGGCCCAACCACTATCACCTTTGATAACGCAATTATCGCTGCCGGCTCTCGCCCAATCGAACTGCCATTTATTCCTCATAACGATCCGCGCGTGTGGGATTCTACCGATGCCCTGGAACTGAAAGAAGTGCCTGAGCGTCTGCTGGTGATGGGCGGTGGTATTATCGGTCTGGAAATGGGTACCGTGTATCACGCGCTGGGTTCGCAGATCGACGTGGTAGAAATGTTTGACCAGGTGATCCCGGCGGCGGATAAAGACGTGGTTAAAGTCTTTACCAAACGCATCAGCAAGCAGTTTAACCTGCTGCTGGAAACTAAAGTGACTGCTGTTGAAGCCAAAGATGATGGTATCTGGGTATCAATGGAAGGCAAAAACGCCCCGGCTGAACCGCAGCGTTATGATGCGGTTCTGGTGGCGATTGGTCGCGTTCCTAACGGTAAAAACCTTGACGCCGGTAAAGCGGGCGTGGAAG
Organism: uncultured Erwinia sp.; assembly: GCA_945290265.1. GTDB lineage: Bacteria > Pseudomonadota > Gammaproteobacteria > Enterobacterales > Enterobacteriaceae > Erwinia. Next base: position 73,863 of record CALYQW010000009.1, read on the forward strand.
TAGACGATCGTGGCTTTATCCGCGTTGATAAGCAGATGCGTACTAATGTGCCGCACATTTTCGCCATCGGCGATATCGTCGGTCAGCCTATGCTGGCACACAAAGGTGTGCATGAAGGTCACGTAGCCGCTGAAGTCATTTCCGGTAAGAAACACTATTTTGATCCGAAAGTGATCCCATCGATCGCCTACACCGAGCCGGAAGTTGCCTGGGTAGGTTTGACCGAGAAAGAAGCGAAAGAGAAGGGCATCAGCTACGAAACTGCTACTTTCCCGTGGGCGGCATCAGGTCGTGCGATTGCTTCTGACTGCGCAGACGGTATGACCAAACTGATTTTCGACAAGCAGACGCATCGCGTGATCGGTGGTGCCATTGTCGGCACTAACGGTGGTGAACTGCTGGGCGAGATTGGTCTGGCCATCGAGATGGGTTGTGATGCCGAAGATATCGCGCTGACCATTCATGCTCACCCAACCCTGCATGAATCTGTCGGTCTGGCAGCAGAGATCTTTGAAGGCAGCATCACCGATCTACCGAACGCGAAAGCGAAAAAGAAATAAGCTATTTAGCGCCAGATAATTAAAACGGCTCCTGCAGGAGCCGTTTTTACATCAACGTGATTATAAGCACGGCAGGTCGTGAAGGGGATTTTTATCCCACAAAAATAAACACAGCAAATAATGCAAGAACCAGCCCGGTAGCCATATTAATCCAGCCACGTACTATCGGTTTTCGCAATGCCACGCTGGAGAAAGAGATAAAAACGGTCAGCAGGGTAAACCAGGCGAAGATATTAAATGAGTGGATGGTGACCAGTTCATACCCCTTTTTGATTCCTCCACCATCAGCAAGGAATTTAGGGAATGCCGCAATATAAAATACCGATACTTTCGGATTCAATATCTGCGTCATAAATCCATCAATATAGCTGCTGGAAAGTCGGGTTTTTTCTGATGTTTCGCTCTGCATTATGGTGGCGGTTTGCTGTGTTCTTATCCCCTGAAAACCTGATTTTAATGACTTTAACCCCATGTAGAGCAGATATGCTGCTCCCAGAGTTTTTACGGTCAGAAAAAGCAGCGCGTTGTTCAGGACAATTGCGGAAATACCGAGGATTGATAATGCCCCGTGAATATAGGTTGCGGTGCATAATCCGGCGACATTAGCTAAAGAGTTTTTTTTACCCAGGCGTGAAGCATTATCGATAATTAACGCCATATTGGGCCCAGGCGAGATAACCAAAAATAAGGAGACAATAAAAAATGTTAATATCTGATGATTCATTGATTCGCGATCTCTCCATGATGTTATCAATATTTTATCAGAATAAAGAATATTTACTTTTTTGCAATGCTTTTATTTTTAGCTAAAGCGAGGGCCGGACTTGCTACTGCTCATACAGGCGCTGATATTCGGAGGTGGAATTAAACTGCTCCAGGAAAAAATCCAGCAGCAAACGCATCTTTTCCGGCATAAAGCGGCGCTGGGGATAGACGGCAAAAATATGGTGCAGCGGCAGAGCATAATCAGGCAGCAAAGGCACCAGCCGACCATCTGCAATCGCCGGGCCGGCAATAAATCCCGGCATCTGACAAATCCCCATCCCCGCCAGCAACGCTTCATACAGCACTTCGCTGTTGTTGACCTGATAATTCCCTTTCGGCAAAAAGCGTTGTTTGCCCTCGGGACCGTCAAACACCCATGTGGCACCGGCCTGATAGTAGGAATAGAACAGGCAATTATGCTGGTTAAGATCGTCCAGGGAGCGCGGTGTTCCCCGCTGTTGCAGATAAGCGGGAGAAGCGCATAGCACGCTGCGGCAGGGAGACAGCTGGCGGGCAACCAGTGAGGAGTCACTCAGCTGGCCAATCCTTATTCCCATATCAAACCCTTCACCCACCAGATCCACCAGCCGGTCGTCCATCGACAGATGCAGATCAATCTGCGGATTCTGCTGCATAAAGCATGGCATAAGGGGGGCAATATGCAGCCGTCCAAAGGCCATTGGTACGGTAATGCGTAGCAGCCCCTGCGCCTGATCCTGCATATTCAGCAGGGCATCTCTCCCTTCCTTTGCCAGCAGGCTGCTGGCTCTGGCGTACTCATAATATTTATGGCCGGCCTCGGTGAGACTGATTTTACGCGTGGTACGGTTAAGCAGACGAATACCCAACTCATCTTCAAACTGGCTGATACGTTTACTGACCGCTGATTTGGTAACGGACAGTTTTTTAGCTGCGGCAGAGAAGCTGCCGGTTTCCACCACCGCAATGAAAAATGGAATAGTTGCGAAATTATCCATACGTTTGTCAACGCCCCGTAAACAATCTGTTTCTGCTAAACGGGGTTATACCCTGTTTTATTTTTTTTTAAAATAATTATAAAAATGTCATGGAGTCATAAGTTTATGCGTACAACGGGTGGACTGCTGTTGCTGACCGTGGGGGCGGGGGTATTGTTAACCGCTATGATCACCACCAACAGTTATCTGGCAACCTGGAATTCTCCACTGCTGGCCTCATGGTTTGCTCATGGTTCTGGCGCGCTGGTAGCCTGGTATCTGTTAATGCTGCGCCTGCGTCCGACAGCGGCGGCAACTGGCAGCGTAGCGACGAAAGCACCTTTCTGGAGTTACCTGGGGGGGATCCCTGGCGCGCTCACCGTGCTGCTGGCCGCCATTGCGGTTAACAGTCCGCTGGCGCTGGCTGGCACTTTGGGGCTGATGTTGACCGGGCAGATCGTCTTTGGCCTGCTGTCCGATCTGCGCGGCTGGTTTGGTGTCATAAAATGCCGTTTCACGTCGCTGGATTTTCTTTCAGTGGCATTAATGCTGGCAGGCAGTGCGCTGCTGATAACCTTCCGGTGAGCCAATGTTAATTTATATTCTGTTGTCACTGTTTAACGGGGTGTGTATCGGCATGAGCCGGACACTGAATGGCCGCCTGAGTATGGCGCGTAATGCCTTTTATGCCTCGTTATGTAACCATGTTGTTGGTTTTATCTTTCTGACCGTTGTTATCGTCTGTATCGACAATGGCTTCTCCGGCTTCCATTTTAATGCGCCCTGGTATGCGTATCTTGGTGGAGCCCTTGGAGCCCTGTTTGTGGCGATTAACAGTTATGTTTTGCCGCGCACCGGCTCTACCCAGGCAGCGATGTTAATCATCAGCGGGCAGATGATATCTGGCGTAATTATTGACTATATTAATCATCCGGATGCAACGCTGTGGGTAAAACTGATCGCGGTAGCATTAATTATCTGCGGTATCTGGTTATCGAAAAAGTCTGCTGCCAACAAGCAGCGTAGCCAGACATAACCCGGCCTTGCAGGAAGTCAGTGAGTAATTTCCCGCGCTGCTCCCCTGATTTTTTTGGGGGGCACCGCGCCCTTTTCCCGCTGTCTGTTTACCCTGGACGGGCTGATATAATTTTTTAAGCCTTAATTGCTTAATTTAATAAGAACATCATCGCTATTTTCTAAGAAAAATTCAGTTTTATCCCCGCTCACATTTTCTCAAAATCCCCGTTACCAGTCGGTGTTCATTCACACCTGGTTAGTTAAATATTCCCGGAAGATATTTATCTCTGTGGAATGATTCTGGCTGGCATATTCTTAACTGCATCCCGTCACTGGTGGGAAACGATTATATTCATGAAATCAGAGATGACAATATAATGAAAAAAACGTTTCTTGTTACTCTGCTGGCAATGTGCTCAGCAGGCAAAGCAGCGAAAGTAGACTTCTATGAAAAAGAAGGGGGGATTATAATGCTGTTGTCGTGAAGTTAAGTCATGATGGTCTTAAGAGCCTGCCAAAATTTCAGATGCGCGGGGCTGATAAGCAAAAATTCACCCAGTTCGGTGCTTCCTGGAAAACTGTGCAACTGGACAAAATGTTTGATGCTGCTAAAGGGAGTAAGGCATTCAACAGCAGCGATGATAAGTATGGATTAAACCGTTACTACGAAATCGCTTCCTGAATGGGATGCAAAAAAAGTTTATGACAAACCCTGTAATAAGGTGATGTACCAGGGGCAGGTATGGATAAACGACTGGTGGGTTCAGGGAATTGTTCCTGGCTCTGAAGGACCCTGGGGATATGGCGCCTGCAGGGCTCCAGAAATATGCACAGTAATTGTAAGTAAAGCAAACAGAGTGGGGCATTATCACCGTTAACGCTCTCTCTGAGAATCTGGTCTGCCTGGGGAAATCACTCTTCCGGTGACCAGGTTTTCCATTATCAGTGGTTCAGACTTGAAAAGCCTGACGCAGTCTAAAAACTGTTAAGCAACACTATATTATTATCCGCTGCATTTGCCATATTTTCAGATTGCACTCCCCTACGACGTTTTTTAATTCTTTTTATTATCTTTACTCTGTTAGAAATCATATCTGGCATTGCGTTATCTGCTGTTGCCAATATATCACATTTAAGTTTGGCTTAAGTTGAATTGTTAACTTTAGGGAAACTGTCATTTTCCTTTCCCTGCACTATTCAAATCAATTTTATGATTTAATATCAGCATCTATAATTGCTGTTAACATTTTTGCAATAAGGTCGTAACTCGTGCCGAGTATTAATATGAAATATTTCCCGACATTAACTGATGAACAACGAGATAAGCTGGCGGAATCATTTATTCTGGCGGTGAAGGATATTACCGGGTGTTCCCGGCAGGTTATTTCCGTGGCTTTTGAGCCGGTGGAGCCTGAATTATGGATAAAAACCGTTTATCAGGGTGAAATTCTGCAAAGAAATGACTTAACCCATACCTTTCCTGATTATCCTGCTACCAGCGAGTAATTATCCATGCCAAATTTCAAAAATACTGATTTAATCACCTACAGCCCGGAAGTCCTGGATGCCTTAAATTCAGGCCAGCCGGTGGTTGCTCTGGAATCCACGGTTATTTCTCACGGACTGCCTTATCCGGAGAATGCCAATACGGCAATGAAAATTGAGCAGGCAGTAAGAAATGAAGGTGCCGTACCGGCAACAATTGGTATTGAAAATGGTAAATTTGTTATCGGTATGACCGAACATGACATTGACCGTTTTGCTTCAGTTAAAGGTATTCCCAAAACCACCAGTCGTGATATTCCGGTGATCCTGGCGCAGCGTGGCATGGGAGCGACTACCGTGGCTTCTTCGCTGGTGGCGGCAGACCTGGCCGGCGTGGCGTTTTTTGCTTCCGCCGGCATCGGTGGCGTGCATCGCGGGGCGGAGAAAAGCATGGATATCTCCGCCGATTTGATCCAGTTCACCCGCTCTAAAGTGGCTGTGGTCTGCGCCGGAGCCAAAAGTATCCTCGACCTGGGGCTGACCCTGGAATATCTGGAAACCCAGTGTGTGCCGATTATCTCCTGGCAGTCCGATGACTTCCCGGCGTTTTACTGTGAAAGCAGTGGCTTTGCCAGCCCGCACCGCATTGATGATGATATGCAGGTGGCCAGCATTATTCAACACCACTGGAAACTGGGCAACCACAGCGCAGTGCTGATTACGGCCCCGGTCAATAAAGAAGATGCCATCGACCGCGATGAGGTGGAGAGCATTATCGCCGAAGCGGCACTGCAGGCCGAGCGCGAAGGTATCCGCGGCCCGGGTGCCACGCCTTATCTGATGCGGGCGGTTGCCAAAGCGACAGAGGGCAATACGGTAAAAGCCAATATGTCGGTGCTGATCAGCAATGCGGCCGTGGGAGCCCGCCTGGCGGTCGCTCACGCGCGCTTCCTTAAGCAGGAGGGCTGAGATGAGTCAGATTCTGGCGATATTCGATCTTGATGGCACCCTGGTGGATACCCCCGCCGGGATTGTCCAGGCGTTTAGTTGCGTGCTGGCGGACAACGGCTTTGACGCCGTTGATGCTCAGACGATTCGGCAGACGATTGGCCTGCCGCTGGAAACCGCCTTTACCCAACTGATGGGGCTGGTGGCAGATGATGCGCGCCTTCCACAGCTGGTCAGCGCCTATCAGCAGGCGTTCCGTGAGCAGGTGTTACCGCAGGCTCCTGAGCTGGTTTTCCCGGGGGTGATAGCCGGCATGAAACAGTTACAGGCGCGGGGGGTGATCCTCGCCATCGCCACCAGCAAAGTGGCGAAAAGCGCCCACGCGCTGCTGGAAGCCGCCGGACTGCTGCCTTTTTTCAACAAAGTGCTGGGTGCCGATGACGTTAAGCAGCCAAAACCCCATCCAGAAATGGCGCTGACGCTGATGGCGGACTATCAGGTTGCCCCGGCAGACACCTTTATGGTGGGGGATACCACCCATGATCTGTTGATGGCACACCAGGCCGGCATTGCCGGACTGGCGGTGACCTGGGGCGTTCACAGCCGGGAACAGCTGGCGCAGATGAAACCGCAGCATATGGCCACCACCTTCGGGCAGACGGTGGCGGAGATCCTGCAGCGGGTGCCTGATCAGGCGCAGCCCGCCTGATAACCACCAATCCGGCCGGAGTCGCCGCAGGTTAAGCGCGACTCTGCCGTCACCGGAGTTTTTCCCATGAATTCAGTTATCTCTGTTAAAGAGAGGATCGCTGACGCCTGTCAGTCACGCAAAGCGCGTATTGACAGATTACTGGCTGATATCTCATACCACATTGAATTTAACGGACATCTGTCCAATCACAATAAGCACGCAGTGGTGGCGCTCGCCGGATTAGACGCCACGGCCGATCGTATCGAAGAGTATTACCATCAGTATGTTAAGGAGACGACTTATGGTTTTGGCCTTGAGCCAAAGCGTCCTTCCCGCTACGTGTTGGATGACAGTAATGCTCTAACTTTGCTGGGCCAGCGCACCAGCTTTTCCGGCTGGTGCCACTATTTTGACGACCTGACGGCGCGTGACGGGCTGACAGCGGTACTGGAAAACTGGATGCCGGTGTTACTGCCGGGCTGGGCGGGGGCGTTTACCCATGCCACCATCCACCTCGGCTGGGGGCTGGATTACGGCCATCCGCGCATGATCACCGAAGGGCTGGCGTATATGGCCTTTTCCTGGGTTTCCTGCCATCCGGAACGTCAGACGCCGGCACTCTCCTCAAAAGAACAGACCGCCGCTGAGTCGCTGATCGCCATCAGTCGGCAACTTGAGCAAAACCTCGAGGGTTATCAGGCATGGGTGCAGCGTATTCAGAATGGTGAAATTGCGCCGGAGAAAGCGCAGTGCCATCCGGAACTTAAGCGCTCCGGCCTGCAGTACCGCATCGCTATGTCGCTGGCCGAAGGCCATCCGCTGATGGATACCCTGCCTGACTGCTTGATTAACGCTGAGCTGCAGGAGGTCTGGGCGCAGCTCTACTACGCGGTGGCGTTGATCTATCTGGCGCGCCCGGGTGATTTCGTCAACCTGCATTTAATCACTTCACTGCACGCCATGGAGCAGATTGCTCTGAAGCTGCCTGCTGACCAGCAGCGCGCGGTGGTGCAGGACTTCTGGCAGGGCATGGTGGGTGTTGTGCTCTCCGGCGGAGAGTTTCCGGACAGTCAGACGCTGAGCCAGCTGCACCAGCGCTGGCAGCAGCAGACTGACCGCGCGGATGCGCCCGCAGTGACGCAGCAGTGGCAGCAGATTATCCGCGCCGCGATTGCCGACGCCGAGGAACACAACCCCAAGCTGGTGTATGTCGCGCGTAAATTGTGGCAGCGCAGCGGTTATCAGGCGATTTACCGCGAAGCCGCCAGCTGCTTTACCACCACACCTGAACTTCCTGACAGCTTTGCACGACAGGCCGACACCGGTATCTGAGGCGCTTAGCAAACCATTTTCCCGAAAATGATTGATTGCATTGGGGTGAGCCGTTATGTCCGAAACTATCATGCCACACAGAATTGCAAAGCTTGTCGAGGTCTGCCGGCAGAATACTGCACAGCCGGTTGCCGCCACGCTGACTGAAATGCTACGCGCACAGGCCCGGCACGCCCCGCAGCAGATTGCGATAGTGACTGAACAGCAGAGCCTGACCCGTGAAGCGCTCTGGCAGCAGTCCCAGGCGATTGCGCGTTATGTCCGGCATCATGCGGATTACCGTGACCGCTGCGTGGGGCTGTTCGTTGACCCTTCGCTGGCGCTGATTTGCGGTGCATGGGGGATTATGCTGTCCGGTAATGGCTATCTGCCGCTGTCACCGGAATACCCGGAGGAACGGCTGCGCTATATGCTGAAGGACAGTGGAACCACGCTGGTTTTTACCCAGCAGCATCTGCGCCAGCAGCTGGAGCAACTGGTGCCCGCCGGGACGCATATTTTTACACAGCAGGATATCGAAACATTTCTGCCCCAGCAGGATCATCAGGCGGTCACTGAAGCCAGAGATGCTGTGCGCCCGGACAGTCTGGCCTATGTGATTTATACCTCCGGCAGCACCGGCAAGCCGAAAGGGGTGATGATTGAGCAGCACAGCGTGGTGAACCAGATGTGCTGGCTGGCGGGAGAGTGTCAGCTGGGCGCTGAAACGCGTATTCTGCAAAAAACACCGATGAGCTTTGATGCGGCGCAGTGGGAGATCCTCGCACCAGCCTGTGGTGCCACGGTGATTATGGGTAGCACCGGACTCTATAAAGATCCCCCACGGCTGATCGCGGCTATTCGCCGTCATCAGGTGAACGCCTTGCAGTGTGTGCCCACCTTATTACAGGCGATCCTCGATGATGACGAGGTGCTGGACTGTGGTTCGCTGCGGCACATTTTCAGCGGCGGGGAAGCGTTACATAAACGCCTGGCGCTGCACTGCCTGCAAACCCTGCCGGCATGCCAGCTGATTAACCTTTACGGACCAACCGAATGTACGATTAACAGTTCATCGTGGCGGGTGAGCCTGGCAAGCCTGGCGGATGAGGCGGACGTGGTCTCCATTGGTCGCCCGGTTTACAACACCACTTACCATATTCTTGACAGCCAGCTGCAGCCAGTGGCCGCCGGGGAGACCGGTGAACTCTATATTGGCGGTAATGGTCTGGCGCGCGGTTATCTGTATCGTCCTGAAATAACCGCTGACCGCTTTCTGGCCGACCCATTCCGGCCGGAATGTCCGTACGCGCGTCTCTACCGCAGCGGCGATCTGGCGCGCTGGGGTGATAAAGGTCAGGTGAACTACGCCGGACGGGCGGATAATCAAATTAAGTTACGTGGTTATCGTATCGAACTGGATGAGATCCGTTCGGCCATTGAAAAGCATCAGTGGGTCAGACATGCGGCGGTGATTGTAAAGAACGATCCGCACACCGGTCATCAGAACCTGATCGGCTTTGTTGAGCTGAACGATAAGGAAGCGGCGCTGATGGACCAGGGTAATGCCGACAGCCACCACCAGTCAAAGGCCAACAAAGCCCAGGTCTATATGCAGCTGTCTCATGCCGGCTGCCGGGAAACGCAGCCGGGTGAACGTACCATCGCGCTGGCAGGCAGCGAAGAAACCGCGGCCCAACGGGCGCTGGCTTTCGGGCGCAAAACCTACCGTCACTTTGAAGGGGCGGCCATTACGCAGCAGGATCTGTTAGCCCTGCTGGCGCAGCGTCCGCCTCAGGGGGAACCCGCCTCACTCAGTGCGCTGAGTGCCGAGGCACTGGGCAGCCTGCTGCGTTACTTTGGTCGCTTTACCAGTGAAGAGCGCATTCTGCCTAAATACACCTGGTCTTCTCCGGGCGCGCTTTACGCAACGCAACTGTATCTGGAGCTGGCCGGCATCGGCGGTATTGCTGATGGTATTTACTATTACCATCCGCTGCATCACCAGCTGGTGTTCTGCGCCGCGCCAGGTGCACAGGCTGCACCGTACTTCGCCTGCCACTTTATCGGTAAAAAGGCGGCGATTGAGCCAATTTATAAAAACAATATTGCAGAAGTGCTGCACTTTGAAGCCGGACATATGCAGGGTGTGCTGGATTACGTGCTGCCTGATTACGGTCTGAACATCAGCGAACCCCTGCATGACCCGGAGATGCGTCAGTGGTTAGGGGGGGCGGACGAGGACTACTACCTGGGCGGCTGCCGGATTGACAGCTACCGCCAGGCGGAGCCCTTACCGGTGAATATTCTGGTGCAGAGCATGGCGGAGAAAGTCAGCGGGTTAAGCAGCGGACTCTACCGCTATCAGCAGGGGGCGCTGACCCTGCTGGATCGCGAGATTGTACGCAAAAAACAGGTAATCGCCATCAACCAGCAGGTGTATGAAAACGCCTCATTCGGGATTGCGCTGCTCAGCCAGCATCAGAGCGGCTGGCAGCGCTATGTTACCCTCGGGCGCAAAATGCAGCAGCTGATGAGCAATACCACCTTAATGGGAATGATGGCTTCGGGCTACAGCTCCGAAACCGGCAACGATCTGCCTTCAGCGATCTTCCTGAAAAAGCTGCTGTCCGATCCGCAGCACGCTTCCTACTTCTGTCTCGGCGGGAGCATCAGCCTGGAGCAGAAGCAGAGCGAGGGGATGAAAGAAGACAGCGTGCATATGAAAGGTCCGGCGGAGATGCTGCGTGACGAACTGGCCGCAACCCTGCCGCCGTATATGCTGCCCAACCAGATCCTGATGCTGGAAAGGCTTCCACAAACCGCCAATGGCAAAATCGATCAGCAGCGCCTGGCGGCACATCAGATTGAACTGGCCGATCGCACCATCGTGGCTTCGCGTAATGCGCTGGAGGAGAAAATTAGCGAAATCTGGTGCGAATGCCTGAAGCGCAGTGAACTGTCGGTGGATGACAATTTCTTTGCGGTGGGGGGGGACTCGCTGATAGCGGTGGCGCTGATCGCCAGAATTAACCAGCAGTTGGGCTGTTCGCTGCCGATACAGGTGATTTTCACCGCACCCACCATTGAAAAGCTGGCGCAGCGCGTCAGCGCACAGTTGGCAACGGTTTCCCGGCTGATCCCTCTGCAGCCGCGTGGGCGTCAGGCGGCGGTATTCTGCTGGCCGGGACTGGGCGGCTACTGTATGAATCTGCGCACTCTGGCGGTATCGCTACCCGCGGAGCGGCCCTTCTTTGGCATTCAGGCCAGTGGTATCAACAGCGGGGAAGCCATTTTTCCCACGGTAAAAGAGATGGCGGCACGGGATATCCAGCTACTCAGACAGCAGCAGCCGCATGGTCCCTATACCCTGTGGGGATACTCCTTCGGCGCGCGCGCGGCCTTTGAGGCCGCCTGGCAGCTGGAAAGCATGGGTGAACAGGTGGCGGAACTAATCCTGATTGCCCCAGGCTCACCAAAAGTGCGCCAGCAGCAGGCGCTGCAGCACTCGCGGGAAGCCCGTTATGATAATCCGGCGTATCTGACGATATTATTCTCGGTATTTATGGGCAGTATCAGTCATCCGCTGCTGGAGAGCTGTCTGCAACAGGTGGTCGATCGTCAGAGCTTTATTGCCTTTATGGCGCAGTATAACCGGGCACTGTTGCCGGAACAGATTGCACGCATCACCGATATCGTCAGCCAGACGTTTGAGTTCACCTACAGCTTTGAGGAACTCAGTCGTCGGCGTCTGCGGGCACCGGTTACCGTCATTAAAGCAGCGGGAGATGATTACTCGTTTATTGAAGACAGCGAACGGTTCTCGGTGATCCCACCACGGGTGGTTACGCTGCAGGCTGACCATTATCAACTGCTGAAAGAAAGCCATATCGCCCAACTGCTGCAGGCAATTGCCGACAGCGAACGGCCGGAAGATATTGCCTCCTAGCCCCTTCCTCTGCCGGATACTTCTGCAGTATCCGGCGTTATTTTCTCCGCCTGCTCTGGCTGGTAATATAGCTGCCCCGGTCGGCGGCGGTGCGCCTGTTTCAGCCCGATCGCTATTATTTTCGTGCTGTGAGGCTCAATGCTGACTGTTAACCACACCTTTACCGGATTGCCCTTTATCACTGCTGCTGAAAGCGGGGTGGTCACTGCCGTACCGGCGCTGCGCTATTGTCAGCTGTATTTTGACAGCAGCCAGTATCATGATGACCTGCCTGCTCAGCTTATCCCGCACTATCCGCCTGACCGCAGCCGCGCAGTGGTGAAACGACGCGCAGAATACCTTGCCGGACGCTATGCCGCACATCTGCTGCTGCAGGATGCAGGCTGTCTGCTCCCGGTACTGACCGGCAGTCAGCGTGAACCGCTGTGGCCGGATGGCTGGTGCGGATCGTTATCACACGCGGAAAACAGTGCGATTGTGTTACTGGCACCGGCGCACGCCGGACTGACACCGGGGGTAGATATTGAACGTGCGCGTCCGGAGGTATTTCTGGAAACCGCGGCCATGTTTACCAGCGATGAAGAACGCAGGCTGCTGGAGCAGTGTGATATGCCTTATGACCGGGCGCTGCAGACTGCCTTCTCCGCCAAGGAGAGCGTGTATAAGGCACTGTTTCCGCAGGTACAGCGCTTTTTTGGATTTGAGGCGGCACGGATTATTCAGCTGGATCAGCAACAGATCAGTCTGCAGCTAACGCAGTCGCTGACAGCTCAACTGCCCGCAGGCTATACCCTGACGGTGGAGTACGCGTTTCGGGATAATGACGTTATCACCCTGCTGTACTGAGCGTATGGCCGCTGGCAGGAAAAACGCAGGCAGGGCAAATGAAAATCGCGTATCGTTGCCGCTGTTTTCGCGGTACTGAGGACTCAGGTTGTGCTTGAACTGAAACAGGTATCACACGCCTATAACGGGCGCAGAGTGCTGAACAATATCAATTTACAGCTGAACGAAAAACGCATTGGCATTGTTGGCGCTAATGGCTGCGGCAAAAGCACCTTTGCGCGTCTGCTGAACGGGTTACTGCTACCGGAACGGGGCGAAGTGCTGGTGGATGGCCTGGATACCCGTCAACAGGGCAGAGCGGTGCGGTGTAAAGTCGGCTTTGTGTTTCAGAACCCGGACAACCAGATAGTGATGCCGCTGGTGGCAGAAGACCTGGCATTTGGGATGAAAAACCTGGGGCTGAGTGCTGCCGCAATCCGCGAACGGATTGACGCCGTGCTGGCGCGCTACGACCTGCAGGCGCTGGCCGAACATCCGGCGCATCTGCTGAGTGGTGGGCAAAAGCAGCTGCTGGCGATCTCCGGGGTACTGGTCATGGAGCCGGAGTATATTGTGTTTGATGAACCCACCACGCTGCTGGATCTGCGTAACCAGCGCCGGATCGCTGAAGCCATCGCCGGGCTGCAGCAGACGGCGATCGTGATCTCGCATGACCTGGATTTACTGCAGGATTTTGAGCGGGTGCTGGTCTTTGACCAGGGAGAGGTGGTGATCGACGATATACCGCAGGTGGCGCTGCCCGCCTATGTGCGGATGATGTCATGATCCTCGGTGACTACCAGCCCGGCAACTCCCCGATCCATCGCCTTGCGCCGGGGCTGAAAATGCTGGTGCTGGCGCTGGCAGGATCGTTGTTATTTATTTTTCCGCTGCTGGCGATCTCCGGGGGGATGCTGGCGGGCGTGGCGCTGCTTTACCGCGTGGCCGGGATCGCCTGGCGTCTGATGCTGCGCCAGCTCAGGCCGCTGGTCTGGATTATGCTGGCGATCTTTGCCGCACAGTGGTGGATGGTCAGCTGGCAGTCAGCGCTGCAGGTGATCGTGCGGATGAACGCGCTGCTGCTGCTGGCCACCCTAATCACCCTAACTACCCGCAGCAGCGATATGATCGCGGCGCTGGAAAAAAGCTTATGCTGGCTGCGCCTGGTTGGCATTAACCCCGGCCGGGTAAGCCTGGCGCTGTCGCTGTCGCTGCGGTTTATTCCACTGCTGGCGGCGATGACTGCTGAAGTGCGCGAAGCGCAGAAAGCGCGCGGACTGGAGCGTAGCCCGGTGGCCGTGGCGGTGCCGCTGCTGGTGCGTACCTTAAAAATGGCCGAGGATATCAGCGCCGCGCTGGATGCACGTTCTGCGGATGCATCATCCTGTGCCAAAACTGAAGCTGAAAAAGCGAGAGAATAATGATGTCTACCCGGGATACGGTTTATATTGCCCTGTTTGCCGCGCTAACGGCGGCGCTGGGATTATTTCCTGCCTTTACCTTGCCGCTGATCGCGGTGCCGATTACCGCGCAGTCAATGGGCTGTATGCTGGCGGGCGGCATGGTGGGAGCGAAACGTGGTGCGCTGGCGATGCTGTTGTTTGTGCTGCTGGTGGCGGTCGGATTGCCATTACTGCCCGGCGGGCGCGGCGGCCTGGCAATCTTTATGGGGCCGGGCGGCGGTTTTATTCTGGCCTGGCCGCTGGGGGCGCTGTTTATCGGCCTGTTTCAGCGGCGTGGCTTAACCCTGGTCAGTGAACTGCTGGTGATGATTGTTGGCGGCATTGGGCTGGTCTATGCCTGCGGTATTCCGTGGCTGGCGGTGGTTGCCGGTATTTCCCTGAAGCAGGCGGCGGTGGCGGCGCTGGGCTTTTTGCCCGGCGACCTGGTAAAAGTAGTGCTGACGGTGATTGTGGTGCGCGCCGTGCGACGCGCCTGGCCGGTGGCGCTGTAATCGCGGCTCAGCCTCTGTAGGGAGGCTGTTGCGCACCGCAGGGAGTTAATCAACCAGTTCAATGCCTAAACTTTCCAGCAGCGCAAGCGCTTCTAATCGGGAGATTATGGCTTTGGTAACGGTGTTATTTAACACGTTTATATTATAATTCCACGAATCGGTGAAGTTGACAGCATGTAACACCGTCTGATTGAATAAACTTCCCGAGAAATCGCAACCTGTCATAACAGAACCCGTTAAATCACTTTCTCTGAAGTCAACATCCACTGATTTACATTCTTCCATCGTTAAGTTATTTAATGTTAATCCAAAGAAAGAGGCGTTGGTTAAAATGCATTTCCTGAAAGTTAATTCAAAATCCGGGTTGAAGTTTGGCCAGTCTGCTCTGGTCCAGTCTGTTCCTGATAATTTGCATTCATTGAAAACGATGGCATAAAATCGGCTGTAAGCGATATTAATAACGCTAAGATTACAGTAGTTGAAGGTACAGTTATTGAATTTGCAATGGGAGAATTTAGCCGAATAAAAATTACAATGATTGAATTCACAATCTTCAAATACCGTATCTTCAAGCGTTAAATCTGTAAAATCTGCTTTAGATAAGGACATGTCATAATATTCAGATTTACTCTCTAAGTGATCCATGCTAACCCTTGGTGTTTAATTAAAATTAGGGATAACTGTACCGCTAAAAGACCCCGGTTACAGCCGCAGTCATATTTTCCCCTGCAGTTCACCGGATAGCAGGGCTTTTGCGGCCAGCGGCAGATCGGCCAGCGTGAACTCGGCGGCAATATCCGTGGCAATGACCCCGGCGTGGATTAACATCATCACCTCATCAAGGCGCTGCTCGATTTCCTGATAAGAACGGCTGTGTATCCACTGACGCAGATGAAAATGACTGGAGCGGATATCGGGCCGCTCGCGCCAGAAGCGGGCCGGTATCGGCTGGCCGGACAGCAGACCGTAGTGAATAAATTGTCCGGAGGGCTTCAGCGCGCTGGCCAGCTGCACGGCCGCATCACCGCCCACGCAGTCTAAAATGGCGTCCACGCCGCCAGCCTGACGTAAGCGCGCCAGCGCCTGCGGATAATCCCGGCTGCTGCTGTTGAACGGCTGTCCGGTAATGCTTTCATCAAACTGCGTCAGATGCTGCGCCCGGCGTACCACCACCCGCGGCTGCATCCCCTTAAAATGGGCTATGCGTACCAGCATTTTTCCAATCGCAGAATTGGCTGCATTAATCAGAATGCGCATTCCTGGCTGATTATCCAGGGCTTCACTCAGCATCAGCAGGGCGGTCATCGGATTGACATAGCCGGTGGCCGCCTGACGCTCGCTCTCCTGATCCGGTAGCGTAAAACACCAGTGTGGATCGCTGTCCTTATACTGCTGCCAGGCACCCTGACTGCCTAAAGGCAGCACCCGCTGTCCGGGCGGCAGCGCCGGAAACGCACTGTGACTGATATATCCCATTCCTTCAAACCCGGGCACAAACGGCAGGGTGATGCGTGAACGATACGCACCGGAGAGGGTGATCACATCAGACGGATTGATCGTCGCCCAGGCCATCTTTACCCGCACCTGACCTTCTGCCAGCGCCGGTAATACGACCTGTTCCAGCCGCAGGATCTGGCGAATATCGCCGAATTCTCGCACCATGGCGCGAGTGAAAAACGCATTTTCCATGTTTGTCTCAGTGGGCTATCAGGCGGACTAATTTGCGGCGCAACGCAGTGGATGCGAAGGGCTTATTTATCCGGTTTATCGACCCGCGCTAATCCTACGCTGTGTACCATTACAGAAATCACCCGTGCCGCTGGCGTAAGACTGATAGCACGCCAGACATCGTCCCGTGAACCCGACAGTACGGTCCTGTAACTACCTGTTAAAAATATATTTCCCCGATTTGCGTCAGATCAAAGCGATGTTGCTTTTTTGTAAACAGATTAACAAGCATTTGAAATTCTGATATGCTGGCCGACGCAAAACCGGGCACCTCGCCTGCACACGGATGATTTTCGCTTCGCGGTGACACGGGTAGCCCGGGATGCCACATACAATGAGAGCGAGGAGAACGTCGTGCTAGAAGAATACCGTAAGCACGTTGCCGAACGTGCTGCCCAGGGGATTGTTCCTAAACCTTTAGATGCTTCCCAGATGGCCGCGTTGGTTGAACTGCTTAAAGCCCCTCCAGCGGGTGAAGAAGAGTTTCTGTCAGACTTGTTAATCAATCGTGTTCCACCTGGCGTTGATGAAGCGGCCTATGTCAAAGCCGGATTTCTCGCAGCAGTCGCTAAAGGCGAGGCGTATTCTCCTCTGCTGACCCCTGAAAAAGCGGTCGAATTGCTGGGCACCATGCAGGGCGGCTACAATATCCATCCCCTGGTAGAAGCGCTGGACGATGAGAAGCTGGCGCCGGGTGCGGTGAAAGCCCTTTCTCACACTCTGCTGATGTTCGATAACTTCTACGATGTAGAAGAAAAAGCCAAAGCCGGTAATGTGTATGCGCAGGAAATTATCCAATCCTGGGCCGATGCCGAGTGGTTCCTGTCACGTCCTCAGCTGGCAGAAAAAATCTCCGTTACCGTGTTCAAAGTGACCGGCGAAACCAATACCGATGATCTCTCTCCGGCACCTGATGCCTGGTCACGTCCGGATATTCCGCTGCATGCGCTGGCAATGTTGAAAATTCCGCGCGATGGCATTGAACCCGACGATGCCGGCAATATCGGTCCGATCAAACAGATTCAAGCGCTGCAGGCCAAAGGTTTCCCGCTGGCCTACGTGGGTGACGTGGTGGGAACCGGTTCATCGCGTAAATCCGCCACTAACTCAGTGCTGTGGTTTATGGGCGACGATATCCCGCATGTGCCAAACAAAAAAGGCGGCGGTGTGTGCCTGGGCGGCAAAATCGCCCCTATTTTCTTCAACACTATGGAAGATGCCGGCGCACTGCCAATCGAAGTGGACGTTGAAAAGCTGAATATGGGCGATGTTATTGATATCTATCCCTATAAAGGTGAAGTGCGTAACCATGAAACCGGTGAAGTGCTGGCGAACTTCGAACTGAAAACCGAAGTTCTGCTGGATGAAGTGCGTGCCGGTGGCCGTATTCCCCTGATCATCGGTCGTGGCCTGACCAGCAAAGCGCGTGAATCTTTAGGTCTGCCGCACAGTGACGTTTTCCGCCACGCGAAAGATGTTGCCGCCAGCACCCGTGGCTTCTCACTGGCACAGAAAATGGTCGGTCGTGCCTGTGGCGTTGCCGGTATCCGTCCGGGAGCCTACTGCGAACCTAAAATGACCTCGGTAGGTTCACAGGACACCACCGGGCCAATGACCCGCGATGAGCTGAAAGATCTCGCCTGCCTCGGCTTCTCCGCCGATCTGGTGATGCAGTCTTTCTGTCACACTGCCGCTTATCCTAAGCCGGTGGATGTCACCACTCATCACACCTTGCCTGACTTTATTATGAACCGTGGCGGCGTCTCGCTGCGTCCGGGTGACGGCATCATTCACAGCTGGCTTAACCGTATGCTGCTGCCGGATACTGTCGGTACTGGCGGTGACTCACACACCCGTTTCCCGATTGGTATCTCGTTCCCGGCTGGCTCCGGTCTGGTGGCCTTTGCCGCCGCCACCGGCGTGATGCCACTGGATATGCCGGAATCGGTACTGGTACGCTTTAAAGGTCAGATGCAGCCGGGGATTACCCTGCGCGATCTGGTACACGCCATCCCGCTGTACGCTATCAAAGCCGGTCTGCTGACCGTAGAGAAAAAAGGCAAGAAAAACATTTTCTCTGGCCGCATCCTCGAAATTGAAGGGTTGCCGGATCTGAGAGTGGAACAAGCATTTGAGCTGTCTGATGCCTCTGCGGAACGCTCTGCGGCCGGCTGTACCATTAACCTGGGTCAGGCACCGATTATTGAATATCTGAACTCTAATATCGTGCTGTTGAAGTGGATGATCTCGGAAGGATACGGCGATCGTCGTACCATTGAGCGCCGTATTCAGGGGATGGAAAAATGGCTGGCCGATCCACAGCTGATGGAAGCGGATGCCGATGCCGAATATGCTGCGGTGATTGATATCGATCTGGCGGAGATCAAAGAGCCGATTCTGTGCGCCCCGAACGACCCGGATGATGCCCGTCTGCTGTCTGACGTACAGGGAACCAAAATTGACGAAGTCTTTATCGGTTCCTGCATGACTAATATCGGTCATTTCCGTGCCGCCGGTAAGCTGCTGGACAGCCATAAAGGCCAGCTACCAACCCGCCTGTGGGTCGCACCGCCTACCAAGATGGATGCGGCTCAGCTGACGGAAGAAGGTTACTACAGCGTCTTTGGTAAGAGCGGTGCGCGTATTGAAATTCCTGGCTGTTCACTCTGTATGGGCAACCAGGCGCGGGTGGCTGATGGGGCAACCGTGGTATCGACCTCAACGCGTAACTTCCCTAACCGTCTGGGTAATGGCGCGAATGTGTTCCTCGCATCCGCTGAGCTGTCAGCGGTAGCGGCGCTGCTGGGTAAATTACCGACTCCGCAGGAGTATCAGCAGTTTATGGATCAGGTGGATAAAACGGCGACCGATACCTACCGCTATCTGAACTTTGACCGCCTGACGCAATACACGGATAAAGCAGATAAAGTCATTTTCCAGACAGCTGTTTAAGTCTGAGGAACGTTTGATCGCTAAACCGGGCACTATGCCCGGTTTTTTAATTTTACGGCCATGAAAGACGCCGGATAACAGCGATGGGGATGATGAGGGCGTTTATGTCTTTCGCCGCTCAGATTTTCAGCCGCGCTTTGGATTGGTTGCATGATGCATGCCGACAGAGTGCGTTGATGACAGGCATCCGCCAGACTGCGATAATAGCCTCCGTTATCTTCCGTTTTCTGGCTGTCAGTGCGGTACCAGAGTGAAGTGAGTCAGCAGGAAATCAGTATGGAATATGAATTTTTAACCGATATTACCGGGGTGACCAAAGTCCGTATGTCGATGGGACATGAAGCGGTGGGTCACTGGTTTAATGATGAGGTCAACGGCGATCTGTCACTGCTGGTCGATGTAGAACAGGCTGCGCGTGAGGTTAAAGGCAGCGAACGTCAGTGGCAGCGTACCGGACGGGAATACACCCTGTGGCTGGATGAAGAAGAGGTGATGATCCGTGCCAATCAGCTGGCCATTGAAGGGGATGATATTGAAGAAGGGATGAGCTACTACGATGAAGAGAGTCTCTCCTTTTGCGGTGTTGAAGACTTTCTCGCCGTGATTAATGCCTATCGGGCATTTCTGCAACAGCGTTAATCACAGGCGACGCAATTGTCGCCTGTGAATATCACGCTCAGATTGATTTCAGTCCCACCGAGGGGATATTGCGTCCGTAATAAATTTCACGCATTTCTTTCCACAGCAGATCGGTTATCCGCTTATGTTCCTGCGCGCTGAGTTCCGCCGGATTGCTGTTAAACAGATAGTGTTTAAGATCAAACTCTTTTAACAACATTTTGGTGTGGAACATATTCTCCTGATAGACGTTGACATCCATCATGTCATACATGGACTTCATATCGTCGGACATGAAATTTTGGATCGAGTTAATTTCATGATCAATAAAGTGTTTTATACCATTTACGTCGCGTGTGAAGCCGCGTACCCGGTAGTCGATAGTAACAATATCGGACTCCAGCTGATGAATTAAATAATTCAGCGCTTTCAGCGGAGAAATAACACCACAGGTCGACACTTCAATATCGGCGCGGAAGGTGCAAAGCCCTCCTTCGGGATGACTCTCCGGGTAGGTATGCACGCAGATATGACTTTTATCAAGGTGTGCGACGACAGATTCTGGCAGCGGACCAGGATGTTCTGTGTTATCGATATCACACGGATCCACCGGTTCTTCACTGACCAGAATAGTGACGCTTGCTCCCTGGGGTTCATAATCCTGGCGGGCAATATTCAGCACATTGGCACCGATAATGGAACAGGTCTCACTCAGGATCTCGGTCAGGCGGTTAGCATTGTACTGTTCGTCAATGTACGCAATATAGCCGTCGCGCTCAGCTTTGGTATTTGCGTAACAAATATCGTAGATACAAAAACCCAGGCTTTTTGTCAGATTATTGAAGCCATGCAGTTTAAGCTTTTGCAATTTCGTTCACCCCCTTAAAACGCCCGGTCATTCGGCCAGTGCATTTAACAGATATTGTGGCAGCGCAAAACTACCCATGTGGATTGCCGGATTATAGTAAAGGCAGTTGATGCCTGCGCGAGCGAAACGCGCGCTGACTGTCGCCGGATCAAGCTGACGGAGTGTCGGATTGTCGCTGGCCCAGGCAAAAGTCATGATCCCGCCATAGTAGGTTGGCACCGCTGCCTGATAAAAGCTGACGTCAGCAAAATAGTGGCTCAGTTTCCGATGGCTGTTTACCGCCTCATCCTGTTGCAGGAAGCACACCCCATTCTGTGCGACAAAAATGCCGCCGGGGGTTAGACAACGACAGCAGCCGGCATAGAATTCGGAGGTGAACAGGCTTTCTCCGGGCCCGACAGGATCGGTACAGTCCGAGATAATAACGTCAAATGTCTCAATGGTCTGATTAACAAAGTTAACCCCATCATCAATCACCAGTTTAAAACGCGGATCATCATAAGCCCCGGCGCTGTGGTTGGGCAGATACTGTTGACAGAAGGAAACAACCCCGGCGTCGATTTCGACCATGGTGATCTGCTCTACTGTCTGATGACGGCTCACTTCGCGCAGCATCGCCCCATCACCGCCGCCGATAATCAGCACCCGCTTCGCCGCACCGTGTGCCAGCAGGGGAACATGGGTCAGCATTTCGTGATAAATAAATTCATCACGTTCGGTGGTTTGTACCACACCATCCAGCGCCATAACGCGGCCTAAGGTGCTGTTTTCAAAGATAATTAAATCCTGATGCGCCGTTTTATCGCGGTATAACACCTTATCAACATCAAAATACTGCCCAAACCCGCTATGCAGTGTCTCATACCACATCTCTTTTTCGGCCATGGTGAAGGGCCTCCTCATAACAGCCATGAAAAGTGGGGCATTATGATAGCGATTTATTTGCGGGGTTGCACGGTCAGATTATCATCAGTCAGCGACAGCGGACATTACTTAACATACGCCAGCAGTCCGGAAGAATCGCGGGCCAGCGACTGGCACTTTTTCTCCTGGGGGATCGCAATACCTTTTAAATCACGGTAGCTGTCTTCACCCAGCGCTTTCATATCGAAACTGGCGTAATTACTTAAATCCCAGCTGTTCTGGCGGGCAAACAGCAGTAAGGCGCGGCGGATCTGATCATCCGGCACATTCTGATAACCGCAGTTATTTTTCAAAAAGACAAACACGGCGGTTAAATCCGCCAGTTCTTCGGCTTCCGGTTCACTCATGG
Source organism: uncultured Erwinia sp. (assembly GCA_945290265.1). Lineage (GTDB taxonomy): Bacteria > Pseudomonadota > Gammaproteobacteria > Enterobacterales > Enterobacteriaceae > Erwinia. Next base: position 95,763 of record CALYQW010000009.1, read on the forward strand.
CCAAACTTAAGCCAGAGAAACTACACAGACCCAACAGCAGGAGAGCCTTAACACTGTTTTTCATAGTTGATCTCGTTAACAGGCGACAGGCAGACGTTAGCACAGTTCATAGCCGGTTCCAGCCTCTTTTACTGCGCATAAGTCTGTTCATGCTATCAGAGCAGGGGTTGTCTGTGCTTGACCTTACCTTTAGGGCAGGGTTTATGCTGCTAAACTGAACAAAAAAATGCTACCCGCAATAGGAATGGAACATGCACCGTCGCGATTTTCTGAAATTGAGTGCGGCTTTGGGCGCCGCCAGCGCACTTCCGATCTGGAGCCGTTCTTTGATGGCGGCAGAACATCAGCCTAACCTGCCGGTGCCAGGGCTGTTGACGCCGGATGCGCGTAATGAAGTCAGCATTATCGCCCAGGCGGGTCAAACTCACTGGCGCGGTAAAACGGTGAAAACCTGGGGTTATAACGGTGATTTTCTGGGGCCGACACTGCGACTGAAACGGGGCCAGGAAGTCAATATTACGGTGTATAACCGTTTGCCGGAAGCCACCACGCTGCACTGGCACGGTCTGGAGATCCCCGGGCAGGTTGATGGCGGACCCCATGCGCATATTGCGGTGAATGGCAGCCGGCGGGTGACCTTTACTCCGGACCAGCCGGCAGCGACCTGCTGGTTTCACCCCCATCTGCATGGCCGGACGGGCTACCAGGTAGCCCAGGGGCTGGCCGGGCTGGTGCTGATTGATGATGATGAAAGCGGCAGGCTGTTGCTGCCTCAGCAGTGGGGAATTGATGATATTCCGGTCATTCTGCAGGACAAACGGCTGAGTGCCGATGGCATCACTATTGATTACCAGCTGGATGTAATGACCGCTGCGGTGGGCTGGTTTGGCGATACCATGCTGACCAATGGGGCGATTTATCCCCGTCACGCGGTTCCCCGAGGCTGGGTGCGCCTGCGGCTGTTAAACGGCTGCAACGCCCGGACCCTGAATGTGACGGCCAGCGATAAGCGACCCCTGTACGTGATTGCCAGTGATGGCGGGCTACTGGCAGAACCGGTGAAGATTGAGCAACTGCCGATGATGCCGGGCGAACGTTTTGAAGTACTGGTCAATATGGCCGATGGCAAAGCGTTTGATCTGCAAACGCTGCCGGTCACGCAGATGGGTATGACCTTAGCGCCGTTTGATCAGCCACTGCCGCTGTTGTCACTGGTGCCTCTGCAGGTATCCGGCAGTGGCACGCTGCCGGATAAGCTGGTGACGTTACCGCCAGTTCCTGCGGTTGAGGGGCTGAATACCCGCGGGTTACAGCTGATGATGGATCCGGAACTCGATCGTCGCGGCATGCAGGCCCTGATGGATAATTACGGTCACGCTGCGATGGGCGGCATGGATATGTCTGCACATGGCATGGGTGGCCACGCGGCGTCCGGCACCAAGGCAGGGCATCAGATGGCAGGGATGGATCACCCTAACATGGCGGCTAAAGCTTCTGCGCCTGCGGGTGACAAACCGCTGGATTTGCATCATGCGAATAAAATTAACGGGTTAGCTTTCAATATGGGTAAACCGGCCTTTGCAGTGAAGCAGGGGGCGTATGAAAAATGGACCATCTCCGGAGAAGGGGATGAAATGCTGCATCCCTTCCATGTTCACGGTACCCAGTTCCGCATCCTGTCTGAAAATGGTAAGGTGCCAGCCCCTGAACGTCGCGGCTGGAAAGATATGGTGAAAGTGGAAGGCAAGCGCAGCGAAGTACTGGTGCGTTTTAACCACCTGGCTGATAAAAAAAATGCGTATATGGCTCACTGTCACCTGCTGGAGCACGAAGATACCGGCATGATGCTGGGCTTTATTGTCGCACCACTGACAACCTGATATCCCGAACCCGAGGTTTCGGGATCTGCTCGTTTTCTGGTTCTTTCTACGATTATTCAGTGCCACCATGTTCCCCTAACAGGGGAAGGGGTTATCGGTTAGCCAGCGCTCTTTTCCTCATACAGGAAATTTAGGAGTCAGGTTATGCCCACTGAAAAAGCTGTAAAAGCAGCCCGCTATTGCGCTACCAGTTCATCCTGCCGCTCTCCTGAGAGTACAGAAGACTGCTATTCAGTGCCTTCGGCACTGAATAAGCAATTGTTGTCGGTCGAACGCTCTGCCAGAACATGGTGTGCCCCGCCATCATGTTTACCCGGTGATTGGGTTCGCTGCCTGTTGAAGCGGGGTGTCAGCTGGGCTGGAATTAATGTCAGCAAAACGGAAGGGGATATACAGGATAACGAACTGAAAAAAATCTTATCAGAAGGAGCAAAGTTGCAAACTATGGCAGCAGAGCAGAAGCTCTCAGACCAACAGCACAATTCAGCTACGTTACGTTTTAGATGGAAAACCGGACTGGCCATCGGAACCACCGTACTGGCAGCTGGCGGCGGTGTGTTACCCCGTGACCGCTATCCGTTAGTTTTGAACAGACAGAGAAGTGCGCCCCGTTTATTTCCCTTACCGCAGGAGAATACATGGCAACTGTACAGGGAGTGGGCAGATCCAGCGGTTTATAATAGTGATTCGGCCAGACAGCAGGTTAATCGCATTAACAAAAACCAGTATCATCACCAAAATAAATTCAGGCATCGAAGAAAGAAAAGAACCTTTCCCACTAAATATACCTATACCTATACTACAAAACAGCCTGCAATGTGCCTCGCGGATTCGGTAATAAAAAAATGTAATAAAGTACATGAAGAAAATAGAAAGAGAAAAAAAATTTCTACCACGTTAGTTATTAAAGTGGGAAAGAAACCCTGCTTCTGTCCACCACCGAAATGGATGGTAGTGGAAGTTATTCCCCCCAGGATGAGTTCTTCTAAAAGAAAATCGCCGCAAAATAACCGGGCGGTTCAGGTTGAACCTGAGGTAAATTCTGCGGTTGAATCCCAGGGTGAAATATATAATTTAACTTCTCATGATAAAAAAAATAAAAAAGGGAAAGGAAATACTCCTTTTCCGGAGGTTGTCAAAAGGAAAATGTTTGACTTTTCCTGTATAGAACAAAGAGACCACATGTCACTTTCCGAGTTTTTTAAGATAATGGGCCGATCGTTAAGAAATCCGGTCGCTTCACTTGGTGAGGAAATACAGATAGTTCATTTTCATAATACTCTTGAAGTTGGTTGCTTACCCGAGTATCAAAGAGAAGCGTTAACCAATGTACTGGTAAAGGTTGATGTTATCATTAACCGGGGGGTGCAATTACTGCCTGGTTCTAATTCTTTGCAGATATGTCAATATGTTATTGCTCCGTTTCTTACTCTAATCGCCAACAGTATAGAAGGCAGTAAGATAGATACTGATCTGATTGAAGATATAAATGAACAGCTATTATCGTTAACTAAGCAATCTATCGACTTGTTGACGGCAAAAGAGTTGTCTTCTCTGTATGATACGCGAGTCCCGGTAGAAAAAGATAGTTTTTCTGAAAGGTTTATTATGAAGTCTAAGCAAGTCGCCATCCGCTATGAAGGAGAAGATAAGTTACTCCACCATGATCTTGATGGCGTTAATACCGTTGAAAAAGAGGGAATATCCGTCGTTGTTGGTTATGACAGGCAGCGACAAGAGTGGGTTGAGGTAAAAAAGAGTGAGTTATTTTTTTATAACGAAGAGCAATACAAAAATAAAATTGATTATGCTGTAGATTTTAACCAACTTCTGGATACACAAAGTGCTTACTCTATCATAGATCCGGATTATTATGTTTTTTATGACAGTCAGGGAGAGAGACGAAATTATGTTCTGATGGGCAGCGTACTGGTGGAAACAGAAAGAGATATGTCAGCAGAACCTGAAGGAAGTTATGGGGTTACAGTTTCTCAACGCTTGCCCAAAAAAATTATAATAAAAACCCGTTTTGGCTGGGCGTTTGAAAGTGAATCGACCATGATAAGTGATGATTTGAGTACTTATCTTGATGGTAAAGATACGGGGGTTTATTATTCAGATGAAATTGGTTTTAGTGAGATAAAAAGCAATGGTTTTAGTTACGGTGCTGATAAAAAAAAATACATAAAATATAAAAGTAAATATTATCTGGTTTCTGAAGGGAGAGGTAATTATCACCGCCTGCATACGGGAGGTGAAGATGAAATATCCATTATCAGGAAAAATGGTTTTTTTTCTTTTAGTATCAATACTGCCTATATTCTTGAACACCAGTACCAGACTGTCGGTGACCCGATGCTGGAAGGTGAAAACTATGGGCAGTGTTATATCGAGAATAAGTATCATCACAAATTGCTGGAGCATGGTATCATTGCTTATGTTAAGCCGGAAACGCTGGCACGTCTCGGCCGTGGTGTTTATCTGACTTCAGACTATCAGTTGGTGTTCAATTCGGGGGGTATTTTTTTTGAAGTTTCCCAATACGGGAAGGAGATTATTTCGCTGAAAAATAAGAATGATAACCTTGAAGATATTAAATTGTTTTTTGCCGGCGGGGTTTATATTGGTATCAGAGAAAATAATAAAATAGTGATCGGTTATGAGGAAATAATTCCCCGGGATGGCTGTATGATAAAGCGATCGCCTGATAGTGGAGGAAGCTGTGTGCGCCTTTTTGCCAGTAGTCAGTTGGATAAAAAGCTTAGAGATAAAGCAAAATATGTGCCCACTAAAATCAGAAGAAGTGAGGTGTTCAGCCTTCAGAAATATTTCCCGAACCTTCTTTCTGGCGCGACCAGTGGTGAAAATTTTTTTTATTATAAAGGCCGGTATTATAATGCTGAGTTTGTTTCGAGAGGAGATAAAATCAATATGGCCGGCAAAACAATGCTCAGAGTTTATTATCGCGGTTTTTTTAAAAATAAAAATATTATCGCCAATATAGTTTTTGATGAGGCAGATAAAGGGATACAGTTAAAAACACAGGAGGAATATCTGGCAGAGAAAACCGGAGCAGCGGTTGACAAAATAAAGGCTTGCATTACAAATATATCTTATATGGAAGTCACTAACCTTGAAATACTGGAAGATGTTATATCTGATTCGAATAAAATGAAGGATATGTTGATTCTGCCTAAAGTTATCAAATACTCTCCTGAAATAGTTGACAGTGTGTTAATAGATTATTGCAAGCGCCAGTTTTTTCCAAAAAGAATTGGCGAAGATTTTACTATAATGAGTGTGAATTCAATTAATGATAACGATCCTTTTTATTTGAGAGGTGGTAAAGAGCTGGTATTAAAAAATGTAAGGAATATTATTAATATAATGGATAATGTAATCAAAGAACTTGATGTATTTACTCCTGGTGTTAAGTTTTACATTAAACGTATACTGTCTACGGAAAATGATTATCTGGCAAGAGCGTTTGCTAAAGCTTTAAAAGACACTATTATCCATATGAAGGGAAATACGCTTAAAGAGAATATACGGATTGTGTCCACCAATCGTTCACCATTGCCTGCAAACAGAGACAGAACCAGGCTGCATGTGGAAAGTCACGAGACTATGCATTTTCAACCGAGTTTGTCCCCGGAAGAGAGAAAAACCGGAACCCTGGCTTTTGCCACAACGGACAGCAGCAAAAAAATCTATCTGAACCTGGATAAGCTCTATTTTGTTGATTCTGAACACTCTGACAGTGCATTAAGAGATAAACCTGTTCTGGATTTAACAACGGTTTTACTTCATGAAATATCCCATCTTGATAATATCGCCTGGGATATTGTTTATGTACCAGTGGAGAATGGTAAGAAAATACCTATTCTTGATGCGAGGGATTTTTTACTGGAGAGTATAATTTCGGGAGGGTTAAATGATGCTGTCAGTTTTAAAAAAATAACTGAAGCTTATATCTCCGGGCACGATTTATATCGTGGTTTTATTTATGATATTAAAGATAACCCAGAGAAAATGCATTTTTTGGTTGCAAAAGATAGCGGCTTGCTGGCCAATATTTATCTTTCTACTTCCGATTTTATTGCTATCCTGATTCGGGATATCTATGAAAAAAAATATGTGAAATTTTGAAGACGTTGTCCGTAATTCGTGACACCGAAGTGGGAAAACACCGTCGGTGGTGTCCAGGTACTAAAAATCTCAGGTCAAGCGCTCAGTGCCAGACGCAGATCTTCAATCAGATCCTGCTTATTCTCAATGCCGATGGAGACGCGAATAGTGCCGGCAGTGATACCAAAACGCTGGCGTATTTCCTGTGGAACGCCAGAGTGGGTAGTGCTGCCCGGATGGCAGGCAAGAGATTCTGTGCCGCCAAGGCTGACCGCCAGTTTAAACAGCTGTAGTGCATTGAGAAACGCAAAAGCTGCCGGCTGGCCGCCACGGATATCAAAAGAGAACGTGGAGCCTGCGCCGCTGCACTGAGTACGCCAGATTTTGCCTGCCGGTGAATTTTCATCACAGAACGGCAAATAATGGACATGCTCAATCTGAGGATGAGCGCGTAAAAACTCAGCCACTGCTGCTGCATTATCATTGGCCCGCTCCATGCGCAATCCCAGTGTCTCCAGTGAGCGGCCAATCAGCCAGCTGGAGTGAGGGTCAAGCTGGGTGCCAATTGCGCTGCGCAGCGCTTTCACCTGGCGGACAAGCGCGCTTCTGCCAGTTACCGCGCCGGCAATCAGATCGGAATGGCCACCAACATATTTGGTGAGTGAATAGAGGGAAAGGTCAGCGCCGAAGGCAATTGGCCGGAAAAATACCGGACCGAGCAGGGTGTTATCACAGGCGATAACCGGACGATGCTGCTGCTGCCGGGCAATTTTATCAGCAACGCGGCGTATCAGCGCTATATCAACCAGGCTGTTGGTTGGGTTAGCGGGCGATTCCAGCAGGATCACCGAGACGCGTCCGGCGGCCATCGCCCGTTCTGCGGCCTCCTGCACGCAGGCCTCACTCAGACCATCGGCAAATCCCAGGGCGGTTATGTTGAGATTACCAAAGGTCTTACTCAGCAGCGTTTCTGTACCGCCATACAGCGGCTGTGAATGCAGGATACTGTCGCCGGGTTTGCTGAAGGTCAGCAGCGTGGTGGCAATCGCCGCCATCCCGGATGAGAACAGGGCAGCGCTTTCAGCCTGTTCGTACAGCGCCAGCCGGTCTTCAACGATTTCACTGTTGGGATGATTAAAGCGCGAGTAGACCAGGCCGTTAGCCTGGCCTGCCGGTGGCTCGCACCGGCCGGAAACGTAGTTAAAAAAATCCTGTCCTTCCTGCGCACTGTTAAAGGCAAAGGTGGAGGTCATAAAGACAGGCGGTTTTACCGCACCTTCGGAGAGTGCAGGATCATAGCCATAGTTCAGCATCTGGGTTTCAGGATGAAGCAGGTGTTGGCCCAGATGGGTCTTTTTGAACGCAGATGACGGCATAATTCCCTCGCACGACAGTGATGTTTTCGCAGTGATGACAGGGTAGCACTGGCGCTGAAAAGTAATAAATGCGATAACGCGCATTAGTTAGAACAATAATTGATATCAGGTCATTCACGCTATCCAGCGCCGCGCGTCAGGCGGATGAAGTAAAGCTGAAAGCGCTCTGCAACATTTCTACTAACAAGGTCGTCTCCTGTCGTTTAATACTGAGGATAAATCCCCGCCGGGGTGACTTACGGGCGATTCGCGCAAACTTACGTCTGCAAAGAAGCTTAATACCTTAAAATAGCGGCATTCGACGATATGGCGGCGGCACCGCTGCTGTGCGCCGGAATTACTATTCCTGGTTATAGATGGCACCCTGGTACTGGTCGGCCTGCCGCCAGAATCGGGGAGTTCCATGCCGGGAAAGCCCCGGGCAGCCGTGCCATCTGTGTGCTATCCCTGTTATAATCCCCCGCCTCTCCAGGCCGGTATGCCCTTGCCGCAGTGTCTGATGGCGCGCTGCCATGCCTCAGCACAGAGGAGCAACAGGCGACCAGATAATGGCTACGCATATAATTTAACTGATTAAAATCAGTGGGATAGTTGAACATGAAACACACTGTTGAAGTGATGATCTCTGAAGAAGAGATTAAAACCCGAGTCCAGGCGCTGGGCCGTCAGATTAGCGATCGCTACCGTCACAGTGGCAACGATATCGTACTGGTCGGTCTGCTGCGCGGCTCGTTTATGTTTATGGCCGATCTCTGTCGAGCTGTCGACGTTTCCCACGAAGTCGATTTTATCACCGCCTCCAGCTACGGCAGCGGCATGGCGAGCAGTCGTGATGTCAAAATCCTGAAAGATCTGGATGAAGACATCCGGGGCAAGCATGTGCTGATCGTGGAAGATATTATCGATTCGGGTAATACGCTGAGCAAAGTGCGCGAGATTCTGGCGCTGCGTCAGCCGGAATCTCTGGCTATCTGCACCCTGCTGGACAAACCGGAGCGTCGTGAAGTTGAGGTGCCGGTGGAATACGTGGGCTTTACCATTCCTGATAAATTTGTGGTGGGTTACGGCATTGATTACGCTCAGCGCTATCGTCATCTGCCGTATGTCGGCCATGTGGTGATGCTGGACGAATAGCGCCGGCAGACAGCACACGCGACCAGGCCGGGCAATCCGGCCTGGTGTAGTATCTCTGCCGGATTATGGCTGGCAGTCAGGATCGTTCAGCAGGTTGGCGATACCCTGGCGATAACGTTGCTCCAGGATTTCACGGTTGGTGGCGGTAACGCCCAGATCGCGCAGATAGCCATCATGAATACCATACACCCAGCCGTGCAGCGAGACTTTCTGACCGCGCTTCCAGGCTGACTGCATAATGGTAGAATGTCCAAGGTTGTAAATCTGCTCAATCACATTGATTTCACAAAGCTTATTGACGCGTTTTTCCGGCGGTAATTCACCTAAAACCGAACTATGCTTGTACCACAAATCGCGGATATGCAGCAGCCAGTTATTGATCAGGCCCAGCTCCGGATTTTCTACCGCCGCCTGTACGCCGCCGCAGCCATAGTGACCACAAATAATGATATGTTCGACTTCCAGCACATCCACGGCGTACTGTATGACGGACAGGCAGTTAAGGTCGGTGTGGATAACCAGGTTGGCGACATTACGGTGAACAAACAGTTCACCCGGCTCCAGCCCGGTCAGGCGCTCAGCAGGAACGCGACTGTCAGAACAGCCAATCCACAGAAAGCGAGGTTTTTGTGCCAGAGAGAGACGCTCAAAGAAGCCAGGATCTTCCTCTTTCAACAGTTTGGACCACTCGCGGTTGTTGCTGATAAGAGTTTCAATGTTTTTCATAAGGTTATTGGACCATTACTCGAAATGCGTGCCGCTAATAGTAGGCTAATGAAAGACGATTGAAAATGAGAAAACGAGTCACTCAAATTGTGAACTGCAAATCTCGGGCTGAAACGTCGGGTGTCCGGCAGATAACGCTCTGTTAATAAAAAGGTAACAGTAAAATTTATGATTTATGCACTGGAACTTGAAAAGCTGATCAAAACGTATGCTGGTGGCGTACAGGCACTAAAGGGCATTGACCTGAAAGTGGAAGCCGGTGATTTTTATGCACTGCTGGGGCCGAACGGGGCAGGGAAATCCACCACCATTGGAATTATCAGCTCGCTGGTCAATAAAACCAGCGGCCGGGTACGGGTATTTGGCTACGATTTGCAGCAGGACGTGGTGAATGCCAAGCGTCAGCTGGGGCTGGTGCCGCAGGAATTTAACTTTAACCAGTTTGAAACCGTGATGCAGATTGTGGTCAGCCAGGCCGGTCTGTACGGCGTGGTGAAAAGCGATGCCCTGGCGCGGGCAGAAAAGTATCTGAAGCAGCTCGATCTGTGGGAAAAGCGTCACCAGCGCGCGCGTATGCTTTCCGGGGGGATGAAGCGCCGCCTGATGATTGCCCGCGCGCTGATGCATGAGCCTAAACTGCTGATCCTCGATGAACCTACCGCCGGGGTGGATATTGAACTGCGGCGTTCGATGTGGACCTTCCTGCAGGGGCTGAACGCGCAGGGCACCACCATTATTCTCACCACCCACTATCTGGAAGAAGCGGAAATGCTGTGCCGCAATATCGGCATTATCCAGAGCGGTGAGCTGGTGGAGAACACCTCCATGAAAGGGCTGCTGGCGAAGCTGAAGTCAGAAACCTTTATTCTCGATCTGGCCGCAAAAAGTCCGTTGCCGAAGCTGGAGGGTTTTAAGTACCGGCTGACCGATACCTCCACCCTGGAAGTGGAGGTGCTGCGCGAACAGGGGCTGAATGCGGTATTCAGCCAGCTGACGCAGCAGGGTGTGCAGGTACTCAGTATGCGTAACAAAGCGAATCGTCTTGAGGAGCTGTTTGTTGATCTGGTAAACGGTCGTCAGGGGGAAAAAGCATGAAACAGCTATACTGGGTAGCATTAAAGAGTATCTGGGCCAAAGAGATTAACCGTTTTGCCCGCATCTGGATCCAGACGCTGGTGCCACCGGTTATTACCATGACGCTCTATTTTATTATCTTTGGTAATCTGATTGGCTCACGGATTGGTGAGATGCACGGCTTCAGCTATATGCAGTTTATTGTGCCGGGGCTGATTATGATGGCGGTGATCACTAACGCCTATGCCAACGTGTCATCGTCGTTCTTCAGTGCCAAGTTTCAGCGCAATATTGAAGAGCTGCTGGTAGCGCCAGTGCCGACGCATATCATTATCGCCGGGTATGTAGGCGGCGGGGTTGCGCGCGGGATTTGCGTGGGGATCCTGGTCACCGCCATTTCGCTGTTTTTTGTGCCTTTCCAGGTGCATTCCTGGCTGATGGTGGCGGTCACGCTGCTGTTAACGGCAATCCTGTTCTCGCTGGCGGGATTACTGAATGCGGTCTTTGCCCGCACCTTTGATGATATCAGCCTGATCCCGACCTTTGTGCTGACGCCGCTGACCTATCTGGGTGGGGTATTTTACTCGTTAACTCTGCTGCCGCCGTTCTGGCAGGCGGTATCCAAACTGAACCCGATTGTTTATATGATCAGCGGCTTCCGCTATGGTTTTCTGGGGATCAGCGACGTGCCGTTAGTGTTTACCCTCGGCGTACTGCTGCTGTTTATTGCGGTGTTCTACACCCTGGTCTGGGTATTGATCCAGCGCGGGCGAGGCCTGAGAACCTGACAGTCAATTTCCGTAACAACCATCCGATTAAAATCATTTCACCTGCCCGCAATATGGGCGGGTGAAACATGTTTACTGATAATTACTGGAATATTTTATCTTTTTTATTTTAATGGCCTTATGCATTATAAACCCATAAGGCCATTCTTTTAATAAATGTTATTTAAAAAATCCGCTTCTGATTTATATTCATTAGCAAAGCATTCATATTTTGAAGATATCTCGGCATCAGTATTTAATGACTCAAGGATCATAAGTCTGCATTTTATTTTGGTTGCATCAGCCCATAACTTATTTAGTTTTAATATGCTTTCCTTTTCCTTTGGTAAATTAGATATGGACTCTTTTATTGCCATATCCAGGTTTTTCCTGGCATCCAATTCTTTTTTTATGTAACTTTTATTTATCTCATTGAGCTGACTCATTTCTGGTTCAGTAAATGCAGCGTTAGCGGCAAAAGGAATAATAAAGCATAAAAGTATAAGATTAATTTTTTTCATAATATTCAACTCTCCTGTCGAATCTGTCCTCAGGTACTTTTATCCAAAGACTATCTGTTAGATAGGGCTTTGCCGAAGCCATCCAGATCTCCTTCGTAGGCCATTTTTTGTATGTAACTTCGTGCTTTGGGAGTGTAATTACCGCGGTAGCGTAAATCGACAAGAACATCTTTTATTTTATCAGGAATATTATCCCATGCTAAACTTGGTGGCATATTGGGGTTCGGGTGATATGTGCGAATGTTTTTTTGTGTTTCGCTTATTCTTTTAACATCTCTTTCTAACTCTTTATACGTTAGTTCAAATAACCTCAATTGCTGAGTTGCTGTTATTTCACCAATGGCATCTCTGTTCTTAATGACAAAATCATGTGCTATGCATCCTTTTAGCATTGCACCTTCTGCGATTTTTTTTGCCTTTTCACTTTCTATTCCGACGGTTTTCAAAAAAAATAATGCACTACTTTTTGTCCTGTCTCCGAGGTCAAAACCTCTCCCTATAGTAACGCCTGAATTATCTTTTCTACATATTGATGAATTCCCTGCCAGTGTATTACTCTTGAATAGTCCCTGCTTGACCTTAAATCATTTCCTTCTGCCCTAAATGTGAGCAGTCCTTTTTTCGGCTCTAACATTTTAATAGTCCATTAGTTATTGGGGGTTACATATTACTTATGTTTTTTTTATGATTCTACTTTTTTCATGGTGATAACAGAAGATAGCGTAATGTTCTGCTGGAGATCATTTTTATCTCAGCGAAATCTCAACCCCCGTAAACGAAAAAACCACCCGGCAAGGTGGTTTTTTGAAGGTTCAATAAGCCGGCAAGTTTTTGAACTGAGGTAACAGGGGTTTGAAGCCCAACCCTACCATCTCGTACGCTAAGTGCATTTTTTGAGCAGTGCAGGCGGGTAAAGAAAACGAGGGCTTAATCTTCCCGTTGACGCCAGTAGCCATATGGTTTTAGGCATTTCAGTTGTTAATAATCCCGGTAAAAAAATCAACCTAAACGCGACTGAGCACGCTATGAGTTATAGACCTAATAACCATACGGTTACGCCTTTAACGTACGTTTCCGTTCCACTCGGCTTCAAACCCCGTTAAAGCTAGTTACCTTTCCAGTCAGAAGAGGTCGAAGACTTCTGGTTGGACGAATAAACCGCCGCAAGGCGGGTTTATTCGTTTACAGAGCATGAGAGTACGCGCAGCGAAAGATAATCTCAAGAAGTCATTTCAAATCTACCAGAGACTCCGTATATGGACTTCTGTATATCTGGACAAATATCTCCTTGAGTGAGGTAAAGTGAGCGATCGTAATAACATCGGTATTTTTATTACTTCGCCAACATTCTGCCTCAACATCACACGTTTTCTGTAGTTCATACCCCTCATGCTTTAAGTAATTAATAATTACGTTGCTATCTTTGGCTTTGGCTCCATAAAAATGCACGGTAAAAACATACTCATCCCTTCCTGGGCCTTTGCTATAATCAAAATTATAGTTATTTGATATTTTGGGGATTTTTTTTAGAATTTCAGGCGTGTAATACTCGTATTCTTGTTTATCTTCCTCGGTATAATGTGCACTACTGGTAAATCCCATTTTCAGAGTTGGCCAGCCAAAAGCCAGCCCTATGCCAGCAAGCACCAGTACAGCGAAAGATGCTGTTATAAATTTCCTCACAGTCCCATCCTGGCATTCCCGGCACCCAGAACCACA
>CALYQW010000010.1 GCA_945290265.1 uncultured Erwinia sp.
CCACAGCACCGTTACCGGGTTGCCGAGGATCAGAAAGGTGTTGGCGCGCGAGCGTTCATTTTTAGTAAACCAGTTACTGATATAAATCAGCATGGCTGGCATCACGGCAGCTTCCACCACGCCAAGAATAAAGCGGATTGCCATCAGCATCGGAATATTGCTGACAAATCCGGTTGCCCCCGCACAAAGGCCCCATAAAATCAGGCTGCAAAAAATCATCCTGCGCACGCTGCGTTTTACTGCATAAATTGCTCCCGGCACCTGAAAAAAGAAATAACCGAGAAAGAACAGGGCACCAATTAACGATGCGGTGCCTTTAGTAATACCTAAATCATTTTCAATTCCGGCGGCGGCGGCGAAACCATAATTAGCCCGGTCAAGATAAGCCAGACTGTAGGTAATAAAAATGATCGGCATTAAATACCACCAGCGCCGTGCCGGTAATTTCGCGTGCATATGCATGGGCAACCCTCAGATAATGAGCATCATGTTCCAGGTTATAGCCGCGCAAAGCGGGATATAACCTGAATAAGCAGATATCAGTTATACGGCAGCAAGCATTCCGCCATCGACAAACAGCAGATGGCCATTGACAAAATTGGAGGCCGCAGAGGCCAGAAAGACGGCGGCACCGATCAGCTCTTCCGGTTTGCCCCAGCGGGCAGCGGGCGTGCGCTGGCACAGCCAGGCGCTAAAGTCTTTATCGTTCACCAGCGCGCTGGTCATTTCGGTAGCAAAATAACCCGGCGCAATCCCGTTAACCTGAATGTTATATTCGGCTAATTCGACGCACATTCCGCGGGTCAGCATTTTAACCGCCCCTTTGGAAGCAGCATAAGGCGTGATGGTTTTACGCCCCAGCTCACTTTGCATTGAGCCAATATTAATAATCTTGCCCGCACCGCGCGCCATCATATATTTAGCCACCTGTTGCGAAACCAGAAATACCCCTTTCTGATTAACCTCGATCACCCGATCCCACTCGTCTTCGGGAAATTCAGTCAGCGGATAACGGCGCTGGATGCCGGCATTATTAATCAGAATATCTATTGGCCCAATATTCGCTTCAATCCGGGCAATCGCTTCAGTGACCTGCGCCGATTGGGTAACATCAAAAGCCACGCCTGTGGCACGCAACCCTTTGGCGACCAGCGCCTCAGCCGCCCGATTCGCCTGCTGCTGACTGCGGGCGTTAATCACAATTTCGGCACCGTATTCCGCCAGACCCTGAGCCAGCAAATTGCCGATCCCCTGCGAGGATCCGGTGATCAGCGCGCGTTTCCCTGATAAATCGAATAAGTTTTGCATACTACCTCGTTTTCTGTAGCTGTTACGCGTAACTGTATACGCGTAACAGTTGCGATGGAAAGGGTCAAAAAGGGGAAGTTGATGGTTTTGTGATCGATGAGACATTTGGTTAGAAGGAGGTTGGAGGGTGGGAAAGCCAAAATCTCTAACAGCTGTTACGTATATCCCATTGACATATCCCGCTAGAGTTATATGCTAAAGGCAGTATAAAAATTAACCAGGGAACGTATTATGGAAAAGACCACAGTATTTAAAAGTAACCGTAGTCAGGCAGTGCGCCTCCCTAAAGCGGTTGCTTTGCCTGACGATGTGAAACTGGTTGATATCGTGGCGGTTGGGCGCACACGTATCATCACGCCTGCAGGAGAAAGTTGGGACAGTTGGTTTGAAGGATCTGGCGTAACCTCTGATTTTATGGACTGCCGGGAACGACCAGATGAGCAAACCAGGGAAAATTTCTGATGCTGAAATATTTGCTTGATACCAATATTTGCATTTACACCATTAAGAACAAGCCACAGGAAGTGAGAGAGGCTTTCAATCGCTTTTACGGCCAGTTTGCCATCAGTTCTGTTACTCTGATGGAGTTGATTTATGGTGCTGAAAAATCAGTAAATCCGGAAAAAAATTTGGCAGTAATCGAAGGTTTTACTGCCCGTCTTGAAGTCCTGCCCTACAATTTTGATGCTGCTGTTCATACCGGCCAAATCCGTGCAGAGCTGGCAAATAAAGGAACGCCCATTGGGCCGTATGATGCCATGATGGCAGGTCATGCCCGCTCAGCTGGTTTGATTCTGGTCACCAACAATCTGTGTGAGTTTGAACGTGTTACCGGATTGCGGACAGATAACTGGGCCAGGTAATGAGTGAAATTATCGCGGTCGCGTTTTTTGGTATTTATTGATATCAGTTTATTTATCATCAAACTGATATTTTTATATTCACTTTCTGGTAACCATAGAAATAAATAGCAGGCATGTCGATGCAGTCCGCAACGTATCATATCGGGCAGCCCGACAACGCTAAGCACTGTCCGACCCCAAAGAATATAGAAGTCAATAAAGATAAGCTACTCGAATGGCGTACTTCTCTGTAACTCGCCTGAGCGATAAACTCAGGCGAGTTAACCTGTTATCCGCGCTGCAAAATCCGTAAAAAGGTCTGCGGATCGGAGACCAGCGACAGGGTGTTGGCAATGGTTTCATCGCTGAACACCGTAGCTATCTCGCGCAGCACATCAATATGCTCTTTTTCGCGGGCTATCACGCCAATGGCAATAAACATCACGTTAGTGCGATCCCAGATAACCCCATCGGGGAACTGCCAGATTTCAATACCGGTTGCAGCAATAATCTGGCTGGCTGATTTCGGCAGATGTGGCAACGTAATGCCGTTACCGAGAAAGGTAGACACCTGGTGTTCACGTTCAGTCAGGAACTGTACGCACTCCTGGTTTACATAGCCTTTCTGCCGAAACTCTTTGCCAATCATGGCTAATACGTCGCTTTTGTTTTTAGCCTGGCTCCCCAGATGCAGATTTTCTACGCCAATTTTATCGATCATAACCAGATTCCTTCACCATATTACCCGGGTAGTTACCCTCAGAGGAGAGTTCCTGTTCCAGCTGCTCCAGCGATTTATTTGCGGTTTCCGGCAGCCAGGCGATAACAAAGCCAATCGCGATAAAGTTGATGGCGGCAAAGATTAAAAATACCGGTCCCAGGCCCAGGCTGGCCTGCAGCAGCGGAAACAGATAGCTGACCGTGGCATTCATCACCCACATAAAAAACACCGCAATCCCCATTGATATACCGCGGAATTTAAGCGGAAAAAGTTCTGCCAGCACCACCCAGGTAATAAACCCCATGGTACTCTGCATAACGCCAACAAAGATGGCACCCAGTAACCAGATGGCGGTGGCTTTAAATTCACCCACCAGCATATAGTCAGCACCGGCAATCACCAGATGCAGGATGGCCATCAGCGCAAAGCCCCAGACAATAATGGTTTTACGCTGAAAGCGATCCACTAAATACAGCACGCCAAACAGAATACCGCCGACTGAAAATACCCCGTTAAGCACATTACAGATCAGAGAGGTGCGTTCCGAGAACCCGGCATTGCTGAGAATTTCGGTGCCGTAATACATGATTACGTTCACCCCGGTGGTTTGTTGTAATGCCGCCCAGATAATCCCCACGACCAGAAGTTTGATAATCCATGGTGTGCTAATCATGGTGGCAAACGTATTGCGGGCAGAGAGCTTTTTATCTTCTTCGGTTTTTAACAGGGTAACAATATCGTCCAGCTCTTTTTGCGCTCGCTCCAGAGGACGGATCTGTTTTAAAATAGCCAGGGCTTCCTGATGGCGATTTTTACTGATCAGCCAACGTGGGCTTTCCGGGGCGCGCCACATTCCAATAAACAGGCAGACTGCCGGAATGCCCTGTACCAACAGCATATAACGCCAGATCTCCGGCAGATGCCCCCAGATAATGCCAATCACTGCGTTGATGGCAAACGCCAGCAGCTGACCAAAGACAATCGCCACTTCGTTCAGGCCGGTCAGCCTGCCGCGCATTTCCGTGGGCGCCACTTCGGAAATAAAGGTGGGAGCGGTGACCGATGCACCGCCCACGGCGTAGCCGAGTAAAAAGCGGGCCAGCAGCAGCACGGTAATATTCGGTGCCATAGCAGAAATAATTGCACCAAAGAAAAATATAAATGACAGCCATAATAAATAGGTGCGCCGCCCGGCGTAGTCAGCCAGCTTACCGCCAAAAACGCTGCCAATGGCGGCACCCATTAATAATACCCCCATTACCAGTCCTTCAGTGTCCGGGGTCAGCGCCATATATTTTTTTAGCGAGGTAAACGCGCCATTAATAACACCTGTATCGTAACCGAACAGTAACCCACCAAATGTTGTTACCAGGGTAATCTGGTGCAGTCGCTTTCTCTGCTGTGAATTCAGATTCATTATAAATGACATAGTTAACCCTTTTTTCTGATTGGTATCAAAAGATAAAGTGGCCGGTCAAATGCGGGGCGACCTGATATCTTTTTGCAGGTGTTGGAATCGGTGTTATTTATTTTTTAAATATAATAATGTTATGCGGCTGAATATCCTGCTGTCAGCTTCAGACCTTTATCCAACAGCGTTCCTGTGCTGAGTGGGCGATGGCTTCCAGTACTCTGGAAACGCGTACTCCTTCTGTAAAATCAGGCCAAAGTGGTTGATCGGTGGCAATACCGTTTATCAGTTCGCCAATCTCAATGGTTTTTTGATCATTAAAACCAAAGCCGTGACCGGTTCCGATACAAAAGGCTCCGTAGTAAGGGTGTTCAGGGCCAATCAGAATGGTTTTAAAACCCTGACGGGATTTGGCATCGTCGTGGCGGTAGAGCTGTAACTCAGCCATCCGTTCCTGAGTAAAGCTGATGGTGCCTTTGGTGCCGGTGACCACATAGGTCAGCCCCATTTTGCGGCCGCAGGCAATACGTGAGGTTTCAATTACCCCCATTGCGCCGCTGTCAAAGCGCAGCAGCGCACTGGCCTGATCTTCATTTTCAACCGGTGACATTTTCTGTGGCTGGTTCGGTTCCGGGCGCTGAGTAATAATGGTGGCCATATCCCCCGACACTTCGTGAATGCCGCCCATCAGAAAATGCGCCATATTGACAATATGGGCGGCTAAATCCCCCAGTGCACCCAGCCCGGCGGTGGCTTTTTTGCAATGCCAGTCGATGGGGGTGAGCGGGTCTGCCAGATGATCTTCATTATGGGTACCGTAAAAATGGACCGGCTCACCGATTTCCCCCTGTTCGATAATCTCACGGGCTAACTGAGATGCCGGGTTTTTCATATAGTTGAAACCTACCAGGGTTTTAACGCCGGCGCGTTCTGCGGCTGCGGCCATCTCCTGTGTATCCTGTGCATTCAGGGCCAGCGGTTTTTCGCTGTAAACATGCTTGCCCCGTTTAATGGCTTCCAGCGCCATTTCTTTATGCAGAAAGTTGGGGGCACAGATATCCACCACGTCAATATTTGGATCGCTGCACAGCGCGCGCCAGTCAGTGGTATAACGGTTAAAGCCAAAATCGGCGGCTCGCTGACGCGCCAGATCCTCGTCAACTTCGGCGACCATCTCTCTGACCAGTTGTCCCTTCAGTTGAAACACCGTCGGTGCCTGAGCGTAGGCGATAGCGTGACAACGTCCGATATAACCAGTGCCGATCAAACCTACTCGTACTTTATTCATCGTTCCTCCAACGGGTGCAGGTGTTCCATGCGTAAAAACGGCCGGGATGCGCAGACTGGCAGCCAATATGACAGCTATTGTTTGAAATAAAAATACGATTAGATCACATAGTGGAAACTTTATTTCATTGCGCTGTTAACAGAATGATGGTTTCATTTAGCGAGGTAATTCAGGAAATGATTAATAAACGAGGATTTTATTATCAAACGCAATGAGGGGAAGCGACAGGCATTGATATTGCTGGAATTCAGTGAGCAGTCACAGGGTTTTTAGCGGCTTTGATGTTGAAATTTACGTTTCATATTAACTGCCTGATGTAAAAGCGGCGTGGCCGGGGGAACCTGCGCAGCTGGCGATGTGACGCCGCAAGCCCGGGAGCAGGGGGGGGGGCGGCTGCCCACCCTGCTCGCCAGTACGCGCAGCGGAATGGTACAACGTCGTTGACCTGGCTTTTTTAAAAAACAAACAGCACCCTGCCTGCACCCAGCCCCACGCGGTGGACCAGCCCGGGGCCTGGTCTTACCCCCTTAGCGCTGCGCTAATGCTTCACCCACGCTGACTGCCAGCGCACGGGTAGGGCGACCCAGCAGCGCAGACAGCTGATGGCCGTTATCAAACAGCGCGCCCTGAGAAGCGCTGATATCCCAGGAGGCGATGGCATCGGCCAGCGTAACCGGCAGGCCGGCCTGCTGCAGCGCAGCAGCGTACTCTTTTTGCGGCAGATTTCGGTAAGTAATATCACGACTACTCTGCGCGGAGATCTCTGCTGCCAGTTCACTGAGCGTCCAGGCAGTGTCGCCCGCCAGTTCATACACTTTGTCCTGATGCCCGTCGGTGGTCAGTATCAGGGCGGCGGCGGCGGCATAGTCGGCGCGCGGCGCAGAGGCAATTTTTCCCTCACCGGCACTGCCATATAACGCGCCCAGTGCAAGGGCTGAGGGGACAGCAGCGGTATAATTTTCGCTGTACCAGCCGTTACGCAGAATGGTCCAGCTGAGGCCGGAATCTTTAAGGATATTTTCGGTTTCCAGGTGTTCTGGTGCCAGGCTGAGCGAAGATTTGTCAGCGTGCAGCAGGCTGGTATACACGATGTGTTTTACGCCTGCGCGCTGTGCCGCCGCGATAACATTGGCATGTTGCGCGGTACGCTGGCCGATTTCATTACCTGAGATTAATAACAGCGTATCAATACCCGCCAGTGCCGGGGTTAAGGTAGCGGGTTGGGTGTAATCCGCTGTGCGCACGCTGACCCCCAGATCGGCTGCTTTCTCTGGCGATCTGACCAGTGCGACGATCTCTGCTGACGGAACGGTTGCCGTTAACTGCTGAATAACCAGACGGCCAAGCTGGCCGGTAGCGCCGGTGATTGCGATAGTCATAGTTTTTGCCCTTTTCAGATTGCATCAGTGTGTTGGAAGCACTATAAAACCTTAAATTACTTTTCGTAAGTACGTACAAAAAGGTAAGTGGTCGAATGACATCATCAAAAAATTTAACTATCGCTGCAGATAATTCCGTGCCTTTTGCCGCTCATCAGGCGAATGTACTGGCGGCAGGATGTCCGTCGCGTCAGGTGTTGCAGCACCTCACCAGTCGCTGGGGCGTGCTGGTAATGGTGGTACTGCTGTCTGGCACGCGGCGCTTTAGCGAGATGCGCAGGCAGATTGAAGGGATAAGTGAGCGCATGTTAGCGCAGACGCTGCAGGTGCTGGAGAAAGATGGGATGCTCAACCGTAAATCACTGCATACCATGCCGCCGCATGTGGAATACAGTCTGACGCCCACCGGACGACAGGCGGCGCTGCAGTTGCAGCAACTGGTGACGTTGATTGAACGAAGTCAGTCACAGAATCTCACGGATAAGGGCTAATTTTCAGCGTTTCTGAGCACTTTCTGAACGATTTTTATTTGCAAAATTAATCGTTTATTAATAATGTTCCCCCTCGGTTATTTGCCTTGGGAAATGGAAAATGAAAAAGACGCTTATTGCCTGTGTTATATCAGTTTTTCTGGTAACAGGATGCGGTCCAAAAGGATTATCTGCGGAAGATCAAAAACTGACCGAGCAGTTAAAGACGGAATTAGCGCAAACGGACAGTGATATTTCGCTGGCAACGAAAGATGCGCAGCAGCAGTCGGCAGGGCTGGTGTCAGAATTAAATGCCAGTCGCCTGAATATTCTGCAAGAGAATAAACAGATGCTGCAGCAGAAAATTGATGCGATTGCCGCCGGTGATAAAAATAAAGCGCAGCCAACCAGTGGTAAGCGTGATGTAGCGGGTGCTGCACAAGCTAAACAGAAAATAGATGAGATGCAGGCGGGGATTGCTGAAACGGAAAAAGAAGCCGCTAAATTAACGGAAGGCGTTATTCTTGAACTGACTCAGGCAGGACTGGCGGCGCAAAAGCAAACTCTGGCGAAAATGCGTCAACTGTATCTGATGGATCAGTACGGCCTGCCAGCCCCGACGGCAGACAACAGCGCGGCAGCGCAGGAAAAAACCGCCCCGAAAAAGGTCACCGATAAATAATTCCGCCCGCTAATTGCCGTTGACCTGGCCGAGGGAAACCGCGACAGCGGGCGATGTGACGCCGCGAGCGCGGGGTCAAGGGGATATCGCGATTGATATCCCCTTGTTGCCAGCCAACGGAGTGGGATGGTGAAATGTCGTTGACCGGGCCTGTGCCCTGGACTTTAAAAAAACCATCACAGTGCCCCGCTCCCCATTACCACAACCCGGCGGTATTGCCGCCATCAGCGTCCCGCTAACGAAAGTCGATGCAGTCAGATACAGCACCGCATCAACATGCTGCGGAGAGCCAATCGTCCCCAACGCTGCCAGGGTGCTAAAAAACGCATGAGCATCAGGATTTTCGCCGTGCAGCGGGGTTTCAATAGCATAAGCTAACGGGGATTATAGTGAAGGGTTCAGCAGGGCATATTATTTTTTTGTGATCTATTCACTATATTTTTCGATATTATAAGGCCAAAATTAATTGCGTGTTGACCTTAATTTTTTAGTGTAATAGTATTCCTTTGTAAGGCTGTATTAATACTATATTCCTTTTCGTTATGTCAAAATACTAAGATTGTATAAGTTTCAGTGTGTTAGTTTTTATTTAATTATACGTAGACACCAGGTGGCAGTTCCATTTTAAAATGGGCTGTTTTTCATTATTGATATATTTAATGGATTGTAAGATATGAATAATGTAATTTCGACCGGCGGCGATATATATTTTTCAGATATTGTATTTAATCCAACGTTTCGTACTTTGCAGCAGCAGGAAAAAATCATCAGATTAAGGAAAAAAGAATCTGAAGTGCTGAGGCTGCTGTGTACTAACTATCCCAGACCGGTAATGCAACAGGATTTTTTATCGGAAGTATGGCGCGGTGGCTATGTTACCGCCAAAAGTATCGCCCAGATTATTCGCTCTCTGCGCCTGAAAATAGGCGATGAGGCCAAAAAAGTGATCGCTACCGTGCCGAAGCTGGGTTATCAGTTTGCCGCCGTGCCGGTCTTTAATGTTGAAAATACTGCCAGCAGTCAGAATGAAGATCAGGCATTTTCAGACCGGTTATTACTCCGGGGGGGAATTGATTACAGTATATCGCGGGTTAGTATTAGCGCGATTTCTGTTATGTTGAATGGCAAAGAGATTATTTACCATGACTGCAAGGTCTGCCCGGAGAATAAAAAATCCGACTCCCTCTCTATACGGCTTACTGTGGTGTGATCGTTTTTTAAGAGCCTGGCTTCTCAGGCTCTTTGTCAACAGCACGGCTTATTTATCGGCGTTTAACTCCCACTGCATTAATTCACTCAGCATTTTGGTACGCAGCACCGGCGTCACTGCACGGAACAGTTGACAGCAGCTGTGCTCACTGGCCTGAAAGTAGCGGGCATAGAAGCGGACGTAAAACCGGGGGTCATGGCGTCTTTTGGCTTGTCTGTTCATCAGGGTTACCTCCTGACGTCAGCTTAAGCCTTAAACGGGGAAAAAAAAGAGATGACTTTTTTACAAGTCATCCCCTTTTGCTGCTCTGTTACTGCTGTCGATTAACTGACATTACCGACAATGCGTAAATCAATCTCATCCGGTACTTCGTTGTAAGACAGCACGTGCAGGCCCGCGGCAAACAGCCTGCTGTAGCGGGCGATCAGCGGGCGCAGTTGCGGTGTCACCAGTAATACCGTGGTCAGGTTCTGGGCCTTAAGCTGCTCCAGTACCACTGGCAGGGTGGTTTGCAACTGGGTCAAAATATTAGGATCAACCGGGAAACTGTCAAGCGACACTTTGCCTGCCTGCTGTGCCTGATTCAGTGAGCCAAGTAGCAGATTTTCCAGCGCGTTATCCAAAGTCCAGGCGGAAAGCGGTTTGCCGTCCGGCACAATGGCAGCCACCATCGCCCGGCGCAGCGCAAAACGAACATCCGACGCCAGCAGTAGCGCATCTTTGGTCACCGCAGAGCTTTCCACCAGCGTCGTGGCGACGGTAGCAATATCCTTCAGCGACACCTGATCCTGCAACAGCAGACGATACACCTTCAGCTGCTGGCTGTAATTCATTGCGGTGTTCAGATCGTCCGCCAGTTTGGGGGCTATGCCAGCCAGTCGCTGATTCAGCAGGCTGATATCTTCATAGTTAAACAGATCCGTCAGATGTTCGCGGCTGATTTTATGAATATGGGTGGCGATTACGCTGGCACAGTCAACCACCTGATAACCAAGGTTCAGTGCCGAAGGTTTCATTTCCGGGGTGATCCAGGTAACCGCCAGGCCATACGCCGGATCGGTATCGAGGATACCGTCGATTTCGCCGTACTGTTCAGCAGTAGGAATGGCCATCAGCCGGTCAGGATGCACTTCGCCGGTGGCGGTGCGCACGCCGTTCACTTTAATTGCATACTGCGCCGGTTTCAGGCGGAAATCTTCCCGAATCGACATCTCCGGCAGCAGGACGCCGCTGGTTTCCGACAGTACCTGGCGTACGCCGCGTACGCGTTGGGTCAGCAGATCGCCGTGGGTTTTGTCCACCAGGGTCACCAGTTTATAGCCCAGATTCAGACCCAGCGGCTCGATCAGCGGAATATTCTGCCAGCAGATGCTCAGGCTGCTGTCATCCATAGCCTGGTTAATCGAGCGCATATCCTGTTCAGTCTGCTGTGGCCGTTCCACCACCTTGCCCTGACGCCAGGCGATATACAGCAGCAGGGCGGTAAATATCAAGAACACCAGATGGGGCATACCCGGGACAATCGCCAGGACAAACATCACCAGTGCGGCGGTATACAGGGTGACCGGCTTCGCCAGTAGCTGTATATGAATATCCTCGGCAATCCCTTTACTGTCATCATCGCTGACGCGGGTGACGATAATCGCGGCGGCGGTGGCCAGCAGCAGCGACGGGATCTGTGCCGCCAGACCATCACCGATGGTCAGCAGGACATACTGATCGAACGCCTGACCGGCATCCATATTGTATTTAAAGATGCCGATTAGAATACCGCCAACCACGTTGATCAGCAGGATCATAATCCCGGCAATGGCATCACCGCGAACGAACTTTGAAGCCCCATCCATCGCGCCGTAGAAGTCTGCCTCGTTGGCAACGTCCTTACGGCGCAAACGCGCCTGTTCCTGATTGATCAGACCGGCATTCAGATCGGCATCAATCGCCATTTGCTTACCGGGCAGGGCATCGAGGGTAAAGCGGGCGGAAACCTCGGAGATACGTTCTGCCCCTTTGGTCACCACGACAAAGTTGATGATCATCAGAATGACGAATACCACAAAGCCGACAACAAAGTTACCGCCGATTACCACATGACCAAAGGCCTCGATAACTTTACCGGCGGCTCCTAAGCCTTCATGGCCGTTCAGCAATACCACACGGGTTGAGGCCACGTTCAGCGTCAGACGCATCAGGGTCGTAACCAGCAGAATGGTCGGGAATACCGAGAAGTCGAGCGGACGACGGCTGTTAACGCTGGCCAGCAGCACCATCACCGACAGCACAATATTGAACGTAAACAGCACGTCCAGTACCAGCGGTGACAGCGGCAGGATCACCATTGCCAGCACGCTGAGCAGCAGCAGCGGGATGCTGATATGGCTGCTGCGCAGTAGAGCCATAGTCTGACTCAAATTAAACCTTTTCATGCGTTATGCCTCTGGATACTTCTGTCAGAAATAGGAATATGTAAATCAAGCTGCGGCTTCTCACGCTCGCCGGCGCGCCATGAGCGCAACTGCATGACGTAAGTCAGCACCTGGGCAATGGGCCGGTAAAGGGACGCCGGGATCTGCTGGTTAATACGGGTACTGTGATAAATCGAACGTGCCAGCGGTGGGAACTCCACCACTTCAATCTTATGTTTTTCAGCTACGCTGCGGATATACAGGGCAATGTCGTCCATTCCTTTGGCGATGATATAAGGGGCGGTGGCCTTCTCAGGATCGTATTTCAGTGCGACCGCATAGTGTGTTGGGTTCATGATCACCACATCGGCCTGCGGCACCTGGCGATTGACCTGTCCCATTGCCATCTGGCGCTGCAGCTGGCGTAACCGGCTTTTAACCTGGGGGTTCCCTTCCTGATTTTTATGTTCATCGCGTACTTCTTTCTTGCTCATACGTAGCTTACGCAGATACATAAAGCGGCTGAGCGGTACGTCAATCAGCGCAAACAGCGCAATCACCACCACAAAGGTCTGCATAATGTCGGCATAACACTGAAAGCCATCGCTTATCGCCTCGCCGAGAAACCGGTTCTGCAAAGCCATCAACAGGGGCAGTTCATCCAGCACGGTAAACCACAGCAGGGCAAGCACAATGCCGCACTTGAGGACCATCTTCAGCACGTCGATCAGATGCTGTTTACTCGCCAGGCGTTTAAAACCTGCCAGTGGACTGAGCTTTTTAAAATCAGGCTTGATCCGTCCGGGAATAAACACCCAGCCGCCAGGGATCAGCGAGGCCAGACAGGCGGCCACCGGGATCGGAACCAGCGTTGCCAGCACTTTTAAAATAATCAGCACCTGGGCCAGCATAAACTGATGCAGCGCGCCGTCATCATGGATGCGGACGCCCATCTCATTGACCGCGATAAACGAGGCCTGCACCTGCTCGCGCCAGAAGGGAAAACAGATACCGAGGGTAAACAGGCTGGCAATTAACCCGACCGCCATGGTCACGTCTCTGGAGCGGGGAATATTACCTTTCTGTCTCGCTTTACGTAGTTTACCGGCGGTGGCTTTTTCGCTCTTATCCCCAGCCATCAGAAGCTCCTTAGCCGTTCAAACTGCGCCAGCAGCTGATTGGTGAGTGACAGATAATGATCGGGGATGTTGCTGCTGAGCAGCAGCAGGCAGAACAGCCCGAACAGCATGCCAATCGGAAAACCGAGTGCAAACAGGTTCAGCGTGGGAGAAATACGGTTCAGTAAACCGAAGGTGCCCTGAACGATCAGCATGATAAATACCGTAGGCAGCGCCAGCAGCAGTGCGCCGGTCAGCAGCCAGGCGACGCCGGTGGTCACGGTGCGCAGAGTCAGATCGTTGATTGCCTGACCAATCGGCCAGTAGACGAACCCTTTATACAGCACGGTCAGTAACAGCAGATGGCCATCCAAACAGAAAAACAGCAGCATGGTAAACGCAAAAATGATTTGTGAAATCACCATGGTGGAGCTGCCATTCGTCGGATCGTTCATCACCGCCATTCCCAGCCCCATATTCATTGACAGGATTGCCCCGGCCGCCTGCAGCGTCCAGAATACCCAGTTCAGCATCTGACCAAACAGCAGGCCCCACAGGATCTGCTCGCCGGTCAGCAGCAAAGCGTCCGCGGTCATCAGTTCACGCAGCACCACGTTGTTGTCCAGCATCGGGGTAATCAGAATGCTGAGCAGCAGCGCCAGAGCGATGCGGATCTTGCGCGGCAATGCCCGCTGTTCAAACACCGGGCAGAAGTGTAAAAAGGCCAGAATGCGCACAAAGGGCAGCCACAGCGCCAGCAGTGGTGCAATCAGTTCATCAATATTGATCCCCACCATCAGCCCGCCAGTATCGCCGCCTGTTCAAAGATCAGCAGTGTGAAATCAATCAGCTGAGTGAGCATCCACTTACCGGCAAAGACCAGTACCAGCATGGTCATCACCAGGCGGGGCAGGAAACTTAACGTCTGTTCATTAATCTGGGTGGTGGCCTGAAATATGCTGACCAGCAGCCCGGTCATCAGACTGGGTAATATTGCTACGACTGAGATCATCAGCACCAGCTTCAGTCCCTGGGCGATAATGTCTCCGGCCACGTCCAGACTCATCATAGGGCCAGTCCCTGTACGCTTTTGGTCAGGGTGCCGACTATCAGTGACCAGCCATCGCACAGCACAAATAAAATCAGCTTAAACGGCAGTGAGACGATCAGCGGTGACAGCATCATCATCCCCATTGCCATCAGAATACTGGCAACAATCAGGTCAATAACCAGGAAAGGGATATAGATCATAAAACCGATCTTAAAGGCGGTTTTCAGTTCACTCAGCACAAATGCCGGAGCCACGATGCTCAGATCCTGTTTTTCCGGTTCGCCGCTGGCATTGGCAATGCTCATAATTTGTGCCAGTGAGGTCGAACTGGTCTGGGACAGCATAAATTTTTTCAGCGGCGCTTCACCGGCGCTCAGCGCCTGCTTCAGCGTAATCTGCTCTGCCTGCCAGGGCACCACCGCATCCTGATAAATTTGGGTCCATACTGGACGCATTACCAGCATGGTCAGAACCAGCGCAATGCCGGTCAGGACTTTGTTGGGCGGGCTCTGCTGCAGGCCAATCGCCTGGCGCAGCAGGGCCAGTACGATGATAAAACGGGTAAAACAGGTCATCATCAGCAGCATAACTGGCAGCAGGCTGAGTAGCGTCATCAGGATCAAAATTTCAACCTTGACGCTGTAGTCCTGGCTGCCGTCAGCCTTCGGGCTGGCGCTGAACAGTGCCAGCCCGTTATCGGCCTGCGCGGCCATTAACGGGCAGCACAGTAATCCGAGCAGCAGTGCGCCACGAAGTACGCGCTGATAACCGGGGTGACTCATAATGCCAGCTCACCCAGTTCTTTGTTGTTAAACTCAATGATGCGCAGACCATATTTGTCATTCAGCACCACCACTTCCGCTTTGCCCAGCAAAATACCGTTAACTCTGACGTCCAACGGTTCACCGGCCATTTTATCCAGCTCCAGTACCGAGTTGTTACCTACACCAATCAGCTCTGCCAGCGAGATTTCCACTGAGGCGACTTCCAGCGTCAGATTCACCGGGATCCGGCTGAACAGGGAGAAATGACGCTTTTTCTCACGCATCAGCGCATTCTGTTGGAGGGTATCGCTGCCGGGCTGGGCTGGCGCGGGGACTTCCTGTGCAGAAAAGTCCAGGTCCAGCTCATTGCTCAAAGGCGTAATTTCTTCAGTCATGATCGTTCTCAGTACTCAGTTCAGTTAATTCGGTAAAAAAGAGTTTTCCGTGTTCTTCAGCAATAGTGGCCTGAAACAGCGCCTTATTACCGATATACAGCGGGACACGTTCAGCTAACGTTGCTGGTAAAATATCGCCGCTGCTCAGGGTTAGCAGGTCGGCAACGGTTAGCGGCAGGGTGGTCACACGACCGGTTAACCGTACGGGCAGCGTTTTAAAGGAATGCATTGTCGCGGTCGGCGCAACGGATTGTGCATTCTGTCGGTTATCACTTTGCTGACGCAGCTGTGCCAGCAGGCTGTCAATGTGCGCACTGTCCAGCAGCAACGAGAAGCCGCCAGGATACCCTGTCAGCGAAAAGTAAATACGGTATGCCCACTGAGTAATTAACGATGACGGATCGGGTCTGATATCCGCGATAGTATTGAAAATACCGCTTTCGGTGATCAGCAGCATAAGCTCATGCGCCAGTTTATTTTTCAGCCGGTCTTCGGTACGTGTCACCGGTAACGTTTTACGCACCTGTAATTCTTCCGGATCATTTTTCAAACCGTAGTAGTCATGCAGCACGCTTAACAACAGCGTGCGGTCAATCTCTATCGCCAGATTGCCAGTGTTGCTGGAAAAAATCTGCGTATTCTTTTTCCAGACATCTGGTTCAAAATTCAGTGACTCTAAGGTAATATTGACCCTGTATTTTTTGAGGAAATAGATCCCCAGTATCCCATCTAAATAATCCTGCATATCACGGAATAGTTTTGGTATCCGATGGTAAGGTCGCCCGAGCTTATTAACTTCCTGACGGATCATGTCAGGATGTTCACCTGCAGGATAAATTTTTACTTTGCTACTTTTTGCTCGCATGGTTTTGGATCCGTGTGGCGTATTCTCTAAAGCAGTGTTGGTAATCATCACGCGAAAAAAAATCTGCTTTAAAAGTAAGAATGACGCGGAATAATAAGCGCTTTTAACCTGCTTGATTAAGCCGGGGTTTTCATGATTTTTAAGGTGAGCAATTTAAACGCAGAATACCCTTACCAACAAGTTATTAATCAGAGAATTTGTTTTTAATAATTATGTTTATTTTTATCATTTTAATGAATTATCTCATTGTTTATAAACAATTAATTTTTTATTACTGCATTAATGCTGGTTAACGATTTACCAAAATGTATAATTCCGCCGCATTGCAGGAGCGCGATTTAGTAATGTGAGGTGATAAGGATTATCCATATATGAATTGGCTCATTTTAATGAGTATTTACCTTAGCATCTATTTGCAGGTTTTTTGTGGGTCCGTTCAGGAGATTGGGCATTGAATAACACGAGAGTCTTCGCCATGAATATGTCAGGGAATAAAGTACAAAATGAGGATGCGCATTTTGTTGCTTATGCCGTTTCAACCAGAAACCTGCTTTCTCTGGCAAAACGTGTAGCAAAATTCAATGTGCCGGTTTTAATTACCGGGGAAACAGGCACCGGTAAAGAGTGCGTGGCAAAATATATACATCAGCACGCTTTCTCTGACAATGCCCCCTATGTCGCGATTAACTGTGCCGCTATTCCTGAAACCATGCTGGAGTCAGTGTTATTTGGTTATGAAAAAGGCGCGTTTACCGGCGCGGTAAACAGCCAGCCGGGTAAGTTTGAACAGGCAAATGGCGGAACCCTGTTACTGGATGAAATTGGCGATATGCCGCTGGCATTACAGGTAAAACTTTTACGGGTATTACAGGAACAGGAAGTTGAGCGTCTGGGAAGCCATCGCCGCGTCAAACTAAATATTCGTCTGATTGCTGCAACCAATAAAAATCTTGAGCAGGAAGTGGCCGAAGGGCGCTTTCGTCAGGATCTGTTTTATCGTCTGTCGGTGGTACCAGTGCATATCCCGCCGCTGCGCCAGCGCACGGAAGACATTATTCCGCTGGCTGAACTGTTTATCCGCAAATATCAGGAGTATTCAGCGGAAAATGCTGAGCTGACCGCTGATGCGCATCACGCTCTGCTTGCCTATCCCTGGCCGGGTAATGTGCGCGAACTGGAAAATGTGGTGCAGCGTAGCCTGATCATGTCCAGTGGCGGCGTCCTCAATTCAGCTTCTTTGGGGATCAACCCGGCCTCTCCGGCGCTGTCTGTGCCTGAGGAGGCAGAGATCGCTTTGTCGCCTCCGGAAGATTCACGTCCGATCAAACAGCGCGGCAGGATTGCGGAATACCAGTACATCTGCGACCTGCTTAAGCGTCATCGGGGCAATAAATCCAAGACTGCTGAGTGTCTGGGTATCACCCCCCGGGCGCTACGTTATCGGCTCGCTTCTATGCGTCAGCAGGGATTTGATCCCAGTCTGACGTTTTAATTTGTCAACCAGGAACGCGTTTTTATGATCGACAAACTCGCCGCCAGCCCGACGCTGGCCGCCAATTCGACAATGCTCGCTCAGATGGAGCGCATGCGCCTTGAGGCCAGCGCAGGACAACTGTCGCCGCTGCCTGCTGGCGTATCGGCCGCAGTGTCCGCCCCTTCATTTGCTTCAGTATTGGATCAGATGATTAACCACGTTGATAACCAGCAGCATGTTGCTACGGAAAAACAGCGCGCGGTTGATATGGGCATCAGTGACGATTTGACGGGTGCGATGCTGGAGAGTCAGAAAGCCAGCGTGGCATTTTCCGCCATGATTCAGGTTCGCAATAAGCTGCAAACGGCGTTTGACGACGTCATTAATATCTCCTTGTAAGGTGTTCTGTGGGCGAGAAATTCAAAGCGTTACTGAAAGGGATCTCAGTCGAAAAATTAAAAAAATGGGCGTTACCGGCCGGCGGGGCACTGGCCGCGACAGCCGTGATCGTGGCGCTGCTGTGGCAGAGCAATAACCACTACACCACGCTGTTTGGTTCCCAGGAACATATTCCGCTGCCGCAGGTGGTGGAAGTCCTGTCCGGGGAACAGATCCCGTACCGCGTTGAGCCGACAAGCGGCAGTTTGTTGGTGCGTGAAGGCGACCTGCCGAAGGCACGGATGGCGCTGGCTGCCAGGGGTATTCAGGCACAAAGCCCGGCGGGCTATGAGCTGATGGATCGTGAAGAAATGCTGGGCAGCAGCCAGTTTATTCAGAACATTCGTTTCAAACGCAGCCTGGAAGGTGAACTGGCGCAGAGCATTATGGCACTGAATGCGGTGGAATATGCCCGGGTGCATTTAGGCATCAGCGAAACCAGCTCCTTTGTCTTAAGCAACAAGCCTGACAGCACTGCCTCGGTGATGCTGCGTCTGGCCTATGGTCAGCAGCTGGCTGAGGATCAGGTGGCCGCCATTGTCAGCCTGGTATCCGGCAGTCTGCCGGGGATGAAATCTCAGCAGGTGCGGGTAGTGGATCAGCACGGCACGCTGCTGTCAGCGGGGCTGGATCAACAGAGCAACCGTCAGCAGAGCAAGGCCAGTGGCGAAGCCATTCAGCGCATCCGTCAACAGACGGAACGTAATCTGGCGAACGTACTGCTCCCGGTGACCGGCGCTGACAACTTCCGCATCAGCGTAGTGCCACGTCTGAACTTCAGTCAGATCGAGGAAACTCAGGAGCGCCTCCTTGGTGAGCCGCGTCCAACCAATGAAAACCTGTTGCAGGAAAATACCACTGACCAGCTGGCGTTGGGTATTCCCGGTTCGCTGAGTAACCGTCCGGCTAACCAGCCGCAGGCGCAGCAGGATAAAAATAATCCAACGCAGCTCTCTACCCGCAATCAGACGCAGCGCCAGATCGGCTATGACCGCGATGTGCGCCATATTCGCCATCCAGGCTATCAGCTTGAGAAGCTGACGGTCGCGGTAGTACTGAATCAGAACGCCCCGCAAATAAAAGACTGGACGGCAGAGCAGCAGCAGCAGGTACAGCAAATGCTCAGTCAGGCCGCCGGAATCGATAGCGCGCGTGGCGATGTACTCAGCCTCAACCTGTTGAACTTCACGCTGCCACCGTCAGATATCATGCCGCCGGAACGCTGGTGGGAACGTCAAAGCACCCTCGACTGGAGTATTCGTGGCGCGGTGGCTCTGCTGGTACTGCTGATCACCCTGTTTGGTCTGCTGCCGATGATGCGCCGTATTGGCCGTCGGCAGGAGAACGCAGAACAGGCTGAAAGCGCTGTACTGCCAGCGGGCGTATTCATTAACGACGAAGAAAACGACGAAGAAGGTAACGGTGCGCTGTCTGAACTGACTGCAGGCCAATTCCCGGGCAACGAGGATCTGCCGGCACAAAGTTCCGGACTGGAAACTAAAGTTGCCTTCCTGCAAAACCTGGCGCAAAGCGAAACCGATCGCGTGGCAGAAGTTATCAAACAGTGGATCAGCAGCAATGAAAGAAGCAGCAGCAAATAAAAACAGAAGTGTGACGTCAGAGGAATCGCGTTCCCTGATTGAACAGGCGGCAATTCTGCTGCTGAGCATTGGTGAAGAGGCCGCTTCAACGGTGATGAGTAAGCTGGGGCGCGAAGAGGTGCTGCGCCTGAGCGAAACTATGGCGCGTTTGAATGGGGTGAAGCTGACTCAGGCGCGTAAGGCGATGAATAACTTCTTCCAGGCTTACAGCGAGCAGAGCGGAATTAATGGCGCGTCACGCAGCTACCTGCGCAATATTCTGGAGAGGGCGCTGGGCAGTGAAATTGCCCGTAGCGTGATTAACGGCATTTATGGTGATGAAATTCGTCACCGCATGTCACGTTTACAGTGGGTAGATACCCCGCAGCTGGCGGCGCTGGTTGATCAGGAACACTTACAGCTACAGGCGGTGTTTCTGGCCTTCTTACCGCCGGACGTGGCGGCCGATGTCCTGATGCATCTGGAGCCGGCGCGTCAGGATGAAATCCTTTACCGCCTGTCGCGTCTTGATGACGTTAACCGCGATGTGGTCAACGAGCTGGATCGCCTGGTTGAACGCGGTGTGGCGGTATTGTCTGAACACGGTTCTAAAGTGGAAGGCGTCAAGCAGGCGGCAAATATCGTTAACCGTATTCAGGTTAATCAACAGGCGCTGCTGGATCAGCTGCATGCCCGCGATGAGAACGTGGTAGAAGCGCTGAAAAACGAAATGTACGAATTCTTTATCCTCAGTCGTCAGAGCGTGGTAACCCTGCAACGTCTGCTGGAAGAGATCCCGATGGAGCAGTGGGCTGTCGCGCTGAAAGGCTCCGAACCGGTGCTGCGTCAGGCGATCTTCGCCGCGATGCCAAAACGTCAGATGCAGCAGTTGCAAAGCATCACTCAGCGCATGGGCTCCGTACCTGTCAGCCGTATTTCGCAGGTTCGTCGCGATATTATGGCCCGGGTGCGTGAACTGGCTGAGGAAGATGAAATTCAGGTGCAGTTGTTCAGTGAAAAAACGATGGAATAAGCGATGAAAAAATTCAGCGCGCGCGGCGTTGCGATACGCCCGCACCAGTTTCCTCCGCTGCGCAAGTCCTGGCCGCAGCCGGAAGGCCAGCCTGCTGTCATGGAGGCTGCTGAATATCAGCAGCAGCTGGTGGCCGGCTTTAATCAGGGCTTGAGCGATGGCTTCACTCAGGGCGTGGAAACTGGCAAAACCCAGGGATATCATGAAGGTAAGTTGCAGGGGCAGCAGGAGGGGATGCGTCTGGGGCAGGAAGAAGGCAAACGCCAGGCGCTGAGCACGTTCAATCAGGCCGCGCAGCCGCTAAATGTGATAGCAGAGAAACTGCAGCGGGCGCTGGACACCCATAAACAGCATCGGCGCAGTGAGCTGTTGCAACTGGTGGAAAAAGTGACCCGTCAAGTGATCCGCTGTGAACTGGCGTTACAGCCTGCTCAGTTGCTGACGCTGGTGGAAGAGGCGCTGGCCAGCCTGTCGGAGCCGCCGAAACGGCTGCGCGTGCTGCTGAACCCGGAGGAGTTTGCCCGCATCAGTGAAATTGACGCGGAAAAAGTCAGCCGCTGGGGGCTGGTTGCTGATGACGAGATGCCGCTGGGCGAATGCCGCATTGTTACTGAATCCGCAGAAATGGATGTCGGCTGTGCGCATCGCCTGGAACAATGTATGGACGTGCTGACAGAAAACCTGTCGGTGCAGCCGGAGGCGCAATGAGCCTCTCCGCGCCCCTTGAGCGGGCAATCAAATCCATGGAAAAAATCAGCCTGGCGCGGGTCGCCGGGCGGCTGGTGCGCGTCAACGGCCTGCTGCTGGAAGCCACCGGTTGTGCGCTGGCGGTAGGGCAGCGCTGCCATATTGAAAGCATCAGTGGTGAACTGATTGAGGCGCAGGTAGTGGGTTTCGATCGTGAAATCACCTGCCTGATGCCTTTTCATCAGCCCCACGGATTGATTGCCGGCGCGCGGGTATTACCGGCGGATAAAAGCAGCGAGTTGCTGATTGGCGACAGTTGGCTGGGGCGGGTGATTAACGGTCGCGGCGAACCGATTGACGGACGTGGCGCACTGGGCGGCGACAACGTACTGCAACAGCAGATCGCCCAAATCCATCCCCTGACGCGTAAGGCGGTGGACTGCCCGTTGGATGTTGGGGTGAAAGTGATTAATGGCCTGCTGACGGTAGGCAAAGGCCAGCGTATTGGCCTGATGGCCGGCTCCGGAGTGGGGAAAAGCGTGTTGTTAGGCATGCTGACCCGCAATACCCGCGCCGATGTGGTGGTAGTCGGGCTGATTGGCGAACGTGGTCGTGAAGTCAAAGAGTTTATCGAGCACAGCCTGCAGGCCGCCGGAATGGCGAAATCGGTGATAGTCGCGGCCCCCGCTGACGAATCGCCGCTGATGCGTATTAAAGCCACCGAACTCTGTCATACCATTGCCAGCCATTACCGCGACAGCGGCAAAGATGTGCTGTTGCTGGTGGATTCACTAACCCGCTATGCCATGGCACAGCGTGAGATTGCGCTGTCACTGGGCGAGCCACCGGCCACCAAAGGCTATCCACCATCGGCGTTTGGCCTGATCCCGCGTCTGGTGGAAACCGCCGGCAATGCTGCGGGCAACGGCACCATGACCGCCATGTATACCGTGCTGGCCGAAGGTGACGATCAACAGGATCCCATTGTGGACTGTGCCCGCGCGGTGCTGGACGGCCATATTGTGCTGTCACGTCATCTGGCGGAAGCCGGTCACTATCCGGCGATAGATATTGGTCAGAGCATCAGCCGATGTATGAGTCAGGTCATTGATCGTCAGCAGCAGCAGGACGCGCGCGCGGTGCGCCAGCTGTATGCCGACTATATGGCGCTGAAGCCGCTGTTACCGCTCGGCGGCTATGTCGCCGGCGTGGATGCGGCCGCTGACCGTGCGGTGCGGCTGTTCCCGGCGGTAGAAAGTTTTTTACAGCAGCAGGTGGACAAATGCGCCACGCTGCCTGAAACCATCACTAATCTTGCCACTCTGGCAAATGCGTAAGGACACTGCATCGTGACCATGACAACTGCCGGCCTCTCTGTGCTGGAAACCCTGCGTCAAATCCGTGAGCGGGCGGTGGAAGAAGCCACCGGAAAACTGTCACAGCAAGCCCGTCTGTGTCAGCGTTATCTGAATAATATTACCGCGCTGAAAGCGCTGAGTGAATGTGATACCCCGGCAGAGCCGGACGCGGCTCAGTTGCACAACCGCGCGCGCTTTCGCGCCGGTATTCAGCGGGTAATCGACTGGCAGCAGCAGCAGCAGGCGCTGGCGGCCATTGAGCAGGATGAACTGCAACAGCAGCTGAAACAGCAGGCCTGCCGCGAAATGATCCTTAACACGGTGATCCAGCAGCAAAAAGATGCTCTTGAACGTGCGCTGCGTCAGCAGGCGCAAAAAAATACTGATGCAATGGCCAGCCAGAGCTGGCTGCTTGCACACCCGGTGCGTCAGCGTGCCGGCCGATAAAAGGGGAATTTTCTCCATGACCACACCTCCCGATTTCATGTCACGCCTGCTGGCGCGTCAGTCGGTAGCGGACAGTAAGTCGCTGCCGTTTGTCAGCGTGGTGACGCCGACCTGGAACCGGCGCGAGTTTCTGCCTTATCTGCTGTATATGTTTCAGTATCAGGACTATCCGGCGGATCGGCGTGAACTGGTGATCCTGGATGATTCACCGCAAAGTAATGCGGATTTAATCACCAGTTTTCAGCGCGTTGCACCCTGTGCCAAAGCCATTCGCTATTACCACCTGAGCGAGCGGCTGACGCTGGGCGAAAAGCGTAATCGCCTGAACCGCCTTGCGCAGGGGGAATATATCATCTGTATGGATGATGATGACTACTACCCGGCGGATAAACTCAGCTACACCATTAAAGAAATGCGTCGTCACAATGCGGTGTTTGCTGGCTGCGATCGTATTCCGGTGTGGTACAGCCATATTAACCGGGTGTATATGAGCGCCAGCTTTGGGCCAAATCATGCGCTGAATGGCACCTTCGCCTATCATCGCAATTTTCTGAAAAAGCATCGCTACGACAG
Organism: uncultured Erwinia sp.; assembly: GCA_945290265.1. GTDB lineage: Bacteria > Pseudomonadota > Gammaproteobacteria > Enterobacterales > Enterobacteriaceae > Erwinia. The sequence goes on from CALYQW010000010.1 coordinate 23,500, forward strand.
CGAGGCAACCCTGTCAGAAGAGCAGGGCTTTCTTAACGACTTTACCTGCCCGGTACTGCAGCTGGATCCGCAGCGCAGCATTTTATGCGTCTCTCATCATGCCAATACCTTTGATAAGGATTTCATTATGAGCAGCTGTGATGACGCGCCACAGCAGCTGGATGATATTGTCAGTGACAGCCATCTGCGCCGTTTTTATCAGCGACTGCGTCAGGCACCGGTACGTACCAGCATTAACTGGTCTTTCTTTGAGCGCATCCTGATTAACCCTCACCAGACAGACTGCGAAACGGCCGAACGCTGTATTGACGCCCTGGTGGCGCAGGGTGTCAGCCGGCAGCAAATTACGCTGCTGGACAGCGCGGTGGATCAACCAGCAGTGTACAGCCATCTGCAGGCGGCGCAAAAAGCTCGCCAGGCAGGCTGGCAAAACTACCTGCTGCTGGATGCGCGCGTGCACTTTGTGCGTCAGGAAAAAACCGTGAAAAACCTGAACCAGCTGCTTGCTGCCTGTCAGGCATTGCCCTGGGATGTGCTGCTGTTGGGCTGTGCGCTGGAACGAGGGCAACCGCTGCAGGCGCTGCCTGGTGCTGTCCGGGTTACGGCAGCCAGTCAGCCAGTGGCCTACGCTGTCAACCAGCCGCGTTACCCCGAATTTATTGCCATGCTGCAGCAGACGCTGGCAGAGCAACAGGTTCAGTCGGATAACGCTGCCTGCCAGCAAAACCTGCTGTGGCAGCCGCTGGCAGCCAGTGGACGCTGGCTGGCTCTGTACCCCAGTTATGCCTGGCTTGATGTTGACCCTGACGGGCGTTCGCTGGCGCATAACTTTTTTCGCAAATTAACACCACTAAACGATGCTAATCAGCGCGTTGAGACATCACTATGAATTTTGTAGAAAGCTATACCCCAGAGTATGTGCTGCGTTTGCAGCAGGATAAAACCGCCTGTGACTGCCAGAGCTGTCAGCAACAGCCGCTGCTGTTGACCCGCTACTGGCAGAATCAGGTACGCCACAGCGCGCAGCTAAGCTGCGATCGCGCGGCCCAGGAAATTCTGTGTAATTCGAATGCTTTTACCCTGCATCAGGGAGAAGAGGTGACGACGGGGGAAACCCTGCTAACGCCCTGCCAGCAGGCGATTAATCAGGGCTGTATTAATCTGCTGGTCTGCAGCGATGCGGATATCAATATCCTGCTGTACACCCTGGGGATCTTTATCAGCAAAGTAATGCCGCTGAAACAGCCGGAGCACATCCAAAATATAGAGCAGGAGCTGAGAGTGATGCTGCAGCAGGGCATTATGGCGCAGGCTTTTGATCAACTGCCTGAAATCGGCAATTACAAGCTGACGGCGTTACGCGCCCTGAGCGAAAGTAATCTCGATGCCCGCCTCGATCCGCTGACCGGTATGACACTGGTGCTAACGCTTAACGAACTGAAGGTGTTAAGTAACGACTATCTGGCGCAGAGTTTGCAGGAACTGGAGCAGACGCTGACGCAGAACCCACTGGGGCAGATCGCGCGCGATATCTGGCTGAATGCGCTGCTGTATCAGTGCTATCACCACGCGTTTCCCGGCACTGACAGCGCTGACTGGGCGCTGCGTTTCTGGCAGCTGTGCCAGAGCTGGTTCAGCATCAACCTGTTAAGTGCGCTGTTCCTGCAGCATCAGCTGACGCTGAGCGAGGAAAATATTGCCGCGCTGTTTGCCGCCTGGCAGCGGTTGCCGGCAGGCGAGCCTCCTCTGGCGGAAGCCCTGCTGGTTGGGCTTTCTCTGATACGGTAACCGGCAATGAAAACCATCATCACCTTTGGTACTTTTGATTTATTTCATATTGGCCATCTGAATATTTTACAGCGCGCCAGTGAAATGGGCGGCCGGCTGGTGGTGGGGATCTCCTCGGATGCGCTGAATTTTCATAAAAAGCAGCGCAATCCGGTGTATTCCCAGCAGGAGCGGATGTCGATAGTGGCGCAGATTAAAGGGGTGGATAGCGTCTTTCTGGAAGAGTCACTGGAGAAAAAAGGTGACTATATTCGCGATTATGGCGCGCATGTGCTGGTGATGGGCGATGACTGGCTGGGGCGTTTTGACCACTTTAATCATCTGTGCCAGGTTTGCTATCTGCCGCGCACGCCATCGGTTTCCACCACCTCGATTATTGAGGTGGTGCAGACCGTGGGGTGAGGCTGCTGGCGGATGTTTTCTACAGGGATGTTGAACAACGGGTTAGGAAGTGCGCTGATTGCTGAGCTGCTAATGATGAATCAGTGCCAGGTCTTCTGCCGTGAACCCCGTGGCTTCGAGCACTGATTCGCTGGATATGCCCATTTTTAGCAGGCTGCGTGCCACTTCCCGTTTCCCTTTTTCAAGCCCGCGTTGTTCGCCAAGCTGGATGCCTTGTTCAATGCCTTGTTCAATGCCTTTTTGTTCAAGCTGTTGTGCGATGCTCATCAGTGCATCTCCATGTTGCGGCACGCGCCGTGCCAGTTCGCGTACCAGGGCTTCGGCGTCGGCTGACTCTCCGGCCTGCAGCAGATAATTTATCAGCACCTCAACCTGGGTTGAAGAGAGGTGGTTGCCCACTAACAGCGTGGCCAGTCTGTCCATCAGGGGCGCGATATCGCGCTGATAAATATGTTTCTGTAACAGCGAAAGCGCCGCCATACTTCTGTGTTCCATAATCTCGTCGTCAGGAACCTCCGTGACGTCCACCAGCGGAAATGGGTTCCCGTAGAGTTTGGCTGCCAGTACAGGATCGTCAAACTCCTGCAGCCAACTGGTCGAATACGGCCAGGGACGGCGTTTACCGTGGTAGAACAGGATGGGTATTACCAGCGGCAGCTTGTCATGACCGGCCTTCAGATGACGCTGCATCGTTGCCACCGCATATCTGATTAACCTGAAGGCCATATGCTTATCCGGCGTGGACTGGTGCTCAATCAGCAAATGGATATAGCCATCACCCTGTTTGTTTTTCAGGCTGTACAGCACATCATTGGTACACTGACGCAAATCGCTGTCAACAAAAGCGCCGGATTCCAGCTTCAGCGTATCCAAATCGCACAGGGCTTTAAATTCCTCGGGCAGATGCAGTTCGATAAAATCGCGTGCAATCTCCGGCTGGGTCAGAAAGTGACGAAAAACCGCATCATGCGGTCCTGCATAGGGTACTGGTGTCTGGCTGTTACTCTGCATCATCCCTGATCCCTGCTGCTGATAAATACCTGGCAGATTTTTTACCACAGCAGACAGGACGCTGATATCGTCGTTCTACGAAACAGACAGGAATAGATTAAATGGTGGCAAAAATTCCCTAAAAATAATGCCAGGTCTGATGTTAGCCAGGTCAGTAGCGCTGGAACGTGCGCCCCGGCTTAGAGCCTATCCCATTAGGCTATTTTATTCGTTATTTTGAACCCAGGCCTGTGCTCAGAATCCTCACGTACTTCGTGTACGCTGCGGTTCCTGCGCGCTGTCCGTGTTCAAACTAACTTCAACAATGACGCCTAATGGGATAGGACTCTTAGTCCCTTACCCGTGCGCAAACAGCTGCTGGCGCAGGCTTTGCAGATAAAAGTTGGTGGGTTGTGGCCGGGTCAGCAGCTGGATAATCGCCGTGGCGGCACGGGCACCGGCCTGGCCATCCTGCCAGGGATCGCAATAATGGCTGCGGAAATCCGCCAGCGCGGCGGGCATCTGCCAGCTGTCACTTTCTGCCAGCAGCGCGCTTAACTGTTGGCTGCTGCGCACGGTATCAATCTGCTGACGCGCAATTTGTTCGGCGCTGTGGCGATCGCTTAACGTGGTATTACCGGCTATCAATTCCTTCAGCCCCGGCCACTCCAGCAGTACCGTGCGTTTTCCGGCATGGATCGCGTCAAACATAAAGCCGCTATTATCGGTAAGCACCAGATCGGCTGCTGCCAGCAGCGGTAAGCCACACAGGCCCGCAACGCAGTTACGCTTTAGATATTTTTCGATCAGTGCCAGCGCAGGGGCTTCGGCAGCGCGCAGCTTTGTGCCGTGATGCAGTTTTATCAGCAGGGTGCATTCAGACTGTAAGGCGTTAAGTCGTTCCGCCCAGTGCGGAATTGAGCAGAGTTCGCCGTAAGTGGGGGCGTAAAGCACCAGCGGTTTAGTTTTATTGCGAGTTATCGCGCTAACCAACTGCTGGTCATAGCGCTGATGATGCCAGTCATCAAAGCGCGGATTACCGGTCACTACCGCACTGCCGGCAATATCCAGTTTTTGCCGCGAGTGTTCACCGTAACAGAGGATTAGATCGTAAAAGGCATTCCACCAGGCATGCCCCCAGCGATCTTTCGCCAGGCCATACATGGCGCGGATCTGCCTGTGGGCGGTGCCCGCCAGCTGAGGCACGTAATAAGGGCTGACCATCGCACTCAGTACCCGACGCTGCCCATGCAGCTGAGAGAGGGTGGTGAGCGCCAGTTGCGCATGGCGCAGGCTGCTCAGCCAGCCCTGCATTTCCCGCACAAAGGCAGGCTCAATGACATCGCAAATCACCAGGGTACAGTGCTGTCCTTCTGCCTGCAGTGCCAGGATAATATTTTTATATACCTCGTAATGGAAAGCCGTTTCCATATAGAAACCGACGGTGGCGGGTTGAGTCATTGTGATTATCCGGGGCGTGATGATTAGCGGGCGTAGATAAAATTATCCGGCTGGCTGTTCAGCAGGGCGCTGAACATCTGATGCTGACCAGTCAGCAGCAGGCCGTTACGCTGATTAAGCTGCTGGCAGTGGATCGCGTGCTGCTGCAGCGTAAGCCAGTGCTGTTCTGCCTGGGCTTTATGTGACGCGGGCAAACGGCTGAACAACCGCTGTAATCCGGCATTATTACTGTCCAGACGAAAGCTTTGCAGGGTTTCGCTACGCTGGCGGGCACTGGCGCTCAGCAGCGCATAAAGTGCCAGCAGCTGGTTGCCCACTTCTTCACAGCGTGCGCTGTCACAGACGCCCAGGGCACTGCGCTGTAAATCAAGTAGCTGCGCCAGCTGTTGGTAGCGAACAATATCGCTGCTGAGCCCGCCCAGCAGCGCCTGTACCCGCTCGGTTGGTGTACTCATCGTACAAAGTAATCCAGGATGGCTCTGGCGATGGCGTCCGCATCCGTGGTCAGCTGACCTGCTTTCAGTTCCGCCTTAACTGCGGCGACCTGTGCGCTGTCGGTTTCCGGTAGCTGACGTAACGCCTGCTGCGCCTGGCTGATTTGTCCACCCGCAGACGCGGAAGGGGTGACCTTGGTTTCTGCCGTTGCCGTCGGAGCCACTTTTTTTGCAACTGGTGGCGTGATAATCACAGAAAGCACTTTACCGGGGAAAATGTTCATTATGTTAACGCCCTGAAAAATGGATAATTCGGTTAACGCCAAAATAGCGGCCACCAGCCAGGCAAACTTAAGAGAAAATAAAAAGATAATTCAGAAAATAGCGCCCGGGCTACCCGGGCGACAGGCAGGCTGCTGCGCCACCCTGACAAAACAGGCACTTACTGTGTCGGCGGCAGCAGCATCCTGACCACGCCGCTGCTTTCCACCAGGGCGCTCACCGTGCGCTCGCTGCTGAGGTTTTTGACCCTGATGGTGTCGCCTTTACGTCCTTTTTTCAGCGCCTCACCGATCATCTTCGCCTGTACTCCCTGCTGTTCTGCCAGCATCAGCACCCGCTGACCGCGTTCCACCAGCACCGGCTGCTCCAGTTGCGAGGGCATAATCGGCTGCAGCGGACGAATACGTTTTTTCACCGTCAGTCCGACTGCATCATCAGGGTGGATCAGCACGCCATCACGGATAGCGCTGATGTTTTTCTTCTTCAAAATCAGATCGCTGGCCGCCAGCTGGGTGCCGCGATCCAGCGCGCGCCGGGCCACCAGCACCGGCAGATAAACATCCGGTTTTACCGTCACGCTGACTTCCCATCCGCTGGCATCCTCACAGCGCAAATCGTAGTGGAATCGCGTCAGTTCACTGCTGTTTCCCTGCGGCCGGCTGACCGTGAGCGGCACGGAACAGCGGCGGAACTGGCTGACCTCAGAGGGAATAAACACATTTAATTTGCTGTTGTGCCCCTGCCACTGTCTTGCCTGCGCAATGCGCCGGATATCGGCCTCTGCGCTGTTGGCCGCCTGACGGTAGATCTGCTGTCGGGCGCTGCTGCCTTCTGTGCCAGCCTGGACGCCCCAGGGCAACGCTGACAGCAGGGACAGGAGGAAAAGAAATTTCCGGGCTGAAGGATACTTTTTCATTAAAGCCTCGTAAAACAATCAATTAAAAACTGGCACAACTTTTGCTATGTGCGAACGGTGACTGTTTAACTGAGGTTTTAACGTGGGAATAACTTTTGACAAGGCGCTGGGTGTTCATCCTGCCGCACTGCAGCTCCGGCTTTCCCGGGCTGAGCTGCTGTCGGCGAATCTGGCCAATGTCGACACTCCGAATTTCCAGGCTAAAGATATTGATTTTGCCGCAGAGATGCAACGTTCATTGCATAAAAGTTCGGCAGGTTCTGCACCCGCGGTGAAATATCGTGTGCCTTATCAGCCAGCTACTGATGGAAATACCGTGGCGTTAGACGTTGAACAGGCTGAGTTCTCAAAGAACCAGCTTGATTATCAGACCAGCCTTCAGTTTTTGAATGCAAAACTATTGGGGCTTAAACAAGCCATTGAAGGGAAATAAAGATGTCTTTTAACGAGATATATCGCGTTTCCGGTTCGGCGATGACGGCGCAGACAGTGCGTCTGAATACCATCGCCAGTAACCTGGCAAACGCCGAATCGCCGGCATCCAGCGCCGCGGCAACCTATAAGGCGCGCCGTCCGGTGTTTGCTGCCATCTATCAGAACAGTCAGCTGATGGATAACAAGGCGCTGGCATCTGCGCGGGTGCAGGTGCTGGATGTGGTGGAAACCGGTGAGGCGATTAAACGCTATGAGCCGGGGAATCCGCTGGCCAACGCCCAGGGGCATGTGTTCTACCCGGATATTAATACCGTGGAGGAGATGGCCGACATGATGGCGGCTTCCCGTAACTTTGAAACCAACGTTGAAGTGTTGAACAGCGTGAAAAGTATGCAGCAAAGCCTGCTGCGTATGGGAGAAGCCTGATGAGTTTTGCCAGCGTACAAAACGACTATAACAGCGACCATATGGATGTCTCCAATGCCCCGCCGGCGGCGAACGGCGACGATCTGAATAATCTGTTTATGACCCTGCTGGTGGCGCAGATCCAGAATCAGGATCCGCTTAACCCCACCGATGGCACCGAATACGTCGATCAACTGGCGCAGATGACCCAGGTGCAGTCGATGTCAAATATGACTGCCATGCTGCAAAACACCGCCACTCTGGTGGATAACCTGCAGCTGCTGGCCACCGGTAATCTGGTGGGGCAAAGCGTGATGGTGCGTAGCGATAAAGTTTCGCTGGAAGGACAGCCGGTCCACGGACGCCTGACGCTGGATCACCCGGCGAATAACGTCACCCTGCATATTAAAGACAGCGCCGGCAATGAGAAAACCATTGAGCTGGGCGCGCAGGAGCAGGGGCTGGTGGACTTTACCATCGACCCTGAATCCCTGGGGCTGGAAGAGGGTGATTATACCCTGTCAGTGGTCACTGACGGCGGAGCAGAGCAGGTTCCGCTGGAGATTGCCGGTACGGTGAACAGCGTGCGCATTGGCGCTGACGGTTCACCGATGCTGAATATTCCGGGTCTGGGCGAAGTGCCTTATTACAACATCAGCCAGTTTGGCAGCAGCCTGCCTGCAACTTTTTAATTTTATAAGAGTACCTGATTATGAGCTTCAATATTGCGACTACCGGCCTGAGTGCCATTACTCAACAGATGAATGCCATCAGTAACAATATCGCTAACAGCGGTACGGTGGGTTACAAATCAATGCGTGCTGAATTCGCGGCACTGTACGCGGAAAGTGCCCCACTGGGGGTGGGCGTCAGCAATGTTTCACAAAGTATTTCGGTGGCTGGCAGCATCGCCGGTACCGGGCGTAACCTGGATTTAGCCATCGGTGGCAGCGGTTTCTTTGTGGTGCGTGACAGCAGCGGTGCCAACACCTATACCCGCGCCGGCTATTTTGGCACCGACAGTAATGGCTATCTGGTGAATAACATCGGCGGTAAGCTGCAGGGTTACCCGGTTGGCGCTGACGGCAAACTGCAAACCGGTACGGTCAGCGATCTGCAAATGAATGCGGGCGGCCTGCCGGCTAAAAGCACCTCACAGCTGGAGTTTGTGGCGAATTTTGATGCCCGTGAAGAGGCGAAACCCGCTACACCGGCGTTCGATCCTGATAACAACGACACCTTCAACAAAAGCTACACCTCACAGGTTTACGATTCGCTGGGGCGTGAGCATACCGTCACCCAGTATTTTGTGAAAACCGGCGAGAACAGCTGGACCGCGCACTACGTGGTCGATGGCGATAAGGCCAATGCCACCTCTGAAAATCTGACCTTCGATACCAACGGTATTCTGACCAGCCCGACGGCACCGGTCAGCATCAACGCCGCGATTGCCGGGGCGGAAGATCTGGATATCAGCATCAATTACAGCGGCACCAGCCAGTACGGCTCAGATTTTAACGTCAGCAAAAACAATGCGGATGGTTATACCGCCGGTGAGAAGAACGGTCAGCAGATCGATGAAGATGGCATGGTATACGCCACCTACAGCAACGGTCAGCGCCTGCTGCAGGGGCAGTTAGTACTGGCTCACTTCACCAATCCGGATGGCCTGAAATCCACTGATGGCACCGCCTGGGAACAGACCACCGCCTCCGGCGATGCGCTGCTTGGCGTACCTGGCAGCGGCCTTTATGGGTCAGTGAAGCCCGGCGCACTGGAGTCATCCAACGTCGATATGACCTCTGAACTGGTTGGGCTGATGTCAGCACAGCGTAACTATCAGGCCAATACCAAAGTCATCTCGACCAACGATCAGATGATGACCGCCCTGTTCCAGGCGCTGTAATTATGGATCGCCTTATTTACACCGCCGTCAGCGGCGCTAATCGCAGCCTGAATCAACAAACGATCCATGCCAATAACCTGGCTAACGCCAATACCGAAGGGTTTCGGGCTGACCTCGAGCGCGCCAGCAGCCAGAGCGTAGACGGTTACGGCTATGACTCGCGTTATCAGGTCTCCAGTGAAAACGGTGGCATCAATATGGCCAGCGGTACGCTGCATGAAACCGGCCGCGATCTGGATATTGCCATTCGCGACAAGGGGTTAATTGCCCTCGATAACGGCGATCGTGAAGTGTACACCCGTAACGGTCATATCCAGATGGATGATATGGGCAACCTCTCCGTCGATGGTTTTGCGCTGCTGGGGGATAACGGCCCCATCCAGCTGCCGCCGTTTTCCGAAGTCGCCATTGGCGAAGACGGGATCATTAGCGTGATCCCGGAAAACGGTGATGTGAAGGCGGCGATGGAAGTCGATCGCATCAAGCTGGTGGATATTCCCGCCAGTCGCCTGAGCAAAGATGACGCTGGTCAGCTGGTCAGTACGCTGCCGGTAGAAACCCGCAGTGAAGACGTGCAGCTGGCCAGCGAACATCTTGAAACCAGCAATGTATCGGCGATTAACGAAATGGTGGCAACCGTATCATTAAGCCGCCAGTTTGAAGCACAAATCAAAATGATGAAAGCAGCTGAAAACCTGGCACAGGCGGGTAACCGTCTGATCCGTGGCAGCTAATAACCAGGAAAACAACGTTAATGAATCCGGCATTATGGGTAAGTAAAACCGGCCTTGCGGCGCAGGACGCCAAAATGGGGGCTATTTCTAACAACCTGGCGAACGTCAACACTACCGGCTTTAAGCGCGATCGGGTGGTGTTTGAAGATCTGTTCTACCAGACGCAGCGCGCCCCAGGCGTGGCACTGAATCAGAATAACAGCTCACCAGGCGGCATTCAGTTCGGTAGCGGCGTCAAGATCCTCGGCACGGAGAAGTCATTTACCGAAGGATCGATTCAGGTCACTTCCAAAGAGCTGGATGTGGCGATCACCGGCCAGGGCTTCTTCCAGGTGGAAACCCCAGACGGCGATATCGCCTATACCCGCGCCGGTAATCTGAAAATCAGTGCGGACGGGGTGTTGACCAATGCCCAGGGGCTGCCGCTGGTACCGGGGATTGAGCTGCCGCAGGGCACCAAAAGCCTCGGCATTGGCAAAGACGGCATGGTGATGGCGCAGGTGGGTGGCGAAGATGAACCGGTAGAGCTGGGACAAATTACCCTGGTGAACTTTGTCAATCCGGCCGGGCTGGAAGCCACCGGCGGCAACCTGTACCGCGAAACCACTGTCAGTGGTGAAGCCTGGGAGGGCGTACCGGGTGAAGACGCCTTTGGTGAGCTGGAGCAGGGCGCGCTGGAAGGCTCAAACGTGCAGGTGGTGGAAGAGATGGTAGATATGATCACCGTTCAGCGTGCCTACGAAATGAACGCCAAAATGGTGTCCGCTGCTGACGATATGCTGAAGTTCCTCAACCAGCAGATGTAATCAGCGCCGGGCGGAAATTAATCTTCCGCCCGGCAATATCCGGGCAATCAGGTTTACAGGTAAAACAATGAATACTCGCCTTCTGCTACTGCTGGCCATGTTGCTGACAGGATGCGAAAGCTCGCCATTTTTAGTTCAGAAAGACGATGCGGCCTTTGCGCCGCCGGATGAACTGACCCAGCCTGCGCGCGCCGTGCAGGGCGGTGGCTTATACCAGAACAATTACAACTGGTCGCTGACTCAGGATCGGCGGGCGTATCGCGTGGGCGATATTCTGACTATCCGGCTGGATGAATCAACCCAGTCCAGCAAGCAGGCCAAAACCAATTTCGGTAAGAAAAATGATGTTGAGCTGGCGGTGCCCAGCGTGGGCGGTAAAAGCTTCGATCAGCTGGGGGCGTCGCTCTCGGGCGATCGCAGCTTTAACGGCAATGCCTCCTCGGCCCAGCAAAATATGCTGCGCGGTTCCATTACCGTGGCAGTGCATCAGGTACTCAGCAACGGGGTGCTGGTGGTACGCGGTGAAAAGTGGCTGACCCTGAACCAGGGCGACGAGTATATGCGCGTCAGCGGCATGGTGCGTACCGATGATATTGAACGCGATAACACGGTGTCATCTCAGCGCATCGCCAATGCGCGCATTTCGTATGCCGGACGTGGTGCGCTCAGTGATGCCAATTCAGCAGGCTGGCTGACCCGTCTGTTTAACCATCCGCTGTTCCCGCTCTGAGGAATGATCATGTTTCGTTATCTTTCATACTTTTTAATCGTCAGTGCGGCGCTGATGCATCAGGCACTGAATGCGCAGCCGCTCAGCCAGCTGGTGGATGTGCAGGGTGTGCGCGGTAATCAGCTGGTGGGTTACAGCCTGGTGGTGGGGCTGGATGGCACCGGTGACCGTAACCAGGTGAAATTCACCAATCAGTCGGTCACCAATATGCTGCGCCAGTTTGGCGTTCAGATGCCGGCCAAAATCGATCCCAAAGTGAAAAACGTTGCGGCGGTAGCGCTGAGCGCCACGCTGCCACCGATGTATGCCCGCGGTCAGACCATCAATGTCACCGTTTCCTCCATGGGCGATGCTAAAAGCCTGCGTGGCGGTACGCTGCTGCTGACTCAGCTACGTGGTGCCGATGGTGAAGTCTATGCGCTGGCACAGGGCAATGTGGTGGTTGGTGGGGTGAAAGCCGGCGGCAAAAGCGGTTCCAGCGTTACGGTTAATACCCCAACGGTGGGGACTGTGCCTAACGGTGCCACGGTGGAGCGTGAAATACCCAGCGATTTCAGCAGCGCCAGCGAAGTGATCCTCAACCTGAAACGGCCCGGGTTTAAAACTGCCAACAGTATTGCTCAGGCGCTGAACAAAACCTTTGGCAGCGGAACGGCAGTCGCCAAGAGTGCCACCAATGTGGTGGTACAGGCACCGGCTGATGCCGGGGCGCGCGTTTCCTTTATGTCGCTGCTGGAAGACGTGTCGATTGACGCCGGTAAACAGCCTGCCAAAGTGGTGTTCAATGCCCGCACCGGCACCATCGTGATGGGCGAAGGGATTGTAGTACGCGCGGCAGCTGTGGCGCACGGCAACCTGTCGGTGACGATTAATGAATCGAAAAACGTCAGCCAGCCCAACGCGCTTAGCGGTGGCGAAACCGCCGTGACGCCGCAAAGTGATATTGCCGTCGATCGCGGGAAAGGCCAGATGGTAGTGGTGCCGGCGGGGACCAGCCTGCAGAGCATCGTCAATACCGTTAACAGTTTGGGCGCGGCACCTGACGACACCATGGCGATTTTACAGGCACTGCATGAAGCCGGTGCGCTGGATGCTGAACTGGTGGTGATCTGATGATTAATACCCTTAACCAGCCGTTACTCAGTGGCTCAACAGATTTTACCGGGCAGCCTAAACCACAAAATCTTGAACAGGCTGCGGACCAGTTTGAGGTGATGTTTTTACGCCAGGTGTTGCAGGAAATGCGTAAAAGCGCGGATGTCTTTGCCGATGAAGACGGTGTGTTCAGCAGTCGTGAAGCGCGGCGGATGCGCGATTTTTACGACGATGCACTGGCGCAGGAACTGGCCAGCCAGCGCAGCAGTGGGATTGCCAGCCTGCTGGTACAACAGCTCTCCACCCCGGCGGCAGAAAAATAGCCTTGCTTAAGCTTTGTCCGTATCCGGTCGTCTTTATTGACCAGATATGGCTTTACTACAGGACACGAATAAATGAACCAGCTGTTTAGTATCGGTTACAGCGGTATGCGGGTTGCCCAGATGCAGCTCAATATTTCCGCGCTGAACACCGCCAATCTGGCCACGCCGGGATTTAACCGCCAGCGCGTTGAGCAGATGGCGATGGGGCCTATGGGCCAGTCGCGTTTTGACACCGGCAGTGGGGTGGAAGTCACCAGCATTCGTCGCATGGCTGATCAGTTTTTGATTAAGGAAGTGTGGCGCGCCAACAGTAACGGCAACTTTTATGCTTCCGCGCAGGGGCAGTTAAGCCAGCTGGAAACCATTATCGGCTCGGAATCCGCCGGTCTGGGCAGCGGGCTGGATAATCTGTTTGCCGCCCTGAGTGGCGCAACGGAAAAGCCGGAAAATCAGGCAATGCGTCAGGATGTGCTGACCAATGCCCGCCAGCTGTGCGCGCGTTTTAACCAGCTGCAGACGTTCGTGAATAAACAGCGTGCAGATATCGGCGCTAAGCAACAGAGTACCGTCGCCAGCATCAATGTGCTGAGTGACAATATTGCCAGCTTTAATAAGAAGATTGCCGAAAGTGAAGCCCAGGGCAGCGATACCAGTATCCTGCGCGATCAGCGTGATGAGCTGGTCAAAGAGCTGAGCAGCTATGTTGATGTTGATGTGAATGAAAGCGCCGATGGCACTTATACCGTTTCTCTGGCGGCTGGCCAGCCGCTGGTGAGCGGATCCACTGCCGGCGAGCTGGCCATGACGCCGGATGCCAATGGCGATATGCATATGTCACTGGTGTTTTCCGAAAGCAGTTTCAACGTGGATATGGACTGTGGTGCATCGCTGGGCGGATTGTATGAATACTCCAGTAATACGCTGGACCAGATTGAAACCTCGATCAAAGGTATGGCGCAGTCATTGGCTGACACATTTAATGCCGTGCAGCACGGCGGCTTTGATCTGAATGGCGATGCGGGTGTCGATCTGTTTGTCTTCGATGCCAACAACCCGGACGGCATGCTGCAGATGGCCGATATCAGCTGGGAACAGCTGGCATTTTCCAGCGATCCGGATGCCAACGGTAACAATGAAAACCTGAAAAAGCTGATTGAGATCGGTAATCAGACTATGGCGATCCCCGGCATGGGCAATACCACGCTGGCGGCGGCCAGTGCTTCGCTGGCCAGTGATGTCGGGCTGAAAAGTCGCGAAAACCAGGCTGAGCTGGATGCGGCGGCCACGCTGTTGATGCAGGCTGAGAACAATCGCAGTAACTACAGCGGGGTTAGCGAAGATGAAGAGGCTATCAATCTGCTGATCTATACCAAAGCTTATCAGTCGAATATGAAAATTATCGCGACCGGCGACCAGATCTTTAACGATCTGCTGGCGCTGTTCTGATTACGGTGGAGTGCGCAATGCGTATCAGCAGTCAAAGTTTTTCCAGCAATATGTTGCTGCATTTTAATAAAAACAATGCACGGTTATTTGAAGTACAGAACAAAATTGCCCTGCAGACCCGGCTTCTTAAGCCGTCTGACGATCCTATCGCCAATACTCAGCTTTCGCTGCTGCGTCGTGAGCAGTCGGCGATCGATCAATATCAGACCAATATCACCCGTCTGGCGGGCAACCTCGCCGGACAGGAAAACAGTATCAAAGGCAGCGAACAACAGCTGCTGGCGATGAAAGATAAGCTCGAAGAAGCGCTGGGCGGCACGCTTTCCCAGGATGATATGGATGGCTATGGTAAAGAGCTGGCCAGTATGCTGGAGGCCACAATCGCGCTGGTCAATACCCGCGATGAAAGCGGACGTTATATGTTCTCCGGCACCAAAAGCACTCAGCAGCCACTGGTGTTTGATGACGCCAGCGGCAACTGGTCTTATCAGGGTAATCAGGACAGCGCCAGTACCAGCGTGTCTAACGGGATGGATGTGGAAGTGACTACTCACCTGGCACAGGCGTTTGGTGACAATCTGGAAACCCTGAACCAGCTGCACGCCATCAGTCAGAAAATGCAGGATGATTCGCTGACGCCGGAAGAGTATTTCAATGAAATCAGAGAGGTGTTCGCTTCGGTCAGCGCCAGTCACAGTAAAGTCGCTGCGATTTATACCGAACTGGGTGGACGACAGAACAACCTGACCCTGCTGCAGGATGCTCATGCCGATAACTCTGTGGTAAACGATACGGTGATGCGTGGGTTGACCGAACTGGATATCGCAGAAGCCAGCATTGACCTGACCCGTTACTACAATGCCATCGTCGGTGCGCAGAAAAGTTATGTTCAGATCAATCAGCTGTCGCTGTTCTCACTGATTTAAGACAATTTTATGATACCGATTAATTCGCAGAGTGCTGCGGCAACGTCACTGACCTCCACTCCGGCACGGAGTGGACAGGCCGCGCGGGTACAGTCTGGTCGCAGCTTGTCGGCGATTTCTGAGACGCGTCAGGCTGCCAGAGAAACCGGCAGCTTTCCCGATCGCCCGCTAATTTCCGCCCGTCCGGTACGGTATAACGTTCAGCTGAATCACAATATTACGGCGGTCCAGCAGGCAGATAACTTTCTGCGTGGCATGGAGCAGCAGGTATTACAGCTTACCCATCTGATTGCGCGCCGCGCCGGCAGTGGAGAAATCAGCCGTCAGGCCGGATCGTTACAGACCATGCTGGCAAACCGTGAGCACCTTTCCGGTGGCACGGTGGATCGTCAGTTGCAGTTACAGCTGCAGGACAGGGCGAAAGTTAACTTCAGCCTGAGCGATGGCGAGGCGCTGCTGAATAATCCTCAGCCGGAAGTATTAACTTTCTCGCTGGCCGGACGGCGTCGTGAAATCAGTGCGGCCGTACTGGAAGGTGACTCGGCGCAACGCAATTTACTGCGCCTGAACCAGGCACTGGGTAAATGGGGCATTCACGGTAAGCTGAGTGCGCAGAAACTGAGCTTCCAGGTGGATGAACAGCGCTGGCCGCAGGTCAGCCAACATCTGAGCGTCAAGGGTAATGGCGAGCGTTATCCTCAGGAGTTCTATCCGCTGAATCCCAAACCGGCAGGCGGGCTCGAGGAAATGCTGCACCAGTTAACCGGGGCGACGGGGCAGGCAAGAACGTTGCTGGCATCGCTGGAAGCAGCGCTGGAAGATCTGACCGGGCAGCGTCGTCAGTTGCAAAGCGCCCGTGAAAAGGTGCATCAGCGTATCGAAAGCATGGCAACCTGGAGTGATGATGCCTCAGCCCTGCAGGCGGCGCAGGCGTTAAGCGAACAGCTTGGCAATGGCGGATTCAGCATCGTGTCGCAGGCTATCGCCGGTCAGGCGAATCTTCCTGGCGCACGGGTGCGTAATGTGCTGGCAGGGAGTGCCTGATCCCCTCTCTTATATGACGCCCGCCGGGCTATTCCTCTCAGGGCGTCAGCCTCGCGTTATTTAATTCCTTTTTCTGCGTTATTTTCTGTTTCCCTGATTGATTTTAATTTTTACTATTTCCCGCCTATCTTTATCTGTGTTTATTTATTATTTTCTGACTACGACAGAACACTTTTATCCGGGGGAAATATT
The DNA here is from genome assembly GCA_945290265.1 of uncultured Erwinia sp. GTDB lineage: Bacteria > Pseudomonadota > Gammaproteobacteria > Enterobacterales > Enterobacteriaceae > Erwinia. Next base: position 39,815 of record CALYQW010000010.1, read on the forward strand.
TACCCCACATAGCCCGATTAATATCTATTTTGGCGATATATATCGCTGCTACTTCTTTTTAGGATGGTCTTTATCCTTCTTATGCGCATTTTTTTAAGTTCAATAAAGACAGCATGTTATCAGTTTTTAGCCGCTGATTCTGGCCGCCGGAGAATCATTTTTTTCACCAACGCTTAATTTTATTTCACCAGACGCCGCTTTTATCTGGCACTAAGGGAATCATGGTGATTCCCGTCAGGAGATAAGTAAATGGCACTTTCAATCTTTACCAACGCAGCATCCATGACCTCTACCACCTCAATGAACAAAGCAACCAGCAGTCTGAATGTTGCAATGCAGCGTCTGGGTACTGGTAAACGTATTAACTCTGCGGCTGATGATGCTGCTGGTCTGCAGATCGCTTCACGTCTGCAGGCTCAGTCTAATGGCATGGGCGTTGCCAAGCAGAATATCTCTAAAGCAACTGCCATGCTGCAGACTGCTGAAGGTGCGTTTGATGAAGTTAACAACATCCTGTACCGCATGAAAGACCTGGCAACTCAGGCTGCTGATGATACCAACAATGCTGATGACCGTGATGCACTGGCGGCTGAATTCGGCGAGCTGAACTCAGAACTGGAAAACATCATGAGCAACACCTCTTACGGTACAGAGAAGCTGCTGGCTTCTGTAAGCGGTAACGTAGCCGGTAAACTGGCTAGTGAAATGCAGTTCCAGATCGGTGCAAGCACTGATGAAACGCTGAAAGTAAGCCTGAGTGGTGGTCTGAAGAACGTGACTAAGTCACTGGCTACACTGCTGACTTCCAAGCTGGATTCTGCTGCTGGTGGTAACGCCGCTATCGATGACCTGAATGCAGCACTGGCTGAAGTGGGCAAAGTACGTTCTACCCTGGGTGCCAACATTAACCGTCTGGGTCACACCGGCGCTAACCTGGCAAACATGCAGGACAACACCAACCTGAACATCGGTGTTATCCGTGATGCAGACTTCGCTTCTGAAGCGACTGCCATGACCCGTAACCAGATGCTGACTCAGTCAAGCCAGGCGATGCTGAAGCAGGCTAACGGTATGAGCCAGATGGTTCTGGGCATGCTGGGCTAATCCCCCACCGCTGTTACTAAAAAACACCGCTCCTGCAGCGGTGTTTTTTTTCGGTAAAAAAGCGGAAATTTCTTCCAGGAAAGCGGAATAAAACCTTCCGTGATTTTAATTAACCACCTGAAATTTAATCATAAAAATAGTTGGCACGCATATTGCTGAATAACGGGCACCTTGATACCCAATTTCGCAGCGAGGCTGACGAAACGGAGAAGATGATGAGTTGGTTAGATAACTTTGATCCACAAACCATTTCCCAGCAGATGGCACTGGCCAGTATCAGTGCGCAGCAGTCACAGCTGCAAAATCAGCAGAATCGCGTCGATGCGGAACAGAAAGCGTTAAGCAGCCTGAAAACGGCGTTAACCGATTTCCAGAGCGTGCTGAAAAAGCTGAACAGTAAAGGCATGAGCGGCGGCATGGTGGTCAACAGTGCTACTGCCAGTGAAGAAGGCTATGTGCTGCTGAAAGCCAGCAGCGCGGCCAGAAAAGGGCTGTACAACATTAACGTTGTACAGACCGCCAGCGCCGATCAGAAGGCGTTTACCGATCTGAGCGATGAAGATATCGCCAACGCGACCGGCACGCTGAAAATTACCGTCGCCGGTAAAGACGTTGAGATTGATATGTCCGACGTTAACAACCTGGCCGAACTGCGCGACAAGATAAATGCGGAGAGCGATGAATCAGGTGCCACCGCTTCGCTGGTGAAGAAGGATGGAAAAAACGTTCTGATGCTCAGCAGTGATAAAACCGGTGCCACCAACGCAGTGGCCCTGTCCGCGAGTGACCCCATGTTCAATCAGAAGCTGGCTGACACTGCCACGGTAATCTCTGAAGCCCGCGATGCTGAAATCACCATGGGTGATGGTGAGATGAGCTTTACCAGCAGCACCAACACCTTTGAAGACATCATTCCCGGCGTTGAAGTGACGGTTATCCGTAAAACCGAGCCCGGTAAACCGCTGGTTATCAGCGTGAATAACGATGAATCAGGCACTAAAGAGCAGATCCAGACGTTTGTTGATGCTTACAACAAGCTGCGCAGCAAGCTGGATGAGTTAACTAAAAGTGGTAACAGCGACGGCTCCGTGGTGCGTGGCGCGCTGGCCGGTGATTCTACGATTAACGCGCTGGAGAACAAGCTGAACAGCCTGCTGCGCACCAAACTGAACGGCGCGCAGTTAAAAGACTTTGGTCTGACGCCGGATAAAAACGGTCAGCTGGAGCTGGACAGTGAAAAACTGGAAGACGCGCTGAAGGAGGATCCTGAGGGATTAAACGCGCTGTTTAACGGCGAAGGGGGGTTACTCAGCCTGATGCAGAAAGACGGTATCGACAGCTTCCTTTCTGTGACTAACGGCACCCTGAAGCAGCGTCAGGAAAGTCTGGATCGTAAAACCGAACTGCTGAGCCATAAAGAAAGCCAGATCGAGTTGCGTTACGAAAGTACCTTCAACCGCTACCTGAAAGAATTCACCAATATGAAAACCATTATCAACCAAATGAACCAAACCATGGGGCAGTTCTTCTAGGAAACAGCAGGGATATGTACGGAAATTCAAACGATTTTACCCACTATAAAGATGCGGATCTGGCGATCCGCACCGCGGCGGCGTCACCGCATCAGTTAGTGGTGATGTTGCTGAATGGTTTGCTGGACGAGCTGACCTGCGCCAAAGGGCATATCAGCGCCCGGCGTTATGAGCGCAAAGCAGAAAGCATCAGCAAGTGCATTGACATGCTTAATGCACTGACCAGCGCGCTGGATTATGAGCGCGGCGGGGAACTGGCGCTGCGTCTGGCCGGACTCTATGACTACTGCGTTTACCGCCTGTACAGCGCCAGTAACCAGTTGTCGATTGAGCAACTGGATGAAGTGGACGCCATTCTGTGCAATCTGCTGCAGGGTTGGGAAGGGATGAACAACTGATGCAGCAACAGATTGTCCGGCTGGCCGTTCAGCTTGAGCAGGCGGCCATTGATGAGCGCTGGAGCGATATCCGTCAGCTGGACAGTCGTATCAGCGAACTGCTGACGACGATCCGCCAGCAGAACCGGCAGACGCATCTGCAGGCGGAGTTGGCGCAGTTAAAACGCAGCCATCAGCGGGTGATGCGCATCTGCGCTGAGCAGCGCGACATTTTACAAATGAAGCTGGAAAAGCATCAACAGGGGCGTGAGGGCCTGCGAGCTTACACGTTATTTTCATCAGAACACGAGGACAATTCATGACACCCGTAATACCGGCATCTTCGCTGGCTATGCGTTGCGGCGGCGACAGTGGCCGAGGATCGGTACTGGCTGCGGAAGCTGACATCGGATGTGGCGTGATGCCACTCTGGCAGTTGCTTGTTGCACCGGTTGCTGAGATTGCGGAGCAACCAGGCACGCCGATGGCAGCGCCGCAGCCGGAAGGCGATCCGCAGCAGTTAATGGCGCTACTGCTGTCACCGCCGGAGATGACCCCCGCCGTTTCAACCCCGGCGTTACTGGTATCCGGTAATACGCTGCCAGCGGCCGTTCTTGCCGAATCCTCGCGGGTGACGACCGGTCAAATGGGCATAACCGCAGCACTGACGATGCCAGTGCAGCCGGTTGCGGGTGAGGCTGATCTGCTCTCAGCAACGCAGCACCGGACGCCGCTGAAGCTGGCAACGCCACAGGACGCCTTACAGGCCAGTCAGATGGTACAGCAGCAGTTACAGCATGCAAGCGGTGCATCGCTGATATCGCTGCAGCATCCGACGGTTGCGCTGGCTGAGCGTAGTCTCGCGGGGGAGGTGCTGAGTGACAGGCCGGCGGTGATTACCCTGCCGGATGCCCCACAGCAGCAGGCGGAAGCGCTGCGTAAGGCACTCTCCGAACGCCTTGAGCTGCAAATCGATCGGCGCACTCAGCGTGCCACTATTCGCCTCGATCCACCGCATTTAGGCAAGCTGGATATCTCGCTGCAGATGGACAGCGGCAAGCTTCAGGTGCAGATCCAGGCAGGACAGCCGGAAGTCGCCCGGATGTTACATCAGATCAGCGCCGAAATGCGTCACAGTCTGAGCGAACAGAATGGCGTGCCGGTCAGCCTGCAGGTGTCCACTTCGGCGGGCGACGGACAGCAGCAAAAGCGACACCATGGGCAGCCAGAAACGGCTGTTGCCAATAACCACGACGAGGCCGCACCAGAACAACGTGGCACCGACGGCACTATTTTGACAATGGTCTGATTTATGTCTCTAAAAAATTTCTTTTTAAAACTGTTGATGATGTTGGCAGGCGCGATGCTGACAGCGGTGCTGGTGATTACCGGTAATCAATATATTAATGCGCGCAACATGGCAGGCGGGGAAACGGCAGGTTTCAGCCTGTTCAGCAGCGAAAAGACCGCTCAGCCCGATCTGCGCTTTGTGGAAATGACCAATTTGATTATCACGCTGAAAAGTGACACCCGCAAAGAGCGCTATTTGCTGCTGGATCTGGCACTGACCACCCATGGTGAAGCCGAGTCAAAACAGGCAGAAGCCATGATGCCAAAAATCAAAGGGATTACGGTCGATGTGCTGAGCTCAATGGACTACAACGAGCTGCGTAACCTGTCTCTGCTCGAACTGCGTCAGCGCATGATGGAACGCTATCGCCAGGTCTTCAAAATCACCAATGTCACCCTTCCTTTCAGGGATGTCATCGTGTCGAAAATGGTATTTCAGTAAAGGCAATCATGAGTTCGTTTAGCGATATCTCTGCGCTCTCTGCTGCTGAAGAGAGCCACTACATGCAGCAATGGCTGCCCCTGGTAAAAAAAGTGGTGCGTCAGTTGGCACCGCTCGCCAACAACCTGATGGATCGTGATGACATTGAGCAGGTGGCACTGATGGGGCTGCTGGAATCGCTGCGGCGTTTCGGTCGCCCGGATGAGCAGTTTGCCAGTTATGCCATGCAGCGGGTACGCGGTGCGGTGCTGGATCAGTTCCGGCAGCAGGACTGGCGGCCACGCAGCCTGCGTCAGCAGGCGCATAAGATCAATGATGCTATCCGTGAAATGACCCGACGACTGGGGCATGAACCCAGCGAGGAACAGATATGCCAGCAGTTAAATCTTAGTCAGGAAACCTGGTACGCCTATCTGCAACAGGTAAATCTCAGCAATCTGGAAAGTCTGGATACGCTGCTGTCGGTAGAGGGTAGCAGTGGCAATGCCAGTGCGCTGTCCGGCGCGGTACTGGAGGATGAAGTGGATATCCAGCGCACCCTGGCGCAGGCCGTTGCGGCGCTGGACGAGCGTGAACGCGTCATTCTGCATCTCTATTACCAGCAGGGCATGAGCCTGAAAGAGATAGCTCAGGTACTGGAACTCACGGAAGCACGCGTGTGCCAGTTGAATAAAAAAATCAGTGAAAAAATTAAGACTTACTTTTAAGCGAAACCATCATGCAAAAACTTCTTGGATTACTCGTGGTACTGGGCTGCGTTATTGGCGGCTACGTGATGTCTGGCGGGCATATTGCCTCCTTCTGGCAGCCAGGTGAGCTGCTGATTATTCTGGGCGCAGGCTGCGGTGCGATGATTATTGCTAACCCGCGCCATGTACTGAAAGCCATGTGGGTACAAATCAGGGCGGCTTTCAGTAAAGACGGTCAGAACAGTGAGTTTCAGCAGCAGCTGTTGATGCTGATGTATGAACTGCTGGAGCTGATTCAGGACGGCGGGCTGAAGGCGCTGGATGAACATATTGAAGTGCCGGAAAACAGTGGGCTGTTCAAAAAATACCCGCTAATCCTGAAAGACAGCGGCTTTATCACCTTTATCTCCGACAACTTCCGTCTGATGGCGATGGGCAAAATTAACGAACATGAGATGGAAGGGATTCTGGAAGCTGAAATTGACGCCATCGAAGAAGAGCTGATGGTGCCTTCCCGTTCGTTACAGCGTACTGCCGAAGCGATGCCTGGCTTTGGGATCTGTGCGGCGGTACTGGGGATCATCATCACTATGCAGGCCATTGACGGGTCGATTGCCCTGATTGGTCTGAAGGTAGCGGCCGCGCTGGTGGGTACCTTCCTCGGCGTATTCTTCTGTTACTGCCTGATGGATCCGCTGGCGAATGCTATGGAACAGTGCATGAAAAAACGCATGACGGTATTCACCAGCATTCGTACCGTGCTGGTGAATCATGTGGCGGGTAAACCGACGCTGCTGGCGGTGGATGCCGGGCGAAAAATGCTCCCCCTGGAAAATAAACCCACCTTCGCCACCCTTGACGGCTGGGTAAATGACCTGATCGAGCGTGAATAATGAAAAAGGGCACACATGCCACCACCATTATTAAGCGTGGGGGTAAGAAAGCGCACTCAGGGGTGCATACCGGAGCATGGAAGGTGGCCTTTGCCGACTTTACCCTGGCAATGATGGCGCTGTTTATGGTGCTTTGGATTATGGGATCGGTCTCTGAAGAAGAACGCCGGGAAATTGTTGCTCAGCTGAATGGCACCTCGATTTTTGACGGTTCAACCTTTACCCCAGTGGCACTGCCGGATGGCAGCGGCTCCGAGCTGGTCACTGCCGGCAACAGCGGACCGGAGTATAGCCAGGAAGAAAAACCGGATGCTAAAGCGCTGGAAACGGTGCTCAGCCAGTCAGAAATGGAGCTGAACCAGCTGAGCGAGGCCATTGCCCGCATTACCAGCGCCTTAAATGCGCAGAATAACGTCACGCTGGAAGAGATCCCACAAGGGTTGCGCATTCTGCTGCAGGACGATCGTCAGCGTATGATGTTTCCACGCAGCAGCGCAGTGATGACGCCGTTTTTCCGTCAGCTGCTGACGGAGCTGGCACCGGCGTTCAACCGCATCGACCATGAGATCATGATTAGCGGTCATACCGATGCCGCGGTTTACCCGGAAAGCGCCCGCTACAACAACTGGAATCTGTCCGGCGATCGGGCGCTGGCAGCGCGTAAAGTGCTGGAGCTCGGTGGGCTGGAAGCGAAGCGCATCATCCAGGTGAATGCCATGGCGGATAGAATGCTGCTGAATACTGACGATCCGCTGTCAGACGGCAACAGACGCATTGAAATTATGGTGCTGACGCACACCGCCTCAGAAATGCTGTATCAGTTTTATGGTCAGCACGGTGAGAAAGTGGTTAAACCCCTTACTGAACGTCTGAATATGAAGGCGGCTGCTGATAAATAATTTTTTCCGTCGGTCAGCGACGCTCTGGCCGACGTTTTTTGGAATGAAATTTACCCCCTGTTTTTTCGCTCCTGCCGGTCGCCCAATTGTCACCGGCATTTTTTTATCTGCTTTTCTATGCATTTCAGGGATGAACGGGTAAGGTAATTGAGTTTTTAGCACCGCTGCAGCGCAGGGATAATGGATAGGGTAATGCTATGAAATTATATATGTTTTATGTTGGTGGCAACGCGGGTCATTCCAATATAGAAGTTCACGATATTCAGTTCGCTGCCGTTGAGCAGCCTGAGGATGCCTGGCCGTTACTCAGGGCGGCCTGGTTCGGTGATAAAGATAAAATTCATTTGGATGGTTACGGTGAAATACGCTGGGCCGATGGCTATGCCGTCACGCTGTCAACCCGTCCACCGCAGGGCAATAAGCATCTCTATTTTGTCAATGCCGGTGGCTATCGTCCGGATACGCTGGCAGAACTGCATGAATTCGATCTGTTTGTCGCAGAAAGTGCCGCAGAGGCGAAAAGTAAGGCGCTGAAGGTGTTGCTTAATGGAGCCGGGCAGCTGCATAAAGACAACCTGAAAGATGTCGATGACTGCGTGCTGCTGGATAAGCTGGGTGACTGGTATTTACATCTTACAGAACAGCCGCAGGGACAGCCCTTCAGACCGGAATGGCAGGGATATCAGCCGATCGGGCAATAACCCCTGATAATTCCGAGCCTGATCGCTCAGGCTCGGAAAAGCAGACTCATTTCAGCAAGCTGTTGCTTCACAATGGTGCCCAGTTGCTGGTAGGGCACCATACCGGAAAGCACATTATCACCGGCCAGGGTGGCGGGTGTTCCCTGAATCCCTAATTGCTGAGCCATTTTCAGGTTAGTATCCAGCGTTTTCTGCGCTGCGCTGTCAGTCTCTGCAGCTTTAACGTCGAGGGCTTTTTCTGCGGCGCTGATGCTGTTGTTATCCAGCATGCCATGATGCGCCATCAGCTTCTTATGCAGTGCCAGACTTTTTTTACTCTCTGCCGGCCACAGTGCCAGCACAGCGCGCGCAGCGGTAGCTGAGCTTTCTGCGCGGAATGGCAGAGGTTTAATAACCACCGCAACCTCAGGATTTTCGGCGACCAGTTTCTCCAGCAGCTTATCGAACTGTTTGCAGTAGCGACAGTTGTAATCGGTGAAGGTAACCAGCGTCAGTTTGGCATCGGCAGCACCGAGACGCGGAGAGGCCGGATCCTGAAACAGTGTGCTGTGATTCTTTTTAATGATTTGCGCGATTTGTTCCTGCTGTTGTTCTCTCAGCTTTTTTTCATATGCCTGAGAAGCACGCGCCAGGATCTGTGGATTATTGACCAGCGTCTCTTCAACCAGTTGTTGTACGCGGGCTTCCTGTGCCGGAGTCAGAGCGTGAGCCGCTGCCCAGAGTGGTGTGCTGATAAACAGCATGGTAAGAGCGAGTTTTTTCATTAAATCAGATCTTTTCGGTGTAATGCTGGCAGCGGTAACTGAGGGCGATCACTTTGCTGCGGACAGGCGAAATAAAACGCAGCCCATGTTAGTCAGATAGTAATATTAAGCAACTGTTACCCCTGTAAACTTTTGTCTTAAGGCGTCAGTTTTTTCCTGCTTTCATCTTTGCCGGCATCGCCAGCGGATCATCAGAAGGTTCCTGGAACATGCCGGAGGATGTGTCGTTGTCTATACTTAAAAAGATTCTTACTAACCGGAGGAACTCCATGACCATTCATAAAAAAGGGCAGGCGCATTGGGAAGGCAACATTAAGCAGGGTAAAGGTACTGTGTCCACCGAAAGTGGAGCGTTAACTCAGCAACCTTATGGATTTAATACCCGTTTTGAAGGTAAAGCCGGAACCAATCCGGAGGAACTGATTGGTGCAGCGCACGCCGCCTGTTTTTCTATGGCGCTGTCGCTGATGTTAGGGGAAGCCGGGTATGTACCGGAAAGCATTGATACCGAGGCTGATGTCGCGCTGGATAAAGTGGATGGAGGCTTTGCCATCACCAGCGTGGCGCTGAAAAGCAGCGTCAGACTGCCAGGTATTGAAAAGGCGGAGTTCGATAAGATTATTCAGCAGGCGAAAGCCGGATGTCCGGTTTCAAAACTGCTGGATACGGAAATCACGCTGGATTACCAGCTGGAGAATTAACCCTTCTACATCCTGCTGTAGTGCTTAACCGCCTGGAAGTGTAAAGCCGGTGAAAAAAAAGCGTTAAATCACCGGCTTTCGGAGTTGAGGAGATTGGGCGTCACGGTGCAATACCCCATATTGCACCGGACAGCAGTTCTCAGGCTGTTGGTCATACAGAGGAAATGAAAATGAAAAACACAGCACGCGTACTGATTGTGTCGCTTTTTACCGCAGGCACACTATTCTCCACCCAGACCCTGGCTGATGGGCCCCATGACGGCCCCGACCGTCAGTGGCACCAGCATGACGATCGTGGCGATGGTGATCATCGTTCGCATGGCGAACGTGCTGAGCGCGATCATTTTGCCTGGCAGGGCCATAATTTCCGTCGTGGTCATCCGTTACCGCCACGTTTCAGGGGTGATGATTACCGCATTGATGACTGGCGCGAGCGTGGACTTTACGAGCCACCGCGCGGCTCTGAATGGGTTTACGTTGATGGTAACTATGTGCTGGTTGCGGTCGCGACCGGGGTGATCACCAGCATTTTACTGGGTAATGCCCTGAGCCATTAACGCCTGAAGTGTGTAAACACAAATTCCGAAAAGGTGGCCGGTTACCCGGCCACCTGCCAGCTGTAAACTTTACGCCCATACATATCACTCAATAAATCCCAGCTTAAATTGCGACTTGCTGACCAGTGATGTCAGTCTCGGATCCTCGGGATAAGACGCAAGTAAAGGAAAAAAGACAGAGCCACCAATAATACTCCTGCTGGCGGAATCTGCCGGCCTTAATCCCCATATATTCTGGTAAGTCATTGGCACCTTACGTCCATCAATGACTGTATTACCGATATACAACATGATATGTCCCGGAATCCAGACCAGCGTGGTGAACGGCCTGCCGTGTTCCTTCAGGTAGCTCAGGCGCCTACTGATATTCTCTTTGCTGAGATCGACAAGCCGGGCTGTGGCCTGGATCTGTGCCGCTGAATTTCTGGGAAGAAACAGACCGAAAGGCATCATCAGGCTGCGAATTTCGGCAGAGCAGTCATTATAAAAGTTATAATTTCCCCAGCCATAGGGTCTGCCACTCATTGACTGTAGCAGTACGGCCAGATTAGCGGGCGTCATTTTCCATGGCATGGCGACAAATTCCTCGTCCTTCAGTCTGACCTGACGCATTTGTGCATGACCATCACTTTTACCTGCCGGTACTGCAACGTCAAAGAAGCCTGGCATTTTATTGCTGAATGGCAGGATGGTTCCGGGGCGGGCGGTAAAGTAATACAGACCGCGTTGCCGGACGGAAACCGGTTGTTTAATAAACGCCCCCAGATGGTTATCCGCCAGCGCCAGCCATTCGCTAACAAACTTCCGATCTGCCACCGCAATATCTTCGCTGTGAACCCAACCGGTGACGGTCGGTGATAAAACATATTTCCAGCGTCTGTCGTGGCTGTGTGTCAGTATGTATACCGGGGTGCCGGGACGAATTGAAGAGTTCTGTAAGTTGTCAAAAGGGTAGCCCTGCCCGGCCTGACGGGGATCGTCATACGCAGGGTCGGTAGTCGGAAGATCCCTGACCAGCGTTTCCCTGAGCGCGATCCCACGTCCCGCAGGACGATAAACAGCGTCAATGCGGGTGGCCGCATTATTTCTCACCTCCCGCTTCCATTGAACCGAATGAACCCTGAAATTTTCACCCCAGGAGACGCTTTGTTCCCCGAGATACTTGCTGATGTTGAGATCGCGCACTCTCTCTGCCCCTCTGCGCAGAATTGAGGCGATGTAATAAGGATTCCACGGCGATTTTTCATGCGGTTCCATCCCAAAATAGCGCGATTTCAGCGCAGAAAAATGACGTTGCTGTGCGGCGTTATCCAGCACGGGCATCTGCATAGCCTGGCCGTCAGGCAGCCACGTGCTGACAGACTGGGAGTAATTGCTTAGTGCGAACACCGATTTGGTCGGATCGATAAAGTCTGCCGGTAAAGGGCTGGCAGTCTCCATCCGGTTGGTTGCCGGTGCGGTGTGACAGGCTGATAACAGTAGCAGTGCCGTCAGTAAAAAGGGCTTTATTCCTGTTGACATCCGGATTGTGTTCATACACCAGTTCCTCGTCGGGTCAGATTAATCAGCCCAAATCATCCGCGTTTCTCAGGCAGCCCGGCAATTGCCGATCCGGTGATTTTCCGTAAATAGATATCCTGTCCATTTACTTTTCCGGACGTCTGGACAACCCTGCGCCTGGTTAGCTAGCATGCCGTGATTAAATAATTCTCTGCAGGTACAGACAGATGGCGCAAAATATCACAATTCTTGATGGCGGAATGGGACGGGAACTGGCGCGGATTGGCGCACCGTTTCGTCAGCCGGAATGGTCGGCACTGGCGTTATATCAGGCACCGCAGCAGATAAAGGCAGTACACCAAAGTTTTATTGCCGCCGGCGCGCAGGTGATTACCACCAACAGTTACGCGCTCGTGCCTTTCCATATCGGCGCGCAGCGTTTTGCTGAAGATGCGCCGGGGCTGGCGCAACTGGCCGGCAGGCTGGCGCGTCAAGCGGCGGATGAGGCCGTGCAGACGGTGCGCGTGGCAGGCAGCCTGCCACCGGCTCTCGGTTCTTATCGTCCCGATCTGTTTGATGCCCGCCGCGCGGCGGAGATTTATCGGGTGCTGGTTGCCGGCCAGGCTGACTACGTGGATTTCTGGCTGGGCGAAACCATCAGCTCGCTGGCAGAAGCTGTCGCTATTGCTCAGGCCACCGCCGCCGAACAAAAACCGCTGTGGCTGTCCTTTACCCTCGAGGATAAGCCTGGATCAGAACAGCACCCTGCCACCCTGCGTTCGGGGGAGAGCGTGACGGCAGCGGTAGCGAAATCGATTGAGCTGGGCGCGCAAAATGTGCTGTTTAACTGCAGCCATCCGGAAGTTATGACCTCTGCGGTGCAGCAGGCTCAGCAACTGCGTCAGCAGCTGGCCGCCGGCATTGGAATTGGCGTCTATGCTAATGCCTTTGAGCCAGGCAGCAATGAAGGGGATGCGAATGACGGCTTAAGTGGGATGCGTAAAGATACCGATCCGCAGGGCTATCTTGTCTGGGCCAGACGGTGGGTGGATAACGGTGCCAGCCTGATTGGCGGCTGCTGCGGTATTGGCCCGAAACATATTCAGTGCCTGGCAGCTGAACTGAAAACATCCTGACGGCCGCTGCGGTTAATGGGGGGGATTTAGCGGGCAGTTAAACGTCATCATCATATTCTGCGGTGCATTGATCGCGCTGAAACGCTGCGCGGAAATACGCTGCAGCAGCCAGCCATCACGGGTTACCGCCGAAGGAATATAACGTGCCGGATCGCTGGAACGTAAGGTACCGCTCTCCAGCTGAAGCTGCGGCAGGATCAGGATGAAACTGTTTACGCGATCGATAATCCGTCCTTCAATATCCCCCAACGGCTCACCGCTCAGTGTTTCCCGATGTGCCGGGCAGGTGATACCTGGAGCCGAACGGCATCCCGTCAGTAATGTCAGCAGGCACGCCAACAGTAACCCACAGTGTGTCATGCGGGGCCGGGCACAGTAAGGTGATAGCCAAATCGGCATGGCAGGCTCCCTGTCAGAATGGGTAACACCTGGTATAGCTAATCGCTGAAGTTACAGCAACTCCAGGTACACAAATCAGGAAACCTCACTCCACCTGCGGGAAACGCATCGCTTAACAGTCAAACTGAATCAATTCAGCCGAAACGTTAACAACTATTCGCAGGGCACTTAATGAGTGCTACACTTGCAACAGATTTGTGATATATATCACACGTAAATGCAAGTATATACGTTTTTCACCGGATTGTAGCCGGGGAATGTCTTGCTGACAGGCGCAAAACAGGGCGCTTTGGCAGACAGGTTATATACTTTAGTTTTTCCTGAAATGCAGTGTGCTTTTTCAGGAAATCGCTGTTTTGTGCGCCTGTTTGCTCAGACGTTTGGCTTCACTCTGGTTTCCTGAAACAAAGACCGTGAACAATAATAAAACCCTGACTCACTCTCTGGCCTCGCTGGCGATGATGTTGCCCCTTGCTGCCAGCAGAGCACCATCTTCCTCAGCGGCAGATCGGGATGAACCCTCTCTGCTGGTAATAAAAAAACGTGATGGTCTGTCCGAACTCGACTCGCCAGCCTCGGTGAGCGTGGTGCAGGGGGACGATCTGCGCCACAGCACCCCACAGGTCAACTTGTCTGAAGCGCTGGGCAGTGTGCCGGGGCTGCAAATTCAGAACCGTCAGAATTATGCCCAGGACCTGCAACTGTCTGTGCGCGGTTTTGGCAGTCGCTCTACCTGTTCAGCCGCGTCGATAATTGTTCGTTCGCCATTACGTTGGTTCAGTGCTTGTCAATGAGGGGAATGGCCGTTATTACGAGCCTGCACCGGGCCGTGACTACAGCGGCGGGGCCACCCTGGCCCGGCAGTTTTAAGATTTTGCGGCCCTGGTGCCGCGAGGGATCCGGCAACTGTCCACCGGTGCAGCGCAGCGCTGGCGGATACAAACACCGGTTGGATCTTCTGTGTTAAACAGGTGTTTAAAAGACGGGCTTCCCGTCGACGACTTTAAATTTTGGTTAAGGTTCAAACTATGCAAAGTAAAGCATCACGAATACTGATCCTGTTGACAGCAATTTTCGCCGCCCTCAGCGGCTTATATCTGTCAATTGGCGGTATCTTGCTGGCAAAACTGGGCGGTTCGCTCTACTACATCATCGCGGGTGTGGTTCTGCTGATCACCGCTTTCCTGCTGTTCCGTCGCCGCAGTTCGGCGTTACTGCTGTATGCGTTATTCCTGCTTGGCACCACTATCTGGTCTGTCTGGGAAGTGGGTACCGACTTCTGGGCGCTGACGCCGCGTCTGGACGTCACTTTCTTCCTCGGCCTGTGGCTGGTGCTGCCATTTACCTGGCGTGGCCTGAGAGGCAAAGGATCGTTCCCTCGCACTGCACTGAGCGTGGTGCTGGCGATAACCGTGGCGGTGCTTGCCTGGTCGGTATTTAACGATCCGCAGGAAATCAACGGGACGCTGAGTGCGGAACAGATCGCTCCGGCGGCTGACGATGGCATTCCGGCAGAAGACTGGCCGGCTTATGGTCGTACTCAGGGCGGAAACCGTTATTCCCCGCTGAAGCAGATCAACGACCAGAACGTGACCGAGCTGCAGCAGGTATGGTCGTTCCAGTCTGGTGATGTGAAAAGAGCCAGCGATCCGGGTGAAATCACCAACGAAGCCACGCCAATTAAAATTGGTGATGGCCTGTTCCTGTGCACCGCGCACCAGGAACTGGTGGCGCTGGATCCGGCAACCGGTAAGCAGAAGTGGCGCTTCGATCCGGAAATGAAAACCAATCCCACCTTCCAGCACGTGACCTGTCGCGGCGTGTCTTACTACCAGACACCGGAAGCGGCGGCGGCCCCGGCTGATGTGAAATCTGCACAGTGTGCACGTCGTATTCTGTTACCGGTCAATGATGGCAGTCTGTATGCGCTGGATGCGGAAACCGGTGCGCGCTGTGCGGCATTTGGTGATAACGGTAAGCTGAATCTGCAGAGTAATCTGCCGTTTAACCGTGTTGGTGCATTTGAGCCTACTTCTCCGCCAATTATTACCAAAACCACCATTATCATGGCGGGAGCAGTAACCGATAACTATTCAATCCGTGAGCCGTCAGGCGTTATTCGTGGTTTTGATGTTAACAGCGGTAAACTGCTGTGGGCTTTCGATCCGGGTGCTAAAGATCCGAATAGGGTGCCACAGGGTGAGCAGAAATATGTGGCTAACTCGCCGAACTCCTGGGCACCGGCTGCTTACGATGCCAAACTGGATCTGGTATATCTGCCAATCGGCGTCTCTACTCCGGATATTTTTGGTGGTCACCGTACCCCGGAAATGGAGCGTTTTGCTACTGGCTTGCTGGCACTGAATGCCACTACAGGTAAGCTGGGCTGGTTCTATCAGACGGTACACCACGATCTGTGGGATATGGACGTACCGGCGCAGCCAACGCTGGCGGATATCAATGACAAAGATGGTAACAAAGTACCGGTCATCTATGTGCCGACCAAAACCGGCGATATCTTCGTTCTGGATCGCCGTGACGGCAAGCCGGTTGTTCCGGCACCGGAAATGAAGGTGCCACAGGGTCCGGTTAAAGGTGAACGTCTTTCGCCGACGCAGCCATACTCTGAGCTGAGCTACCGTCCGAAAGCGCATCTGGCCGGTAAAGATATGTGGGGTGCCACTATCTTTGATCAGCTGGTCTGTCGCGTTATGTTCCATCAGCTGCGTTATGAAGGTCCGTTCACACCGCCATCCGAGCAGGGCACCCTGGTTTTCCCGGGTAACCTGGGGATGTTTGAGTGGGGCGGGATCTCCGTCGATACCGATCGTCAGGTTGCGGTGACTAACCCAATGGCGCTGCCATTTGTCTCCCGTCTGATCCCACGTGGTCCGGGTAATCCAATCGAGCCGGATGAGAACGATAAAGGCGGCACCGGTAGCGAATCCGGTATTCAGCCACAGTACGGCTTGCCTTACGGCGTAACGCTGAATCCGTTCCTGTCTCCGCTGGGTCTGCCGTGCAAACAGCCTTCATGGGGTTATATTTCTGCGATTGATTTGAAAACCAACGATATCGTGTGGAAGAAACGTATTGGTACCGTTCGCGACAGCGCCCCAGTGCCACTACCGTTTAAAATGGGTATGCCAATGCTGGGTGGCCCAATTTCTACCGCCGGCAACGTGGTGTTTATTGCGGCGACTGCCGATAACTATCTGCGTGCCTATAACGTGTCTAACGGTAAGCTGTTGTGGCAGGCGCGTCTGCCAGCCGGTGGTCAGGCAACGCCAATGACGTATGAAGTTAATGGTAAGCAGTATGTGGTGATTGTGGCTGGTGGCCATGGTTCGTTCGGCACGAAGATGGGTGATTATGTGATTGCCTATGCGTTGCCGGACAGCAAGTAAGTTTTGCCGGTGCTGAGGGCGGCCTTTGGGCTGCCTTCAGATTGGTGATAAAAGCCTGCATCGTTGATGCGGGCTTTTTTTGGTTTGATGTGTATGTGTTTTAAAGGCCAGGTAAACGGCCAGGGCAAGAGAAAAAGACAGGGTTATTGCCGGGCCAGCTGGCGTAAGGCGGCGATCTGACTCCGCCAGCGTGTCAGAGCTTCTTCTTCATTATGCAGAGTAAATGTCATTCCCCCGGTGACCGTGGCGTAAGGGGCGCGGTGGGCGATAACCTGGCAAACATGGGCGTTGAATACGCACAAATCCTGGCCACCCAGCGACCGCTGACGCAGATGAACCTGCGCCTGAACTTCAATCACTGCTCCGTCGTGTATCAGCGCCAGGGTAGCTTTAGCATTATTTTGCAGATTAGTGCAGGTCGTGGAGCGCGGCCAGATAGCAAACAGCAGCAGCTGTGGCGTTACTGCGATTATCTCACCGAAACTCAGTTGAGCGGCATAGGGCCAGCCATTTTCACCCACGCTGGACAGACGAATAGCCTGATGAAGGTACGCCTCCGGCAATGAGCCATCCAGCAGGATTTGTAGTTCATCCGGTAACTGGCTAAGGTTCATCGTAGTCTCCTGAAAATAAAACCATAATTTATTTTTTTAGCATAACGTGATTAATTTCATCCTGAAAATCTGTGTAAATGAGAATTAACACAATTTTCTTTGTGCTGACGCAACAATTTTGCCTGGTTTTTTCTCAAAAAACGTTCTATTAAGCTTATCCTAAAGAATTTCATTTACGTTATATATATAGTGTTTTTGGTAATCTCTTATCGGACGCGAATGAACAAAGCGTTGTCCTGAGTGTCTGTCTAATCGGGTTATTTTATCTGTCTGCTTACCATTGCAATACTTAGCAGGATCAGACTCCAGGTAATCTGTTTCGCTGAGTAAAGTACAGGTCTCAGAATAATTACATTCACTGGTATGACTAACTCACAGGTTTTTTTTATGTCGGAGTTTTTGCCTTTTTCACGCCCATCAATGGGAAGTGATGAGCTGCGCGCAGTTGAAGACGTTCTGCGCTCTGGCTGGATCACGACCGGACCGAAAAATCAGCAGCTTGAACAGGCTTTTTGCCAGCTAACCGGTAATCGTCATGCGATTGCGGTCAGCTCCGCCACTGCAGGGATGCATGTCACGTTAATGGCGTTGGGGATCGCGGCCGGGGACGAAGTGATTACGCCGTCGCTGACCTGGGTTTCCACGCTGAATATGATTTCACTGCTGGGGGCTACCCCGGTCATGATTGATGTTGATCGTGATACCCTGATGGTTACCCCGGAGTTGATTGAAGCTGCGATTACCCCACGCACCAAAGCCATTATCCCGGTACATTACGCCGGAGCACCAGCAGATATTGATGCCATTCACACGCTGGCAAAGCGTTATGGCATAGCGGTAATCGATGATGCCGCCCATGCCGCCGGTACCCGCTATCGTGGGCGTCACGTTGGCGCCAGCGGTACCGCCATCTTCTCCTTCCATGCCATCAAAAACGTCAGCTGCGCAGAGGGCGGACTGGTGGTGACTGACGACGACAGTCTGGCAGAACGTATTCGCACCCTGAAGTTCCACGGACTGGGCGTCGATGCGTTTGACCGTCAGACACACGGCCGAGCGCCTCAGGCCGAGGTGATTACCCCAGGCTATAAATATAATCTGGCGGACATTAATGCCGCGATTGCCCTGGTGCAACTGGAAAAAATGGAGCAGCACAACGCGCGTCGGGCAGAAATTGCTGCCCGCTATCTGGATGAGCTGGCGGATACGCCGTTTGCTCCACTCAGTTTTCCTCAATGGCCTCACCATCATGCCTGGCATCTGTTTATTCTGCGTACCGACCCTGAGCGCTGTGGGCTGGATCGCGATGCGCTGATGCTGGCATTAAAAGAGCAGGGGATTGGCACCGGCCTGCATTTCCGGGCTGCACATACGCAAAAGTATTACCGCGAACGTTTTCCCGGGCTGTCGCTGCCTGCCACCGAATGGAATTCACAGCGTATTTGCTCGATTCCGCTATTCCCCACCATGACAGACGACGACGCCGGACGGGTGATTGCCGCATTGCGTAATATAGCAGGGAAGTAAGATGACAGACCCAACGATAAAAAAAGTCTCCGTTGTTATACCGGTCTATAACGAGCAGCAAAGCCTGCCGGAACTGCTGCGTCGTACCGATGCGGCCTGTGCTTCGCTGAATATGGACTACGAAATTTTACTGATAGATGACGGCAGTTCAGATGACAGTGCAGCAATGCTGACTGCCGCCGCAGAACAGCCTGGCAGTCATGTGGTTGCGGTATTACTTAACCGTAACTACGGTCAGCATTCGGCGATAATGGCCGGTTTCAGTCATGTCAGCGGCGATTTAATTATCACCCTGGATGCCGACTTGCAGAATCCACCGGAAGAAATTCCGCGTCTGGTGGAAACGGCACTGCAGGGCTATGACGTGGTAGGTACCGTGCGTCAGAATCGCCAGGACAGCTGGTTCCGTAAACGCGCCTCAAAAATTATCAATATGATGATTAAGCGCACCACCGGTAAAGAGATGGGGGATTATGGCTGCATGCTGCGTGCCTACCGGCGGCCAATTATTGAAGCGATGCTGAACTGCCATGAGCGCAGTACCTTTATTCCTGTCCTGGCAAATACCTTTGCTCGTCGGACGATTGAAATCCCGGTCCTGCACGCGGAACGTGAATTCGGCGATTCAAAATACAGTCTGATGCGGCTGATCAATTTGATGTATGACCTGATTACCTGCCTGACTACCACCCCGCTGCGTCTGTTGAGCGTGTTCGGTAGCGTGGTGGCCGTCGCCGGTTTTTTACTGGCGCTGCTGCTGGTGATATTACGCCTGTTTCTGGGGCCGGCATGGTCGGCAAACGGCGTATTTATGCTGTTTGCCGTGTTGTTTATCTTTATTGGTGCACAGTTTATTGGCATGGGACTGTTAGGGGAGTACATCGGTCGAATTTACCATGATGTACGCGCCCGTCCTCGCTATTTTATCCAACGCGTTGTCAATGGCAGCGCTGAGTCAAATCAGGGAAAAGAATGATGAAAGCTGTTGTATTTGCCTATCACGATATTGGATGTACCGGGATCCGTGCGCTGCATCAGGCCGGTTACGAAATTACTGCTATTTTCACCCATGCCGATAACGCTGCCGAAAACCAGTTTTATGGCTCAGTGGCCCGAACGGCTGCTGAGCTGGGCGTTGCGGTCTATGCGCCGGAAGAGGTGAACCATCCACTGTGGGTCGATCGTATTAAAGCGATGTCCCCGGATATCATCTTCTCTTTCCATTATCGCCATATGCTGTGCGATGACATTATTCAGTGTGCGCCCAAAGGGGCATTTAACCTGCATGCCTCACTGCTGCCGCGCTATCGCGGACGTGCGCCATTAAACTGGGTGCTGGTCAACGGTGAGGAAGAAACCGGCGTTACCCTGCACCGCATGGTTAAACGCGCCGATGCCGGGGCAATTATTGCCCAGAATCGCGTGGCCATTGCGTCGGATGATAATGCGCTGACCCTGCATCACAAGCAGAACGCCAGTGCGCAGCAACTGCTGAATGCCTCTCTGCCGCAGCTCCTGAACGGCAGTTTCACTGAACGCGAACAGGACGAAAGTCAGGCCAGCTATGTGGGCCGCCGGACGCCGGAAGACGGACGTATCGACTGGCATCAGCCGGCAGAAAAAATCCATAACCTGGTGCGCGCGGTTACCGACCCCTGGCCGGGAGCCTTCAGCTATGTGGGTGGCAGCAAGTTTATTATCTGGCAGTCGGCACCGCGGCAAGATCTTACGGCGGCAAGGCCTGGCACCGTGCTTTCAGTCTCCCCACTGGTGGTTGCCTGCGGTCAGGGCGCGCTGGAAATTGTGACGGGGCAGAGCGACAACGGCATTTATATGCAGGGTGCACAGCTGGCTCAGACGCTGGGACTGGTCAGCGGGGCCATCCTGCATAATCAGCCATCGGCAGCGATTAAGCGCCGTACCAGGGTACTGATCCTGGGGGTTAACGGATTTATCGGTAATCACCTTACCGAACGCTTGCTGCAGGATGACGATTTTGAAGTCTATGGCCTCGATATTGGCTCTGATGCCATCAGTCGCTTTATTGGCCATTCCCGCTTCCATTTTGTTGAAGGGGACATCAGCATCCATTCCGAATGGATTGAGTACCATATTAAGAAATGTGATGTGGTGCTGCCGCTGGTAGCGATTGCAACGCCGATTGAATACACCCGCAATCCGCTTAGGGTGTTTGAGCTGGACTTCGAAGAAAACCTGAAAATTATCCGTGACTGTGTGAAATACGATAAACGGATTATCTTCCCGTCCACCTCCGAAGTTTATGGTATGTGTACCGATGGCAGCTTCGATGAAGATCACTCCAATCTGGTGGTAGGACCGATCAATAAACAGCGCTGGATCTATTCGGTTTCTAAACAGCTGCTGGATCGGGTGATCTGGGCCTACGGTGAAAAAGAAGGACTGCGTTTTACCCTGTTCCGGCCATTTAACTGGATGGGACCGCGTCTGGATAACCTGAATGCGGCGCGCATTGGCAGCTCGCGCGCCATTACTCAGCTGATCCTCAATCTGGTAGAAGGTTCACCGATTAAGCTGATTGATGGCGGCAGCCAGAAGCGCTGCTTTACCGATATCAGTGACGGGATTGAAGCCCTGTTCCTGATTGTGCAAAACAAACAGCAGAACTGTGATGGTCAGATTATCAATATCGGTAATCCGGACAACGAAGCGAGTATTCGCCAGCTGGCTGAGCAGCTGCTGGAAAGCTTTGAAAAACACCCACTGCGCGATAGATTTCCGCCGTTCGCCGGTTTCCGTGAAGTAGAAAGCAGCAGCTATTACGGCAAAGGTTATCAGGACGTTGAGCACCGTAAGCCTTCGGTGCGTAATGCTAAGCGCCTGCTGGACTGGCAGCCGAAAGTGGCGATGAATTATACCATCGACAGCACGCTCGATTTCTTCCTGCGTACCGTCGAGCTGAAGGACAACGCGCAATGATCAATGTAGGTCTGCGCGTGGATGTGGATACCTGGCGCGGCACGCGCGATGGCGTGCCGCAACTTTTATCCATTCTGGAACAGCACCAGACCCGCGCCAGCTTTTTCTTCAGCGTGGGGCCGGACAACATGGGCCGTCATTTATGGCGGCTGTTAAAACCGCGTTTTCTGTGGAAGATGTTGCGCTCGCGCGCAGCATCACTGTACGGCTGGGACATTCTGCTGGCCGGCACCGCCTGGCCGGGCAGACTGATTGGCCGTGGGCACGCCGCGCTTATCCGCGACTGTGCCAGGCAGCATGAGGTTGGGATGCATGCCTGGGATCATTTTGCCTGGCAAACCTGGGCAGGAGTCTGGCCTGCGGCACGACTGACGGAAGATATCCGGCGCGGGGTTGAGGCGTTAACGCAGATCACCGGTCAGCCGGTTACCTGCTGCGCAGCGGCGGGCTGGCGTGCGGATGGCCGGGTGCTGGCGGCCAGAGAGCCATTTAACTTTCACTACAACAGCGACTGCCGTGGCAGCGGGCCTTTTCGTCCGCAGTTGCCTGATGGCCAGCAGGGTACAGTGCAAATTCCGGTGACCTTGCCTACCTGGGATGAAGTGGCTGGCGGCGATATTACTCGTGACAATTACAATCGCTACATCCTCGATCAAATCCATCAGCAGGCCTCGGGTAGCCCGGTCTACACCATTCATGCTGAAGTAGAGGGGATAGTGATGAGTGGAATGTTTGCTCAACTGCTGGAGCTGGCTCACCAGGAAGGGATCCGTTTTTGTCCGTTAAGCGAACTGTTACCTGTTGACCCGACCAGCCTGCCTGCAGGGAAAGTGGTACGGGGCCAGATATCCGGACGTGAAGACTGGCTGGGATGCCAACAACCATTATAACCAGAGTGATTTCGGATGAAGATCAGTCATTATACGTTACTCCTGATACTGTTTTACGCCCTGTATTATCTGCTCCCCATTGAGTTTCGCGCCTTGTGGCAGCCGGATGAACTGCGTTATGCCGAGATTAGCCGCGAAATGCTGCACAGCAGAAATTGGGTAGTGCCCCATTTCCTTGAACTACGCTATTTTGAAAAACCGATAGCCGGATACTGGATCAACAGTCTCAGTCAGCTGATATTTGGCGGCAATAACTTCGCGGTGCGCTTTGGCGCGGTATTTTCTACTACCCTGAGCGCGCTAATGGTTTACTGGCTGGCGCTGCGTCTGTGGCAACAGCGGCGTACCGCGCTTATCTCAGCGGTGATTTTTCTCACCTGTTTTCTGGTCTATGGCGTAGGAACCTACGCGGTGCTCGATCCGATGATCACCTTGTGGCTGGTGGCCGCTATGTGCAGCTTTTGGCTGGTGGCAGAAGAGGGCAGCGCCACACGGCAGAAACTGTGGGGCTGGGTTCTGCTGGGGCTGGCCTGCGGTATGGGCTTTATGACCAAAGGATTCCTCGCGCTGGCGGTGCCGGCGGTGGCAATTGTGCCCTGGATGCTGTGGCAGCGGCGGTTACGGGAATTACTGCTGTATGGCCCGTTGGCGATGATTTGTGCGGCGCTGATCTCTGCCCCCTGGGCGATCGCTATTGCGCGCCAGGAAGGGGATTTCTGGCACTATTTCTTCTGGGTTGAGCATATTCAACGCTTTGCCAGCAGCGACGCGCAACATAAAGCGCCGTTCTGGTACTACCTGCCAGTGCTGCTACTGGGTTCGCTTCCCTGGCTGGGGCTGTTTCCTGGCGCGCTGCGGGCCGCCTGGCAGCGGCGGGCATCCAGTCCGGCTGGCATGTACCTGCTGTGCTGGGTGGTGATGCCGCTTCTGTTCTTCAGTCTGGCCAAAGGTAAGCTGTTGACCTATATCCTGCCCTGTTTTGCCCCGCTGGCATTGCTGATGGCGTATTCCGCGCAGTATTTGGTGAGTGGATCGCGGCGGCCATTTAAGGTCAACGCGCTGATTAATATTGTTTTTGGGGGCTTGGCCTGTCTGGCGCTGTTGCTGGTACTGGCTCCCTGGGGGCCGATGCGTCACCCGCTGTTTACTGCCGGTGAGGGGCATAAAGCATTACTGGGTGCAGCGGCTTTTGCTGTCTGGGGACTGTTTGGCATACTGGCGCTGTGTCGCGGGGCAAAATGGTGGTTGCTGTCGGCACTCTGCCCGCTCGGTTTGGCGCTGGCCATAGCCTGGACCATACCTGACAAGGTGATTAACTCCAAGCAACCGCAGGAATTTATTCAGGCCGCTAACCCGTTACTTAACCAGAGCAAGGTGATCCTGAGTAACCATCCCGGGCTGGCGTCTGCCCTTGCCTGGGAGTTAAAGCGCAGTGATATTTTGCTTTATGATCAAGGCGGTGAGCTTGACTACGGGTTGAGCTATGCGGATGGGCGCGATCATCTGATTAAAGCGGATGATTTCCCGCTCTGGCTGGCCGCGCAGCGGCGCAGCGGCAGCGTGGCGCTGGTGCTGAAATTGGGCAGCCACGATGATGGCCCGGATGCCAGCCTGCCACAACCCGATCGCCATTTTCAGCGGGGCAGGATGCTGGTCTGGTATTACGCGCAGCGTCCATGAATATCCTGCTGATTTTGATATCCAGCTTGCTCAGCTGTGGTGGGCAATTGTGTCAGAAGCAGGCCACGCTGATCGCAATCCGTGGACAACGGGCACCTATGCTGGCCTGGCTGGGGCTGAGCGTGCTGTTACTGCTGCTGGCAATGGCAGTCTGGCTGCGGGTGTTGCAGGTCGTGCCGGTGGGGGTTGCCTACCCAATGCTCAGTCTGAACTTTATTTTTGTCACCCTTACAGCGCGCTGGATCTGGCATGAAAGGGTTTCAGTACGCCATGCCATTGGGGTGGTGTTGGTGGTTGCTGGCGTGGTGGTGATGGGGAGCTATACCTGATGGCCTGGATTTTTGCCCTTGCCAGCGTTCTGCTGGTCAGTGCCGCGCAGCTACTGATGAAATGGTCAATGGTGCAACTCCCGTTGCTCACGCAGCTAACGGTGTTTCTGCGCGCCTTATGGCCGCTGTCACCCGCAGCGCTGGCGCTGGCTGCAGGGATACTGGCTTATGCAATGTCTATGTTGTGCTGGCTGCTGGCGCTGCGACGGATGCCGCTCAGCCGGGCCTATCCGCTACTCAGCCTGAGTTATCTGCTGGTCTGGGGTGGTGCGCTGTGGCTGCCGGTTTTTGATGAAGTGTTTATGCCGGGAAAACTGGCCGGTGGTGCGCTGATTCTGGCAGGGCTCGTGCTAATCTGCTGGCCGGACAAACGGTGCCTGACTCATTAGGCTATTTTTTTCGTCATTTTGGCTCTTGTTTTTAAAAAAACAAGCCCCAAAAGCCCGCATATCAGCCATGCGGGCTTCACCATCATTCCACCGCTCTCGGGCAAATTATCAGAAGTTAATATTTGCGCTCAGACCGCCAACAAAAGCGTTCTTCACTTCACTGACCGCGCCTAGTGACGCCACATACTGCAAATTAGGACGCAGCGCCAGCCAGTTAGTCAGGAGGGCGTTATAATACACTTCATAGTTGTATTCAGAACCATGTTGCACTGGCAGGTAGGTGGCGTTGTTATAATTAATAACGGCATTTTCCTCATTCCGTTCACGCTGCATTTTGCCGTAGTTACTGTTGACGTGAATACGTCCAACGCCAATGCCAATCTCATCCTGTGGACGCTGAGCCAAAGGTCCTTTCCAGGTGAAGGCAATCGACTGATAGTTATCGGTTTTAGAGGTTTTCTTATCGTTAAATACCGCCTGCGCGTTGATGCCGAGGCCACGAGTATTATCCCCATCCATTGCCGTCAGCTGTTGCTGTAACAGCAGGTAGCCGCCGTAAGCACGCGCATCACCATGGTAACTGTCGTCTTGATAGCTGGCGTACTTATCGCCTTTCACTGAGGAATAGTAAACGCCTGCACGGTAGTTACCAGGCAGTTTTTCTGCTCCTAACAGCGGTTGCCAGCCCAACTCAACTGGAACCATATTGCCGAGGGTTGGGCTGGTATCCATGCGGAAACCATTGCCCTTATTGTAGTTATTGGCGGTCTGGCTATAGAAACCCACTTGCAGGAATAGCTCTGGCGTGAAGTGATATTTTACCCGTCCGCCCCACTGTGATACCGGCCAGTTAAACCAGCGATCGCCACGCCAGTTACCTGCCTGACCGCTACCAAAGGCCAGGTTCTGGAACTTGCTCTGGAAAGAATCAAAATCTTCACCCACCGTCACGCGACCGGCTTTGACTTCCAGGCGGTGATCAAAGAAGCCCTTATTGACTGATAACTGAGTCAGACGCCAGGTCTGACCGCGACCATAGACTTCCTGCACGGAAGAGAGGCCACCGGTACGCGGATCGTTAATATATGAGGTCAGATCCTGGCCGTCACGACCGGTAATGGTGGTCTGAAACTGGGTGTCATTCCAGTTTAGTAATTTTTCCAGATCCAACGTGGTACCAAATGCCCACTGATCGCCGTAACGCGCGGTGGTGGCGGTGCGATAACCGCCAGCCAGATTACTGGCTGATTCCATTGTGTAGTTAGCCTGAAAATCCACGCCATCGTCTTTTAACTGACTGCGTAAACCGTTCCAGTCACCGAATATATAAGGTGAATCGACGCTCAGAGGAGAGTAAGCCGCCTGTACCAGTCCGGAAACCAGTAACAGGCTGCCGGCGCAGAGAGGTAAGACTTTGCAGTGCGGACCGCGGGAAAGCGTTTTTTTCATGGTAAATAACCTTTTTATTTTATTAGCGGTATTGGGTAAGCAGAAATACCGTGCCAGTGCTTTTTTGACGTCATTATATTTTTGGAAAGCAGTCACAGTATCCTCGATATGCCTGTGATGACCCGGCGTATGACAGCATATATAAAGGGGGGGTGAATTATAAATTCGTGCGGAAAATTAAGATATAAGTTAAACATTTGATACTAATAACTTATTTATGTAATAAAATATTTCATGGCGTGGTAATCAAATAAAGAATGTGATCTGACACAAATTTTTGGGATGATATTCGGCAGGGGATATAAATTAGAAATATTCAGCAGGTTATCCACTTAAAAAACGCCCGGAAAGGGCGTTTTCTGTTGCAGGCTTAGCGGCGACCAAACAGTTTTGCGGCCAGGAAACCAACCCCGGCTGCTACGGCCAGTGAAACCAGTGGCGAATCCTGAGTTTTATTTTTCACACAGTCAACAGCATCATCGAATGCATAAGTGGCTTTAGCGGCATGCTGGCGCAGTTTGCCCTTAATTTCATGCTGCGGAGAGTCAAAGGCTCTGCCAAACTCCTCCTGGCCTATTCCTGCTGCTTCTTGTGCTTTATCGTTCGCTTTGTCAAACAGACTCATACAGCCTCCTTTAATGGTATGATTTTCTCAAGTGAGAATAGTTAGTTTAGTGGCTTTGTGCAGCTTTGGAGGTGCTGTCAGCGCGAAATTGCTTATTTGAGATTATTCTGTGACCGGGGTCCACGTAGATCATGCATCACCAGCAGGCCGCCTGCCCGGAGCCGTTGGGATTAATGCCTCTGACGGAAACCGGCACGGATCAGCAGCTCACGCAGATCAGAGGCAATTATCTGATTGCCACCGGTAACAGGATCAATAACGTGGCTGATGACTCCCTCCAGATCCTGTTCATAGAACTCCTGGTGGCATAAAGCATGTCCACCTTCATCATTAATGGCGATATATCCGCTGATATAGTCTCCTACATTGCTGGCAATCAGACTGTAGCGGCCATGGCAGATGTTGATGGTACTCATGATACTTACCTCAGGGGAGTCTCGGTCAGGCAAACGGGAAACATGGTAGTCTGAAAGGCGGATGTCTGGCGTTGGAAGCTGAATAATCATCGTTAACAATGCCCGTTTATACAGCACCAATGTGTGACTCAGATCAATAAAATTACAGAGTAAACGTCAGAAACTGTGAGGATTACTGGATTTCTGTACGTAGTCATCTCGCCCTGAATAAATGAGGCCGATGTTTCGGGCGCGAGTAAAAAAACTACCCTATACTGGAAATCTGTGTTTTTTCTTGATGAGGGCAAGGAATGAAAGTTCTTCTGTGGATTGTTGCGATAATCTTTATTGTGGGACTGCTGACCATTACCGGTGTGTTTAAACTGATTTTCTGATTGTTGTGGGCGGTCTGTGAAAAACTGTACCAGAACGCCTTAACATTTCCTGAGCCGACACCTTCCGGTATTACAATCTTCCCGCATTATTTGGTCCTTTCAGCTTCAGAAATGGTGCCTTATGAAGCTCTGCCAGCGATTCACATTTAGCAGACAGCTGTTCGCTGGAGACGATGATATCTCTAACATTCAATTGTTTATGGCAGCAGGCACAAATAGCCCCGTGTGATTTCATCAGATAATCATTGTGTGAGGTGAAGATAAACTTCGCGCTTCCACATTCAGTACATCTCAGCATTATCAAACCTTCAATTACCAAATGGTGTACAATATATTACCAAAAATTCAGTATAAATCTATAAATAATATTCATATGTAAAGGGGGAGGTAATATAATCCGGATTTGCTATTGTTAATAATATGTAGTAATTGCTGAGCGGCCGCCATGATGTTAAATACCAACTAAAAATGGGTATATCCAGAAAGATCTGGTGCGTAAAGTGGCGGGAAATTAGGCATAATTAAGCGGTGGGCTCTAGGAGGATTTTACAAACCTGATAATTGATTTAAGCAAAAAAACCATTGATTGTTAAGTATTTATTATGTTTTAAGCGGCTTGCGCGATGGTTTAATCCAGGGCTAAAATTAAGCGTAATAGTTAGAATGTTAATGTTTCGTTGTGGTTGTTCCATTTAAACTTTACCTGCAGGCGACGAGGTATTTATTTTTTCTCAGTCGTCTGGCCTGGAGATGCTTATGCCAGACGTACATCAGGCCGGTTGCACCATTTGTCACTAAAAGGGTACGGTTGTTAATAATTATGCACCCGAGAGTTTTTAATTATTCATTGTGGCAACGCTGGAGGTTATAACAGGTTACACCACGAATTTGACTTAAGTTTTCAGGGGATGAGATTGATAATAATGAAAGCAGAGAAAGCATCTATTGTGTTATTTACGGTAGCCAGTTTAGTATCCGTGTCGCCTGCCAGTGCAAAGGTGGCAAATAACTGGCAAACATTACGAGAAAATGTCAGCCAGACCTGGAATCAACCACAATCCATT
Organism: uncultured Erwinia sp.; assembly: GCA_945290265.1. GTDB lineage: Bacteria > Pseudomonadota > Gammaproteobacteria > Enterobacterales > Enterobacteriaceae > Erwinia. The sequence continues at coordinate 68,581 of CALYQW010000010.1, forward strand.
GATCTGTATGTCCCGGCGGTCACCTGGCATAACCGCTGGACGTACGATAAAGCTAAAACCGATAAATATAATGAACGCCCGTGGGGCGTTGGTGGCGGTATAGGGTATGAAAATCGTGCCGGTAACTGGAATGGTCTCTACCTGATGGCGTTCAAAGACTCCTTTAATAAATGGGAGCCGATAGGCGGTTATGGCTGGGAGAAAACCTGGCGGCCGCTGAGCGACAGAGGCTTTCGTTTCGGGGCTGGTTACACTGTGGGTATAACCATGCGCGATAACTGGAAATACATTCCGTTGCCGGTATTGTTGCCGCTGGCGTCGGTGGGGTACAACCGGGCAGTGTTTCAGATGACCTATATTCCAGGAACATGGAACAATGGTAACGTGTATTTCGCCTGGATGCGGTTTCAGTTCTGAGCATCCGTGACGGCGGAAAGATGATGCAGGTGGTGAAAATACGATATTTATAACTTTTTCAGCGTTACTCACTGGACAAAAGGCTCGACAATTGCTGTACTAATACACGACACAGTTTAGTGTCGATTTTTCATGCAAAGGTAATATAGATGTCTAAGATCAAAGGTAGCGTTAAGTGGTTTAATGAGTCCAAAGGATTCGGTTTCATTACTCCAGAAGATGGTAGCAAAGATGTGTTCGTACACTTCTCTGCCATCCAGAGCAATGGTTTCAAAACTCTGGCTGAAGGTCAGCGCGTAGAGTTCGAAATCACCAACGGTGCTAAAGGCCCATCTGCTGCTAACGTTGCCGCTATTTAAGTTATCAGACAGAATTCTTAAAACCCGCCGCTGGCGGGTTTTTTTTGCTTTGCGCTTTGCCGTCAGGTAATTCAAACCCGCCTGCGCTGCGGGTCGCCGCATGAGCAGGTATCAATCTGTCCGGACAACACCGGCGTAAAGGTCTGAATTGGTTACAGAAGGTAAGTATGGAAGGGATTAGTCTGGGTAAGCTGTTAATTATCGGCGCCTTAATTGTTCTGCTGTTTGGTACTAAAAAACTGCGTACGCTCGGTGGCGATTTAGGCGCTGCTCTGAAAGGGTTTAAAAAGGCGATGAGCGATGACGAAACGCCGGCGCAGAAAAACAGTGCAGATGACAAACCAGCGATAAAAGAGTCTCATAAAGAGTAACTTTTATCCTGAGCCAAAAAACGGATGACCAGTCATCCGTTTTTTTATCGCCACAGCAGCGGAGTTATTTGATTTCCATCCCTTTGGCCTGCAGATCGGCGTGATAGGAAGAACGCACAAACGGGCCACAGGCTGCATGGGTAAAGCCCATGTCCATGGCGGCCTGCTTCATTTCTTCAAATTCCGCCGGGCTGACATAACGCTGTACCGGCAGGTGATGGCGGCTGGGCTGTAAATACTGCCCCAGCGTCAGCATAGTGACGCCGTGACGTCGTAAATCACGCATCACTTCGATTATTTCTTCGTTAGTTTCACCCAGACCCACCATCAGCCCGGATTTGGTCGGAATTTCTGGGTGTGCTTCTTTAAAGCGTTCCAACAACTTCAGTGACCAGTCATAGTTAGCACCGGGACGCACCTGGCGGTAGACACGCGGTACGTTTTCCAGATTGTGGTTAAACACATCCGGTGGCGTGGCATTGAGGATCTCCAGCGCACGATCCATACGGCCACGGAAATCAGGCACCAGGGTTTCGATTTTAATTGACGGGTTCTTTTCGCGGATAGCGCGAATACAGTCAGCAAAGTGCTGAGCGCCACCATCACGCAGATCGTCACGGTCAACTGAGGTGATCACCACATAGCGCAACCCCATATCGGCAATGGTCTGCGCCAGTTTTTCCGGTTCGCCAGCATCCGGGGCAACCGGACGACCATGCGCAACGTCACAGAACGGACAGCGGCGGGTGCAGATAGCACCGAGGATCATAAAGGTCGCGGTACCGTGGTTAAAGCATTCAGCCAGATTTGGGCAGGAGGCTTCTTCGCAGACGGAGTGCAGGCCATTTTTACGCATCGCAGCTTTGATACCCTGAATACGGCTGGAATCCGCCGGCAGCTTGATCTTCATCCATTCAGGTTTGCGCAAAACTTCGTTGCGTTCGGTGACCACGTTTTTTACCGGGATCAGCGCCATTTTGTCGGCATCGCGGTATTTGACGCCGCGTTCCATTACAATCGGTTTACTCATATTCTTGCCAGTTCCAGGTTGGATTGCGGCGACAGCATCCGCATCGTACTCGAAGAGGGGTCAGTTCTTAATTTTGCTGATAAAACCGCGAAATTATAACACCTCCCGCGCGCATAATCAGCCAGGCAGCGGAAGAAAGGGTTACGGACTTGTAAATCAACGTCGTTTCAGCGCTGAAAATCGCAGGCGTTAGCCCAGTGCAGATGGGTATCGGTGATGGCCAGCTGACGGGCAAAATTCGCCACCAGCAGCTGCTGTACCTGTCCCAGGGTGACACCGGGGTGCAACTCGCTGATTTGGGTCATTTCCAGACCGGCGTAGCCACAGGGATTAATCCGCAGAAAAGGCGTCAGATCCATATCGATATTGAGCGCCAGGCCATGAAACGAGCAGCCCTTACGGATGCGCAGACCCAATGAACAAATTTTACGGTTATCAACGTATACACCAGGCGCATCTGCACGGGCAGCGGCAGTAATATCAAAATGCGCCAGGGTGATAATCACCGTTTGCTCCAGCGCGGTAACCAGTTCTCTGACCCCGGTTTTACGGCGCTTGAGGTTAATCAGTACATACATCACCTGCTGTCCGGGACCATGATAAGTGACCTGGCCGCCGCGATCGCTCTGCATCACCGGGATATCACCGGTGCCCAGCAAATGTTCCGGCTTGCCTGCCTGGCCCTGAGTAAAGACCGCCGGATGCTCTACCAGCCAGATTTCATCCGGGGTGGTATCATCACGCCGATCGGTAAACTGATGCATCGCCTGCGAGGCGACCTGCCAGGGTTGCTGCCCCAGCTGGCGGATAATCAAGGTTTCTGGAGACAAAATGGGTATTCCGGTTGGCAAGTAAAGGTGGGCAGTATAACTGCTTATCACCGCCAGGGACCTGTCTGACCCTGGCGGTATCCGGTACTACAGTACCATGCGAACAATTTCAATTTTACCCAGCTCATCATACAGCGTTTCTACCTGTTCAATGTGTGTGGCATTGATGGTGATCGACACTGAGTGGAAATTGCCTTTGCTGCTGGGTTTCACATCCGGAGAATAGTCACCCGGCGCATGTCGCTGTACGACCTCAACCACTTGATCGACCAGCTCTGGCTTTGCCAGTCCCATGACTTTATAGGTAAAAGACGTGGGGAATTCGAGCAGTTCTTTAAGATTGGTTTTCATTTAGGGCTCCGGTACGACAAATAAAAAAAACTTTCGCATGGCGAAAGTTTACTCACTATTGCTAGTAATATGTGGGCAGCCGCGGTCATTTCAAGGGGAGAGTTATGCAGCTGGAGGGGGAAGTGTCCCGGTGCCGTGTCGTGCGCCGGGACAGACGCCAGTCAGTTAACCAAACCAGTGATGAAATTTCAGCTTAATGAAGTCGATAATACGACTGAAGAAGCCGCCTTCCGGCACTTCATTCAGCACTACCAGCGGGTGCTGTTCAATGGTTTTACCGTCCAGCTGGAAGTGAATGGTACCGACCACCTGGTTTTTTTGCAGCGGGGCGTGCAGTTCGGTGTTGGTCAGGGTGTAGCTGGCTTTCAGATCTTTCATCCGGCCACGCGGTACGGTCAGATAGAGATCGTTTTCCACACCGAGCTGGACGCGATCGCTGCTGCCAAACCACACCGGTTCGGAGGCAAACTCTTTGCCGCCTTTCAGTGGTGAAACGGTTTCAAAGAAGCGGAAGCCCCAGGTCAGCAGTTTTTTGCTTTCTGTCTCGCGCCCTTTGTAGGTGTGACCACCCATCACGGCGGAGATCAGACGCATCTGACCTTCGGTCGCTGAAGCCACCAGGTTATAGCCGGCGGATTCGGTGTGACCGGTTTTAATGCCGTCAACGTTCAGGCTGGTATCCCACAGCAAACCATTACGGTTCAACTGGCGGATATTGTTATAAGTGAACTCTTTTTCATGGTAGATGGCATATTCATCCGGCACATCGTGGATCAACGCGCGGCCAATCAGCGCCATATCCCGCGCAGAGCTGTACTGCCCCTCGGCATCCAGACCATGAACCGTTTCGAAATGCGTATTCTGCAGGCCCAGTGCTTTGACGTAATTGTTCATCAGGCTGACGAATGCGGACTGACTGCCAGCGACATAATCCGCCATGGCCACACAGGCATCATTACCTGACTGGAGAACAATCCCGCGCGTCAGCTGTGAGACCGGCACCCGATCGCCAGGTTTCAGGAACATCAGCGATGACCCCTTAAATACCGGGTTACCGGTAGCCCAGGCGTCACTGTTGATGGTGACCATATCGTCCTGATGAATTTTGCCGGCTTTAACCGCCTGACCAATCACATAGCTGGTCATCATTTTAGTAAGACTGGCCGGATTGCGACGGGCATCGGCATTTTTTTCCGCCAGAACTTTGCCTGAATTGTAATCGATCAGCACGTAGGCTTCGGCATCAACATCCGGCACGCCAGGGATCATCGTTTTAAGATTAACATCGTCAGCGTGGGCGACAATGTTGAGGCTGAGAGCGATTAGCGAGCCAACCGTCAGACATTTAATCAGTCGAAAAGGGGTATGTATGCTCATGTTAACAAAGACAACATCCAGGCTAAATTAAAAAAAGTGGACTCACTATAGCAAAATCATTTATCGACCACCCGGAGAAATCACGGGTGGTAACATAATTATTCTGCACCAGGAGCGATGGTAATAAACGACTGTTGCTGTGCCTCAGAGAGCAAGCGCTGCTGGAAAGCCGCGGCCTGCTGACGTGAGTTAAACGGGCCTAACTGGACGCGATAAACATTATCACCTTTGCTTACCGCGCCGGTTACACCAAATTTGTTGCCCAGGCTGGATGCCATCTGGCGGGCGCGAGTTTCATCGCGCAGAGCGCCAACCTGCACCAGCCAGTTACCGCTACGGCTGGCGGCAGCGACAGGGGCCGTGCGGGCTGCGACTGCCGGCGCAGTAGTCGTGGCGGCGTCGGCAGTGGCGGCATCGCTGCCTTCCAGTATCCCTGACGGCAGCGGCTGAGCGGCACCGAGGAAACCGTTGCTGCGCACCGGTGCGCCCATGCTGTTTCCGCCGCTAAGCGTACTGTTATCTACCGGCTGGATATCCTGGGGCGCTGCGGTGGGTGGTGCGCTGCTGCTTTCTGCAGCGCCCATGCTGGTCATTCCACCGCTGATATCGGGGCGTGCCGGCAGGGCATAGGTTTGTTTAGCAATCGTGGTACCCAGTGTGCCAGGGCCGGACAGGCTGCCATCCGGGGCAACCGCAATATAATCCAACTTAACCCGGGTATTGTTCGAAATATTTAACCGGTCAGCGGCGGTGCGGGTGAGGTCGATAATCCTGCCCGGGGTATAAGGGCCGCGATCGTTAACCCGTACCACTATCATCCGGCCATTGGCCAGGTTTGTAACGCGCACATAGCTGGGCAGTGGCAGGGTCGGGTGTGCGGCGGCCATTGCATTCGCATCAAACTCTTCGCCCGTGGCGGTGCGGTTGCCGTTATTTTCCTCACCATAGGACGAGGCAAGGCCGGTTTGCGTAAAGCGTGACGGATCCTGAATCACCTTGTAGCTGTTACCGTTAACCGAATAATTCTGACTGGTGGCAGGATTAAATGGTTCGTAGCGCGGTTCTGCACCACTGATTTCCACCACCGGGCCATTCCACACAGGCTGTTGCGCCTGTTGCAGCGGAGACTGCTGCTCACTGTCCGTAGTGCAGGCTACCAGCATGGCGGATGCCGATGCCAGCGCAATCCAAAGCAAGCCCTTACGCATGTTTTGCCTCTTATACATTCCTGGATAACAGTTTCCGATGGGTGTGGATCGACATAATAATCCCAAACCCGGCCATAAGTACGATCAACGCAGAGCCGCCATAACTCACCAGCGGCAGCGGAACCCCGACCACCGGCAGGATACCGCTCACCATACCAATATTCACAAAGACATAGACGAAGAAGATCAGCATCAGCCCGCCAGCCATCACCCGACCAAAGGTGGTTTGTGCTTTGGCTGCCATGGTCAGACCGCGCATAATCAACAGCACATAGAGTACCAGCAGCACCAGCACCCCAACTAATCCTAATTCTTCCGCCAGTACGGCAAAGATAAAGTCAGTATGACGTTCCGGTAAAAATTCGAGCTGTGACTGGGTGCCGTGCAGCCAGCCTTTGCCGCGCAGGCCACCGGAACCGATAGCAATCTTGGACTGAATTATATGGTAACCCGCGCCCAGCGGATCGCTTTCCGGATCCAACAGCATCATCACGCGGTCGCGCTGATAGTCGTGCATCAGGAAGAACCACAGGATGGGAATAAAGGCCGCCACCAGCAGGACGGCAATAAGGATCAGCCGCCAGCTCATCCCGGACAGGAACAGGACAAACAGTCCGGAAGCCGCGATCAGGATCGAGGTGCCGAGATCGGGCTGAGCTGCCACCAGCAGGGTAGGCATAAAGATCAGCATCAGGGCGATAGCGGTATTTTTCAGCGTTGGCGGACAAACATCGCGGTTGATAAAGCGCGCGACCATCAGCGGAACGGCAATTTTAGCGATTTCGGAGGGCTGAAAACGCACCACGCCCAGATCGAGCCAGCGCTGTGCCCCTTTACTGATATGACCAAAGGCATCTACTGCAATCAGCAGCACCACGCAGACAATATACAGATAGGGCGCCCAGCCTTCATAGACCCGGGGCGGGATCTGCGCCATCACCAGCATCACGATGGTGCCCATGGCGATTTGACCCAGCTTGCGCTCCATCATGCCAGGATCCTGGCCACTGGCACTCCACATCACCAGCGCACTGTAAACCAGTAGCGCGGCGATAATCAGACAAAAAGTAGGGTCAATATGAATGCGGTTCCAGATTGTTCGTTTCTGATGGCTGTCATTCATGGATTATTCGCCTTCATAGCCTGGTGGCGTGGGAGCCGAATCAGGCAGATTAGTATTGTTATCGCCAAGAATAATATGATCGAGGATCTGGCGCATAATGGTGCCGACGGCCGGTCCGGTACCGCCATTTTCGAGGATCATGGAAACGGCAACACGCGGATTATTATAGGGGGCAAAGGCGGTCATTAATTTATGATCGCGCAGCCGTTCAGTCAGCTTATGGGCGTTATAAGTCTCATTGGCTTTCAGACCAAAGACCTGGGCGGTTCCTGACTTGGCGGCAATTTTATACGGTGCGGTATCAAAGCTTTTACGCGCCGTTCCGTTCGGCCGGTTGGCTACGCCATACATCCCGTCTTTGGCAATTTCCCAGTAACCGCTGTGAATGTCGGCAATCGGCGAACTGTCCGGCTGGCGCCAGGGCACCCGCACGCCGTTCTCCACGCTGTCCATCAGCAGGTGAGGGGTTTTCACCACGCCGTCATTAATCAGGATCATCAGTGCCTTATTCATCTGTACCGGTGTGGCTGTCCAGTAACCCTGACCAATTCCCACCGGGATGGTGTCTCCCTGATACCACGGTTTTTTGAAACGCTTCATCTTCCATTCGCGGGTTGGCATATTTCCGGCGGTTTCTTCCACCAGATCGATGCCGGAAAGATGACCATAACCGAATTTACTCATCCAGTAGCTCAGGCGATCGATGCCCATATCATAGGCTACCTGGTAAAAGAAGGTATCAGCGGATTCTTCCAGCGATTTAGAAACATTCAGTCGGCCATGCCCCCAGTGCTTCCAGTCGCGGAAGCGTTTTTCTGAACCGGGCAGTTGCCACCAGCCGGGGTCAAACAGGCTGGTATTACGGGTGATCACCCCGGCGGTCAGTGCCGATACCGCAATATAAGGTTTGACCGTCGAGGCCGGTGGGTAGGCTCCCTGAGTGGTGCGGTTGATCAGCGGGCGATTGTCATCACGCAGCAGCGCGTTATAGTCTTTGCTGGAGATACCATCGACAAACAGATTAGGGTCATAGCTCGGCATGGAGACCATCGCCAGCACGTCACCGTTCCGCGGGTCGGTCACCACCACCGCTGCGCGGCTACCCGCCAGCAGCGTTTCAATATACTGTTGCAGTTTAAGGTCAATGGTCAGATAGATATCGCGTCCGGCCTGAGGTGGCTGCTCGTGCAGCTGGCGTATCACCCGACCGCGGTTATTAACCTCCACCTCTTCATAGCCGGTTTTACCGTGAAGGACATCTTCGTAGTAACGTTCAATACCCAGCTTACCGATATCATGGGTGGCGGCGTAGTTAGGCCATTTACCATCTTTATCCAGCCGACTGACGTCACGATCGTTAATTTTAGACACATAGCCCAGCACGTGGGTGAGCGCTGAACCATAAGGATAGTAGCGGCGTTGATAGCCTTTGATTTCTACCCCAGGGAAACGGTACTGATTCACAGCAAAACGGGCCACCTGAACGTCGTTCAACCCGGTTTTTACGGCAATAGAAGTGAAGCGACGTGAGCGCTTACGTTCTTTGGTAAAGGTGGCGATATCGTCGTCGGTCAGATCAACGATCGGTCTCAGCTCCTGCAGGGTTTGTAGCAGGTTATCCACCTTTTCAGGCACCAGTTCTATCTGATAAATGGTACGGTTAAGCGCCAGCGGAATACCGTCTCGGTCGTAAATAATGCCGCGACTGGGCGCCACCGGCACCAGCTTAATGCGGTTTTCGTTCGAGCGGGTGCGGTAATCATCGAAATGAACGATTTGCAGGCGATAAAGATTCGCAACCAGCACGCCGGAAAGCAGTATGATGCCGAGAAAGGCGATAAGAGCCCGCCGGACAAACAGCGTTTGTTCGGCAGTATAGTCACGAAAGGCGTTACGTTGTAATTTCATCCGCTGTTTTACTGTACCCGGTTATACCTGACCGTTATTCACGGTGATAGGGATGATTTGTTGTAATGCTCCATGCGCGATATAAACTCTCTGCGACCAGCACCCGCACCAGCGGGTGAGGCAGGGTCAGTGTTGAGAGCGACCAGCTCTGCTCGGCTGCGGCTTTGCAGGCGGGAGACAATCCTTCCGGCCCGCCAATTAACAGGCTGACATCGCGGCCATCCTGTTTCCAACGTTCAAGCTGCGTAGCCAGCTGTGGGGTATCCCACGGCTGTCCCGGAATATCCAGGGTGACGATGCGATTGCCCTTACCTGTGGCGGCCAGCATCATCTCCCCCTCTTTTTCCAGAATGCGTTTGATATCGGCGTTTTTCCCGCGTTTTACGGCGGGGACTTCAGTCAGCTCAAACGGCATATCTTTCGGAAAGCGCTGCAGATAGGTGATAAAACCGGTCTGCACCCAGTCCGGCATTTTGGTACCCACAGCAACCAGTTGCAGCTTCACGGCTTAACTCCAGAGCTTTTCCAGTTCATACAGTTGACGGCTCTCTTCCTGCATGACGTGCACAATGGCTTCCCCCAGATCAACCACCACCCAGTCAGTGTCGGCACGGCTGTCCACGCTGAACGGGCGCAGGCCAGCCTGGCGGGCTTCATGAACCAGGTGACTGGCAATCGACGAAACATGGCGGGTTGAAGTGCCAGTGCAGATAATCATGCAGTCTGTGATGTTGGATTTACCCTGCACATCAATGGTGACGATGTCCTGAGCTTTCAGATCGTCAATCTTATCAATGATAAAGTTTTGGAGTGCTGTACCTTGCAAAAGGTTCCCCCTGTGGTTTTTAGTTTGAGAGGTTATCGCACAGCATGGATATGCGCGGAAACGGTAACCGTAACATGACGTTTTAAACAGGTAGCGGTCAGCCCCTTAAAATTAGCCGCGCAGTGTAGCATGGTCATAAGAATTCCGATACAAACCTTCACTTTCGATAAAGGCGCTGACGGCGGGCGGCAGCAGCTCTGCGGCGCTGGCTCCGGCATGGTGGCGCTGACGAATTTGGGTGGCCGAAATATCAATTAGCGGTGTTTCAGCCAGATACACTTTCCCTGCCGCACAGCGCTGTAATACCTGGGGTTCCCGCGTATGATATTGTTCCAGCCAGCGCTGCAGTTCGGGTGTTTCCATGTGGGTGGGATAGCCCGGACGCTGACAGACCAGCAGATGACAGAGCGTCAGCAATTCCTGCCAGTGGTGCCATTTATGCAGAGTAATCAGCGAATCCTGACCAATAATAAAGGCCAGTGGCTGTTGCTCTCCTCGCTCGGCACGCACTTCGCGCAGCGTCTCAACAGTATAAGAGGGGGTACTGCGCCGCATCTCCCGCAAATCAAGGGTAAACAGTGGATTACCGGCAATCGCCAGCTCAACCATTTTTGCCCGCTGCGCTGGCGAGGCTTCCGGCTGCGGTCGGTGTGGCGGCACATTATTTGGCAGCAGCGTCACCTGCTGGAGTCCGGTAATCGCTGCCAGTGCTTCCACCGGCTTCAGATGGCCGTAATGAATGGGATCGAAGGTGCCGCCAAACAGCGCCTGCAGTAGCGGAGTTTCAGAGTTCACAAAAACCTGCCGGGAAAGTGGGATGGCACAGCGCCAGCGTCAGGGTTTCCAGCTCCCGCCAGATCGACTGACCATAATCCTGCTTTAATGTCAGTTCAATTTGGGTCAGCATATGTACCGCCTGGGTCAGCCGCGCCAGGTCAAGGCGCTGTAGCGCCTCGCTGAACAGCGGCCGACGGTTTTGCCACACCCGATGCTGATCGAACAGCGCGCGTATTGGCGTGGTGGATTGCTGGCGTTGCAGCGTAACCAACAGCAGCAGATCGCGTTGCAGCGTGCGGAGCAGGATCACCGGCTCGCTGTCTTCACTGCGCAGCTGATGCAGAATATGCAGCGCCCGCTTGCTTTTGCCTGCCAGCAAGGCGTCTGTCCACTGGAAAGGCGTGAAATGGGCAGCATCGTTGACGGCTTCGCTGACGCGCGGCAGGGTCAGTTTACCATCCGGCCACAGCAGCGACAGGCGTTCCAGTGCCTGTGACAGTGCCAGCAGATTACCTTCATAGTTATAGCACAATAGCTGACAGGCAGCGTCGTCGAGCACCAGTTGCCGGCTTTTGGCGCGCGCATTCACCCAGCGCGGCAGCTGAGCATGCTCCGGGGTCTGGCAGGGAACCAGCACGGCATTTACCATCAGTGCCTTATACCAGGCACTGTTTTCCTGGGCTTTGGTCAGCTTTGTGGCGCGCAAAATCAGCAGAACATCACTGTGCAGCAGGGTTGACAGCGTCAGTAACGGCTCACTCATGGTCGCCGGTGGGCCATTTTCCGGCAGGATCAGCAGCAGGGTTTGTCGGCTGGAAAACAGGCTCAGTTCCTGACAGCTGGCGAAAACGCTCTGCCAGTCGGTGCTGCTGTCGAGAAGAACGCTGATATTTTCGCTGAACCCCTGCTGGCGGGCGGCGGCCAGAATCTCATCCTGGGCTTCCTGCAGCAGTAAGGGTTCACTGCCACTCAATAAATAGCAGGCGCGCAGCCCCTCACGAAGCTGCGCGCCAAGCTGTTCAGGGTAAATCCTGATCATCGACTGTAAGAACTGTCCGGCTGTGCGGCACCCGCAGACAGGTTATCCGTGGGTGACGGTTTTCTGTCTTCGCTGATCACCGCCGGATTTTTTTCCGCCGCATGAACCACTAACAGCTTACGCACCAGCTGCTGTGACGCCTGAGTACGCATTTCACTGACAATGATCTGCTGTTCAGAGTCTTTCGCCAGTGCAGCCAGCGGGTTATCGAAGAATGAACGATAAACCGTGGCGCTGATCGGGTAGATGCCTTTATTCGGCACCAGTACCTGGGCGCTGACGGTCATCATCATGGAGTATTCAGCGGTTTTACCATCCTGGAAAATCGTGGCGGTATCACGACCACTGGTTTCGCCGATCAGGCGCAGCGACGGCAGATTGGTACGGGTTTGCGCCTCCTGACCATCAATAATTTTCACGTTGTTGAGACGCAGTTGCTCACGCACCGAACGCGCCAGTGGCCCGTAAGGGTCGGAAGTATCCAGGATCAGGGTTTTCATTTCGTTCGGAACCGCTGTGGTGCCGCGCAGATGATAACCACAGCCGGCGGTGATCAGCACCGCCAGCGCAATAAAAACAGCAACGAGTGGATGTCGCACAATTCCTCCTGACATCAGCCCACAACCAGGTTAAGCAGCTTACCCGGTACATAAATGACTTTACGAATGGTTACACCATCAAGGTATTTTGCTACCAGAGGCTCCTGAGCAGCGCGTTCTTCTACCTGCTGTTGAGTCGCATCAGCAGCCACGGTGATTTTACCGCGCACTTTACCATTAACCTGTACCACCACCAGCAGCGAGTCTTCGACCATTGCGGCATCGTCTGCCACTGGCCACGGCGCATTATCGATCTCACCTGCGCCACCCAGCGCCTGCCACAGAACAAAGCTGGCGTGCGGGGTGAACGGATAGAGCATTTTCACCACGCTTAACAGAGCTTCCTGCATCAGGGCGCGATCCTGTTCGCTCTCCTGCGGCGCGCGGGTCAGCTTGTTCATCAACTCCATAATAGCGGCAATTGCGGTATTAAAGGTCTGACGGCGACCGATATCATCGGACACTTTAGCAATGGTTTTATGCAGATCCCGGCGCAGTGCTTTTTGATCGTCGCTCAGCGCGCTGATATCCAGCTGGCCGGCCGCCCCTTTGGCGGTGTGCTCAAACGCCAGTTTCCAGACGCGTTTCAGGAAGCGGTTAGCCCCTTCCACTCCGGACTCCTGCCATTCCAGGGTCATATCAGCCGGTGAGGCAAACATCATAAACAGACGCACGGTATCGGCACCGTAGCGCTCAACCATAACATGCGGATCGATGCCATTATTCTTCGACTTCGACATCTTGCTCATGCCGGCATACACCAGTTCATGGCCTTCGCTGTCGGTCGCTCTGGTAATACGGCCTTTCTCATCGCGCTCTACCTGAGCGTCAACCGGAGAAACCCAGTTACGCTCGCCATTAGCGCCGGTGTAGTAGAAGGCATCTGCCAGCACCATACCCTGACACAGCAGGCGTTTGGCCGGTTCGTCGGAATCCACCAGGCCAGCGTCACGCAGCAGCTTATGGAAGAAGCGGAAATACATCAGGTGCATGATGGCGTGTTCAATACCACCAACATACTGATCCACCGGCAGCCAGTAGTTCGCTGCCGCCGGATCAAGCATCCCTTTATCGTAGTCCGGGCAGGTATAACGCGCATAGTACCAGGAGGACTCCATAAAGGTGTCAAAGGTATCGGTTTCGCGCAGCGCCGGCTGACCGTTAACCGTGGTTTTTGCCCACTCAGGGTCGGATTTGATCGGGCTGGTGATGCCGTCCATCACCACATCTTCCGGCAGGATCACCGGCAGCTGATCGTCCGGCGTTGGGATAACGCTGCCGTCTTCCAGCGTCACCATTGGAATTGGCGCGCCCCAGTAACGCTGGCGCGAAACGCCCCAGTCACGCAGACGGTAGTTCACCTTACGCTCACCCACGCCAATAGCGGCCAGCCTGTCGGCAATGGCATTAAATGACTGCTCAAAGGCCAGACCATCAAATTCGCCGGAGTTGAACAGAGTGCCTTTTTCGGTCATCGCTGCGGTGCTCAGATCCGGTGCGCTGCCGTCAGCCGCCAGGATCACCGGCTTAATGGCTAAGCCATATTTAGTGGCAAATTCCCAGTCGCGCTGATCGTGGCCCGGTACCGCCATCACCGCGCCGGTGCCGTACTCCATCAGCACAAAGTTAGCCACCCAGACCGGCACCGCTTCGCCTGTCAGCGGATGCACCGCCGACAGGCCGGTCGCCATGCCTTTTTTCTCCATGGTAGCCATATCGGCTTCGGCCATTTTGGTATTACGGCACTCGTCGATAAATGCCGCCAGTTCCGGGTTACCTGCCGCCGCCTGAGCCGCCAGCGGGTGACCGGCAGCCACCGCCAGATAGGTGACGCCCATAAAGGTGTCCGGACGGGTGGTGTAAACTTTCAGCTTTTCTGCGTTGTCGGGCACGCTAAACTCGATTTCCACCCCTTCAGAGCGGCCAATCCAGTTACGCTGCATGGTTTTCACCTGCTCAGGCCAGCTTTCCAGCTTATCGAGGTCATTCAGCAGCTCATCAGCATAGTCAGTGATTTTAATAAACCACTGCGGGATCTCTTTGCGCTCTACTTTGCTGTCACAGCGCCAGCAGCAGCCGTCAATCACCTGCTCGTTAGCCAGTACCGTCAGATCGTGCGGACACCAATTCACCGCCGAGGTTTTCTTGTAGACCAGGCCTTTCTCGTACAGGCGGGTAAAGAACCACTGCTCCCAGCGGTAATATTCCGGCTGACAGGTGGCCAGTTCACGGCTCCAGTCAAAGCCGAAACCCAGCTGCTTCAGCTGGTTTTTCATGTAAGCGATATTTTCATAAGTCCAGGGTGCTGGCGCGGTATTATTTTTCACCGCCGCGCCTTCTGCAGGCAGGCCAAAGGCATCCCAGCCAATCGGCTGCAGAACATTTTTGCCCAGCATGCGCTGATAGCGGGAAATCACGTCGCCGATGGTGTAGTTACGCACATGGCCCATATGCAGGCGGCCGGAAGGATAGGGAAGCATCGACAGGCAATAGTATTTTTCTTTGCCTTCGTCTTCGGTTACTTTGAAAGTTTGCTGGTTATCCCAGTGTTGTTGCACGCGGGATTCTATCTCTTCCGGGCTATATTGCTCTTGCATGGCGGCCAGTGGTCCTTTTAGAAACTTTTTTAGGTTCGTTCAGATCCGCATAGCATAGCTGATAAGCATCCGGCGCAACAACAGGAAGCACACCCCAGGCGGGCATTTCTCTGCAGGATAGCGGGCAGACCGCAATTTTCAGCTGTCGGGCAGGGAAATTTCTATCCGCCAGCTAAAATAGGAATGTTGCCTTCTCAGTCAGACAGGAGAGATTATGAACAGGGTTACTCAGTATTATCGTGAGATGTTGTCATCGCTGATCCGCAGGATTGAACAGGGAGAACGCGATATTGATATTCTGGTAGAGAACGCACGCCAGCGCATGAGTAACCGCGGTGAATTAACCCGCAGCGAGATGGAAGAAGTGATCCATGCGGTGCGCCGGGATTTACAGGAGTTTGCCCGCAGTTATAGCGAGCAGCGTCATGCTGCGGCAGAAAGCGTATTTTCCCGGATTATCCGTCAAAGCCTGTGGAAGGAACTGATGGATATTACTGACAAAAGTCAGCTGGAGTGGCGTGAGGTGTTTGAAGATTTAAACCATCACGGGGTTTATCAGAGTGGTGAAGTGGTAGGGCTGGGCAATCTGATTTGTGAAAACTGTCAGTTTACCCGGGCAATTTATACTCCGGAAACCCTGAGTCGCTGTCCGCAGTGTGGTCACGATCGCTTTCAGCGCCAGCCGTTTGAGCCTTAAAAATCAGTGGGAAGCCGGGCGGAGTTATCTCCGCCCTGTGCGGTTAATGCAGGATTTTCGCCAGAAACTCTTTTGCCCGCTCTGAGCGTGGGTTAGCGAAGAAATCGTCTTTCGGGGAGTCTTCAATAATCCTTCCTTCATCCATAAAGATCACCCGGTTCGCCACCTTGCGCGCAAAGCCCATTTCATGAGTGACTACCATCATGGTCATCCCTTCGTGCGCCAGTTCTACCATCACGTCCAGCACCTCATTGATCATTTCCGGGTCCAGGGCAGAGGTTGGCTCATCAAACAGCATCGCCACCGGATCCATACACAGGGCGCGCGCAATCGCCACCCGCTGCTGCTGTCCGCCGGAGAGCTGGCCAGGGAATTTATCCGCATGGGCGCTCAGTCCGACCCGCTGCAGTAATTTCAGCCCTTTCTGGCGCGCTTCTTCTTTATTTCGTTTCAGGACTTTCACCTGCGCCAGGGTGAGGTTACCGACAATCGACAGATGGGGAAACAGCTCAAAATGCTGGAACACCATGCCGACCTGTGAACGCAGACGGGCCAGGTTGGTGTTTTTATCATTGACGGCCACGGCATTCACCTCGATCCGCCCCTGCTGTACCGGCTCCAGCCCGTTAACGGTTTTAATCAGAGTGGACTTTCCGGAGCCGGAGGGGCCACAGACCACCACCACTTCACCCTGTCTGACTGCGGTAGAGCAGTCGCTCAGTACCTGAAAGTGGCCATACCATTTAGAAACATTTTTCAGGGTAATCATTTAAACCGTCCTTTTTTTCTTCAGATGGCTGACCAGCAGTGACGCGCTCAGACTGATAACAAAATAAATTGCACCGGCAAACAGCACCATTTCTATCTCGGTGCCGTTGTTAATGCCGATGGTGTCGGCAGTACGGAAGAAATCCGCCAGACTCAGGACATAGACCAGCGAGGTATCCTGAAACAGCACAATGCCCTGAGTCAGTAGCAGCGGCAGCATGGCGCGAAAGGCCTGAGGTAAAATCACCAGCCGCAGTGACTGCCACGAGGTCATTCCCAGCGCCAGGGCGGCATTCCCCTGACCGCGCGCCACGCTGACGATCCCGGCACGAATAATTTCGGCGTAGTAAGCGGCTTCAAACAACGAGAAAGCCACCATCGCGGAAATCAGGCGGATATCGCTGGTGGGCGACAGCCCCAGCATCTGCTGTAGCAGGCCCGGCACCACCAGATAGAACCATAGCAGCACCATCACCAGCGGTACTGAGCGGAACAGATTGATATACAGGCGGGCAAACCAGCTGACTACTTTCACCGATGACAGACGCATCACCGCCAGCAGAGTGCCCCACAGAATACCGATCACCACGGCGGTGACGGTAATTTTCAGGGTCACCACCATGCCGACCCACAGATACGGCAGATTGGGGAGAATGGTACTCCAGTCAAACTGATACATTATTTCTCTCCCACGCTGCCGGGCAGGCGTACCCGGCGTTCGACAAGGCTCATCAGCAGCATAATCACCGCATTAATCGCAATATAGGCGAGGGTGATGGCGGTAAACGATTCCCAGGCATGGGATGAATAGTCCAACAGCTTACCGGCCTGCGCCGCCATATCCACCAGGCCGATAGTGGAGGCGATAGCGGAATTTTTGACCAGATTCAGGATTTCTGAGGTCATCGGCGGCACGATCATCCGCCAGGCATTGGGTAGCAGTACATAACGATAGGTTTGCGGCAGGGTCAGTCCCAGCGCCAGCCCGGCATTCTTCTGTCCCGCGGGCAGCGACTCTACCGCGGCACGCACCTGCTCACAGACGCGGGCGGCGGTAAACAGTCCGAGACACACCACCGAGCAGATAAAGAACTGAATATTGGGGTCCAGTTCTGACTTAAACCAGGTGCCGACAGCCTGCGGCAGCAGCTCAGGGACCACCAGATACCAGATAAAAAATTGTACGATCAGCGGAATATTACGGAACAGTTCAACATAGCCACGCCCCAGTGCCGGTAACAGATTCCCGGGTAAGGTGCGCATAATTCCAAATATTGATCCAACCACTAAAGCAATAATCCAGGCGCAGGCAGATACGGCGACGGTGACCTGAAATCCAGACCACAGCCAGCCAAGGTAAGTTGTGTTGCCAAACGGTGCCTGCTGGAGAAATATCCCCCAATTCCAGTCCACAGACATAACGATCTCCATCAGAAAGGGTCGAATCAGCGTGCCAGTATCCGTTCAGCCGCCGGGCGGATAAGGCCCGGAGCTGAACGACGGGGTCAGTTCATCGCTTGGTCATTCGGTGCCTTAAACAGGGCTTTCATATCATCGGAAAGCGCAAAGTTCATGGTCATATTTTTCGGAGGAATGGGGTGATTAAACCAGCGCTCAAACCACTGCGTGGCCTTACCGCTGGTCTGTGCTTCAGCAATCGTCTGATCCATTAGGGCTTTCAGTGAGCTGTCGCCTTTACGCAGCATGCAGCCGTAGGCTTCATGCGACTGCGGGGTGCCAACAATTTCCCAGTCCGCCGGTTTCTTCGCTTTCGCCCGCTCGCCGGCCAGCAGGGCATCATCCATCATAAATGCCGCCGCGCGCCTGCTTTCCAGAGTGCGGAAGGAATCACCGTGATCTTTGGCGCTGATGATGCGCATCCCCATTTTTCGCTGGTCATTCAGCTTATGCAGTAACACTTCCGAGGTGGTGCCGGAGGTGACGACTACGGTTTTTCCTTTCAGGTCAGGAAAATCTCTGATCTCACCGCCTTTCTTCACCAACAGACGGGTGCCGACGACAAAAATACTGTTGGAGAAATCGGCCTGTTTCTGACGTTCCAGATTATTGGTGGTCGAGCCGCATTCAAAGTCATAGGTACCGTTTTGCAGCAGCGGAATGCGGTTCTGCGAGGTGATTGGCAGCATTTTTACCTGCAGGTCGGGCTTGTTTAATTTCTTTTTGATGGCATCCACGATGGCACTGGAATAGTCCTGCGAATAACCCACCACTTTTTGCTGATTATCATAATAAGAAAATGGCACTGACGATTCACGATGGCCTACCACGACCACGCCATCTTTCTCGATTTTTTCCAGTGTTGAGGCGTTGTCGTCCGCTGCCTGTACACCGGCAGTGAGGCAGGTGGCCAGCGCCAGAAAAAGCCCCGAATAATGTAATTTCATGGTTCAACTCCTGTTGCAGATAGCGCGGGGCAGGATGCCGGCGCGCCGATGTTAGCCAGGTCATGTGTCAACGTTATTTATCCGGTGAATCCTTTGTCTTACTGGCATAACATAACTTTTTGTTAACAATGTGAAACAAAAAAGTTTATCTTTTGTGACGCGGTGCGCGACAGCATTAATACCCTCTGCCACTCAGAACCAGACTGGTGCTGGCGATGCACAATCAGGGGGCAGCGCACAATAATAATCGGTCTGATTTCGTCAAAAATGTCGGTCTACGCAGATAGTTAGCAACCATCATGCCAGGAAAATGAGAAACGCAGAGCAACAGTGGGGAGTGGCTAAGCGGTGAAGATGGCAGGGCACCGGGGAAGTGCCCTGCAGCAGGAAGTTAACCTGTTTTGCGGCGACGGATAGCCAGTCCGCCAACGGTGAAGATCAGCGTAATCAGCCAGATACTCCGGTTGCCGCTGTGGGCGTAGGGAGTGAGGCCGCTGGTGGGCGTCACTCTGGCATCCAGCACCTGTGAGGTAAATTGTGGAATGGACTGCACAATATCCCCGTCAGCATTAACAATCGCAGTGACGCCGTTGTTGGTGCTGCGCAACAGCGGACGCCCCAGTTCGAGCGCACGCATACGCGCCATCTGCAGATGCTGCCAGGGACCAATGGAATGGCCAAACCAGGCATCGTTAGAAATGGTCAGCAGGAAGTTGGTATCCGGGCGGAAGTTATCCCGCACCTGCTCACCCAGCACGATTTCATAGCAGATCGCCGCTGTCAGATTAAAGCCAGCCACCTGCAGCTGTGGCTGAATATAACTGCCGCGACTGAAGGAAGACATCGGCAAATCGAAGAACGGCGCCAGCGGTCGTAGCAGTGATTCCAGTGGTACAAACTCACCAAACGGCACCAGATGATTTTTCTGATAGCGATTGTGGCTGAAATAGCTGTACGGCTGGCTGCTTCCCAGCACGATAATCGAGTTGTAATCGTGATAACGGTTGGCTTCGAGGCGCGAATCAACGATCCCAGTGACCAGCGCGCTGCCTGCGCTGCGTAGCTGGCCGTCAATCTGATGCAGGAACGGCTGCTGATTACTTTCCAGGTCGGGAATAGCCGACTCCGGCCAGACAATCATTGCCGCTTTACCTAGATACGGGCGGCTGAGGCGGGTATAGGTATTCAGCGTATTAACCAGCTGATCGGCTTCCCACTTCATCGACTGGGCAATATTGCCCTGCACCAGTGCCACATCAACGCTGCGCTGGGGCAGCGACTGATACCAGCTGATCTGGCGCAGTGGCCAGGGCAGCAGCAGCAGGGCCAGCGCGGCCACGCCAGCCAGACGTCGGCGCTGCAGCAGGGCACAGACCGCCAGCCCGCTGATCAGCATCATCAGGAAGGTGATCCCATCGACGCCCAGCAGCGGCGCAATCCCTTTTAGCGGGCCATTGATCTGGCTGTAACCGAACTGCAGCCACGGAAAGCCGGTAAGGATCCAGCCGCGCAGGAACTCGGTGATCTGCCAGAGTACCGGAGCCGCTACCGCGAGGCGCAGCAGTGAGGTTTTCGGGCACAGGCGGTTTAACAGGGCGCTGAACAGCATCGGGTAGAGCGCCAGCCAGGCCGCCAGCAGCACCACCAGCAGAACGTTAACCGGGCCGGGCATGCCGCCAAAAGTGGCGATACTGACGTAAACCCAGTTAATGCCACTGCCAAACAGCCCCATCCCCCAAAAAAAGCCAATGGCGCTGGCCTGGCGGGTGGTGCGTTGCAGCGTCAGTGCCAGCAGCCCGGCGAGGGCAATAAACGCAGCGGGCCAGATATCAAACGGCGAAAAAGAAAGGGTGCCAGCGGCACCCGTTAACAGCGCGCACAGCAGCCGCAGCCACTGGCGCTGGCAGAGCGAAGCAATTGCCATAAAAAGAGTTACTCTTCGAGAATCGGTTGTGGGGCATCGTCCGGAATTCTGACGTGAACCTGAATAATGCGCCGACTGTCGGCCATCACTACCTTAAACTGGTAGCCATCAATTTCAATACTCTCACCACGTCCCGGCAGATGGCCAAAGCCCTGCATCACCAGGCCGCCGATGGTATCCACTTCTTCATCGCTAAAGTGAGTAGAAAAAGCCTTATTAAAGTCTTCAATCGGCGTCAGGGCGCGAAGAGTGTAGGCATGGCGGCTGAGCTGACGGATATCGCGATCGTCTTCATCATCATATTCATCTTCAATTTCACCGACGATCAATTCGAGAATATCTTCGATAGTCACTACGCCAGAGACACCGCCAAATTCATCAATGACGATGGCCATATGGAAGCGCTGTGAGCGGAATTCTTTCAGCATCCGGTCAACGCGCTTACTTTCCGGCACCACCACCGCGGAGCGCAGCACTTTTTCCATGCTGAACGGCTCAGAGCCACTGCTCATAAATGGCAGCAGATCTTTGGCCATCAGAATACCTTCAACATGGTCTTTATCTTCGCTCAGCACCGGGAAGCGGGAGTGAGCAGATTCAACGATGATAGCCAGGCACTCTTCCAGCGTCTGATTACGCTGTAAAGTGATCATCTGAGAACGTGGGATCATGATATCGCGCACGCGCTGATCGGCAATATCCATGACGCCTTCCAGCATGTCTCTGGTATCCGGGTCGATCAGATCGTTCTGTTCTGAATCACGGATTAGCTCGATCAGCTCATCGCGGTTTTTTGGTTCACCGTGAAACAGCTGGTTAAGTAGCAGAGAAAAAAATCCCTTTTTGCTTGCGGGAGTATCGTTGTTCTGTGAATGGTCATCGCTCATGGCGTTTTTGTGTGTTTCTCTTTCGGTTAAAGACTGCCACTGTGGGCAGACGGGATGACGAAACCGGGTCCGGCTTTCCTGAAAATACAGGGAAATATCGGCCACGGCTTCGCCGCTGGTTATTCTTTTTCTGAAATGTACGGATCGGGATAGCCAAGAGCAAGCATTATCTCAGTCTCCAGGCCTTCCATCTCTTCCGCTTCATCATCTTCAATATGATCATAGCCTAACAGATGTAAACTGCCGTGGATCACCATATGTGCCCAGTGGGCATCTGGGGCTTTTTGCTGCTCGTCGGCTTCGCGTTCGACCACCTGACGACAGATAATCAGATCACCTAACAGCAGTAGCTCAATACCCGGCGGGGCTTCAAACGGGAAAGAAAGCACGTTGGTAGGTTTGTCTTTGCCACGGTAGGTGTGGTTCAGTTCCCGGCTTTCTGCTTCATCCACCAGGCGGATGGTGATTTCACTTTCCGGCTGAAACTGCGGCAGAACCGCTTCCAGCCAGCGTTGAAAGTCAGCTTCTGTTGGCAGTCCTGCGTTATTTTCACAGGCGATTTGCAAATCAAGGATCACACTACTCATTTAGTCTCCTGCGTCTCCTGTTGCCGTTCAGCGGCACGGGCATCACGGCGCTGTTGTTCGGCATTTTCCCAGGCTTCATAGGCTACAACGATTTCTGCCACCACCGGGTGACGAACCACGTCTTCACTGTGGAAGAAGTTGAAGCTCAGGGTATTCACATCCGCCAGTACTTCTGTTGCATGACGCAGGCCAGATTTTTGGTTGCGCGGCAGGTCGATCTGAGTGATATCGCCGGTGATCACCGCTTTGGAGTTAAAGCCGATACGCGTCAGGAACATCTTCATCTGTTCAATAGTGGTGTTCTGACTTTCATCAAGGATGATAAAGGCATCGTTCAGGGTGCGACCGCGCATATAAGCCAGCGGCGCAACTTCAATCACATTGCGCTCAATCAGCTTCTCTACGCGCTCAAAGCCCAGCATTTCAAACAGGGCGTCATACAGCGGACGCAGGTAAGGATCGACTTTCTGGCTGAGATCTCCGGGCAGGAAGCCCAGTTTTTCGCCCGCTTCCACGGCCGGACGGGTCAGCAGAATACGGCGGATTTCCTGACGTTCCAGTGCATCCACTGCGGCAGCCACCGCCAGATAGGTTTTACCTGTACCGGCCGGGCCGATACCAAAGGTGACGTCATGGGCGAAAATATTGGCAATATACTGTGCCTGATTAGGAGTACGTGGCTTGATCACCCCACGTTTGGTTTTGATATGGATCGCTTTACCAAAATCCGGCACGTTTTCTGTGCTCTGCTCCAGCACGCCGCTCTCTTTAATCGCCAGATGGATTTGCTGCGGGTCGATATCCGCAGTCTGCCCGCGCATTGGGGCGGTGCTGACATAGAGATCGCGCAGGATATCAATTGCCGCGTGAACGCACAGCGCGCGTCCGGTCAACCGGAAGGCATTATCACGGCGGTTGATTTCAATGCCCAGCCGTCGCTCCAGCTGTTTGATATTGTCATCAAACGGACCGCACAGGCTGAGCAGCCGCGCATTATCAGCGGGTTCGAGGTTTACTTCGCGTGTTTCAATATTCAAACTAATCCTTTGGGTCACTCAGGGCCAGGTTGAGGAAAATATTTGCGCCGCCATCGCCTGGCGGGACAGGCTCTTAGCGGGCGCAGACGTTAATTAAAATATCGGGGCGACCGTTGCCGAAAGCAACCGGCAGGGATGAATTTTTGCGGCGTCCGGAACGAACGCCGCAGATTTTGTCAGGCTCAGGGTTGGAAAGTCCCTACGCCCAGCTCGTTTTCTTTACGGGTACGGGCAATTACCGAGGCAGGTGATTCACTGACGCGCAGTCCCATTTCATCTTCACCACGCACCAGTACGCCGCGCAGCGAGTTAGGGTAGACATCGACAATTTCAACATCAACAAACTTACCAATATGCTCCGGGCCGGCCTCAAAATTTACCACGCGGTTATTTTCGGTGCGTCCGGACAGCTCCATCATATTTTTGCGTGATACGCCTTCCACCAGAATACGCTGTATGGAACCCAGCATCCGGCGGCTCCAGGCCATTGCCTGCTGCTGAATGCGATCCTGCAAAATATACAGACGCTGTTTCTTCTCGTCTTCGCTGACATCGTCCGGCAGGTCGGCGGCAGGCGTTCCCGGACGGGCGGAGTAAATAAAGCTGTAGCTGGTATCAAAGTTAACGTCACCCACCAGCTTCATGGTCTGTTCAAAGTCAGCCTGGGTTTCCCCGGGGAAGCCGATAATAAAGTCGGAGCTGATTTGAATATCCGGCCGCGCGGCCTTCACCTTACGAATAATGGATTTGTACTCCAGCGCGGTATGGGCGCGTTTCATCAGGGTCAGGATGCGGTCAGAGCCGCTTTGTACCGGCAGGTGCAGGAAGCTGACGAGCTCCGGGGTATCGCGATAGACTTCAATAATATCGTCAGTAAATTCAATCGGGTGGCTGGTGGTAAAGCGAATGCGGTCAATGCCGTCGATGGCGGCTACCAGACGCAGCAGGTCGGCAAACGAACTGATGCTGCCATCATAGTCTTCACCGCGCCAGGCGTTGACGTTCTGCCCCAGCAGATTGACTTCCCGCACGCCCTGCGCCGCCAGCTGGGCGATTTCAAACAGGATATCGTCGCTCGGACGACTGACTTCTTCACCACGGGTATAAGGCACCACGCAGAAGGTACAGTACTTATTACAGCCTTCCATGATCGAGACAAAGGCGCTGGGGCCTTCGGCGCGCGGCTCCGGCAGACGGTCGAACTTCTCAATTTCCGGGAAGCTGATATCCACCACCGGGCTTTTAGTGCCGCGCACGGTGTTGATCATTTCCGGCAGGCGGTGCAGGGTTTGCGGGCCAAAAACGATATCCACGCAGCTGGCGCGTTGACGAATATGGTCGCCTTCCTGAGAGGCAACGCAGCCACCAACGCCGATAATCAGGTCGGGGCGCGCCTCTTTCAGCTTGCGCCAGCGTCCAAGCAGATGGAAAACTTTTTCCTGGGCCTTTTCACGAATCGAGCAGGTGTTGAGCAGCAGTACGTCGGCGTCTTCCGCCTGTTCGGTCAGGGTGTATCCGTGGGTGCTGTTTAACAGGTCAGCCATTTTGGATGAGTCATACTCATTCATCTGACAGCCCCAGGTTTTAATATGTAGTTTTTTTGTCATCGACTTGCCATTTGTCATGCAGTATTAAGCGCGAGGCGCGTAGGATGATGCTGTGCCGCCGGAGGGATCTTACAGCGGCGTGCGAACAGTCGCATAAAATCCGGTACAATCAGGGCAAAGCCCCGGTAATGGTCAGGATAACAGAATTCTGCCTTGCAGGTGTAGATGCAGAACAAACAGAAGCCGCCAGGTGAAGGTAAAAATGACAGAATTTCAACAAAAGTTGGATGTGGCCATCGTCGGTGGAGGGATGGTTGGGGCAGCGCTGGCCAGTGGCCTGGCGCTACAGGGTTTTCGCGTTGCGCTGCTGGATCGGGAAGAACCTGCACCCTTTGATCCTGCCAGCCCGCCGGATATTCGCGTTTCGGCCATCGGTGCTGCCTCTGTTGCCCTGTTAAAGCAACTCGACGTCTGGCCGGCGGTGCTGGCCATGCGCGCTGCACCTTATCGCCGGCTGGAAACATGGGAATGGCGCAGTGCGCAGGTAGGATTTGATGCGCAGGATCTGGGGCTGCCGGAACTGGGTTATATGGTGGAAAACAGCGTTTTGCAGCGCGCCTTATGGCAGCGTCTGCAACAGCAGGAACAGGTGGAGCTTCTTTGTCCGGCGCAGTTACAGGGAATACAGCAGGTTAACGGCGGCTGGCAGCTGCAACTGGCGGGGAGTAATACGCTGAACGCACGTCTGGTGGTGGGGGCGGATGGCGCTAACTCGCAGGTCAGACAGTGGGCCGGATTAGGTACCGAAGGCTGGAGTTATGCCCAGTCCTGTATGCTAATCAGCGTGCGCTGTCAGCAACTTGCCGGTGATACTACCTGGCAGCAGTTCACCCCGCAGGGGCCGCGCGCCTGGCTGCCGCTTTACGATAACTGGGCTTCGCTGGTGTGGTATGACCATCCGGCACGGATTCGCCAGCTACAGGCGATGCCGCTGGCGCAGTTGCAGAAAGAAGTTGAAGCCAGTTTCCCGGCGCGCATTGGAAAAGTGACGGTGGTTGCTGCCGCCTCATTCCCTCTGACGCGTCGTCATGCCCGACGTTATGTCCTGCCGGGACTGGCGCTGGTAGGAGATGCAGCCCATACCATTAATCCGCTGGCGGGACAGGGGGTGAATCTGGGTTACCGCGATGTGGATGCATTAATTGACGTGCTAAGCATGGCGCGTGCGCAGGGCGAAGACTGGTCTTCAGAGCCGGTGCTGATGCGTTATCAGCGCCAGCGGCGGCGTGACAATCTGCTAATGCAAAGCGGCATGGATCTGTTTTACTTCACTTTCAGTAATCAGCTGGCACCGCTGAAAGTCATCCGTAATCTGGGATTGATTGTGGCGGAGCGTTCAGGGGTGTTAAAGCGTCAGGCGTTGCGTTACGCGTTGGGGCTATAATGTTGAGGTGGTATGGCGGGCTGATAGCCTGCCATATCAGGCGGAAAGGCGATCAGCAGACGTAAAAAAGCCCGCAGAAGCGGGCTTTTTTACTTTATGGCTGGGGTGCAGGGATTCGAACCCCGGAATGCTGGTATCAGAAACCAGTGC